>CAYNEF010000024.1:0-56561 GCA_964396165.1 uncultured Pseudobdellovibrionaceae bacterium
TGATAAAAACACAGTGATCTATCCAGTTATCCCCTATGGAGAAAACCAGTTTTTTGAAGGCGTAGCACCACAACCTCCTAGCCGCATGCACCTGCTTGGGACTGACGACAGGGGGCGGGATTTATTGGTACGGCTTTTATATGGTTTTAAAAACAATTTCTTGTTTTGTTTAAGTCTTGCTTTTTTTATTACTCTCATTGCGACAATCTTTGGTCTAAGCAGTGTTTTAGCGCCCAAACCTATTCGTTTTCTTTGCCTGCTCTTTATGGAGACGGGGAACTGTATTCCTTTTTATTTTGTTCTTTTGGCAATCTTGAGCATCCTGGAAAGTTCAAGTGCAATTTACTTCTATTGCTTGCTTTTTTTCTGGCCGCCGCTAGCTTTACTCGTACGAGCTGAAGCTCGAAAAATTCTTTCTTCGAACTATATTCTTTCAGCCCAAGTAAGTGGGGTGAGTAAAATGAGGCTTGCGATCGTCCACATTCTTCCTAATTGCTTTACTCCCCTTAAAGCTGCCTTCCCTCTTGTTTTCTCTTCGCTTTTCTCACTTCTGGCATTTGTACATTACTTGGGGATTACTTCGTTCGAGCCACATGCCTCTTTGGGGGAATTACTTGCTGAATCACGTTCCAATATAGAAAATATGTATTTGGTATTAGTTCCGCTTTTTACCTGTCTCATTCCGCTGTACATGCTTATGCCGTCACACAAAGACAGAAATATATTCAAATTATTACAAGTTAAAAGTTTAAGCTACTTTCAATGGATGGAAAGTTTCTTTGGGCAGAAAGACCGTTTCTCCGGTCTCGTAAAATTGCCAAAGCAGATGTCCTGGCAACGGAAGTGGCAGTGAAGTGAGAAACTGCGACGCTTTTTCTGGGATTCCTTTTAATTCCTTATTATCGATAGAGATTAAATCCGTATTTAAAATTTTCAAGCCTTCGCTTCCGCGGAAGTTGTCAGTCAGTAGCCCCATCTTTTTTTGGTCTCTTTGAGAGCGAAAAATCCACTTTCCTAAGAAACAGGCCTGTAATGCGACAATATACAAATGTCCGGGATGATACCAGATTACAATTTCACATGAACCCTTGCCGCTGTAAAAAAGGCGTGGGAGACCCGTTTCAGGATCTTCCACGGTCTGTAAATCTTTTTTAACAAGCGATTCAGCGTAGAGACTCGGTTCCAACAATGCTTGCAATTTCTTTTTTAATTCCTGAGAGTCAGAAACTATTCTCAGTCCATGTTGGCGACCCGAGGTATGAGCCAATTGCAACTCTACTGAGTAGGTTTGATTTTCTAGTGACACCTGCCCTTTGATAATCGAATGCGAGGCAAGATCTTTTGGCAAGGGAGGATTAATCCACACGCCAAAACCTTCATCTGAAAAGTTTCTTAAGATGTAATTCTTCCCGTGTAAAATCAGCGTAGGCTGATTTAAATAGGGGAGCGTGAGTGTCAACACTCTTGGTTTTTTTCTCTTTGATTCCATATAGTTTCTATCTATTAAGGTATCGGTACATTAGCTAAAAAGCTCCAAACACTGGCAATTGACTATCTCCTCATTTGGAAATAGTGAATACATGCATGAACTTAACTCTTCGAGTCGAAACACCTAAAGAATGGGCAAAAGTTGCACTCTCCAACTTTGATGCCTTTCTTTTGGATCACGCATCGTGCGAACGAAAAGCGAGTACTGTCGGGATGTCCTTTGTCGTGCGCTATCCTGATCGCAAAGAAATTTTAGAACCCATGATTAATTTTGCGCGCGAAGAGCTGGAACATTTTCATCAAGTCTACAAAGTGATTCAGTCCAGAGGCATTTCCTTATCCAATGATGAAGAAGATACTTACGTCAATATTCTGATGAAAGCCGTGCGCACAGGAAGAGAAGAGCGCTTTTTAGACAGACTGGTTACAAGCTCTGTAATTGAAGCCAGAGGAGCTGAAAGACTTTACATTATCGCCGAAGCACTGACAGATGTTGAGTTGAAAGCTTTTTATCTTAAACTTGCCAAAGCAGAAGAATCCCATAAGGGACTATTTTTAAAACTCGCTGAAATTTACTTTCCCAAAGAAGTAATCGAAGAAAGACTGAATTTCTTTTTGGATTTAGAAGCAAAAGCCATCCAAAGTGTACCCTTCCGCGCTGCTGTACATTAATGACGCCGCTAGAGAAATACTTAAAAACCTATTCTGTGAAATTTGATATCACGCTAGAAAATTACACCTGGGATAAAGGTGTAGTGCTTCCTTGTTTTGGCGAAAATGTCGAAGATGTGCAATCTATTCTTGAAAGCTTAAAGAACTCTGCCGAGCACTGTCAGAAAAAAGTACTGGCGGTTCTCGTAGTAAACCAGCGTATAAATGCAAAAGAGGAATACAAACAAAAAAACCAGGACGTACTTGAATATTTCAAGTGTAAAGAGAAAGAATTTATCCTTCATCAAGGAGATTTTCTATCGGTTATCCTCCTAAACCGCACGCTCACAAAACATGAATTCGGGGAAAAGGAAGGTGTAGGACTTGCGCGAAAAACCGGTTGTGATTTCATCTTAAAGCTCTATGAAGCCGGCAAAATCACTTCACCCTGGATTTATACGACTGATATCGATGCGCGTGTTGCTTTAGATTATTTTTCTGAAGAATCTTTTAGTACTCCCACGTCTTTAAAACTCTACCCTTTTCGCCACAGCTTTAAACACTCAGATGGTCAGGCGTTACTTTTGTATGATATCTGGATGCGTTACTATACTTTATCGTTGAAAAAGGCAGGCTCTCCCTTTGCCTACTCGACTCTCGGAAGCACATTCTGTATAGAGGCACACTGTTATGCAATGGTGCGAGGTTTTCCTAACCGTCTGGCGGCGGAAGACTTTCATCTCGCTTCTAAATTATCCAAAGTCGCAAAAATAGAATATTCAAAACTCTCCCCCATCACTCTTATCGGTAGAAAATCCGATCGCGTTCCCTTTGGTACAGGAGTCGGGACAAGTAAGTATTCAAAAAACATGGAATCAAACGAAGAAGTGAAATTTATTCATCCAGATTGTTTTAAATTGCTGAAAAATTTTCTCTTAGAAGTGGAAGTATATTTAAGAGCTCCCCAAATAAATGCGTTAGTGATTGAACAAACCATTGAGTCCGAATTACAACTAAATCAAATCATTCAAACTGCAATCCAAACGCGCACCAACGTGAAAGACAGGCTCTTACACTTTAAGGCAGCATTTGACGCATTAAAAACATTGCGCTTTATTCACACAGCCGAAAACTTATTCCCTAAAATCCCTTTTCAAACAGCTCTGCGACTCTTAGATGAAACATACGATACAAATTTACTTTCACTAGAACAGATATCAGACAAGATGGCTATCGACGAATTAATAACGCAATAAGTTAGCTAATCCCCCTATTATATGCTGTAAATGTTTGCTTCTACCTTTTACAATATCTGTAAATGCTAAAGTCCTTTGCCCTTTATTTCATATGCGCAGTATTTGCCATAAACGGCTATGCGGATGAGCTTGAATTAGACGCGGAAGCAGAAGCAGTCCCTTCCCCGATTTATGTACTAGCGCCGCAAATGCAGGCCGACCTTATCCCCAGTCCCTTTTCCAGAAAAAATATTTATTGGAATCCGGACAGCGCAAAAAAACTCATTATTGATGCGAAAGAAGGTTTAATTCTTTTCTTAAGCGGAAAACTTAAAAATGCAGATCTTTATCTGGCTGACTATAAAATTCCAATTGAAAACGGCAAATTTCAATTGAATTTGCCCTTAACCCGCGATTCCGGAAACTTTTTATTTACTCTAGAAAATAACTACGGGGAAACAACTACTTATAAATTAAATTACTTCTGGCTGAAATACCCCTCCACACAATTCAATATAAAAATTAAAGATGACGGAAAAGTCACTGAAAAAAAAATGGACAGACAGGGCGAATTTGACACGCGCGAATGGCTCATATTTTCCTGGGAAAAAACAGAAAGCCCCGTCCCTCAGGCGTCTATTTTTCAACGCATTAAAAAAGTGGGCTATTTCAAAAGTATTGAACTAGCAGGCACAATGAATTTGCAAAGCGGTGGGGGGCAGCTAGCCTCTGTGAAACTCGCCTATTCGCCGTATTTCGATTTTAATCCCTTGGGAGCTCGTTTTGAACTTGGTCTATCCCCTTTAAAAAACAAAGATGGGGCTATGTTTCTTGCGCTAAACTACCAATTCTTTGGTCGCTACAACTTCCTTGAAAAATATACGATGGAATTGGGATTGGGTGCCGTAACGTTTATGGGAACAGCGGGTGGGACTGCATTAAATACAAGTATTGTAGGAAGAAGAAAATTCGATCTTTTACTTTTTCAAAAAGATGTTTTCATTGGCTATTCCATGCTTATGTTTGATCCGGCTGTAAACCAATTTGAAGTTGGTACTACGTTCGTCTTTTAAGCCGTCTGGCGGATGGGTTGGTGTACTGGCAATTCAATCGTAAATTTAGTGCCCTTGCCTGTTTTACTTTCTACTCGGATATTTCCGTTATGTTTTTGAATCAAGCCGTACGCAATACTCAGTCCCAGCCCTGTCCCTTGCCCAACCTTTTTAGTCGTAAAGAAAGGATCAAATATTTTCTCAAGCAGTTCTGCAGGTATACCGCTTCCAGAGTCTTCTATTTCAATAAACACCTTTTGTTCTTTTGTATGTGTCCGTATCCAGATTTCGCCTTTGGCAGGGATAGCTTGAACGGCGTTTGATAAAAGATTCATGAACACTTGATTTAATTGTGAGAGACTACACTCCACTTTTGGTAATTCAGAATATTCTTCGTGCAAAGTGATTCTATTTTTCATTTCGCTAGCCAAGAGTTTAAGGGTGTTTCTGATCCCTTCATGCAAATCAGACATAGCAAAGTGTGCATCATCCATACGGGAAAAGGTTCTCAGCCCTGAGACAATGTCTTTCGTGCGGTTTGCGCCATCTAGTACGCTTCGAATGATATCTTCCATATCTTTCAAAAGATAATCTATCTCCAGTTTGGCTTCCAGATCCTTGATTTGTTTCTGATCTTTCTCAGGGAGTTTTTCCTGCAGTTTTCTATACTCCGCAATCAGTTCCTGCATTCTGTCCGCATAATCGGACATTTGGTGCATATTGCTGTAAATAAATGCAATGGGGTTATTTAGCTCGTGAGCGACACCCGCAACGATTTGCCCGAGTGAAATCATTTTTGCGGACTGAACAAGCGTAGTTTGCGTGTTTTTAATTTCAAGGTTAGCGCGTTTTAGTTCTTCCAGCTTTACTTCCAAAGCACGTTTTGTCGCAACCACATTGCGTGTCATTTCATTAAAAGTACGTACCAAATAATCGATTTCGTATGTTGTATCGAGTGTCGTAATTTCTTCTACCTTCCCGCTTTTAAATCTTTTCATCGCATTCACTAGCACTTCAATCGGGCTTACAATTTGATTGGAGAAGAAAAAGATAAGCAGTGCGAAAACAAGTACTAGAAGCACAGTGACAAAAATCATGTTTAGTTTCAATCTGGCCGAAACAGCATCGATATTACTTAACGGCAAAAAGACTACCATGTATCCGAAGTATTTTTCTTTCGATAAATGAGAGGGCAAATCAAAGATATAACCTGAAAATCTATCCTCTTTAACTTTCACAAGAGTTCCTAAAGGGAGACCCGATGGGCTTTGAGGGAAAAATTCCTTGGTAATTTTTTTAACGGCTTCTTGCTGCACATCCAAAGAGCTACCCGTCAATTCAAAGTTCCGGGTTAAAAAGGCTACATCCAGATTTCTTCTAGTCTTGATTTCTTCCAGTTCTTTGTCAGCAAATTGAATTTCTTCTTCGATAATACCGAGTAACTGATTATTTTCTTTAATAGACAACCTAATCAACGTGCTAAACCCTTTTTTTCCTTCAATGAAGTAGCGGTTCACCGTTTCGCCCGTTTCCATTACTTTTTTAAAGGCTTCTTTACTCAAATAAGGGACTTGTTTGTCTTCTGAATTGTTTCTTCTTGCGAGAAAGCGGCCATCTTTACCATAAAAACGAATCAACAAATTCTCAGGCAACTGATTCACGTACTCAATTAAGCCCTCTTGTTTGGGATTTCTAAGAAGTTGGATGAGCCTGTAATTTTTAGACAGTTTTCTTGCTTTATCCAGGTTATCCAATTCGAAGTTGTCGACTTCTGCGATGATGGCATCTCTTTCAGATTTCGCACGTCTGGAAAGAGACTCTGTCGTCGTATCTTCATACACACGAGTGGCATAAAAACTGATGCCTAAGATAGGAAGGATTGCAATGGGGAGAAAATAGATGGCAAGTTGAGTTTTGAGACTGCGCTTACCTGTTTTAAGATATGAGAAAAATGAATTCCACATTTTTTAGAAGTACCAATACACTCCAAGACCAGCATATGTGCCATTGGCGAAATTAAACATTTTAAACAAGTACTGTGCTTCGGCGTAAATCGAAAAGCCTAAGGGGTGAATAAATTGAACACCTACTGCAGGGTAAAACATCCACACATTAAACCCTTTTGAATAGTCCGCTTGTTCGAGAAACTTATTAGCCAGTACGGAAGGTCCGATATTTTTCTCGTTTGTGCCGTCTGTCCACCATCTGGCGATTCCCGCAGCAAAGTATGGAGAGACTTGATCTCCGAGTAGGTAATACTTCCCCTTAATCATCATGGTAGAGTAGTCCATCCCCGTACCCAGTCCCGCACTGATGGAAATGCTTTCGGTAAGATTGATATCGGCTTCAAGGCCAAGTACAGACAAAGGGCCTGCAGCACTTAATCCGACACCGAACCTTTTTTTCATCTTAATTTCTTCCAGTTTCTCGGTCGTAGCAAGTAAAAGTGTGGAAGCAAGACAGAATAAAGTGAAAATAGTTTTCATCTTTTCCCCCTTAGAAAATTTTTGTTCGAATACCTTCTTCTTGAAAGAATTGTTTCAAGGCTGGCTTATCAATTTCATGCGCTCTGTGCACCAGATCGTAAATCTCATCGATGACTTTTTGTGTGCGCTCATCTTCCATCTTTTTAGCTATTTTATGCACATCTGCGGTGACGCTTGTCAGGTTTTCAACAAGAGCAATAATTTTATCCTTGTCCTTGCCTTTAAGAAGCTTACTTGCATCCACCATGAAGTGGTTTAGTTCACCCAAAAAACTCTTGATGGTTTCTTCGTTTGTCTCCAAGAAGTCTTGGACTCTTCCGAACACGCCGTAACCTTGGGAAAGAAGTTGATCAATTCGGGGAGGATCCTCTCCTCTTACTGTCGCACCATCTTTGAGAACGGGAGCTCCATTTGAACCGGGACTTACTTCGATATATCTTTCCCCGATAATGCCGGCCATATTGATAAAAAACTTTGAATCCTGACGGACAATTTGTGCGGCGTTGCTTGCGACATCTACTGTTACTTTTAGAGTAACGCGCTCCCCATTGTGGTTTTCTTCAGGCAGAAATTCGATTTTAGATACTTTGCCCGCTTTAACGCCTGACACTCTTAAAGGAGAACCCACTTCTACGCCGCCTGCGAAGTTATAAAGAAGGTAATAGCGTACTTGCCGCTTCAAAGGGCCTAACACTCCCATGCCCCAGGCAAAGGCAATCAGAATGGCAACCACAGAGACAACAAGGGTGCCCACCCAAAACTCTCGGCTTAATTTCTTCGTTGGTGTTTCCATCGTTTTAATTAGGGATTTTAAATATTGGAGTTAAATCGCGGGAATTATCGACTACTGTTTTATTATACCGCGTAGAGCAAATAGGTTAAAACAAAATCGAAAATGATAATGAGAAGGGATCCCATTACGACGGAGCGAGTCGCTGCTTTGCCCACACCATCACTTCCCTTTTTGCAGTAAAAACCTTGAAAACACGCGACCATAGGAATGATAGTGCCAAACACAAATGCTTTAATGCAACAAGACGTAAGATCGTAAAATTTTGCAAATGTAAACATCGTGTTAAAAAATTCACCCATTGTATAGCTCAAACTAAACGAAGCTAGTGTCGCACTTCCCACAATTGCAATCCCAATCGAGATGACTGAAAGAGAAACAGCAGAAAAACTACAGGCGATCCATTTGGGAATGACGAGAAACTCCACGGGATGAATCGAGAGAGTTTTTAACGCATCGATTTGCTCAGTGAGTGTCATCAGCCCCACTTCAGCGGCAATGCCCGCTCCCACGCGCGAACAAAGAAGTAGACAAGTCACGACAGGCCCAATCTCTCGTAAAAGCAAGACAGTGGAAAATGCAGGGACTAGTTCGTCCTGGCGTAATACTAATTTCATATGGAACGAAAATTCCAAAATCAGCATCACACCGACAAATGTAAGAGACAGCGCGATTACAGGTAGGCTTTCGACTCCAATTTTGTAAAGTTCTGTCACAAGCAGCGGGATACGCCTTTTGATTTTTAAAATAAATTCAGGCAACACTAAAAATATTTCAAAAAACATTTCCAAGAACTGAAAAAAGCCGGACGAGAATCGAATAGAAAAAGAGCCGATATTTTCGAATGTATTTTCGATATTCATGGGTATGCTCTGATAATTTCCTGAACGGTTCTTGCTAAGAATGAAATTCCAAAATCAAAAATAATAATCCAGACAAGCACAGTGACAGAACCGCTTTTTACTGATTTACCGACTCCTTCAGCGCCTCCTGTCGTCGAATACCCTTTGTAGCAGCTGATCACTCCAATCAAGAGTCCAAAGACAAAGCTTTTGCAGATCCCTACTACAACAGAAGACTGGGTTATCAATTGAGGAATGTTATTTACATAGTTCTGCAGATTTATTTTCAAAGCAATCATCGAAAAATAAGCCCCACCGACAACTGTCAAAGAAAGTCCAATCACTAAGAGTAAGAAACTAGAAGCCACTACCGCTACGAGACGCGGCAAAACAATAAACTCAAGCGCGTTAATGCCCAAACATTCAAGTGCTGCGATTTGATCCGTCACTTTCATCGTGCCTAACTCCGCCGTTGTATAGGCGCCGACTTTTCCAGAGAGTAAAAAACCGATTAGCACCGGGCCTACATCGCGGATGGTTACACTGGTTGTCAGCCCTCCTAAGAAACTTTGTGCACCGAAGTCTTTTAATTGCTCGTTAATCTGGATAGCCATGATGGCACCGACAAACATCCCTGAAGTCACAGTAATGGGAACAGAGTGCACTCCTACTTCATACATTTGGTTAATCACGTCTTTTAAGCGGACACCTTTTTTAAGTAAAAGTTGTACGAGCGTTCTTAAAAAAACCGCGATACCACCGATCTCTTCAAAAATTCCAATAACGAAGGTATTAGACAATGTGCGCCTCCGTGAGAAAAGACTTAGCAAGTTTTACATCGGTGGTTTTAAATTCCTCAGGACTCCCGCTAAAAACAATTCTTCCCTCTTCTAAAAGGATTATCTTATGGGCAATTTCAATCGCGCTTGCCATATCATGCGATACGACGATAATTCCGACCTTAGAAGTTTTTGACAAAGACAAAATGAGTTCATTTGTTTGTGCAGTCAATACCGGATCCAACCCGGTCGTAGGTTCATCGAAAAGTAAAAATTTTGGATCAAGAGCCAAGGCTCGTGCCACACTCACGCGTTTTTGCATGGTGAAACTCAGTTCAGAAGGATTTTTTTGCAAGATAGATTCGGATAAACCGCAGAGTTTCAATGTGGAAAGAGCTTTCTTATTCATTCCCTCTTCAGTTTCTATTTTTCGATGTCCTCTTAACCCGAGTTTCAGGTTTTCCAGAACGGTAATTGAATCGATGAGAGCGGGAAATTGAAACACCATGCCGCAAGTTTTTCTGATTTCTTTTAAAATTGCAGGATCGGGTTCCACGAGTTTGTTCTCGACAACAATAGTTCCCGCATCTGCCTCTAAAATTCCCACAATGTGCTTAAGAAGCACACTTTTCCCCACACCACTCTTACCCAACACAAAAACTATTTCTGAAGCCGAAACATCGAACGTCACATCATTTAACACCTTGCGGGCACCAAAACTTTTTGTGAGCCCCTGGATTTGAATCATATTATTTCCGTCAGAGGCCCGCTCGCCTCGCCTCTAGCAAATTGTCGTTCTGCAAGTGACTCCGTATTCCAAAGAGCATTCCAGTCTGGGAAGTGGTTTAGTTTGCCGTTATAAAGAAAATGCAAACTGGCACCAACGCCAGAGAGCTTTCTGGCAACGAGTAAGTCGCTGGTGCTTACTACAAGAGTGGATTTAGTTTCTTCTACAAGTTTTAAAATGAGATCTAGAATTTGACTGGAAGTAATGGGGTCAAGCCCCGCAGTCGGATCATCACACAAAAGAAGTCTCGGCGATAATATCAGCGCACGAGCAATTCCCAGTCTTTTTTGCATCCCGCCACTAATTTCGTGTGGAAAAAGTAATTTCTGCTGGATAAGACCGACTTCAGACAAAATCCATTCGATTTTTTCCTGACGTTCTTTTTTTGAAAGTTTTGTGAGTTCCCTTAACGGAAAATCCAGATTTTCATAAACCGAATAGGAGTCAAATAGCCCGCTTCTTTGAAAAGTCATTGCGACTTTTGCAAATGCCGCCTTTCCTTCTATCCCAAATAGGCGGTAACTGCCTTCAGTTAATTTGAATAAGCCGCAAAGAATCTTTAGAAGAATGGATTTTCCACAACCGGAGGGACCAATCAAGACAGATTTGGAATATTCAATAGTCACCCAACAAACATTCGATAGCAGCGGTGAGTTCCCAGGGAAAGAAAAGCCTGCATTTTCAAGCTGAATCGCCGTAGAACCCATTTGATAATGATAACACAAATGAGTATCTGAAGCGCACTACACCGCAGCGCTTAATTTTAGAAAGAATTTTATAGCTTAATCGAATTTTTTCATTGCTTCGACTGTGACTTGAAGCGCTTCTTTTGCTCTAACTAAGGATTCTTGAGCTTTCGTCAGATCGCGATCTGCAATGATAAGGTTTTTTAAAGTCTCAGCATTTTTAGCAACCAAGCGTGCCACTAGATCTTGTTCGTATACTGCAAGCGCTAATTCTGCTTCATTTTTACTTACTGCATATTGAGCTGCTTTGTTTCTTGCTGTCCACATTGCCAAATAAAGTTTTGCAAGTTCAGTAGCAGTTACTTTTTCCCCGCGGGCTTGTTCGAGGTATCTTTCGTAAATCGCGATATCGATTTTTGAAGACGCTAGAAGTTCTTTTGCTTCGAGCACGTTAAACTCAGCAACTTTAACAGCAACTTCTGCTTGTTTGTATTCTTCTTCAGAAACGGCCTGTGGTTGCGCTTTAGAAATAGCGTAAATCTGAGCAAAAATATCGGCCTGTCTTTTTACTTCGTTTTCAGAAATTTTAATCTGAGCTTCAGCAACTGTTTTTTTCATCTTTGCATTGTAAAGATCCTGATTCAACGAAAGTTCGTTTAGTTTCAAAAGGGTTTCTCTTGCAAAACCTGTTTGGGAAAATACTAGAACTGACAAAGTAACTATAAGATTGAAAAACTTCATTGGGGGCTCCTCTAAATAATTGCGGCGAAATCTAGTGGAAAAGCAAAGAAATATCAATCCACTTAAATTCTCATTATCTCTGTCACAGATTTCTTGCTTCACAAGTCTCTTACACAGTAACGCAACATAAGGAGATTGTATGAAAAAATGGGTGTTCACAATTTTGATATCAGTAAATGCTTTCAGCATGGATACCGTCTTAGAAGAGCGTCTTGCCCAACTGTCTAAAGGGAAATACAGCCTTTCGGGATCCGCGGGGGCGGGATACGCGACGGGCGGAGTGGGCTTTTTTGCTCATGGAGATGTCTCAGCAATGTATTATTTGATGGATAATCTTTCTATTGGTATCGACGGAAGCTTTAGCCACTATACAGGTTACGACAGATTCATGGGGTTTATCGGGCCCACCGTCCAATACAACTTTTACAATAATAAACTTCTCAGTTCTTACATTAAACTTAGCTATATGACTGACATCGACCGACTCTTTTTAACCCATATGATCCGCTCGGATATCGGGATAGATTTCTGGTTAAATAAGACCTTCACTTTAGGGCCCTATATACGAACGACCTATTTGATTGATACCCCTGTTCCAACCTTTTCAAACAATGTAGGGGCACGCTTGGGGATACACTTTTAAAACATGCGTCATAACCCTTGAAATTCGAGGCTAAACCCTGATTTTATTGACGAAACGCTGGCACCCTCCTATCTTCATAAGCGGCTACGGAGGTTACTTTGCGTCACATCATTTTAGTCTCGATTTTTCTTACTCTCCCTTTAATTGCAAAACCTTTTAAGGTGGGGCTCGTACTCGATAAGGGAGGAAGAGATGACAAGTCTTTTAACTCCGCTGCATTTCGGGGCGCAAATGAAGCAAAAGATAAATTAGGAATAGAATTGAAAGTGGTCGAATCAAGCGACGATACGGCACTCGAGCCTTCCTTAAGAACCTTCGCGCAGCACGGATATGATTTAGTGATCGGCATTGGCTTCATTATGAAGACACCGGTTGAAAAAGTGGCAAAACAATTTCCGAATACACACTTTCTCATCATTGACTCGCTTGTGACGGCTCCCAATGTACGATCCATCATTTTTAAAGAGCACGAAGGATCCTATCTTGTAGGCGCCATTGCGGCCCTCACCTCAAAATCTAAAGTCATTGGATTTATCGGCGGAATGGATATCCCTCTCATCAGACGCTTTGAAATGGGATACAAAGCTGGCGCACTGGCTGCAGTCCCTAATGCGCAAGTCATTACAAATTATGTAGGCTCCTCCACCGACGCATGGAGAAACCCGACCAAAGGAAAAGAATTGGCGCTGAGCCAGTATTCCAAAAAGGCAGATGTGATCTTTGCGGCTGCCGGTGCATCTGGTCTCGGCGTATTTGATGCTGTCGAAGAAAAAAATATTTTTGGAATTGGAGTCGATTCCAATCAAAACTGGGTAAAGCCCGGTAAAATTTTAACTTCCATGGTGAAAAAAGTAGATGGCGCAGTTTTTCAAACGATTGAAGAATCCTCTAAGGGTGGATTTAAAGCAGGGGAATTCTCGTTAGGGCTTTCTGAAAATATGATTGATTTTGCAGTGGATGAGCACAACCGCAAAATTTTAACTCCCGCTGTTGAAAAATCAGCATTGGAATTAAAAAAGAAAATCATGGATAAGAAAATCGTAGTACCCGACTACTACCAAACCATGAAGAATAAATAACGTGTCTGAATTCATCCGCTTTCATCAGATTTCCAAACGTTTTGGAAAAACCCTTGCGAACGATGCAGTGTCTTTTTCTATCGCTAAAGGCAGCGTACATGGCATAGTCGGAGAAAACGGCGCCGGAAAATCCACCATTATGAAGATTTTCTACGGGCTTTATCCCGCAGATTCAGGCGATATTTATTTTAATGGCGATAAATTAAAGATTAATAGTCCACAGGATGTCATCCGTCTTGGAATCGGTATGGTGCACCAGCATTTTATGTTAGTTCCCACACTCACAGTTTGGGAAAACGTAGTTCTAGGTGCAGAACCGAGTCAAATCCGATTAAATGAAGAAGAGCTCACTGCCGAGCTAACGAAAATACAAAAGGAATTTGGCTTTCACTTAAATCTCAAGGCAAAAGTGGAAGATCTTGCAGTCGGTTTGCAACAACAAGTAGAAATTTTAAAGCTCCTCTATCGAAAAGCGGACACACTCATCTTAGATGAACCCACAGCAGTTCTCACACCACAAGAAGTAGATACGCTATTTATCAAGCTCTCTGAGTTAAACAAGCAGGGCAAAACTATTATTGTCATTACCCATAAGCTTAAAGAAATTCTCAAGTGGACTCAAAACGTCACAGTCATGAGACAAGGAAAATGTATTGAAACGACTGAAACAGCTCATCTCACAGAAGAAATTTTAGCTGAGAAAATCATTGGCAGAAAACAAAAACCTCTACCCAAAGCAGTGGCACTGTCAGAAAAAGCTAAGCCTGTATTAGAAATAAAGAATGTTTCTTTTAAAAACAAATTAAACAATCTCTCTTTTCAAGTTTTTCCGGGAGAAATTGTGGGTATCGCTGGAATCGATGGTAATGGGCAAAATGAAATCGTAGATCTTCTCGCAAAGGTGTCGCGTTTAGACAGCGGAGAAATGCACGTTTCTGAAACAATTGCCATTATCCCACCCGATCGCCACCAAGAAGCAGTGGTTCTTGAATTTTCCGTCGCTGAGAATGCTGTATTTGGCATTCACAGAGAAGAACGCTTTGGGAAAAACATCCTTTTGTCCAAACATAAGGTAGAGGATTTTACTGCACACCTTTTGGAAGAATTTGATGTACGGCCGCGAGATCCCAATCTCCTTTTTTCGTCTCTTTCTGGCGGAAACCAGCAAAAACTGGTGGTAGGAAGAGAGTCAGAAAAGAAAGCCGCCTGTTTGGTTGCTTGCCATCCCACGCGTGGTGTGGACATCGGCGCAATCGAATTTATCCACTCGCACTTGATTGAACTAAAAAACAGAGGCGTGGGAGTTCTACTCTTTTCTTCTGAGCTAGAAGAAATTCTAGCACTGTCAGACAGGGTCCTTGTGATTTACCAGGGCGAAATAGTCGGTGAAAAAGCCGCCTGTGATACATCAGAAAAAGAGTTAGGTTTATGGATGACGGGAGGAAAACATGCGCTATCTTAAGCCCCTTCTTTTTCCTCTGTACGGTTTTTTGCTCGCGCTCTTTGTTTGCTCTCTTATACTTGTTGTATCTGGAGAACACTTTTCTATTCTCATCGAAGCCTTTTACAATACGTACTTCACGCACTTTGGACTTGGGTACACACTTTTTTATGCTACCCCTCTCATTTTTACAGGCCTCAGCGTCGCAGTCGCCGCACGTTGCGGACTATTTAATATCGGTGCCGAAGGACAGTTATATATCGGAAGTGTTGTTCTTACTTTTGTAGCTACGAATCTAGTTCTTCCAGGCCCACTCGCTGTGCCGCTAGCCATTGTAGCTGCCTGTTTGGGCGGAGCATTTTGGGGAGGACTCGCCGGTTTTTTCAAATCTAAAATGGGAAGCCATGAAGTTATCGTAACCATTTTGTTAAATTTTATTGCTTATAGTCTTACTGACTACAGCATTTTGTACTTATTTAAAAACCCCGAAATGCAAAACCCGGAGAGTGTGCCGATCCTCTCCTCTTATTATTTACCGTTGCTTTCTGATCTGACTACAAAATTAGGGCTCGATACTTTTTCCACAACACCTGTGAATGCAACCCTTTTTCTTGCTATTTTAAGCGCTCTGCTTGTTCAGTTTTTTCTCTTTCATACCAAACGGGGGTATGAGTTACGTGCCGTCGGTTTTAATCCAAAGTCTTCGCGCTTTGCAGGCATCAATGTAAACCAAAATACGCTCCTTGCGTTTCTCATTGCTGGAGCTCTTACCGGTGGTGTGGCTGTGAATGAAATTATGGGACACCAGCATAAGCTCACGCAAGGGTTCAGCGTGGAATATGGCTTTACTGGAATTGCCGTTGCTTTACTTGCGCGAAATAACCCTATCGGAATTCTCTTTTCAGCGTTGCTTTTTGGAAGCCTTCATAACGCTTCCCGAGAGATGGAATTTTTATCCGAGAAAGTAACAAAAGAACTTTCTTTGGTACTTCAAGCTCTCATGATTGGGTTTGTGGCCAGCGAAAAATACATCAGTGATTTTTTCGCAAAAAGAAAACAAGGAGGTTCGCATGTTTGAGCTCCTTGAATCTACCTTAAGACTCTCTACACCGCTTTTATTTGCTGCGATTGGCGGCTTTTTCGCGGAGAGATCGGGTATCGCTACGATCTGTCTCGAAGGAGTGATGATCACTAGCGCCTGGACTGCAGCAGTTGTGACTTATTACACTGGCAATCCATGGCTTGGTACTCTTGCCGCCATCGTGACGGGAGCGTTAACGATGTCTTTGCATGGATTACTTTCCATTTACGCAAGAGCAGATCAAATTGTAAGTGGTGTCGCTGTAAATATTTTTGCAGCTGGGGTAACGCCTTATCTCAATAAATTATTTTTCTCTTCTCCGACTAATTCGCCTGCTATCGCTATTGAGAGCAGGTTTCATGCTCTTACGATTCCTGTCTTAAGTGAATTGCCGATTGTTGGAAAACTCTTCTTTAGTCAACTTCCCTTAGTCTATGTGGCGCTCCTGCTTCCTTTCTTGGCTCATTTCATTGCCTACAAAACAAAATGGGGATTAAGGCTCATTGCCTGCGGGGATGGGCCTGAGGCTTTGCAAAGTTTGGGTGGCAACGTAAAGCGCACGCGCTTTCTCTACTTGATTGTGGCAGGCATGATTTGCTCCTTCGGAGGTACGTTTCTTTCTATATCGCACGCAAGTCAGTTTACACGCGACATGACTGCGGGCCGTGGGTTCATCGCGCTTGCTGCTTTGATCTTTGGTAAATGGCGGCCTATCCCTACTTTGTTCGCCTGCTTATTTTTTGGTTTTGCTGACAGCATGCAAATTCGTTTACAGAGTACGGACTGGCTCACAGGAAGCTTCCCCGTGCAGTTTATCCAGATGACCCCCTACTTGATTACGCTTTTAGTCCTTGTAGGCTTCATGGGAAAAAGCCGTCCGCCCCTATCTATTGGCAAAGAATTCAAATAGTTAATAAGAATTAGCCCCTCTTAACAACCGTTAGCAAATGCGTTAACAAATATGGTTTATTCTTTGACGCGCACAGCTATTTCCTCTATAACCATTACAAATGAAATCGAGTAAAGCTATGAATTTATTAAATAAGTCTAAATCACTTGTGAGTTCACAGAGATTAGTTCTCTCGCTTCTCACCTTAACGGTTTTGTTAACGTCATGTGCAGACAACACTCAACGAGAAATTTATTCGGCTCCTTCAAACGCGAATAAAGGAATTGTAAACGGTTCTCGTATTATCAAAAGAAACGCCGACAAATTTGCTTCTGTCTTAAGACTCTTTATCGATGGCAAAGGACTTTGCACAGGAACTTACCTAGGAAATGGATACGTCATTACCGCCTACCACTGCGTAGGTTTAAACCATAAATTATCTGGCAAAGACTTTCCGACAATCCATCTTTCTTCAACTGCAGGACTGCGCACAAGCCGTGCCTCTAAAGTAGAAGAAATAGAAGTTTTCGTCGCCCCCTCAGAAAAAGATGTAATCGTCGGCGGGCACACTGTTCCCATGCCAGATATCGTCCTTTTAAGATTTAGCGGTGAGTTTGCAAAAGAACTCGAAGGAGTGCCTGCTGCAAAACTCGGTAGTAAAGCATTGGCTGTAGATGAAAAAGAAATTTATATCGCTGGATATGGCAATGATCAATTCGATCAATCCGTTTCTGCAGTAGGCCTATTAAATCTCGGTATTATCAAAATTGTAAAGGTGGGCGAAATTATTATTACTTCTACCTACAAAGAAGGCGATAAATACAGCGCCGTTTTGCCAGGTGACTCTGGCGGTCCTCTTTTCAAATTAGACAATAACGATCTCGTTCTCTTTGGAGTGGCCTCGAGTGTCGGTTATGACAGATTTGAAGTGTCTATCGAAGGCACAGCAACAGATGCTGAAAGTAAACACTCTCGCACTGATACAGATTCCGTCCGTGAGTGGATTGAGTGCATCTTAAGCCAGGGCTAACTGGCTTTTTTGATATTCGAGTAAAGTTCTTCTTTGGTAGGAAAAGATTCGTAAACTTTTGATTCGATAAATACTTTTAAAATTTTACTGTCTAGCTGACCATTCTTTGCTTCCATCTCTAAAATATTCAATGCTTTTTCTATCGGTACCGCTTTTTTGTAGGGTCTGTCTGCAGCAACCAAGGCGTCGTAAATATCACAAATAGTCATCAGTCGAGCTTGTGTCGGAATTTCTATTCCCGAAAGTCCTCTGGGGTAACCTGTGCCATTTAATTTTTCATGGTGCGTGTGCGCGATGTGAGGAACATTTTTTAATTCGTTACTCCAGGGAATCTCTTTTAAGAAGAAATAGGTCTGAGTCACATGGTTTTCTATCTGCATGCGTTCAGAATCGCTTAAAGAACCTTTTTTTATTCCCAAAAGCTGAATTTCGCATTCCTTCAATACAGGTTCAAGAACCCCACCATTCGAGTGAAACTGGATTTCTTTTAAGCGCATGAGCTTTTCTGAGCGATCTTCATTCATGACTGTTGGCTCATTTAAGTCGAGAATATCTCCCCAGATTGTTTCAATCTGCTCATTCGTCTCACGAATGTGTTTGTCCATGAGTGCGATTTCTAAATCTGTGGGCGGGCGTCTCGCTTTATGGATCTCTTGCAGTAAGTTTCTTAAGGCGCGATTTTCTGAGATGGCTCTAAACTTATCCAGGCGCGATCTGATTTCTCGCTGTTCATCTTTAAAAAGTTTTTTTGCTTTTACTAAAATCTCTTCTCTGACTCCAATTTTTCCAAAATCATGTAAAAGCGCTGCCACTCGTACTTCATCAATTTGTGCAGGAGTAAATTCGTTTAAATTCTTCGCAAGAGTTACCGAGAGCAAGGACACGCGTTGGGAATGCCCTTTTGTGACAGGATCTCGGCTTTCAATTGCTGATACAGAAGCGCGGATAAAGCCTTCAAAAAGTTCCTTAATACTATGATAGAGATTGGCTTTTTCAATTGCGGCAGAAGCAAGAGCTGCGAAACTTTTTGAAAGTTGTTCGTCTTGCATCGTAAATTCAGTGTAGGTTCTTTTTGACAGCTTGCGGTTGATAAGCTGCAAGACGCCCAGACTTTCTCCCTGACTGCTCACTAAGGGAACGCTTAAAACAGACTGCGTTCTATAACCCGTTTTAAGATCAATAGCAGGATTAAAAGAATACGGGCTATTTTTGGGTAATTTGTAAGCATCGCGTACTCTGACTATCTTATTCTTTTTAAAAGAATAAGCGGCAATGCCTGTATCTGAGAGTGGAGTCACTTTCTTTTCAAAATCTATTTTTAAACTCTGGTTAATGGCGAGTTCAAACACCATCGATTTTTCATCATGTTTTAAATACAAAGAAGCGGCGTCGCAATCGAGAAGTTTTATGGACTTGTGGACAATTTTAGAAAGAAGCTCTTTGTAATCTGCTGTTTCAATGAGTTCCACAGCGATATGCTGCAACGCAGCCAATCTCTCATTGTGTTTAATTTTTGTGAGCTTCATGCGAGTGGCTTATCGGCTTATTTTGCGCTGATCCCAAGTTAAAAATTCTCCTCTGCTTTCCTCTTAAAAACATGAGATGATATTGCTAAATGTCTAATATCGCGTCGGAAAAAACCATACCTCCTAAAAAACGCTCAGGTGGGGCTGCAGCTGCTGTTGGTTTGGGAATTCTTTTATCCCGTGTTTTTGGACTCGTACGACAACGCGTTTTCGCTCATTTTTTGGGAAACACCGATGCCGCAGGTGCTTTTATGGCAGCGCTTCGTATTCCTAACCTACTGCAAAATCTCTTTGGAGAAGGCGTTTTGTCTGCTTCTTTTGTACCGATTTATGCGCGACTCATTGCAGAGGGCAAAGAAGAAGACGCGGGAAAATTAGCAGGCATCGTTCTAAGCCTTCTTGTTCTTGTTGTGGGAATTCTTGTGGCGTTGGGCATAACTTTTAGTCCACAAATGATTTCCATTCTGGCACCCGGTTTTAAAGGAGAAGTAAGAGATCTGACAGTACGGCTTTCTGCCATCATGTTTCCCGGAATGGGACTTTTGGTGCTCTCTGCCTGGTGTTTGGGAATATCAAACAGCCATCGTAAATTTTTTCTCTCTTATGTCGCTCCTGTCGTGTGGAATATCGCGATGATTGCGACGCTGTTTGCTTTTAGCCATTCAAGTGATTTAGTTGTCTGGGTCGCATGGGGAACTGTTGTAGGGGCCTTTGGGCAACTTATTGTGCAAGTCCCTTCAGCATTGAAATTAAATAAAGGGTTAAAGCCTTCGTTGGATCTTTCTTTTGCACCTGTAAGAAATGTTATCCAGAATTTTTTCCCTGCCCTACTATCCAGAGGGGTTGTACAGCTAAGCGCGTATATCGATCAGGTGCTTGCAAGTTTCTTAGGCCCACAGGCAGTTGCCGCAATGGCGTATGCGCAAACGCTTTCCATTTTACCTGTTTCTCTTTTTGGCATTTCTATTTCTACAAGTGAACTGACAGAGATGTCGCGCACACTTGGCAATACCGAAGAAATTAAAACTGCTGTCAAAACGAGGCTCGTATCAGGGCTCGAACGTATTTCTTTTTTTATTATTCCCTGCTCTGTTTCCTTTGTTGTCTTGGGGGGTGTTCTAGCTTCCACACTTTTTCAAACAGGAAAATTTGCGACTAGCGACTCTTATCTAGTATGGGCGATTTTAGTCGGCTCGACGGTGGGCTTACTTGCCACCACACAATCGAGAATTTGCATCTCAGCGTTCTGGGCATTGAAAGATACAAAAACTCCTGCCCGCTTTGCTTTCCTCCGTGTGCTACTTACAGCCGTACTTGGCTATGCGGCGGTTTTTCCTTTGCGCGAACATTTCGGTTGGGCGCCAGCATTTTCCGTTGCGGGACTGACAGCTTCGGCAGGTATTTCGGGATGGATTGAGTATTTACTTATCAGAAAATCTCTTCGCAATCGGCTGGGGTATTTTGCTGTTTCTTACAGATCCACGTTGCGATGCTGGGGAGCTGCACTTGTGGCTGGTGGAATAGCTTACGCAATTGATTATTTCCTTCCTCCCGTGCACCACTTTATTCTCGGTATAGTCGTACTCGGAATCTACGGCACACTTTATCTCGGTCTCGCACTCCTAATGGGAGATCCTCATGCTAGCGATGTTACACAATGGATAAAGCAAAGATTAAACCGCTAATTTATCGCGTGAAAATCTGGTGAGCTCATAAATTATTATATGTTTGGCTCTTCGGTTTAGAACTGCGCCCATTCAGCCTTGAACCTTCTCAATCTTTTATGAGTTTCTGATAGCATCAAGAATTTAAATTACATTCTGCATTTAAATTTTCTCTCTATAGCCTGCTTTAATTTCGCTCTACACCATCGCCCCGAGGCTTTGAGAAATAATGTACGGCCAGAGTTAAAAAAAGAAAGAGAACGTCTTTTAATTGAATATTTAAGACGCTTTTTCTTCTTGGCTGTTACAAAAAATATTTCTATTTAATTTATTGATGCAGAAGTGTTTATTTAAAGAGAAGAAGCTTTCCTTAGAATATGGTGGCAGCCTTTTGCATGGACGTCGGAAAGGTAAAAGACCAGTATTTCTATCAAAGCCATTACATCTTGTGATGCGAAGTGATGTTGCAATGGGGAAATTATCCCTTCCTCGCTTTGAAGAAATTATTAAAGCACGTCTTGAACGCTACGCCCTTAAGTTCCATATCAAAGTCTACAAGCTTGCAATCAACAGAAACCATCTTCATCTATGCATTCAAGGTCAGGACAGAGAAGAAATTGCTTCTTTTTTAAAAGTCTTTTCGGGAGTTATTGCAAAAAAGGTCCTTCAGCATTCAAAACTAAAGCTAAGCAAGTTTTGGACTGATAGAGTTTACTCAAGAATCGTACAATGGGGCCGAGATTATAAAGGCGTCATCAACTACATCCAGCAAAACGAGCTAGAAGCAAAAGTACTCATCCTTTATAAACCGAGGAAACGAAAAAAACATCCTTGTTCAGTGGGATTGCCACGCGACTCGCGTGCTCGCAATGACTAAATCTGTATCCTTGGCTGGCCCTACATCGGCATGATTGTCGATGGGCCGTGGTGGCCGCGCTTTTTTTGGCGGTAGAAGTCGAAGCGTTTTACGAGCTCTTCTCTTGTGTCTTTAAAATCAATCACGTGATCGACAATCAGTTCCCCTGCCAAATGAAAGAGATCCACGTCTCTGTTGTACTCTTCAATCTTCTCCTGCATGAACTTCTTTTTTTCTTCCGGGTTTAGTTCTGCAATTTTATTGAAGTACACGGCGTTAATTGCGGGTTCTGGCCCCATGACAGCAATATTAGCCGTCGGCAGTGCCAAGACCGCATCCGTATCATACGAAGGGCCACACATGGCGTATAGCCCTGCCCCATAGGCTTTTCTCACAACGAGTGAGATCTTAGGAACGCGCGCTGAAGAAACTGCGTGGATCATCTTTGCACCCGCTCGGATCATTCCTTCTTTTTCCACTTTGGATCCAACCATAAAGCCCGGAACGTCTGCTAAAAAGAGAAGAGGAATATTATACGCGTTACAAATCTGGATAAAGCGCGCTGCTTTATCGGAAGACTCCACAAAAAGGACTCCGCCTTTTACAAGAGGTTGATTGGCAACAATCCCGATGCTGTGTCCATTTAACCGAGCAAAGCCTGTGACAAGTTCTTTTGCGTACAGTTCTTTTACTTCGAAAAAGGAATCTTTATCGATGATACACTTGATGATGTTTCGCATGTCATACGCGCGAGTAGAAACTTCGGGCAAAATCGTTTTGATCTCGGAAGCTTCTTTTTCCGACGCAACTGCCGCTACAGGGACATTTTTATCCATCCAGTTTTGCGGAAAGTAAGAAAAATATCTTTTTGCTTTCTCAAGCATTTCTTCTTCTGATTCACATAAGAAATCGCCACAGCCACTGATAGAGCAGTGCATTCTTGCGCCACCCATTTCTTCCAGAGTGACTTTTTCCCCAATGACCATTTCTGCCATGCGAGGAGAGCCGAGATACATCGACGCATTTCCATTATTCATGAATACGACATCGCAGAATGCTGGAATATACGCTCCTCCTGCTGCTGAGGGTCCGAAGAGTAAGCAAATTTGTGGGATGCGGCCCGATAAGTGGACTTCATTTCTAAAAATGCGGCCTGCGTGTCTGCGGCCCGGGAACATCTCCACTTGATCCGTTAACCTTGCCCCTGCGCTATCGACTAAATAAAACAGCGGGCACAAAAGTTTTTCTGCCGTCTCTTGAATGCGGATAATTTTTTCTACCGTGCGAGCACCCCAGGATCCGGCTTTAATAGTTGAATCATTTGCCATGATAGCAACAGTGCGACCAGAAATTTTACCAAGCCCTGTGATAACACCGTCAGAGGGGAATTCAGGGTTCAAACAGTTTGCATACATGCCATCTTCGATAAAAGAGTCTTTGTCGCAGAAAAGCTCGATGCGTTTACGTGCAAAGAGTTTTTTGGATTCCTTATTTTTGGCGTGGTATTTTTCTGCGCCACCTTTGATAACACGGGATTTAATTTCGTTAATTTTATCCATTACTCGCCTCGGTACTCCGGTTTTCTTTTTTCTGCGAAAGCTTTTAAGCCTTCAGTGCGATCTTTCGAATACAAGCAGGCCTTGTAACACTCAAGCTCAAATTGAAGCGCATGTTCATAACTTCTCTCAAGGCCTCCGCGGATAGCGGCTTTTGCCGCGCGAAGGGCGATCGGACCAGCTTCACACATTTTATTGGCCCAGGTCATTGCATGCGTCAGTGCTTGTCCTTGAGCTACGACCGTATTTACAATGCCGTATTCCATCGCCTGTCCTGCGGAAATTCTTTTCGCAAGTAAAACCATTTCCATCGTGTTTTGGATGCCAATCATTCTAGGAAGTCGCTGTGTTCCTCCATTACCAGGAATAATGGCTAAATCCGTCTCTGGGAAACCGAATGTTACATTTTCAGCTGCGACTCTTAAGTCTGCAGTCAAAGCAAGTTCCAGTCCCCCGCCCAGCGCCGTCGCATTGATGGCAGCTATTATTGGCTGTGGAAGACGCTCGAGTCTAAGATAAAGATTACGCACAAATTCCATACGTAACGTAATGTCTTTTTCGTTCATCCCCTGGCGCTCTTTTAAGTCAGCCCCAACGCAAAAAGCCTTGTCTCCAGCCGCAGTCAAAATCAAAACGCGTGCTGTTTTATCTGTCTCAAGAACATCAATGAGCGACTTCAGCGCATCAAACATGTCTTTATTGAGCGCATTCATTTTGTCGGGACGGTTTAATGTCGCTATTACTATTCCACTATCTCTTTTAACGAGTAACTCATTCGATGCCATACCAAGTTCCCCCTTTTTCCTCTATATCTGCAATTTTACTTTTCAAATTCAGACCTGTTTTCCTTAAAGCGTGTAGAGTGGCTGCGATTTCTTTTTTCGGAAACGCATGCAAGCCTTGCCTGTTGAAATAATAAGCAACAAGTTCTGTTGCCACATTTCCCGAAGCTCCCTTTGCATACGGACAACCGCCAATGCCACCCATAGAAGAATCAAACTTTCTCACACCTTCACCAGCAGCTGCGACAATATTACTAAGCGCCATGCCGTAAGTATCGTGCATGTGCAGCGCCGTTTTAGTAAGCCCAAAACGTGTACCAAAATCCTTCACAACACTTGCGACATTTTTAGGGACGGCAACACCTATGGTATCGCTTAATGTGACTTCATCCGGGTGCAGAGAAATCACTTCACCAAAAAGTTCTTTGCGCTTCTTGTCGTTGATTTCCCCTTCATAGGGACAGCCCCAGACGGTAGAAATATACACGCGGATTTTTCTTTTATTCGCCTTGGCTACTTTGATGATCTCTTTTAAAGAAAGCAAAGTCTCGGAAATACTCTGGTTGATATTTTTTTTATTAAACGTTTCACTAGTTGCGATAAAGCAACTGACCCAACCGATTTCGTATTTCAGTAATTTTTCTAGCCCTTTTAAGTTAGGGACAAAGGCCATGACCTGATTAAAGTACTTATCGTCTTTGAAATGTTTTTCGCAAAAACTTTCCGCGTCACTGAGTTGTGGAATCCACTTGGGATTTACAAAACTTGTCACTTCCAGACGGTTAAAATCACACGCTAGTAATTTTTTAAAGAGATCGGATTTTTGTTCAAGGGAGATAGATTGGCTCTCTGCCTGCAGTCCATCTCGTAGTGTTACATCGGTGATTTCTATTTTTGGCACGTTTATTCTAGTTCGAGAAGGGTTTCACCCTCGTTTACAAAGTCGCCTACATTTTTTGCAACGCTTGTGACTTTTCCATTTTGGGGACTTACGACAGGCACTTCCATCTTCATGGATTCCATGACAAGAAGTTCCTGCCCACTTTTTACGGTGTCTCCTGCTTTTACTTTGAGCTCGAGCACCGTACCAGCCATATCACTTTTAACAGATTTCATATTTTATTTACTCTACAGGGAAAAAATAACCAATTCTTGCCATGATTGTTCCAAAATTATCGCCCGTATCCTTGGCGGCAAAGATCCCATGGATGCGCGCACTAATGCCTAACCGTAAATGATCGCCGAGCATTAAATCAGCAGCTCCGCCAGCATGTAGTCCGAAAAGTGTTTCGGAATCTGCAGTCTTAAAAGTATAAAAACCAGGCCCGGCGCCAACGGTAATATCAAAATCGTTAGCTTCCAAAACGTGGAAGTTTGCAGAAATGTATTCTCCCCATAGGGTTAGCCCACCGGCATGAGGACTATAATGCACATTTAGTGCTACATCTAAAATGGGATTTGCTCTAATAGAAGCTTCTAAATTTAAACCAATCGAATTGCTTCTACCGCCATTCGACTTACCAGTGATTGTCGTATGCCCTGCGGCCAATCCCAAGTAATACCCGTCCACAGCAAAGGTGAAGGAAGAAAAGATACTAATGATAAGAAAGATAAACTTATTCATAGCGCCATTAAAACGCCTACGACTTATGTTGGCAAGATGATTACAGAAATGCGCACAAACTTACACTGAAACTCGACGCAGAGAGTAATTTTATTCTTACATGGAAGTGTCTGGAGGTTGTGGCGCAATCTCTTTAAAGCCACATTCCTTTTGCGGACAACGGATAGAAGCACCTTCTTTTTTCGTGTAGTGCTCGACGACAAAAGGGTGTTTGCATTCGGGGCAAGGTCTGCCTTTGATGGGTTTATCCCAAATCGCATATTTGCAATCAGGATACTTCACACAGCTGTAGAAAATTTTTCCAAAACGCGTGCGTTTTGCTGAAAGCTCTCCCTTATGGCATTCCGGGCATTCGATACCGGTAGTAATCGGTTTCGTTGTTTTACATTCAGGGTAAGCCGAACAAGCAAGAAACCTTCCGAATCGACCGGTCTTTACCATCATGGGTTGGCCGCACTTATCGCATTTTTCATCCGTTGTCGGTTGAGCAACTAACTTAATGGTGCCATCTTCTTCTTGTGTAAATTCGCTGGTGAATTTGCAATCCGGATAGCCTTGGCACGCGGCAAACTTGCCGTTTTTGCCCCATTTAATGACCAGTTTTTTCTGGCATTTGGGGCATTCAATATCCACAACCGTTTCTTCGCGCTTGATATTGCGCATTTTTTCTTCGGCTTCTTTTAATGTCTTTTGAAACGGCTCGTAAAATTCTTTAAGCGTAGTGACCCAATTGCGTTTGCCTTCTTCTATTTCATCTAGGCGCTCTTCCATGCCGGCGGTAAATTGCACGTTTACGATATCGCCGAATGCAGTCACAAGAAGATCGGTTACCAAATCGCCCAATTCTGTCGGGTAAAACCGGTTTTCTTTTTTCTCAACGTACTTTCTATCTTGAATCGTCGAAAGAATATTGGCGTACGTAGACGGGCGCCCAATCCCTTTTTCTTCCAGTTCCTTAATTAAAGAACTTTCAGAGTAGCGTGGTGGGGGCTGCGTCATGTGTTTTTCTGTAATCACATTTTTGCAACCGACTTTGGAAGATTCTTTTAAATCGGGAAGACTTTGAGTGCCCTCATCGGCTTCCACATTTTCGTCTTCTTCCTGCGTTTTCCAAAGGCTTAAAAATCCGTCAAAGCGCAAAATACTTCCCGTCGCTCTATAAAGATAACTTTTATTCGTCTTGGCTTTAGCTTCGAGTTCCACACTGGTTTGATCAAACACAGCGGGTTCTGCCTGGCTTGCGAGATATCTTTTCCAGATCAAATCGTAGAGTTTAAATTCATCTTCATCCAAAAAAGGCTTTACCATTTGAGGCGTAAACTCAATGGAAGTCGGGCGAATGGCTTCATGCGCGTCTTGCGCATTTTTTTTGTTCTTATAAACAATAGGTTCTTTGGGCAGGTATTCTTTGCCCAAAGTTTTTTCAATGACTGAACGCGCGTCTTTAATTGCTTCATCGGAAAGTCGAAGGGAGTCAGTACGCATGTAGGTGATTAACCCTTGCGCTCCTGCTTCGCCAAGTTCTTTACCTTCATAAAGATGCTGAGCAAGTGTCATTGTTTTTTTCGCACTAAAATAAAGTCTTTTCGCGGCTTCCTGTTGCATTGTGGAAGTAATAAACGGCGCATCCGGGTTTCTGCGTCTTTGTTTTTGCGTTACCGAAAGAATTTTCCAGTCAGCAGTTTTGGAGGCCTCTACGATTTCATTGGCCCACTCTACAGTATTAATGGTGAGGCGATCAATTTTCTTATCGTCCGCTTTAAAAAGTTTGGCCTGAAAGTCTTTATTTTCGCATGTGATGTCGGCAAGTACTGTCCAATAAGGTTCAGGAATGAACGCTTTTACTTCTTTTTCCCGTTCAGAAATGATGCGAACAGCGACAGACTGCACACGACCAGCAGACAACCCTCGTCTTACTTTCGTCCAAAGAATGGGAGAAATCTTATACCCCACAAGCCTATCCAAAATGCGGCGGGCTTGCTGTGATTCATATCTGTCTTGATTGAGCGTAATAGGATTTTCGATCGCTTTTAATACGGCGGTCTTTGTAATTTCGTGAAAGAGCACACGCGCAGTTTTAGCTGTGGGTAATTTTAAAACTTCTGCAACGTGCCACGCAATCGCTTCCCCTTCGCGATCCGGATCTGCTGCGAGGTATACTTTGTCTGCTTTTAGGGCTGCTTTCGCAAGTTCTTCGATGACTTTTTGTTTGCCCTTGATGGCTTCATAAGAAGGCTTGAAGTCGTTTTCAAGATCCACACCCAGTTTGCTTTTAGGCAGATCCATGATGTGGCCGACACTGGCTTTCACATCAAACTTGCGGCCCAGATATTTTTTTAAGGTTTTAGCTTTTGCTGGAGACTCTACAATGACAAGACCCTTGCCCGTAGAACTCCCTGCCGCACCTGCTTCACTGATTTCTACTTCAGCTGCAGCAACGGCTTTCTTCGCCGTTTTTTTTTTCGCTGGTGCTTTTGCTTTAACCTTTTCCATTTAGAGTTCTCTAGTTCAAGTGCAAGTTAGGAAGACTACTCTTCTTTTCTACTTTAGTTTTGTGCTCATAGCCGAAAATTGTAAGGGCTGCAACCGTTTTAATTTCTCGGAGGCCGGCTGGAGTGTCCAAATTCAACGCTTTTTGAACAATTTCATCTTCCAACGCGTGATCAATTATCCCGCGCACTTTCAATTTCCATAAGTAACCGCGCACCTTTTTGGAGAGAGAAACATTCTCCTGATGGCTATACGATCGGTAAACGGGAACAGCATCACTGAAGAAAGGCCCCGGCACTTCGAGTGACATTTTTTTAATGTGATCAAGTGCCCCTTCAATGTCCGTTTCGGTATAACCACGAGTTTGTAAATGATCCCAGATTTCCTCGGAGTCGTAGAAAAGATCTTTCTCTTCTTCGAGGGATTGGGACAAGTATCCTAAGATATCAAGTATTCGATCTCGCAAGATTTTTGCCTTTGTTATGAAGTTTTAATGCTGTTCTTTAATTTTTAGGAATCTTTGGTCAGTTGGCAAGAAAGATAAATTATTTTTTATGTAACACAGAGCTTCTTTTTGCGGCATTCTTGTTACTTTAACCACATATAAACTTGTGGAGAGATTTCAGCTACACGCTTGTTATCCAACCACTTTTTGAGTTCAAGTGCTGGTTGAAAATCCATCTCGCTACCAAGCTCATACAAGTCCTGAAAAGAAAATTCGTTTTTGAGCTCTTTTCTAAAGAATTGGTCTTCTTTGGATAGTTCGACATTTTTATGTCGTGCTTTCAAACTTTCAAATTCCGATAAAACATCCTCTACCGATTGCACTAATTTTGCTCCATTTTGGATGAGTTCATGGCTTCCTTGGTAGTTCGAATCATCGTACGGACCGGGAACGACAAAGACATCTCTGCCTTCATCATTGGCAAAATTAGCAGTGATAAGGGATCCACTTTTTTCGCTGGCTTCAATCACAACTACGCCTAAAGACAAGCCTGCCACAATACGGTTTCGCGCCACAAAATACTGCCTCTGGCACCCTGTAAAAGGCGGGTATTCAGATACTACCGCACCCCCTTTTTCGACTATTTCGTTTGCGAGAAAAATATTGTCTCGGGGATAAATTTGATCGTGTCCATGAGCTAATACCGCAATTGTCTTTTGTCCGCCCATTAATGTGCCTTTATGAGCCGCGCTGTCTATCCCGCGCGCAAGCCCGCTCACAATCGTAAAACCCTCTTCAGATAGTTTTTTGGAAAAATGGATAGCAGACCGAACGCCATAGCTAGAGGACTTTCTTGCGCCCACAACAGCAAGACAAGAGCTGAATAAAATTTCTTTATTTCCTTTGATAAACAGACAGGCCGGCGGATCGTGAATCGCTTTTAAAAGCGGGGGAAACTCGGTTTTTCTTAGGATTGTAATCCCGTTTTTCTTACAAAATTCTTTTACTTCTTTTTTAAACATCGGAAAGCTTTAAACACGGCTATTCACGATTCGTCTAGGGTGTTAGGGGAGCATGGATCGTAGGTTCAACTTGATCGGGAAAAATCAGTTAGTAAGGGGCATGTTTGGATTTCTATCCTTTAATTAATTTCGATGGTTTCGATTTCTTTGCTGGGGCGGGGCTTGGGCTCAGAGAAATGCTGGTACGGAACAAGTGCGTCTCCCAGTTGAACTGGCCGTTGCGCTTTGACAACTAGCCCGATGCTTGCTGTTTTGCCGGCATAGACAATCTGCACTTCCCCTTTAGACTGCGGATCCAAACTTTTATAATTGTCATTTACTGGATCAAAATCCGAAAAAACGCGGAAATATTGGTCTGGCGCGACATTTTCTTTCCAACCCTTATTCAAAATAATCAGGGATCCTTGAGAAGAAAGTTTAGCTCCCATGTCTTCCGCCATCACTACTTTTAAGAGTAAATCCGTCGGTGGTTTGATTTTATCGCCCAAGCGGACTGAAGGAATGAGAGGAACAATTTTGTCGTTTCTTTCTATTTTTCCAAAGACAGCATGCACTTCACATTTAACGAATTTTTCACCCCACTCAAGCACTTCCAGTTCGCCCACCAGTTCTACCAGTTCGCCTAGATTCAAACTTTTTGAAACAGTGCGATCTTCTAAGTCACCGACAATTTTACCGACGCTTAAATAGCTACCCACTTTGAATTTCGAAAGGTCGAGCGCTTTAACGAAAACCTGATCCCCGGGAAGAAAAAACTTTCTTTCTTCCGTGCTTCCAGAAATTTCGCCCAAGACTTCTTCCTGCCCCAGGATAAAATGCTTCACGCGGATTTTAATATCGGTGTGCCCGTCACGGATTAAGGGCTGCTCCAGATCAATTTCTTTTGGTTTAGGGGTTGTATCCATACGCACAATCGTTGGCATGTCTTGAGAAATGGTGGCCGTCTCGCGCATTTGATCCAGAGAATCAAGAGAAATCACTTCTCCCGGGTGAATCAAATCGGGGTTTTTGATTTCAGGGTTTTTCTTGGCAATTTTATTCCAATCCTGCTTGTTGCCAAAGTACCCTTCTGCAATGCTGGAAAGCCAATCGCCTTGTTGCACGGTGTAGGTTGCCGCATCTTTTTCAATAGCGACTTTATTAGGCGTTTTCGGCACGTGTTTCTTCTTTGCGAAAACAAGAGGCGAAATCAAACAAAGAAAGAAAAAAATTATTTTCATGGCTGATCCGATATTAAGGGGGTTTTAATCGTAGCAATTCTTTTCTCCGCCATTTCTGCAATTTTACTTTTCGGGTAATCGTTTCGAATGCGCTCCCAGGTTTTTCTCGCCTGTTCCTTTTGATCAAGTGCCATAAAAGCCATCGCGCGCTTATACAGCGCCTCAGGCAATTTAACGCTGTGGGGATAACGGTTTTCCAACACGTTAGTAGAGACAATTACAAGACCGTAATCTTTATTTTTTAAATGGGTATCGGCAATCAGCATCTCTGCTCTATCGGCATACACGTGCCCCGGATTTTCCGAGATAAATTCTCTTAAAAGGATCAAGCCTTCATCCTGTTTTTTCTCTCTTAAAAGCTGCACGCCTTTAAAATACTTATGGAGTTCCTCATGGGAAGAATCTGCAATAGTCGCGTCGTCTTCAAAAAGGGATGGTGTAATTTTGTTTTCTTTTTTAGAGACTGTTTTCGGCTTGGACTTGATGAATTTCGCCTTTTTGGTGGGATGCGTTTGCTTAATTACTTGCGCAAACTTTTTTGTTTCTTCAAAATTATGAATTTTGGAATTCAGCATTCCGATTTCTTCGCGCTGCAATTTCACTTCTTCTTTCAGGTCATTTATTTGAGCAGTCAAAACCTTCGAATTGTCCACTGGTGGCGTGAAAAGGGCACAGCCCGGTAAAAAAACTAATAGCAAGAGAGATCGAATTTTTAATTTTTTCATGTTATTATTTTAGCGCTTAACAGCGAGCTTCCCAAACACTAATGTTAAAACACGACTCCATAGAGAAGATTTTTTCAAAAGCGCGCGCCAAGGGTTTAAGTTGCGCCGAGTTATACCTAGAACAAACAACAAATGAATCTCTATTTTTTCAAGGAAAGCACCATAAGAGCTTGATTTCACAAGTCTCTGGCGCAAGCCTCTTGTGTAAATCCTCCCAAGGTTTTGTACATTATAGTATCTCGGATATAGCTCCAGAGGCGCTACTGGAAATACTGGGCGAGACTGAATCTTCGCCCCTCCCCAAAAAAGCGACGCCGTTAACTACATCTTCGGATGGGGGGAAAAAAGAAAAACTCCTCGCACTTGCCCGAAAGATTGAAACGATTTCACCCCAATTTAGCTTTGAATATGCACAAAGCAGGCGCGATTTTGCGATTGTAGACAGCGAAGGAAATCTCACCCAATCGGACGATGAGAAAGTGCGCTTTTTATACTCCATTCAGAAAGAAGCACAGGCATTTCGCATGGACGAATTTCAATCCTCTATTGATGCGTTTTGGGAGAAAACATTTTCTGAAAGTACTTTGCTCGATATTTCAAAAGAGCGGTTGGAATCTCCCTCGTTGTGGCCGCTTCCGACTGGAGAAGTGCCCGTGCTTTTATCGCACCACACACTCTCTAAGATTCTTTTTCATGTGCTGAAAAGTTTTGAAGCTGACAATCTAGTGAACCAGCAGTCTTTTTTAAATTTTCTGGATGATTCCATCCCGTTTTCCTTCTCGCTGATGGAGTTTCCAAGTGATAGCGAAGTGGATCAGGAAGGAGAAAAGACAAAGGAACTCGCTCTTTTTGCGAATGGAGAATTCAAGGAGTTTGCGACGGATAAACGTCTAGCCTCGACTCTTTCTTTGCCTAAATCAGGCCATGGAAGAAGGATGAATTACAGCCAGGCCCCTACTATTTCTCTTTTCTCCTCCAAACTTATCCCGAATGAAAATCTTTGGCTGAACTTTGCTGCGATTGAACGCGCAATCTTTGTCGAAGAGATTGAAATCGTGCACTACGATCCCAAGACGACAAAGGCGAAGATTTCCGTAAACCATTCCAAACTCGTTCACCACGGGGATTTCGGAGAACGTCTTGTGAAGTGGGAATGGGAAATTTCATTGCTCGAGCTTTTGCAAAAACTGACGCAGTTTTCAAAAGAAGCAACACTCCATGGGTTTCAAAATAAAAAAGGCGCGTGCATCCTTCCCACCCAAATCACTTGTCCGGATGCCCTGATTGAAGGACTTCCACTTCCCGGTACCGTCCCCCAGGAATACTACTGGGAATAACCCCCAAACCTAACGCATCAAATCAAATCGCTAGCTGATCCCGTAGACGGATAAGACGGGCTCTGTTATACCCTTAAGTCGATGTTTGCCCTGCTAGAAAAAATAGATAAGGCACTGGAATCCAAGCTGAATTGCACGCTCATTGATAAGATGGGCAAGTATTACAACGGTGAAGTGATAGATTCTTTTGTGCGGTTGTCAGGCGGCAAAATTCGCGGCAAACTTACCTTTTCGTCCAAAGAAAAAGGCGTGTTTGAAATGGAAGCCACTGACGTGCTTGATATCCAATTTACAAAGGAAAAAACGTGATAATCGGAATCCCCAAAGAAATTAAAAACAGAGAAAACCGCGTAGGGATCGTACCTGCGGGTGTGAAATCGCTTGTCAGCCACGGGCACCAAGTCCTTGTGGAGAACAATGCCGGGATTGGTAGCGGAATTCCCAATGCACTTTTCGAAAAAGCGGGTGCAAAAATAGTTTCCAGCGCAGCTGAAGTTTGGGGCGCGGATATGGTGATGAAGGTAAAAGAACCTTTACACGAGGAATTTAAATACTTAAGAGCCAACCAAATTCTTTTTACTTATTTGCATTTGGCCGCAGAAAAAAAACTCACCGAAGAATTGGTCGAGAAAAAAGTTACGGGTATCGCGTACGAAACAATTCAGGAAGCCGATAACTCGCTCCCTCTTCTTCGCCCGATGAGCGAAGTGGCAGGACGCATGTCGGTTCAAATCGGCGCTTTTTATTTACAATCCAGTTGGGAAGCGACCAATTCCGGTAAAGGGATTTTACTTCCCGGCGTCCCAGGCGTTGCTCCAGGCCACGTTGTTGTGCTGGGCGGTGGTGTCGCAGGTGCGAATGCGGCAAAAGTTGCACTCGGTATGGGCGCGATGGTGACCATCATCGATCAAGATGCAAGACGGTTGGAATATCTCGAGCACATTTTTGACGGCAGAATCATTACGCTCATGTCCAATATCGACAACATTGAAGAAAGTGTCGCAAAAGCCGACTTGCTTATCGGATCTGTTTTGATTCCGGGCGCTAAAGCTCCAAAACTTGTCACCAGAAAAAATATTTCTCAAATGGCAAAAGGATCTGTGATTGTCGACATCGCAGTGGATCAAGGGGGTTGTGTCGAAACCTGTCGTCCGACTTCACACGAAAGTCCAACATTCATTGTGGATGATGTGATCCATTATTGCGTGACCAATATGCCAGGCGCAGTGGCGCGTACATCGACGCTGGCACTTACAAACGTCACTTTGAAATATGCATTGATGATCGCGGATCAGGGCCCCATGCTTGCTGCAAAAAATAATCTTGCTGTAAGAAGAGGGTTTAATACGCATGAAGGACGACTGCTTTTGAAACCAATTGCAGAAGCGCACCAGATGCAATACACGCCGTTTGAACCCTAAAGGATCTACTTAAGTAATGAAAAAACTGATAGTCATCCCGACATACAACGAAGCAGAAAATATCGGTCGCATTCTTCCTGAAGTACTCAAGTACTCGCCCGATTGCGATGTCATGGTCGTCGATGACAATTCGCCAGACGGTACAGGCAAAATTGTCGAATACATTTGCCAGAGTGAAAAAAGAGTCCGGCTTTTAAAAAGAGAAAAAAAAGAAGGTCTGGCGCTTGCGTACTTGCACGCGTTTGATTTGGCTATCAAAGAAGGCTACGACGCTATTTTACAGATGGATGCTGATTTTTCACACAGCCCTTCTGATGTTCCTAAACTTTTTGAAGCGTTAAAAACCCATGATGTAGCAATTGGTTCGCGTTACGTCTATGGCGGTGGGACCTCGGGGTGGACGTGGCCTCGGAAAATGATTAGCCGCGGGGGAAATCTATACGCGCAAATGGTTTTGGGAACAAAAGTGATCGATATGACAGGAGGGTTTAACGCCTGGAGAAGCACTGTTTTGAAATCCCTGGAGCTCGACACCGTAAAATCAAAAGGCTACGCATATCAAGTGGAACTTAAATACCGCGCATTTAAACGCGGTTTTTCCATCAAAGAAATACCGATTCTCTTTTTAAACAGACGCTTTGGTTATTCGAAGATGTCTAAAGAAATTATCCGAGAAGCTGCATTTCGTGTCTTTCAGATGAAGAATTTCAAATTTGCCTGAAAAATCAATCTCCATGAGCGATAGCACCCTGACTGAAATAAAAAAGCTCCGTAAGGAGATCGAAGAGCACGCATACAAATATTATGTGCTGGATGCCCCTGTCATTTCGGATGAAGCATATGACAAACTTTTTAAAAAACTCGAAGCGCTAGAGGCAAAACACCCCGAGTTTTTTGATCCCTATTCCCCCACACAAAAAGTGGGTGGGGCTCCGCTGGATAAATTTAAAAAATACAAACACAGACAAATGATGCTCAGTCTGCAAAACGTGTACACAGAAGAAGAATTTTCTGATTTTTATGACCGTTGTACAAAAGGCTTAGGAGAAGCTTTTTCCCTCGTAGGAGAGCCCAAATTTGACGGGCTTGCCATTGAACTAGTCTATGAAAAAGGGAAATTAGTAGTTGCGGCAACCCGTGGGGACGGTGAAACGGGAGAAGACGTAACGGAAAACATCAAGACCATCAAGTCTGTTCCGCTTACCCTTCGTGGCACACCTCCAGAGCTTTTAGAAGTACGCGGGGAAGTAATTCTTCTTAAGTCCGATTTTGAAAAGATAAATGCAGACAAGGCAAAAAAAGGAGAACCTTTATTTGCCAACCCTCGAAATGCTGCTGCAGGATCCATTCGTCAGCTCGATCCCAAAGTGGCGGCCCAGCGAAATCTCGATCTGTTTTGCCACGGGGTGGGAGAAATGACTGCGAATGCGTCTATCGATTCACACACTGCTTTACTCGATTATTTTAAAGAACTGGGTTTAAGAACCAACCCGTTGCGAAAAAAACTTGAATCTGCAGAAGATGTTTTTGCGTTTTATAAGAGTTTAGAAGCAAAAAGAGAATCGCTAAACTACGAGATTGATGGCCTAGTCCTAAAAGTGGATAACTTTAGACAGCAACGAGAGCTTGGTTTCATTGCACGCTCACCACGTTTTGCTATTGCCTATAAATTTAAGGCACAGGAAGGCACTTCAAAACTGAACGATGTACTTTTTCAAGTAGGTCGAACAGGGGCGATTACCCCTGTTGCTATTTTAGAACCTGTTTGGATTGGGGGTGTGGAAGTAAAACGCGCCAGTATTCATAATGAAGATCAGATTAACCTCTTAGGTCTAAAAATCGGCGATACGGTTATTGTGAAACGTGCAGGAGATGTCATTCCTAACTTGCAAAGCGTTGTTCTAGAAAAACGAACGGGAAAAGAAAAAAACATTCACTTTCCAAAAACTTGTCCCTCGTGCAATGGGCCTATTGTAAAAGATCCGGAAGAGTCTGCACACCGTTGTAACAACATGGCATGCCCTGCAAGGCTCAGCGAATCTCTAAAGCATTTTTGCTCTAAGCGTGCGATGAACATCGAGGGGCTTGGGGAAAAATGGACATTGCAACTGCTTGAAACAGGAACGGTCAGGCATTTTTCTGATCTCTACAAACTCAAAGTAGAAGATTTTTTAAAACTGGATCGTCAGGGAGAGAAATTAGCTTCTAAACTTGTCAGAAACATTGAGAGCAGTAAAAAAGCAACTCTTGATAGATTTATCTACGCACTGGGGATACGGTTTGTAGGGGAGAGAACGGCAGAACTTCTTGCACTCCATTTCGGAACACTTGATAAATTTTTGACGGCTACGGTAGAAGAATTGACGGCTGTGGAAGAAGTCGGGGAAAGAATCGCCCGCTCCCTCTTTGAATTTTTAAGTGATGAAAAAAACATCGAAGAAATTGCCTCCTTAAGAAAAAACGGAGTGGAACCCACACCCCTTGTGGTTAGTGGCGGTAATTCCAGTAAATTTTCAGGCAAAGTGTTTGTGATTACTGGCACTCTTCCTACGCTTTCAAGAGATCAGGCATCCGATCTCATTAGACAAAACGGCGGCAAAGTTTCATCTAGTGTCTCTAAAAATACGGACTATCTTTTGGCGGGAGAAGAAGCAGGTTCGAAGTTAAAAAAAGCAACGGAACTGGAAGTACCGATTATTTCTGAAGAGGATCTGCATAAGCTTATCAATCAAGCTTAGAGAGTTCCTCTACTAGCGGAACACCCTGGTAAATAAACCCTGTATAAATTTCCACTAAATCTGCACCCGCTTCGCGCATCTTTTTGTAATCTGCTGTCGAGGAGACACCCCCTACCCCAATAATCACTTTATTCGTTTTTAATACTTCTTTTGCAAGACGTACTTTTTGTAACGCTTTATTTAAAAGCAGCGTACCTGACAATCCACCCTCTTGTTTTAATGCGTGCTTTTGGGCAAGTTCAGAGGAAGTGTTGACGAGCACGACGCCAGTAAAGGGACTACCAGCAATATAAGTAAGCAGCACTTTTAAATCAGAGTCGTTTAAGTCTGCAGAAAACTTCACGAGAACGGGTTTATTTTTGGGCAAGATACGCGCGACAGACTCCAAAAATTGCACAGATTGTAATTCTCTTAAGCCAGGCGTATTGGGCGAACTGATATTGACGATGAAACCATCCACATGGTCTTTTAATTTTTGAAACCCTGTTTCGTAATCAGAAAGCGCATTTTCGTTAGGTGTAACTTTATTTTTCCCGATATTGGCAAAAAGAGGAACCGTTGTTTTTTTTCTCCCTTTAAGAATATTTTTTTTAAATTGTTCGAGCCCACAATTATTAAAACCTAATTTATTGACGAGAGTTTGATTTGCCGTTCGCCAAATTCTGGGCTTGGGATTTCCTAATTGGGGAAGTGGCGTCACCGTCCCTACTTCAATAAAACCAAAACCAAATGTTGAGAGCGCGGGAAACACTTCTGCGTTTTTATCAAAGCCGGCGGCAAGACCAATTCTATTTTCTAAAACAATATTTTCGAATCCTGGGAGAGTTACTGCGGGGTGTCTTTTTTTATCCTGAACGGGAAGTTTCTTTAAAATTCCCACGGCAAGATGATGCGCTGTTTCCGGATCAAGAAAAAATAAAAACCGGTGAAAAAAGCTCAACATGACGAAAGCATCTTTCTCGTTTATTCTAAGGGTGTCAATTTTTAAAGGAAAACCATTGAAAGTATTCTTCTTGTTGTTTCTTACAACTCTGCTTTTTGCTGCGCCTAAGAAAAAGGCACCAGTTGTGACAAATGATGAAGATTTTGTGCCTTTAAAAAAATCTGCTCCTAAAATAGAAGTCCCCAAAGAGGAGCCTCCTAAATCGACTCCGCTTGTTGAGCCAGAAGTAAAAGTAGAAAAAAAACAAGTCGAGAAAGAAGTTACACCGAGTCCTAGCCCAAAAGTCGAAGAAAAACCAAAAGTTTCGGAATCTGAAATCAGTGAAGTGCTGATTTCTAAAAACTATTTGCAAGTTACACAGCTTGATCAAATGAATCCGTATGTAGAATGGGATTCTCGCAATGGAAAATCTCTTTATATCCCCGAAGACGGGGAAGCGTATATCTTGCTCCTTGGTAAAATGAAGGACAAATACTCTTTAAGCATAAATGACAAATTTGTACCGCTGATGAGTGATGGAAACTTTGAGTACAAACTCGTCGTGCCCTCCGAGCCCACCACCATGAATTACACGGTAAAAAAACCCGATGGAAGAACAGAGAGTTTCAAAGTCCAATTTACCTGGATAAAAAACCCCGGTTCCATTCGCGTGAAGGTAAAAGAAGGCAATGAAACAGAAAAAACGATTGGTTTTTCAGGAAATATAAAACTGGCTGCAAGCGTGCAGCTTATTAAAGCAGGAGAGCAAGTCCAACAGGTTGAGACTGTGTTTCATAAAAAGGCAGCGCTACGCTTTAAAATAACTGTCCCTGAAACAGAAGAAAAACTGGAGTCTTGGACACTCACAATTAAAAACAGCAAAAAAGATATTTACGCGCAACGAAAAAAAAATGGAAGCCCCCCGAAAGAAGTCGATTGGAATGAAATTGTTCCCGATGTCCTTCCTGCGGGTAACTACTCTTACCGAGTTACTCTCTATACAAAAACAGGGGTATTTGAAGGCCCTTTAGAAAAATTCGAAGCGGTAGAAGGTGTAATCAGCATTAAACACACTGCCGCTTGGGATATTACGTTGGAACCAAAAGAAGAAATTGGATACCTGACTTATAAAAATAATAATAGTTTCGATACATCGAGTTTGTACGTAGGCACTGAACTTCCTCTTTTACTGCGTAACCGTTACATTCTTAGGCCTGGAGGGATGCTGGCACTTCCGACAGCGAATCCGGAGAACGCATATTATTCAGCACGCGCGCTCTTAGGTGTACGTTTAATCGGTGGTGGAAAGAAGTTTTTATTTTTAAATGCTCCTTATGAAATGCAATTAGACGTGCTTTTGGGCCTGACTCGCTTTTCTCTCAGTTCGCGTTCGAATACAGCCGACTTTAACCATCTAACACTTGCACTACAACCTGATTTGGTGATTTCGGGACAGCAGTATATTACGCCGCTTTTCGAATACAGCGCAGACTCTTCCTTTAAGTCGATGAGACTATCGATGGGGATGATTTATCAATTCTACGTCAGAGCGTGGTCGCTTAAGTGGGGAATGGGAGCGGTGTACGATAACTTGTTTCAAGATTCTATAGAGGCGAATAAATATTCTTTATTCCGCGTGCTCTCTTCTTTTCAATTTCAACTTTAAAATTATCTAATAGATTGGGTGGACGAAGCGATTTTAGCGCAATCGCCTTTGGTGAGTTCTTTAGCGCCTTCTTTTTTCAATTCTACGCAACCCACAAAAACGCGTACCCCTTCAGCAAGTTTGGGATCGGCTGGTTTTGTGGCAACAAAATTTCGACTGGAGAGCACCCAAGCATCTACAGGAACACCGTAAACACTTTTAGTGCTCTCAGTCGAATCATCTTGTTTTACTCGTCCTTCTTGATCTTCATAGATTGAAGGGAGTTTTTCAACTTCTGCAATGTCGCTTGAGCTTCCTTGATGATGTCCATCATTTTGCTGCGACCTTGACTGACTATGTTTTGTACGTTCATGGATTACCTTTCGGTTGAGTTTAGTTAAGTGTTTGGAAATTTTGGGAGGGGATTTCCTGATAGGAGATACGTTGGGTTGTGTTTGTGCTAAAGGTGCCGGATAATTTTGTGGCTGAACTGATACTGATTCCGCTTGACCGCGAAAGGCAAAATAGCCTCCGACGAATGACAATAAAACCAGAATGCCAACGAATGTGTCTCTCATGGAAGTCCTCCCTTCTCCGAAATGGGTGAAATGCAAGGTGAAGGCCAATAGAATACGGACGTGTATTCAGTAGTTACGGGGTTTTCGGATCGAAATTTGTCAGTGCCCATGCGCAGGTTGTTACTCGAACCACTAATATCGCGCGATATTTCGGAGCACACCCCCTAGACAGTGGGGACGTTGACGGCAATAATACTTACCTATGAAACTTCTTTTTTTGTTGTTCAGTTTGATTGCGTTGCCACTCTGGGCCGGGGCTAAGACTTTTACGATTAAGGATTTGGGGACCAGGAATTTGTTTGCGATGCAGATGGATGGAGCCATTGAGAAGAATATTGCTGTTACAAGATTTATCACTGGGGCTCTTTTATACGATAACGAGAAGAATGAACTGTCTGGAAATTGGGAAATAGACTTAAGAAGTCTCGATACGCAGAATGAAATGCGTAATTTAGAGTTGCGCGAACAGGTTTTAAGAATTCAGGACAATCCTATTTTACGCGTGCAACTCTCTCCCCTTGCCATTGCCGCTTTAGTAGATGAAAAGTCGATTCCTTTGTCTACTAGTTTGATCTATCAATATGCCGGAAAAAACGTTACACAAAAATCCAATCTTAAGCTTACTTACTTTAAAGACTCTAAGAAATCACAACAACGACTGCCGGGTAATTTACTGAGAATGCAAATTTCCTATGACTGGAATATTGAGCAATGCGGTTTGGGAGTGAGCGAAGGGTTTAAAATGATATTTCCGTCGAGTTTTTCCACCCAAACGGACTTGGTTGCAAGCGATGCGCTTCCAACAGATAAGCCAATTTTTCCTGAAGCACCAAAACCTAAATAATTTTATTGGGAAACGTTATTCCAGTTAATGCGATAGATAGAGACTGATGTCTCATCCATGTTTGCATAGATGTGCGAATTATCCGGTGATACCGCAAAAGTAGAAGGTTGAATCGGCAAGTAAGCTACCTGCCCCCCATTTAAATCAAAGACATAAATTCCAGCAGGATTATTTTCCCCACCGGCTTTTGGTGCTTTTGCTGGTTGGTGAAGAACATAAAGTTTATCATTAGTAGAAGCAATTCCCGCAGCTTGAAAGTTATCGTCGATGCTGAGATCAGTTAACTGTCCTTGTGGACCAAATTTATAAATCCAAAGTGCATGGGTGAAAGCTACGTACACTTGATTTTGAAATACGGTAGCTCCTGTTACACAACAAACTGTTTCATTTGTTCCTGCATAAGGAACTTTACCAAGAATTTTTACATTCGCTCCACTTGCAGAAAGATTGTATTGGTAATCTTGTTCACGGAATCCGTACAAAAGTGGAAGCGTGGGATGCGCCACAATTGCTTTATAAACAAAATTTTCGTCTCGGTTGATTTCGATATTCGGTGAAGCGGGAAATCTCACAGCTTCTTTAGGGTGAATGTCAGACATATCCACGACGCTCATACCGGCAGAGCCGCTCATATATGCCCAGGAACCTACAATAGACAATGCACCAGCTGCATAGTAACTGGGAGACCAGTTCTTTGTGGTTTTTTCTGTAAAGCTATCAATTTGTTCTGCTACGCTAAAAACAACAGAAGGACGCTCTTGATCTGCAGTAATATTCCATCTGCTAAAACCAAGTGCAGGAGCACCATTTCCTGCTCCCGTTAAAAAAATATTCGAACCTTTTCCAAACATTTGATACGTGCTGATATCCACTGCACTGCCATTGGCTGCAGTCCCTCTTAAATCTCCTACCTTTGTCAAAGTTTGTGCGACAGCACGAGATAGTCTGGAACCTTGCGTACGAAGAGGTGTGCGGTTATCCGTACAAGCAGATAAGGCTAGAATAAAGATAAGCGCTAATTGTATCGTACAAGTTGGCTTCATAATTTGTGGTTCCTATCTATTCAGATATAAATGCACGTGAAATGCCAACGTTAAGACAAAAAGAATACTTGAAATTACAAGGTTTTCCCTGAGCTACTTGGCATCTCATTGTCGAGGTTTAAGGCCCCTGTTTGAAGTGTATACAGGCTGTTAATTGTTAAAACTGTCTACTCTTTATACAGTTTCACGTCCAAATTTTAGGCTCAACTCTGATCTGGCACACGTTGCAGTATAAAGGACAACACCCGAAGTGCGCGCACTTAAATGGGGTGTTCTTAAGTTTTAAGAGGAGTACCTGTGAAACAGAGCATGCGGATGTTTGTAAGACCTAAAGAATTTGTAAACCAATTGCAATGGTCTACCCACCATTGGATGATTCTCTTTACCTTTTTAATCGTAACAGCGGTAGAAGCGCACGTAGGTCGCCAGCACGCCTTATACGAGCTTTATTCGTCGGTTATTTCGCAAAATACAGGCTTACCATTCGATATCGCGATGTGGATTGTCGTTGCCCTTAAACTTGTGATTCTTCTTGTCGCAAGTTATCTCATCGGACAAATGGTCTGGACCGTGGGAAGTTTTTTTGGAAGCAAAAACAGTAAACGCGTTCTTTTCAGACGTCTTGCCGTCGTATTTACGATGATCATGGCGGGTTACACAGCGAACCATCTCGAAAGTACTTTTGAATGGATGGGAACGGCAAGTTTCTTTCTCTATTTCTGGGGAGTGCTATTAGGATATTTCGCTATCCGCGAACAGTTTTCTCTTTCTCACGTAGAAACAACAGTGGTGGGATTATTCACTGCGCTTCTTGTTTTATCGACGTGGCATTTTTCACATATCTACATGGAACAATTTGCACGCCAGCACATGACTGAAATGGCGAGCAAAAACAAATCCACTTCTATTATTCGCCCTAAATTTTAATAAGTCTTTATCTTATTGCTAGTTTGGTATTGCGACGCCATTTACCGAATTCGCGGTAATTTCTGTGTGCTATCTGAAAGATTTGGCCTTTTCCGGTAGCAGGAAATACGTTTGCTTTTTCTAACTGCATTTCATACTCAGTTAATTTTCTCTCGAGAAGTCCTTGTTTGTTGTCACCAGAAAACTTCTTTAAAAAATCAGACATCGTACCGCCAGTTGCCATGTTGATTTCTTTTGTGAGCTCATGAGAGCGGCTTTTATCTACTTGAGAAAGAGACTCAATCACAAGAGATCCTTTAGCAGCATTTTGTTCGCTCGCATTTGCAGAGTTAACGCCGCGGCCTAAAGAAGAACCAGTTGCGATTCCTCCTGCAGATTCATTACCAGTGATAGATTCTCTGCCAGTAGTATTATTCTGAGTCTCATTATTTGTTTCACGGATAGTTTTATCCGCTGCTCTTTCGGCTTGTTTTAAATCATATTCAGAAACTTTACCGCCGTATCCCATCGCGTTTAATACGTCGTCTACACGCGTAAAAGCACCGGATGCCAATTGATCTTTAAAGTTGTCTACATTGACGCCTTGTCTTTGAATGGCGTTTTCTACTTCTTTAGGAAGATTGATAGAAGAACCAGACTTGCTGCTTCCTTTAGCCCCACTGTCCACACCGTTAATGGATTCGTTTGTCGTAAGAAGTTTATCTTGTCCGTCGTTATCTGAAGCCGTATTGGCTGTAGCGATTGCTTGCGCTGTTTCCAGTGCCGACATTGCAGCAAGAGCCGCTCCTAAACCATATAATCCACCAGCAAATGCAGCACCACTCTGCGCTGCCAGTCCTGCTGCTGCTACTGTGGCGGCTGCAGTTCCTGAGGTACCCTGGCTTTTTGCATTGCGAGCTTTTGCTGCGCGATCTGCACTTCCTGCGCTTCCATCAATGGGAGCTACACTTTGATCGCGTCTAATCGTGTTAGGATCTGCAAAAGTGCTTGAGCCTTGACTCTGTGCTTGTGCGTTGTCTGCGTCTGTGGGATCGACGTTAATCGTCGATCTATCCGTAACTCGAGTGGCTGCGTCCCCTTCTGCAAGTACACAAGGTGAATACACAATCGATAAAAAAAATGTCGAAAGAATTAATAAATTTCTCATTCGTCGTCCTCTCGGCTGATAATACGTCTGGTTCTATTTTTTGTTGGGCAATTGCCAAGGAGAGATTTCCCTGGAAGCGTGCAAATTCTTTCGGGGCGCGCGACAAAGGCCATAATGCCTAAGTTTTTTAAGCGTTCTTCATCACTCGGACCAAAGCTCATGATTTGATCTAGGATGCTTCCTTTTTTTCTAAAATCGTTTGTAGCGCCGCCAGAGGAAGACTCAACACTTTCTCCATCAGATCCCGATCCGGATTCTGGAGAAATTTTTCTAAATGCGGGGCCGCCCATGCCGCCTCCACCGCCCATACCTTCATTGGAACTGAAAGGATTGCCTTCGAAGCTTGCTGCACCAGCACTGCCGCCGCCTTTGATATTCGCGCCAGCAAATGGGTTATCACCACCGCCGCCGCCTCCACCACCGCCTGCTGCGAGCATTGCAGAAATATCTGGTTTAGGAGCAAGACCCGGAACTTTTGTAGGACCTGCCAATGTCAAATTGCTGTTGTAACCTACGCCAGGTCCTTGTGCTGCATCACCGCTCGGATCAGAAAGAGGATCTGTTTTTCCAGCGCCTGGTTTAGAAACTGTTTTTGAGGCGTTTTTATCTGTCTTTGGCTCGGGTAATTTAAATCCGCCATCTTTATCGTCTTTTTTGAAAGGATCTTTTTTCGGATCGCTTGAAGAACTATTGTTATTATTTCCAAAACTGTTGTTGTTATTATTTAAAAGCCCTCTGTCCGCTTCTTTACTGCGTTGATCTTGAGTGTGCTTTGCCACCTGACTTCCGACGTCAGAATTATTTTGCGAGTTACCAAAACTAGGAGGACTTCCAGCACCACCAGCGCCGCCGCCTTTTCCACCACCGCCGCCACCACCACCACCGCTACCGCCCCCACCTCTGCCACCGTTTTGAAGTGATTGCTGTGCTTGCGCGAGTTGGGCTTGCAATAATGCGTCTTGTGCTGCTTGTCTTTGTCTTTCTTCTTCGCTGAGAGGCGGCTTTCCAGCCGTAGTTCCCGCGGTTGCTCCTGCAGTCGTACCGCCGGTATTGCCTGCTGTTGCTCCTGCTACTTGTCCACCGGTCGTGCCGAGGGTGCTTGCGGAAGCAGGAGGTTTGGGAGGTAATCCACTACGCAATTGCGTTTGTAACTGTGCAAGAGTTGCGAGCCCCGGAACAGTTCCATCTGGTCTAGGATTACCTATTGTTGAGTTCAAATAATCTTTTAATTTGGTTTTATCGTCTGCACTCAAACCAGGCTGCAGAGCATCTATCGCGTTTACAGCATTAGTTACCGCTGTTTCTTTATTTCTGATGTCAGATAGTTGGAGTTGAGTAAAAAAAGTTTCTGCTTTTTGGATTTGATTTACATCTCCACTTTTTAATAAGTCCGCCAATTTTGCAGCAAGAGCTGGGTTACTATTTTCAAATCCACCGATCGGCCCAGACTGCACAAAGATACCTGCTTGAGCGCGTGCTACTTCATCTTGGACACCAGCCGTTACAAACTCAGTATGTTTCTTCTGTTTAAAAAATGTAGCTAATGGCCCATCTTCTGCAGAAGCTTGAGGGCTGCATAAAAAGCACACAACTAGCATAATCTTCACAATTGAAATGCTAGTTAAATTGTTTATCAGCTTTCGCAAGCTTAGCCTCTTTCGATGCGTTTAAGTCAAAACTCTTGACTCTTAATACTGCAAAAGGATTGCCCAAGAATTCTAGGCACGGTGTAGGCTTGTAATTTGATGCATATTTCGCGAACTTAAGTTGTATACAGATAACCCCATGGATTTACATTGAGTTAAATATGTAAAAAAGATCGTCAGGTGTCTTAAGTCAAAACACCCCGCCTAAATCCTCACCAGCGATAAGAGCCATCAGATTAATCTTTGTTTTTTGCTAAGAAGTTTTTCTCAAACGGCAATACGGGTGGCGCCGTAGGCAGAGCCAGTGGCTCCGGGTACAGGCTTGCAAACCACCTACTACAACGAAACTTGCAGAAAGATCTCACTCTATAAATCAAGTCCAAGGAGAGCATCTGGATCTGCCGCAGGTGACAGGACCCGTGTATTACGCTTGGGCAAAAACTAAAAATATCGCGCGATATTTTTAACGCCGCAATTCACCCATTTAAAGTCATTTTATCGTCGACAAAATGCAAATCAGACACTAACAATATGGATACTGGAGTTGAGATGGAGTTACAATTATTAGACGACAAAACGGTACTTAATAAAATCAGTCAAAGTGTTAAGAACGAAAAGAAACATACTCTAGAAGTTTTGGAGTATTTAGCAGAAGTAAATCGCAGAAGACTGCATCTACAAGAAGGTTATTCGAGCTTACATGACTTCTGTATTCGGTACTTAAAGTATTCCGAAGGAGAAGCTAATAGACGCGTGCATGCCTCAAGAGCACTGTGGAAGTTCGAGGAAGAGATTAAACCAGCGCTTGAGAAAGAAGAAATCACTCTGACAGGATTATGCCTACTCTCAAAACATTTAACACAAGATAACGTAATCCCACTCTTAGCCGAGGTGAAGAACCAAAGCACGCGCACCATAGAAAAAGTAATTGAATCCCATTTCACCGAATCTAAAAAAGCTCCCAAGACGTTATTGATAGAATTAGATGATGAACTAGAAGCACTGCTCGAAAAGGCCAAAAGTCAGCTCTCTGAGAAGCTACCTATTGTTATTTTGAAAAAGGCCTTAAAAGAACTGACTAAAGAGAAAAGATCGCACAAGTCTCAAGTAAAAAGACACACACGTTATGTACAAACTCATATCAAACGAGATTTAAAAACGGCAGCCCAGTTCAGGTGCAGTTACAAAAGTGCGTCTGGCGTCAGATGTAACCAGACTGCCCATCTACAGATTGATCACATTCGCCCCTATGCAATGGGAGGCAGCAGCAAAGATTTAGATAACTTACGAGTACTTTGCAGAGCACACAACTTATACAAAGCCCGCATGGACCACCCAAAGTATTATCAAAACACCACGAACCCTCTCAAACAAAGCTCCCCAAAACCAACAAAATAAAATATCGCGCGATATTTAAATCACCACTTATTTTTCTGACTACAAGAGAGTTAACTTAGACTTCTCTATTTCATCCATGCATCCGAGAGAATTAATTTACATCTCTTTATTTCATCCAGACATTCGAAAGATTTAGTTTAGATATCTATATTTTTTTCTAGACGTTCGGTAGAAGATTTTTTTAACGGCAATACGGGTGGCGCCGTAGGCAGAGCCAGTGGCTCCGGGTAGAGGCTTGCAAACCACCCACCACAACGAAACTTGCAGAAAGAACTAAAGGCGAAGATCTCATCCAAGGAGAGCATCTGGATCTGCCGCAGGTGACAGGACCCGTGTACTATTTACAAGCATCAACTCTAAAATATCGCGCGATATTTAGACAAACCCCAAACATCAAGAGTTCTTTTGCCTGTATCAATTACCTATAGGTTCTCAAGACAAAACCACATAGAAAGAACAGTTCAGCTATTAGGCTGCATATCGGTAGTAACAACTTTAGGAGGTCTGATAGGAGACAAATCCACACGAGCATTACTCGAATACAGATAATCGCTCATCACCTTCAGTAATTTCTGCTTCAAGCTATACTCCATCTGCCCAATAGGACGGAAGTTAGTGATCACATCCCGGCATTCAGAAAGTTTCAAATACAATTCGCGATCAGATACCGGTAACAAAGGCAGATCCGCCTCGATATGACTTAAATCCAAGTAGTCTTTGCGTAAAATTCGTCCAGCACGCATCGCACCCGATTCACCCAGCAAGCGAATTAAGAATTGCGTATTGCCTGTCGAATCATCTAGATAAGTAAAAACAATTCTTCCCGCATCATCAAACCAAAACTCAGACTCATTCATCCCGTGAAAATGGCGGATTCCACCAAGAGTCCAATCTTCTGTGATGGATTCCCCGATTTTTCGGCAATTTAAAAATGATTTTAAACTCGCTAAAGCACTATGAGGTAACTTATCAAAACAAAAACGTAAGCGTCCATCCTTCGTACTCTTCAATGTAACGGGAGCAGAAAATTTTTCTCTATCCAGTCGAAAATCCAGAGTCACCTTTTGATCGATTTCTAAGGTAGGGTAATGAGGAGCTTCTACCACCACTCGTAAGAACGACAGGTCGAGCAATTTGCCCTCGATATCACCAAACCTTACGGAACAATGACGTAATGCAACAGGATTGACTAAGTTTTTTTCTTCCATTGGTATGAAGTTTAGGAAGGCTTACTCATAGTTTCAAGTAAAAAGTCACAGCGAATTTGCACTGCGTTAACTATTTACCAATGCACGATAAGCGGCTATGTTTCTCCAATGGAAATTCATATTATTGCTGCAAAACGTACTCCCTTCGGAAGTTTTGGTGGGAGCTTAAAAAACTTTACTGCAACAGACCTTGCAGTCGCCTCTACCAAAGCTTGTATCGAACAAGCAAAGTTAGATCCGAAAGAAATTGATGAGGTCAGTTACGGAAACGTAATTCAGACTTCCAAAGACGCAGCTTATCTTTCTAGACATGTAGCACTTCGCTGTGGAATGAAAGAAGAAACAGCAGCAGTTACGATTAACCGCTTGTGCGGCTCGAGTTTTGAAACGCTTTTAGATGCAAGAAGAAGAATTCTCACAAAAGAAGCTAAAACAGTTTTAACGGGTGGGACAGAAAGCATGAGCCAAAGCCCATTTGTGGTTCGCAGCGGTCGCTGGGGACAGAAAATGGGACATACTGAAATTGAAGACTCGCTCATGACGGGGCTTACAGATCAATACATCTCGATGCCGATGGCCATTACAGCCGAAAACCTCGCTGAAAAATATAAAATCTCTCGTACTGAATGCGACACGTTCGCACTTGAATCCAATAAAAAAGCAGCGAGTGCGTACGATCAAAATCTTTTTAACGATGAAATCGCGCCCTTTGAGTATGAAGTAAGAGGAAAGAAAGAATCTCTTAAAGTAGATGAGCATATGCGAAGAGATGCCTCTTTAGAAGGTCTTGCAAAATTAAAACCCGTATTCAAAAAAGACGGAGTGGTAACGGCAGGAAATGCGAGTGGCATGGTAGATGGCGCTTGCTCAATCCTTGTCGCATCGAGCGACTATACGTCAGCGAAACAAATTAAACCCCTTGCCACCTTAGTCGATGGGTTTGTTATTGGCTGCGACCCAAAGATTATGGGGATCGGACCTGTACCTGCAATCCAGCAATTACTTTTAAGAAATAAATTAAAACTGGAAGACATCCATCTTTTTGAAGTCAATGAAGCCTTTGCGGCTCAATGTATTTCCGTACAAAGAGCATTGAATATCCCGCTTGAAAAATTAAATATTGACGGCGGGGCAATTGCGCTTGGCCATCCATTAGGTGCTAGCGGTGCAAGACTTACAGCCCATCTTGTCTACCGGTTACAAAAGCGAGGCGGAGGCTTCGGAATCGCTTCTGCGTGTATTGGCGGAGGACAAGGGATTGCGGTTCTTCTTAAAGTCTGACTTTTTTTAAATGAAAATTCTTATTCTTCTACTTCTTGTTACGACACAACTCTTGCTCAGGGCGGAGCTATCTAAGCCGGGAGAAATTACTTTTTCAGCTAACCGGTATGAACGAGACTTAAAGAATCAGACGAGCCGCGGGATTGGAAAAGCCTGGGTTAAAAAAGGCGATTTTCTTTTAGAAGCGGATGAACTCGAGATTGATTACAAATCAAACGAAGTTTTAGCATTGGGTAATGTGCATTACCACCAGGGAAAAATGGATGTGTATGCCGATAAAGGCACGTATTCTCTCTCGGGTGAAAAAGCGACCATGCACAACGCAACTGTGATTAACGAAAAAATGGTTTTCACAGGAAAGTTGATTCGCCGTCTATCTAAAGATTCATTTGAGATGGAAGAAGGGTTATACACAAACTGTAACACAACTCCCGTACTCGATAGATCGGTAAAACAATGTTATTTCGACTGGAAACTGTACGCGCGCAGATTTGATATCATCATCGAAGGTTATATGAATGCGTATGATGCGATTCTCTACGCAAAAGATCTGCCGGTCACTTACCTTCCCTATTACCGCGCTCCTGCTAAAGCAAAACGCCAAAGCGGTTTTCTCTATCCGCAATTTATCGCTTTTGAATCTTACAAGGGATCTGGATTTTCGATGCCCTACTACCTGGTACTTGGAGACTGGCATGACTTCACGCTAAGTCCTGATTACTTTGGGAAGTCTGGTTATCACATCGGCACAAATTATCGGTATGCATACTCTTCGAGTAAATCCGGTGAAGTGAATTTTTATTTTACCCAAAGCAGATTTCCCGAAGTTACCGGCAACCCAAAAGACAGAGACCTTCCCAATGAAGTAACTTTTGACAGAAAAAGAACGCTCGGAGTTATTGGGGAATGGGCGCTTAACATGGGAAACACTTTTAATTTAGGGGGAGAAGCGCATACCAATCAAAATATCGCACTTGTCAGTGATCCCTATTATCCAGTCATGTACGAAAGTGATCTGGGGCCGCAAGGGCAAATGGGTTATTTAAAATCCCAAGTTTCCGCCACTTTTCCACAGGACAATTGGCTCTACACAGGGCTTGTGCGCTATGATCAAAGCCTTATCATGACAAAAGAAACGGGCACAGATAACGGCCCCGTGGGTCAACTGCCTTCTCTCGGAGTTTTTAAAAAGAGTACGGGGCTTTTAAATTATTTTTCGTATGACTTCGATGCCCGGTTAAACAACTACTACAGACTTAGACGTGCAATTGATAAAGTGCCCGACCCGACAATTGGAAGAGACGTTGTTCAGGATTTGGATGGAAACGATTACATCCGTGAAGGAAGACGTCTGCAGTTAGAGCCCAGACTTGTGATGAACTTGCCTCTTCCCCGAGGATTTGAAATGCTACCGGAGCTTAAAGCCGGAACGCTTTTGTATAATTTTGATTACGGCGAAAGTAACTTTGTTGATCGGGAGTATGTAGACTTTCAGATTCCTTTTTCACTCTATCTATCGAAACGTTTTTCTACAGATATTGCAGGACTGGAAGAGGTTAGACACGTATTCATACCAAAAGTGACATACGCGAATGCAATTTACCGTAGTGAAGAGCCTACCCACCAGTTTTTCTATAACGGTAAAAAGACCAAAAGTACGGATCCTGATTTGACACCATTGCAAAAATCTCGAATTGGGCTAAGTAGCCCTCGTTTTGACATTCTGGATCAAGTACAAAAATACCAATTTGGTAGAATAGACTTTGAGCATAGTCTGTATAGAAGAGTGGCAACAGGGTATGAACAATTCCTAGTATTCACATTGGGGCAACAATACAATTTAACGCAAATTCAATCAAACGAGTTTGCCGACGTGAACTATCTTGACACTTACGGCCCCATTGAAAGCAGATTAACCGTCACGCTGGGAAAATTTCTCTTACAATCAGAAGCAAGTTACCGGCTTGTTTCAGAACAGGTAGTAAACGAAAAGAACGAAAAAGAGTCAGATTTCAAGCACAATTACACACTAGCAACAACACTCGCATACACGGGTGAATCGGGCAGTGTGAATTTAAATTTCTTGCACCGCCATAACAATTTTACCGCACAAGAAAACTCCACGTTTAACTTTAGCGTCGTGAAAACTCTCCCTACGTTTTTTGATATCTCGACGGGAGTAAACTATGACGCCCGAATAGGATTATTTAAAAACTACTTTGTCACTTTCAATTTCGCAGCTAAACCTTATTCCTGCTGGAAGTTGGATTTAACGTATGCAATCGACAAACAGTCTTTCGATTTGCCCACACGCACAATAGTCACTCTTAAATTCGGCTTAAGCTTTGGAGGCAACGTTGTCTTTGGACTCTAATCTCTATCTTGTCGGCGCTCCTCTTAATGAAGATGCGACTTTTACACCGGACGCCGTTGCCACCTTAAACAAATGCACTGTAGTATTTGCAGAGCAGAAAAAAGTTTTTGAAAAACAATCCAAACGCTCTGGCCTTTCTCTTATTGGAAAAGAAATAATCTATCTCGATAACTTAAAAGACTACCGAGATATCGAAAAAGATCTCCTAAGCCGCAAAAATGTAGAAGCGGCACTGCTTTCTGATACCGGTATGCCTGTGTTATTTGATCCGGGGAACCAGATTTTAAAGCTTTGTCGAAAATTAAAATTTCAGATTCATTCTGTTCCTACGGCGACTTCATGGGCTACCGCAGCATGTATTTCTGGTTACCAGCCCCCCTTTTTACTCGAAGGTTTTCTGCCACAAGAGAAAGAAGCACGCAAAGCCCGAATGAGTGCTCTTAAAAATGCAGCAGGCCATAAAATTTTAATGGAGACACCCTACCGGTATTCTGCACTGTTAAACGAGATCAAAGAGCTCCATGGCGACAAAACACCCGTGTTTTTAGCCTGGGAAATCGCAAGTCCCGCCGAATTTAACTTCTGGGGATCAGTGAGTGAACTCATCAAAATTTCTGAGCAGAAAAATTTAAAAAAAGGTGAGTTTGTTTTAATCCTAGAAGACGCTAGAATAAGATCTTAAATCTCTTATGTCTCAGCCCACACCACAAATTGGTCTTGTACTTCCCGCTGGTGGTGCACGTGCAGCATATCAAGTAGGCGTATTAAGATATTGCGCTACAGCATTTCCTGAGTTCCGACCCAAAATTTTTACTGGTATTTCAGCAGGTAGTATCAATGCGTGCTTTCTGGCACAAGGCGATCCTTTTCCAGCCTCCACTAAAGAACTGTATGAACTCTGGACGAAACTCCAGTTTGATCAGGTTCTGAGAACCAACTTCCAGTCTGTCTTTTCGATGACTTCACGCTGGCTGTACGACATGTTTATTTCGAAAGTCACAAGAAAACTTCTGTTAAAATCTTTACTGGATGCAAGCCCGCTCGCGCACACTCTTCTGTCGCATATCCATTTTTGGAAAATCACAAGAGCCTTGCGTAATGGGCTTGTCGACGGGCTTGCTGTCAGTTGCACGAATTACCACGATGGCTCGACCGCCATTTTTTACGACTCTAAAGATCCTATTATCCCTTGGGTGAGAGAACAAAGAAAAGCCATTCGCACTTCCATTCGCATGCGGCATATTATGGCAAGCTGTTCAATTCCGATTTTATTTGAACCTATTCGTATCGGAGATTACCTCTACGGCGATGGCTCACTCCGTTTCAACTTTCCGTTTGGCCCTGCGATTCATTTAGGGGCAACGCATTTGTTTGCAGTCGGCATCCGCTGTCCAAAGCCTGAAAATGCTTTGGGGATCAAGCCTGATCACGTATCACTCGGGTTTGTCGCAGGCGCTGTAATGAACTCCATCTTTTTAGACAGCATTGATGCAGATTATGAAAATGTTGTAAGAACAAATTTAGCGGCAGATGGCATTAGCGTTAAAAAAACCCCTGCCCTTTTGATTCGCCCTTCGCGTGACTTAGGTGCCATGGCAAAAGATCATATTGATGAAGTTCCCTTTCACTTTAGACAAGTACTAAAAAGTTTGGCTAACCCCGAAGAGCTGGGCGATTTGCTCAGTTACCTGATGTTTTCGCCTCAGTATATTAAAGTTCTTTTGGAATTAGGAATGAAAGACGGGGAAAAAAACCACCAGCTTATCGCCGATTGGCTAAAGTCATAAACCAAGTCCCAGATCGAGTGCGAAAATAAACTCACCGTTAAAACTGCCGACTTCCACACGAGCTTGTTTTGTTTTTAAACTTGTAAGATAGACCTCCAGTAATCCTCCAAAACCTACCTTACTTTTACTTAAATCAAACTGCGAAGTAACCGCGCTTGAATAAGCTCCCAGAACGAATGGCCCCATCAGTTTATGTTTTAATTCCAAAGCGCCGCCTGAAAGATGCTTATCACGGTAGCGAGAAGCTCTCACTCCAGGCAAATACAAATCGGATTTTACTTCCACAAGAGCGTCAAAGGGTGCATCGTCTGAGACAGATGAAGTGGCAAGTGCCAATTTAAAAAGCGTTGCCCAAAAATGTGTGTGGATTTCAGCATCCATATTCCATTTCTGAAAGCTGCAATTACTTAAGAGATCTTTTGCAGGGAAATAGCCGCGGAGCCGTACTCTTCCGCCTGAAAGAGAATAATCTTCGGCTTCCAAAAGATTTAACTCTGCACGTAAGTACCCGCCACTATAAAATTGATTATCGCCGGACAAATTTGCGAGTGTGGCTAAAGGCCCCTCTATGAGATCGGAAAGATGTCTTTGGTGAAACGCCCAACCGATACTCAAATCAAAATTTGGGACTAATTCTCTGGTAAATTCAAAATGCGAATTCCAGGTTTGAAACCTATAAATACTTTTATCGTCAGACTTTGAATCCATTCCTAGTCCAAAATATTCATCGACTGAATAGGCAACCCCAGTACCGATTCCCCATTGGTAGTCTTCAATAACTTCCGCATCCTTATATTGAATTTTAGCGCCTAGGTTTTTACGGGTACTGGCATTTAAGGTGATTGCGGCTGCTCTTCTTTGATCAAAAATTTTGTCATCCCAGATTTTATAAAGCGCTCCGACTCCATCCAGCTGGCTTGCGTACAAGCCGAATCTATTGCCGAAATTTACTCCCTGATTAAAGGCTCTTAAATGTGTTTGTGTTCGCCCGTATTTCAGTTGAGATCTTAAATTATTCGCTTTTAGTGCAAGTGTTCGATTTTCATTAAAAGCGCTAACATTGCCACTTAATTGATAGGCATAGGTGATCCAATACGAAGTTTCGGAAAGTTCTGGATGTGTGCGTAAGAGCATCTGCAAATTGAGAATACTTTTGCCTAGTCGGGGAGCAACAGGTTCGCTGGATGCGAGCAGCACTCGGGCTTCTACATAATATACTTCCGAGGGGTCAACCTGCTTTTTAGCTTTAAGTAGTAATGCATTCGCTTTTTGAATGTGAATCAGTTTAGAAAAAGCGGTTTCTGATTGCGAAAGTTCTGAGTAGACAAGAGCGCAGCTTAAGGTAAACCGTGCACTGACTTCTTCTAGCTGGTTTAGTTCACAGATTTTTTCGGCTTTATTCAGGTAGAAAGCATATTCGTGGGGTTGCGATTCGAAATAAGCGCGTTCTGCCAGAAAGAAATAGTTTAAAACCTCTTCGTTTTTTTCCTCTGCAGTGAGCGGTGCTTTTAGTTTATATTTTTCAATAGTGCGATTAAGGGCATCCCTATCCAGCCTATCAAAAGCAGGATCGAGTACGCTTACAGGCGCTGCGAGAAGTGGAAATGAGATTAATAAAAGAAGGATTGTTCGCATCAAACGAGAAAACTACTCGTTTGAATCGTCGTCGTCATCCTCGGAATCGCCAACGGCACTGGGCAATGTGGTGGATTTGCCGTTGATACCGTCTCTTAGGATGCGGCTTGGCGTAAAGGTAAGAACTTTACGTGCAGAAATTTCCATCGCTTGTCCCGTCTGTGGGTTTCTTCCCATGCGGGCTTTCTTTGCGCGGACTCTGAATTTTCCAAAACCGGAAATTTTAATGACGCTACCTTTGCAAAGATCTTCTTTAATGTTTTCAAAGACCATTTCTACAAGATCAGCGGCTTCTTTTTTAGAAAATCCAACCTTCTCGTATACGGAATCGATGAGTTCTGCTTTGGTAAGGGTCATTTAAAGTCTCCTTTTGGAGTAGATGATGTCTTACATATTATTATAGTAATATTTTCAACGATCTACAATTGCCTGCTGAAAAATTTAATTAACGCTAAGAGTCTATTCATTCTTACGCTCTTGTTAATTCGGCTCACGGGGATCGAAACCCTAAAGTGTCGTATAATATATATTATCAACTATCGCGAGATATCTAAGACGATAGAGATTCACGAAAGGAATGCCGTACCTTTTAGTGGTGTTTCACAACACTCTTAGTGTTGTTGCCGTTTTTAATCAAAGCTTCTTTGCCATAGATGAAACTTTCGCGGGAGTAATCAGCAAGCTCGTAGTTAGGCCCCATGCGAATCGCATCCACAGGACAAGCCTCTTCACACATGCCGCAAAACACACACCGAAGCATATCGATGTTAAATTCCTTCGGAAATTTTTCAACTTTAGGATCTGGATGCTCAGCTGCAGTAATATGAATGCACGCTGCAGGACAAGCCGTTGCACACATCATGCAAGCTGTACAACGGATATCGCCATTTTCTTTTACTGTTAAAATATGCAACCCGCGAAAACGTTTAGAATAAGCACGGCGCATTTCCGGGTAGGAAATAATAGGCAAATTTTTCGGATTCAGGTTCCGGATAAAATGCTTTAGCGTAATCATCATGC
>CAYNEF010000025.1:0-55549 GCA_964396165.1 uncultured Pseudobdellovibrionaceae bacterium
AAGAGTGTACGCGTGGTAAAATGGGAGATGTAGTGATTAACGTCGCTTCTGTTCCCAATACCGAAACTGGTTCGATTTTATCCGCCAAGAAAAAAGCGAATGTGATTTTTTTCAGCATGGCTACTTCTTTCACCCGCGTTACGCTGGGTGCGGAAGGGGTTGCTGCATCTGCCAACATGATTTTTGGCAATGGATACTATCCTAACCACGCAAAGTATTCTTTGGAACTGATTCGAAAAAATAAAAAGCTAAAAGAGCTTTTTTACAATCGCTATATCAATAAATAAATTCAAAAAAATAAATAGGTGATCTATGTCCAAACTCAGAGTCATTGTGCTCGGAGAAACATCTCCTTCCGGAAAATTGTGGTTGCGCACCCTAGAAGAACAGTCTGTACTGGAAGTACACGCGGCTCCCGATCAATCTTCCATTTTTGAAGATTATGACAAAGTAGGAGAAGTTCCCGTTGTACTGATTGAGAACATATCCAATAGCCAAAATGAAATTTTAGCTTTACGAAAAAGCGGGTACCCGAATTACATCATCTGGTTCGGGGGGAATTTTACAAAACAGGATTATGAATTCGCGTTAGAGCATCGTGTGTATGCGGTTTTTGAAAAGCCGGAAGCAGAGGACGAAAAGAACACAAATATTTTTAATAAGCTGCAATTTAACAAATTAAGAAGTTCGCATTTTACAAGTCTGGTGCAGGGTCTTAAGTCTGTGATTGTGCAAATTACTTCAAGTGACGAACAGCATCCCTTATTTTCAGAGTTGAAAGCTGCTACTGCAAAGCTTGAAGATTTGGAAGGTCAAAATGAATTCTGTTCAACAGGAAGTGTGCATGCGAATAAATTCGAACATCCAGTCTTTGCAAATTCCAAAGAGGACTTAGGCGACGCTATAGAGTCAATGGAAGATTTAGAACGTACTGGGGCGCTTTGGATCCGAGGGACCGAGCCCGGTGAAGAAGGCAGAATTGAGTTCTTACAGGGAAAAATTGTTTTTTCGGAAGCGGGTGAAGCAACCGGGCTTAAAGCGATTTATAGAATGTTCTTGTGGCAAACGCCTAAATTTCTTTTTGCTCGCGAACTCGCAAACGAAGTCCCTTTTGATGATGAAAGTGTAAAATACCCAATTGACTTGATCACTCAAGGCCGACGGCTAAAATTAGCTTACGAAAGCATCAAAGAAGAATTGCCTCCCGCAAGCATTGTACTTGCCATCAATGCTGAAAGTGTCGTGGATAAGTTGGAATTGAATGGAAGTGATTTCAACGTCCTTTCGAGCGTGATCCAGTTTGGGCGCGTGTCGGAAATAGTGGATTATACGCCCATGCCCGATGCCGAAATTTACCAATCCTTGATTAACTTAAGAAAGCTCAATTTGATTCAAGTGGGAAATGCAGGATAAAAAATGAAAGCTTTCTTTGGTAAAGCGGTAAATAAAGCCTTAAAAGCAACAGGCCTGTCAAAAGAAGAACTTGCATACAAGGTACTTCCTTATTTTCTACTCGATCTTTTTACGCGCTACTTGCGGGTGAAGTGTGAAGGTACAGAGAAAATTCCCAAAGAAGGGCCTGTGATAATCATCGCTAATCACAGTGGCTTTATGGGATTTGATGCACTCATGTTGGGGCACCAAATTTATCTCGCGATGAAACGCATCCCTCGAATCATTGCGCACAAACTTTGGTTTATCCATCCGGATATTTCCGTGCATGCCTCTAAAATGGGGATGATCCCAGCCACCTTTGAAAATGGGTTAAAAATATTGGATGACGATAATATTTTGCTACTGTTTCCGGAAGGGGAAGAGGGGAATTTCAAGCCGACAAGACTTCGGTACCACTTGCGTAAATTTCGGCGTGGGTTTGTGAGGATTGCGCTGAAGACAGGGGCGCCTATTGTTCCCGCTATTGTGATTGGTGCGGAAGAGACGAATATTACGCTTTCTCAAATCCGGTGGGCCAAGCAACTGTTTGGGATAATTATTCCTGTTCCGCTAAACGTTGTACCGTTGCCTGTGAAATGGCATATCCGGTTTCTCGATCCGATTTATTTGGAGAAGGATCCTAAGAAGGCGGAAGACATGGCCTACGTCACAAAAATCAGCAAACAAATCCGCCTAAAACTCCAAAGAGAAATCCACAAATCCCTCCGCCAGCGCCACCGTATCTTCCTATAAAAGAATTTAAAGCTGAACCGACGGTCTTGGAATTTTCCCCTCTGGGGGACAGCACGTGTAACTGCTCGGCTTTTGTCTTTGCTGTCTGCCGAAATATTTCTGTGGGCCTGCGGCAAACAACACGCGCTATCCCCCAGAGGGTAAAACCCCAAGCCCTCAACCTGCAGTTTTTTTCGTAGTCTCGCAAAGACGGAAACAACGTCTTTAGTCATTGCGAGGCGACGACTGAATTAACCTCGCTAGTCATTGCGAGGCGAAGCCGAAGCAATCTCATTGCATAAGTAAGCAATCTCGATTGGACTTAGGGACTAGTTTTTGAGTTTGTTTATTAAAGAAGTTGTGGAGTAGCCGTCTACTGTGGAGAGGAGTTGAATTTTTCCGCCGTAGCTCTCGACTACTTTTTTTTCTGGTAGGTCTTCGGGACGGTAGTCGCCGCCTTTTACGTGTATATCGGGCTTTAGAAGGCTTAAGAATTTTTCTGGGGTGTCTTCTGGGAAGATCACTACATGATCTACGCATTCCAAAGAGGCCAGTATCAGAGACCGGGCTTTTTCTGAGTTTACCGGTCTGTCATTTCCTTTAAGTTTTCGTACTGAGGCATCTGCGTTGACTGCAACAACGAGGACATCGCCGAGTCTTCTTGCTTCTTCGAGATATTTTACATGCCCGAGATGCAGAATATCGAAACAGCCATTTGTAGAAATTATTTTCTTATTTGCAGCATGCAGACGTTTGCCTAAGTCTTCAGCTTTATCAAACGCAAGTATTTTGGATTCTAGGGAACGGGGAAGACTCAAGCTTCGCTCCCGCAAACAGTACTACCAGAAAGAATATCAATGACGTTTTTGCCGTGTTTGCGGATGATAAGCAAACCCATGGGAATAATGGGAGCGCAGAATATAAAACTCCAAATTACCCGCATCATTTTTCTCATCGCATAGTTCTCGGACTTTTTATCCCCGAAAGAAACTCTTAAACCCCATACCCACATTCCAAAGGTGGTATTCATCGTAAATAAACAAACTGCCAAATACCCAAGCCAGATGGCTGCAAATTCGATTACTGCAAATCGAACAAACGCTGGATTGGTAAAGTCTTGCAAGATTTTTGTGGAAAATCCAACTGTGAACCCTGACATGGCATTGGAGGTAAGCACAAGAGCCAAAATAAAAAGAGTCATTACAAATACCTGATCAATCACTACTGAAGCAGCACGCTTGAACAGGGGGGCTTCTTCGGGCTCGGGCAGTGGAGGCGGAATATATTTTACTTCGTGCGATAAACTTTTTACCTGCATGATTTCAGAAAGTGATTCGGCAGGTTTTTCTACTTTAGCCACTTTAGGTGGCGGTGCTAATTCTTCTTCTACCGTCTTGTTGCTCAGAAGAGCTTCGCTATCTTCCGTAGGAAGCGCAGGTGTATCTAAAAAGTTTTTGATTTGCTTTTCGACTAAGGTATCCGGTTCATCGGTTTTTTGAACAATTTCTGTTCGAAATGCTTTTTCTGGGAAATGGACTTCTTTTTTGGGAGGTGATTCTAATCCCAACCCATCGGTAATGGGAGTGAAGGCACGCGAAATGAGCATTTCGCTGGATTCTTCCAGTTCGTCTTTTAAAAATTCCTGCAATTCCAAAATGGAACTGAGTTTGTTTTTCTCTGGTTTATGTTCTGTGTGTGGTGCCATGTGTCGTACTTTCCATCATTCTAGTACTGCGACCTGTACTCATCAATAAGAATCTATCTTCAAAAGGCCTGCGAGCCTTTTAATCTCCGTCAATTGGGCCTTCCAGCCTGTGTCTTGGACAGAGAAAACAAATTTACCATCCGGCGTCAGTTGATAAAGTTTTGGGGAAGCTTGAACCAGTTTCACCAGCTTCTCTGGGCTTGCAGGTGTCGAGTCTGCAAACTGGATCGAAGTCTTTTTGGGGCCTGAGTTCATGCGAACGACATGCAATTTTTTTAAGTAAACTTTGATGGTCATCAGTCCCAAAAGATTTAAAACTTCTTCTGGAGGAGTCCCAAATCGATCTCGGATTTCTGTTTCAATTTCTGAGATCGTTTCTTCATTTTCTGCTTCAGACATTTTTCGGTAAATAGACAAACGTTCACTGATATCGGGCAAGTAATCGGAGGGGAAAAAAGCAGCAAGGCGCAAATTGATTTCTGGCTCGATCTCAATCTTTGCAGCTTCTCCTTTGAGTGATCTCAGTGCCTCTTCAAGAAGCTCGAAGTATAAATCGACCCCAATAGCGTTCAAATGACCTGACTGATCTTTTCCTAGCATGTCGCCTGTACCGCGAATTTCCAAATCGTGGCTGGCAATGTGAAAACCGCTGCCAAGCTCTGTATAGCGCTGGATAACTTGTAATCTTTCTTTTGCATCGTCTGTCATCAGGTTTTCGCTCGGAATAAGAAGATAACAATAAGCTCTTCTTTCAGAACGTCCCACACGACCGCGCAATTGATACAGCTGCGCAAGACCAAAATGATCGGCTCTATCTATAATTATCGTATTCGCTAAGGGGATATCCAGACCAGATTCAATAATGGTGGTCGTAAGAAGAACTTGGAACTCCCCTTTATAGAAAGAAAGCATTTTTCTTTCCAGTTCCTCGCCATCCATCTGTCCGTGCACTACTTCGCAAGTAAGTTTGGGAACAAGTCTTTTTAATCTTTCAGCGACCTCAAAAATACTTTCGATGCGATTGTGTACAAAATAGATTTGTCCTTCGCGTGCTAGTTCATTCGTAAGCGCTTCTTTGATAATTTCATCGGACTCGCGGCAGACGAAAGTACGAACAGCCAGCCTGTCCGGAGGAGGTGTCGTGATAATAGAAATATCTTTGATTCCCGCCATCGCCATGTTGAGCGTTCTGGGGATGGGCGTCGCCGTCATTGATAACACGTGGATACTTTCCGACATTTTTTTCAGTTTTTCTTTATGTACGACCCCAAAGCGGTGTTCTTCATCGATAATAAGTAAACCAAGATCTTTGAATTCCACATCGGGAGAAATGAGTCTGTGGGTACCAATAATGACATCCACTTTTCCTTCTTTTAAAAGTTCCAAGGTTTTTTTATTTTCCTGCGGGCTTCTCATGCGCGAAATAATTTCAATTCTGGCAGCACTTCCGTTAAAGCGTTTTTTAAAGTTCTCGTAATGTTGAAAGGCGAGAACAGTTGTTGGTACAAGGACCGCAACTTGTTTATTGTCTATAACGGCGCGAAAAGCCGCCCGCATGGCGACTTCGGTTTTTCCATAACCCACATCTCCGCAAATGAGCCTGTCCATTGGATGGTGTTTGGAAAGATCTTTCATTACATCCTGAATGGAGCGCAATTGATCGGGCGTTTCATCAAACGGAAAACCCATTTCAAACTGCATGTACTCGTTGCCGGGTTTCGAAAAAGAATGGGCAGGAATGAGTTTTCGTTTTGCGTGAATACGTAAAAATTCTTCGGCAAGTTCGGCAACTGCTCTTTGTGCCTTGCTCTTTGTTTTTTTCCAGGATTCGCCGCCCAGTTTATCGACTGCGACATTGGTATTTTCGCCACCGACATATTTTTGAATTACGTTTAGGCGGTAGACGGGGATATAAAGTTTGTCGCCGTCTTTATATTCCAAAAGAACATAGTCATTGGGCATTCCTTGAAAGTCCATTGATTTAAGACCTAGGTATTTCCCAATGCCGAATTCTTTGTGCACGATATAGTCGCCGACTTTTAGATCCCTAAAGTGAGAGAGAAGTCGCGCCGGATCGGATGAAGTCCAGGAAGAGCTTTTCGCGGCCCTCTTTTTAGCGCCAAAGAGTTCTTCTTCAGAAATTAAAATGAGTTTCAGAGTGGGAAATACTCGGCTGGAGCCTATATAACCCAACCATAAATTCAGTGCCGTAAAATCCGAATTGAGCAGGCAGTTAAGGGGAATGGCATCTTCTCGGTAGTGCTTGCACGAGAGATGGTGCGGCTCAAACAGCATTTCCACACGGTCTGCGTGGTTTTGCGTGTGGCAAATGATGTGCACTCGGTAACCTAATTCCATCCACGCTTTTAATTTTTGTGAGTATGTATCAATGGGAATGTGTTGGGGAGCATCTTTCGTTATTTTTAAAGTTAACTGCTCACTTTCTAAAGTGGCGCTTTGTACGTTGTGTGATTCAAAACTTTCAAATGCGATGGATCCTTTTTTATCCTGCTCGTTTTTTAATTCGTCGAGAGTTAAAAAGAGATCGGAAAAACCTGCGATCGCTGTCCCTCCTTTTTCAAAAAGGGAATGGTGCGATTGAAATCTTGGGTAATCCAATTCTTTAGCGGTTTCCAGGCATTTGTCTTTTCCATCCCAGAAAATTGCTGCATTTTTGGGAAGATAATCAAAAAGTGATGCTGAACCGTTGGATAAAAGCGGAAAGAGATAGGAAGAATCAGTGGCAATTACGCCGTTTTTCACACTGTCTAAAATCACATCTCTCTTGGTTCTGGAAACACCCAAATTATCCAGTCTTTCTTTGATGCGGCTGTGAGCTTTTTCAAAGTCTGCGGAATGTGGAACTAGAGAGATACCGACGGGAATAATAATCGCTTCATCGATTTTTTCTTCCGATAGCTGGGTTTTGGGATCAAAAAAACGGATTTCTTCTATCAAGTCACCAAACAGCTCGATGCGAAAGGGTTTAGCATTTAAGGGGCAAAAGACGTCTATCACACCTCCACGGATGGAAAAAGAACCGGGGTCGAGCGAAGAGGGCTGTCTCTGGTAGCCTGCTTCCACAAGTTTTCGGATAAAATCGTCCCGATCGATTTCATCATTGGGTTTTAAAATGTGTGTGGCTTTTAAATACTCTTCTGGAACAAATGTTTTTTGCAACGCTGATGAAACTGTTGTGACAAAGATTTTGCCAGTTGGGTCATTCATCAAATGAAAAAGCGAGACATTTCTTTCTGCCAATTTCTCAGGAGATAAGAGGAGACCACGGTAGTAATCAAATTCGAAGGGAGGAATATAGAAAATTTTACCCGCGTTCTGCTTGGAGGCGAAAAATTGTATGTTATCGATGGCGTTTCGCGCATCATGCTGACTCGGAAAAATGACAAAAGTGCATTGTGCGCCTTTTAACAGAAACGAGGACAAGACCATCGCTTTTCCAAGCTGATCCAGTCCATTTAAAACGGTACAGTCTGGAAAGTGGGAAGAGGAGCCAGAAAGCCAATTTTCAATCGGAAAACTTTTTACGTCCATTCTTCTCTGAGTTCCCGACTCATCAGCTCTTTTAAAGCTTGTCCTGGGGTACTTCCTTTATACAAAATTTTGTACATTTCTTCTGTGATGGGCATATCAATTTTTTTGATTTGAGCAAGCTCAAATGCGGACTGGGCCGTGTAATACCCTTCGGCAACGCCGCCCAGTTCTTTTTGTATTTCGTCTATTTTTTTTCCTTCGCCCAGGAGTTGTCCGAATTTTCTATTGCGGCTTAAGGGACCGGTGCAGGTAAGAATCAAATCTCCTGTGCCGGCTAACCCCAAAAAAGTAAGTGGATCTGATTTTTCTTGTTTTGCGAGTCGCATGATTTCTGCAATCCCACGGTTAATGACTGCAGCTTGAGCGTTATACCCCAGTTTTAAACCCGTAACGATGCCGGATGCGATCGCAATCACGTTTTTAAGTGCGCCCGCATACTCTACGCCCACTACATCCGTTGTGGTGTAGCCACGAAAATAGGGAGTCGCCGTCAAAGTTTGTATTTCAGTAGCGTCCTCGATATTTTTTGATGCAAGTGTGACTGCAGTGGGAAGTCGCATTGCAGTTTCCAGCGCGAAACTTGGGCCGGATAAAATTGTGTAGGTTGCATTTGGGCAAATTTCTTTGAATATCTGACTCACTCGCTCGTGTGAGCCCTGTTCAATTCCTTTTGAGGTATTCACGATATGTTTTTTGCCAATCAATTCGCTCAAAGAAGAAAATACTGATCGGATTTGTTGGGTGGGAATTGAGCAAACAATGATGTCGCTTTCTTTAATTGCAGTTTTCAGATCTGTAGTTGCCCTTAATGCTTTCGATAACTTAATGCCCTTTAAATACTTTTGATTTTCATGATGGGTATTAATGCTTTGTATTACATCCGCATCTCTGCCCCAAATCACAGTCTCGGAACCTGCATCCGCAAAAACGTTTGCCAGTGCGGTTCCCCAAGCGCCCGATCCGACTACGAGGATTTTTTTCTTTTTCATATTGAAAACTTTACCCGCTATTGTTGCTTAAGCCAAACCCCTTGCTCTGTACCAAGACACTTTTTGCGAGTTTGGGTAATATAGTTGTATGCAAAAAATCTTGTTTGGCTTTCTGTTGGTCATTGTGGCGCAAACCTCAATACAGGCAAAGACCTTGAGGTATCGACACATTCCGTCAAGGTTTGAGTCGGCACACTCTATCGGTTTGGATACCCGAATAGACAATGGCGTGTTGTATAGCAATAGTGGAGATGAAGAGTGGTACAAAGAGGAAATTCTCGCTCAACTTTTTTATCTCGTTGGTGCACTCAATGCCCACCAAGGCGTAGCAGAACTTGCGCATTTAAAACTGAATATCAAATCTGTAGAGCCTGCAAATAATGCGGGTTTTTCCAAGGTGAATTACTCTGCAAGTTTTGTAATCGGTTGGCCGAAAAGCAGTAATTTTCCGAATGAAATGTTTATTCCAGTTCCGTTGCAAGCAGATAGCGATGGAATTACAAATTATTTTTTGCATCATAAAGACACCTGCAGTGAAAATCCTAACGAACCGGATTTATCTCCCGAATCCTTTTACTATTATTACCGACCCGAAAGCCCATCCTGTCGAATTATGGCGCCACTCATGCCGGCCAAAGATGCTGCGATTCTCAATATGAAAATTTCCGTGAGCCAATCCAATACATCAAGCAAATACCCTGAGTACGAAAAAATCTGGGAAGATGGAAAACTTGTGGCAACTATTATCGCAGGTACAGATCAGCCAGATGCTACAGGTAACGATGATGTGGGTATTAAGACCTATAACTCGCTAGTACTTGCGGCACAGAAAAATTTTGGAAATGTGCTTTGGATGAAGCCGAGTTTATTGCCGAATGAATTGCCGGGAATGGCAAACCCTGATGTAGAAATGGAAATTTTACTTCCTAATGGCAAAACCATGAATTTGAATTTTCTTTTGATAGACAAACATCTTTTGCAACACGGGTCTGTTACATTTGAAAATAGATACAATCATCGTACACGCATTTCTGATTTTGTTTCTTATAACGGGCATTCAGGCTTTGGAGAAAATATCCGAGCTCTTGCGAAAATGGGACACTTTGAAAAAAATAGATACCAACTTTATTACGTAAACGGTTGCGATACATTTGCTTACGTGGATGATGCACTTGCACTCGCGCACCAGGAAGTAAATCCGGATAGTAATTTGTATCGGTATTTCGACATCATCACGAATGCAATGCCCTCGAGTTTCTCTTATTTCGGACAAACTAATTTTGCGATTTTAAACGGGATGATTAGTACCGAGCCGTCATACCGCGATATTTTAGCAAAATTTAATTCCTACCAAAAAGCGATCGTGATGGGCGAAGAAGACAACCGCTGGCCGCGTCCGTTTTAAAAACCTTATAAAAATAGGCCCTGCTTTAAGACTTACTTAAGGCATTTTTTACTTCCTCATTTATCAAATACTTACCTAATAATTCCAATTAGTTACCCCAGCTAATTGTGAAAATATGACCATAATTGAAGCAATGATTCTGCGCGTAAAAAATGTTAAAGTTATAGTGAAAACAAGACGTTACGTTGGTAGTCCGTATGCAGAAGAAAGTACTAAAAAAAGCACTTCTGTTTCTTCCTCTGGCTCTTACTATAATTTTTTTCCAAGGTTGTATGGGTGGCGAATCCACCATTGATGAAGATTATCACCCAGGCGTCAAAGTTCTCGCTCCCGCCGTTTTAGAAATTTCAGAATCAAGTGCAAGAAATGCAATCGATGCCGGTGCAGATTACGATTTTGGAAAAAGACTTTTAGAAACGGATAACGAACTTACTTTTACGATCACAAATAAAGGGGAGCGGTTCGCTTCTGACATTAGCGCAAGCGCATTTGCTACAAGTTTTGCATTCAAAGGCGGCACTTATCCGGGCACCGGTGCTACATGCGGTACCTCTCTTTCTGGAAATGAAAGTTGCACAATCAATCTTGTGTTTACACCCAGCGAATTAAAATCATATAGCGCAGACTTCACCCTGACTTACAAAAATGGCAGAGTGGAAAATAACGTAAAAACAATTTCGAAAAATATCAAAGGCGAAGGCTATTCAGTAAGTCCTGAAATCAGTGCTGTGGTTCCGGCTGTGGGACCGACTGCCGGTGGTACGACTCTTACAATTACCGGTAAGTATTTTCGAAAAGGTATCACTGTTACATTGGGTGGACTAGCTTGTACGAATATCACTATCGACAGTGGTGGAAACCATATTACGTGTCTTACTCCTGCAAACGCAGCCGGCAGTTATGATTTGGTCGTTACCAATAATCTTTTGCAATCCAGCACGCTCAGTAGTGAATTTACTTATGTCTCGCCTCCCACATTCACAAGCGTAAGCCCCAGTGCAGGTACTGTTTCCGGTGGCACGACATTAACCATCACAGGTACGGGTTTTTCAAACGGAGCTTCAGTCACAGTAGGTGGTGCAACATGTACGAGTGTTGCCTTGCTTTCTGCGACCAGTTTGACTTGCGTATCTCCCGCACACGCATCAGGTAGCGTAGACATCGTAATTACGAATTCGGATACACAAAGTGTAACAGCAACGGGTGCATATACTTATTTACCCGCTCCTACTGTGACTAGTGTAAGTCCGACAGCGGGAGCGTTGGCAGGCGGAACAGCTCTTAACATTACCGGTGCAAATTTTATTTCTGGAGCTTCGGTCACTGTGGGTGGAGTGAATTGCAGTTCTGCGAATGTTGTTTCTTCGACTTCCATCACCTGTACTACGGGAGCACACGCAGCAGGTGCAACAAGTATCATTGTGACAAACACCGACACGCAAAGTGGAACGGGATCAAATCTTTATACATATCAAGTTGCACCGACAGTCACTAGTGTGAGTCCGACTGCCGGCGCGCTAGCAGGAACTTCGATTACGATTACCGGAACTGGATTTGTCAGTGGCGCAACTGTGCTCATCGGTGGCAATACTTGTACTTCTCCTTCTGTATCTTCTTCGACATCGATGACATGTACGGCACCCGCTCATGCCGCAGGAACAGTCGGCGTCACCGTTACAAATGCGGATACACAAACTGGAACGAATGCCACCGCGTTTACGTATCAACCCGCACCGACAGTTACCAGTGTGAGTCCGACAGCTGGCGCGTTAGCAGGAAGTACAGCTATTACAATTACTGGAACGGGATTTATCACCGGAGCAACAGTAACAGTGGGGGGAAATACTTGTTCCAGTCCGAGTGTTGCCAATTCCACGACGATGACTTGTACGACTGCAGCGCATGCAGCGGGTGCCACGAGTATTGTCGTTACAAATGCAGACACACAAAGTGGAACAGGAAGTAACTTATATACCTACCAAGCCGCACCAACCGTAACGAGCATCAATAAAACTTCCGGTGCAGTGGGCGGTGGCGACACGATAGTCATCACGGGAACTGGATTTTATAGCGGCGCGACAGTCGATGTCGGTGGAGCGAACTGTGCAAGTCTCAGCGTAGATTCCTCAACGCAAATTACTTGCACAACATCCTCGCACGCGAATTTAGGCGAAGCTTGGATGACTATGAATACGTCCGGCGCCCCAGTCGCTCGTGATTCTTATCAAATTTGGACAGGATCGAAATTAGTCGTTTTTGGCGGTGGGATCGGATTAAATACGGGAGGTCAATATGATCCTACCACGGATAGCTGGACAACGACGACAACGACGGGTGCTCCTGGCGAGCGGTCTGGCCACAAATTAATCTGGACAGGTTCCAAAGTATTTGTCTTTGGTGGTATTCTATACGGTGGATCGGATACAAACACAGGCGGCCTCTATGATCCCGTAGCAAATAGCTGGACGGATACACCTACGACGGGAGCACCATCACGGAGATCTGGATTCAGCGCAGTATGGACTGGCGCAAAAGTATTTATCTATGGCAGCACTACCCCCAGCATTACAAATACGGGGGCTTTATACGATCCACAAGCAAACAGTTGGACAGCCATTCTCAGTGCTCCTGCCTCAGGAGGTTATGCATCTGTAGTTTGGACCGGGTCCAAAGCAATTGTCTTTGGAGGAACCAACGGTGGAGCAATGAACTCTGGGGGGCAGTTTGACCCTGTTGCGAATAGTTGGCTCGCTATCACAACGAACGGGGCGCCTTCCCAACGCTATTACCAGGCAGCCATTTGGACTGGATCTAAAATGGTGATTTTTGGTGGTGTTAATGGTGCTACTCGGTTCAATACCGGTGGGCAGTACGATCCAGTCGCTAATAGTTGGAGCGATACTAATACGACGGGTGCTGCCTCTATTCGAAGTTCTCACGCATACATTTGGACGGGAACAAAACTGTTCGTGTTTGGAGGGAATTATACGGGCGGCAATTTAAACACAGGAGGGTTGTATGATCCTTCAGCGAATACTTGGGTATCTTCTACAACCATCGGCGCTCCGTCGCCAAGAATCACCAATGCCGTGTGGACTGGGACGAAAGTACTCATTTTTGGAGGAAGTAGCGGCGGTTTCACAAATACTGGCGGTATTTACACTCTCGCCGGAGTTGGGCAGGCAACTTCTGTCGTTGTTACTAATGCTGATTCGCAGACAGGGAGCAAGACCAACGCATTCACTTACCAAAATCCTCCACAGGTTTTTGGTGTTACACCTTACGGAGGAGCCGTTGGAGGTGGAACCGCAGTACAAATTTTGGGAAGCGGGTTTGTAACGGGCGCGACTGTGACCTTCGGTGGTTCCGCTTGTACTTCTGTGAATGTAATCAATAACGAAATTCTTACCTGCACAACTCCAGCTCATGCAGCAGGTAGCGTGAACGTCGTCGTCACAAATACGGATACACAAAGTGGTACGGGAACAAATGTGTACACGTACCAAGCTGCGCCGACAGTGAGCAGCGTAAGCCCGACAGCAGGTGCACTAGCAGGTGGTACAGCGATTACGATTACAGGTAGCGGGTTTGTAAGTAATGCAACTGTAACAGTGGGTGGCGTTACCTGTACAAGTCCTAACGTCACAAATTCGACAACACTGACTTGTACTACGGGAGCACATTCCGCCGGTAGCACAGATATCGTTGTCACAAATACAGACACACAAATGGGAACAGGAACAAATTTATTTACGTACCAAGCCGCACCGACTGTCACAAGCATTAACAAAACGTCTGGAGCTGAAGGCGGTGGCGACACGATAGTCATTACAGGAACTGGATTTTATAGCGGCGCAACGGTCGATGTCGGCGGTGCAAATTGCGCGAGCCTCAGTGTGGATTCCTCGACGCAAATTACGTGTACGACTTCCTCGAATGCCAATTTAGGTGAAGCGTGGACAACGATGAGTACGACTGGTGCCCCTGCTTCACGTGGCTCACATGCAGCAGTATGGACAGGAAGCAAAATGGTCGTTTTTGGCGGATTTACCGGAAGTACTTATTACAATACCGGTGGCCAGTTTGATCCTGTGGCAAATAGTTGGACTGCTATCACAACAAGTGGCGCGCCGGGCGTTCGTTCTAATCCGACAGGCGTATGGACGGGAAGTAAAGTGGTTGTTTTTGGGGGATTCAGCGGAAGTGTTTTTCTTAATACTGGTGGCCAATATGATCCTGTAGCAAATAGTTGGAGTACGACCACAACAAGCAGTGTGCCAGCAATCCGTTCTGACCATATCGCATTGTGGACTGGATCAAAAATGGTGGTTTTCGGAGGAGGAAATGGCGGTGGATCCATTAATACCGGCGGCCAGTACGATCCGAATAACAATAGTTGGAGTGTAACATCTACAGTAAGTGCTCCGAGTAATCGCTCTGCACTAAATGCTGTCTGGACAGGAAGTAAAATAATTGTTTTTGGTGGAGTAAGCGGTAGTAATCGTCGTAATACCGGTGGGCAGTATGATCCGATTGCAAATAGCTGGAGCGATACATCGACGACAAATGCTCCCGGAATTCGCTATTATCATACCGGTGTGTGGACAGGTTCGAAAATGGTGGTTTTCGGTGGATATGATGGAACCAATTACTTAAATACGGGTGGGCAGTATGATCCGATTGCAAATAGCTGGAGTGCAAGTAGCACGAGCAATGCGCCAGTTATCCGTCAATATCCGGGTGCCGTCTGGACAGGAACAAAAATGCTCGTTTTCGGTGGGCATGATGGAGCGGTCAGTGTAAATACCGGTGGGCTTTACGATCCCGGAGCGGATAGTTGGAGTGAAACCACAACGACGAATGCACCCAGTGGTCGCATAGTTCACTCTATCGTATGGATCGGAGCTAAAGCGCTCATCTTTGGGGGCGTTTCGATAAATACAGGTGGTATGTATACGCCTCCTGGCCTTGGTGATGCGAAAACAGTTACTGTCACAAATGCGGATTCGCAAACGGGAAATAAAACAAGTGCATTTACCTACCAGAATCCGCCGCAAGTTTTCGGGGTTACTCCTTACGGTGGCGCAGTGGCTGGTGGCACTGCAGTACAAGTTTTAGGAAGTGGTTTTGCAAGTGGCGCTAGTGTGACTTTCGGAGGAGCTGCTTGTACTTCGGTGAGTGTGATTAGCAATGAAATTATTACGTGTACAACGCCTGCCCATGCAGCAGGTAGCGTGAACGTAGTCGTTACAAACACAGATACGCAAAGTGGAACAGGTACAAACGCATACACCTACCAAGCTGCACCGACGGTAACAAGTATCAATAAAACATCCGGAGCTGTCGCAGGTGGTGACACGATCGTAATCACAGGTACAGGATTTGTAAGTAATGCGTCGGTAGACGTCGGAGGCGCAAATTGCGCAAGTCTCACTGTCGATTCTCCAACGCAAATTACTTGCACCACCTCGTCACACGCAAATTTGGGTGAAGCTTGGACAACTATGACAACTGTCGGAGCTCCCAGTGCTCGGGTCTACCACAGTACAGTTTGGACTGGATCAAGATTGGTTGTTTTTGGGGGAACTGGGTCAGCCTATTACAACACTGGAGGACAATATGATCCAGTAACAGATAGCTGGACTGCCACAACAACAACTGGTGCTTTGTCGATTCGCAATTATCACACAGCGATTTGGACCGGGACAAAAATGGTGGTTTTTGGTGGATACGACGGCAGTTCTAAGTACAACAACGGTGCGCAGTATGATCCAACTGCAAATACTTGGTCAGCTATTACGACTACCAACGCTCCTGTATCTCGTTATGCTCATACCGCTATTTGGACAGGTATGAAAATGCTCGTCTTTGGAGGAATAGATGCGGGCAACAACGGAATAAATACCGGTGGGCAATATGATCCTATCGCAAATAGTTGGCAAGTAATGACTACTACTTCAGCACCAGGTGCTCGTTGGGAACACAGTGCTATTTGGAGCGGATCCAAAATGATCGTGTTTGCTGGATACAATGGAGTAAAAATCAATACCGGCGGCCAGTATGATCCTTACTTGAATAGTTGGACTGCAACTTCAACGACAGGTGCTCCCGCAATTGTTACCGTTCATACCGCCATTTGGAATGGTTCGAAAATGCTTGTATTTGGAGGTGCTATTACTGGGATAGCTACCAACACAGGTGCACAATATGATCCAAGCTTGAATAGTTGGACAGTAACCACAACGACCGGTGCTCCTGCGATACGCTTTAAACAAAGCGCTGTCTGGACAGGAACGAAAATGCTTATTGTTGGCGGTGATGATACCAACAACAGTTTAAACACCGGTGGACTATATGATGATTCCGCAAATACTTGGTCTAGCACGACCACCACGAGTGCACCTGCGGGAAGATATTATTCAAATGGAAAATGGACTGGTACTCAATTGCTCGTATTTGCGGGATATAGTACTAGCGGTGGAAGCTTAAATACCGGTGGAGTGTATACTGGGAATGGAGCTTGCCCCGCCACTACAGTTACAGTCACAAATACCGATTCGCAAACTGGAACAAAAACAAGCGCGTACGCTTATCAAAACGCGCCGCAAGTATTTGGTGTTGCACCGTATGGTGGTGCAGTGGCTGGTGGTACTTCGATACAAATTTTAGGAAGTGGATTTGTAACTGGTGCAACAGTTACTATCGGCGGATCTGCTTGCACATCAGTCAGTGTAATCAATAACGAAATTATTACGTGTACAACACCGGCGCACGCGGCGGGAACTGTTGGTGTGACTGTGACAAATACAGATACGCAAAGCGGAACTAATGCGGCAGCATACGCGTATCAAGCGGCACCTGCTGTAACGAGCAGCAGTCCTAACGGCGGGCTTCCTGCTGGCGGAACAAATATTACGATTACGGGAACGGGGTTTGTCACTGGAGCTACCGTTACGGTGGGTGGTGTGGATTGCACAAGCCCAAGCGTCACAAACTCAACGACAATGACTTGCACGACTGGAGCACACGCAGCGGGTACAGTGGATATCGTCGTTACAAATACAGACTCGCAAACTGGAACTGGAACGAATGCCTATTCTTATCAACCAGCACCTACTGTAACGAGCATAAACAAAACTGCAGGAGCAGTCGGTGGTGGCGATACAATTGTGATTACAGGTACTGGATTTGTCAGTGGCGCGACAGTAAGTGTGGGTGGCGCAAACTGTACGAGTCTCAGCGTAGATTCTTCGACGCAAATTACTTGCACGACATCTTCACATTCTAGTTTGGGCGAAGCTTGGACAGCTATTACTACTTCTGGTGCACCAAGTGCTCGTTATGTGCATACAGCAGTTTGGACTGGATCTAAAATGCTTATTTTCGGTGGAAGCAACCCGAACTCATTAAATTCTGGCGGGCAATATGATCCAGCAACTGATAGCTGGACAGTGATGTCTACAACAACTGCACCTTCGATTCGAATTTATCATACTGCAATTTGGACAGGAAGTAAGATGGTTGTCTTTGGTGGTGTGGATACAGGAAGCAGTTTTAATACAGGCGGGCAATATGATCCGACAGCAAACTCCTGGACTGTAACGACTACTACAAATGCGCCGAGTATTAGGCAATACCATTCTGCAATTTGGAACGGGTCAAAGATGATCGTGTTCGGTGGCTATGATTCTTCCACGTTTTATAATAGTGGAGGTATCTACGATCCTAGTGCAAATAGTTGGACAGCTACGTCAACTACGAGCGCACCTAGTCCAAGGTATAATCATAGTATTGTGTGGACTGGTTCCAAGATGATCGTCTTTGCTGGAGCTGATCAAAGTGTCAGATATAATACGGGTGCACAGTATGATCCGATTTTAAATTCGTGGACCATTACATCCACCACGACTGCACCAAGTGCTCGAAACGGACATTTAGCAATTTGGACTGGATCTAAAATGTTAGCTTACGCGGGCAATGTCGGATCTCTCACAAATACTGGTGGCCAATATGATCCCACTGCAAATACCTGGACAACAATGAGCAATTCGGGTGCTCCAACTTCCAGTAGTGGATTTGGTATCGCGTGGGATGGCAAAAAAATGCTCATCTTCGGTGGATGGACGGGATCTTATCTAAACACCGGTGGCTTATACGATCCTACTGCGAATAGCTGGACAGCAATGTCTACGACAAATGCACCTGCTCAACGCGGCTTTATTACAGCAGTTTGGACTGGCAACAAGTTGCTCGCGTTTGGAGGAAGTGGTTCTGGTGGCTATTTAAATAGTGGTGGAGCGTATACAACGGCAGGCGCCGGCCCCGCGACTACGGTCAGTGTCACAAATTCTGATTCGCAAACTGGAAATATAACAAACGCTTTTGCTTACCAAAATGCTCCGCAAGTTTTCGGTGTGGCTCCATATGGCGGTGCAACAGCAGGTGGAACAGCAATACAGATTTTAGGTAGCGGATATGTGACAGGTGCTACTGTTCTTGTTGGTGGCTCTTCCTGTACTTCAGTAAGTGTCGTAAGCAATGAAATAATTAATTGCACGACACCAGCCCATGCTGCAGGAAGTGTGGATGTTGTTGTCACCAATACCGATACTCAAAGCGGAACAGGTACTGGCGTGTACACGTATCAGGCGGCACCGAACATTTCGAATGTTACACCTACTGTAGGACCACTTGCAGGCGGTACAACAGTAACAATTACTGGTACCGGGTTTTTAGCTGGTCTAACTGTAGATTTGAGTGGATCGACTTGTACATTAATCGCCGTGGATTCTTCTACGCAAGCTCGTTGTACGACTTCAGCGCACGCTGCCGGCTCTACTACTATGACTTTAACAAATACAGACGGGCAATATATTGCTCCTGCAGGTGCATTTACTTACCAAGCAGCGCCGACTGTCACAAGCACTTCACCTAGTTCGGGTACCGAACTCGGAGGAACATCCATTACTCTTACAGGAACAGGATTTATTTCTGGTGCGACTGTAACTGTCGGCGGTACGGCTTGTACATCTCCCAGTGTCACTAACTCGACAACCATGACATGCACTACACCGGCAGGAAGTATTGGTGCAGTAGATGTCATTGTAACAAATACAGACTCGCAATCAGGAACGGGATCAGGCGTTTATACTTATACTGTTGCGCCAGTTGAAAATTGGACAGCAATCACGACAACCGGGGCACCATCCATTCGTAGCGGGCATACTGCTGAATGGACAGGTTCGAAAATGATAATCTTTGGTGGAGGTTCAGTTTCTACTATGAATGATGGTGGTCAATACGATCCCGTTTCAGACAGTTGGACAATCACAAGTACATCGGGGGCTCCAGAAATAAGATCACTCCATACATCTGTTTGGACTGGATCTATAATGATCATATTTGGAGGGAGTGGAGCAAGTGCGAAATTAAATACCGGCGGCCAGTATGATCCCATCGCAAACACGTGGACAGAAACTACGACGACGGGCGCGCCAGAGACTCGCCATTCTGGTGCCGCAACTTGGACTGGATCCAGAATGGTAATCATGAGTGGCAGTTTTGGCGGAGGAATCGCAGAAAACACTGGAGGAATTTATGATCCTGTCGGGAATTCATGGACTATTATTACAACCACTGGAGCTCCGAGCGGTCGTTACTACAATCAGATTGTCTGGACTGGTAGCAAAGTAATTCTATTTGGCGGATATGACGGAAGCGGTTACGTAAATACAGGTGGTGTATATAACCTGTCCGCAAATACGTGGACTGATTTGACGACGACCGGTGCGCCAACTTCTCGTCAACTTTTTGATGCACATTGGACTGGGTCTCGCATGCTTGTATTTGGTGGTCAGTCTAGTGGCGGAAAATTGAATTCAGGAGGCCTGTATGATCCTGAAGCAAATTCATGGACTAGCATAAATACAACAGGCGCGCCTACCATTCGTAGATATAAAATGTCTGCCTGGACCGGATCAAAAATGATTGTATTCGGAGGTGAGAATACTGTTTATTACAATACGGGCGGAATTTTTGATCCCAATTCAAATGCATGGGTAACGATGTCAACGACAAACGCGCCAGAGGCACGCCGTTCTCACACAACCGTGTGGACTGGATCAAAACTGTTGGTATTCGGCGGTTATAATGGTTCAAGTATCAACACCGGAGGAGTCTACACTCCAGCTACAGATGCTGCTTCCAACACCTGGACTGTAATGACGACAACCGGAGCGCCATCCGGTCGCTATAGTTTCAAGCCAGTTTGGACTGGTAGCAAAATGATCAATTGGGGAGGCACTGACGGAGGTACAGCGTTTAATACTGGAGCACAGTATGATCCAGTTTCGGATGCTTGGACTTCTATCAATACAACGGGCGCACCTACAGGACGATACAGTTTTGTGAGTATTTGGAGTGGATCGAAAATGGTAGTGTTCGGTGGGTCCGACTTAACGCTGTATTTGAATTCTGGTGGGCAGTATGATCCGATTGCAGATTCTTGGTCGAGTACAACTACCACAGGCGCACCTTCAATTAGATGGGAAACAACTGCAGTATGGTCTGGCAGTAAAATGCTTGTATGGGCAGGAGCTGGCGCTCCTAGAGTAAATACGGGCGGGCAGTATGATCCAGCTGCGGATACATGGACGACGATGTCGACGACAAATGCGCTTTCACCTAGAAATGTGCCCGTTTCAGTTTGGACGGGTTCTAAAATGATTGTCTGGTCAGGTTCTACGGGAAGTTATCAAAATACGGGAGCCAAGTACGATCCTGTAGCAAATACATGGGCTATTATTAGTACTACAAATGCACCTTCTATAAGATACCAGTCATCTGCGGTATGGACCGGCTCAAAAATGGTGGTCTGGGGAGGATACGGCGGTGCTAATTTAAATACGGGTGGAGTTTATGATTCGGAACTGGATAGTTGGACTGCTATGGCAACTACAAATGCGCCGCCCATTAACCAAGATCCTCATGCAATTTGGACAGGAGCAAAACTGCTTGTATTCGGTGGCGCTGGAGCAAGTACAACGAATCAAGGTGGCCAATATGATGTTACGTCAAACACATGGAGCGTGACTTCCACAACGACTGCTCCTTCTGTGCGTCAAGGACACGGCTTTATTTGGACGGGTGGCAAAGCAATTGGCTGGGGTGGAATCAGCACGAACACCGGTGGCGTCTACATACCTTAGAGCATTGTTAGTCATTGCGTCCGCCGCGAAGCACGCGGCAATCCCATTGAGATTGCCGCGGGCTTCGCGGCGGACGCAATGACTGCTTTATGAATGACTGGAACTTACTTTTTTTCTCCTTTTGAGTTATCTTTCCCTTATGCAAAAGAATGCAGCGGGTTTTCCTTTCTTGGGTTTTGGTGCCGGACTCAGGCATTGCCACTTTGAGGATTTCCTAGCTAAAAAAAATAAAGAGATTCAGTGGGTCGAAGCGCTTACAGAAAACTTTCTTCCCTGGGAAGATGAAGTTCCTCGCCGTCCTTACAAGATTTTGGAAAGTATCCGAAAAGAATTACCGATTGTATTTCACGGAGTGTCGCTTTCTATCGGTTCAGTCGATCCGCTTTCGATGTCCTATTTAAAACGCCTGAAAGATTTGACGGCTCGCTTTGAACCCGTGTGGATTTCAGATCACTTATGCTGGACGGGAGTGGACGGCGAAAAGTTGCACGATCTGTTTCCCCTTCCTTACTCCAAAGAAGCATTGAGTTGGGTAGTAGAACGAATTTCTCGTGTGCAAGAATATTTGGGCCGTCGCATTCTTATCGAAAATGTTTCGAGTTATGTCGCTTTTTCCGACGATGAAATGACCGAGTGGGAATTTATTTCTGAAGTCGCAAAGCGTGCCGACTGCGGCATTCTTCTCGACGTCAATAATATTTACGTTTCCAGTCGCAACCACAATTTTGATCCGATGGAATATTTAAAAGCAATTCCTGTCGATAGAGTAGGGCAGATGCATTTAGCCGGTCATAAAGACAAAGGCACTCACTGTATAGACACGCACGATCACCCGGTGTGTGATTCAGTTTGGGATTTATATAGGTTTGCAGCTAGGCAGTTTCCGAACGTGAGCCCCATGATTGAGTGGGACGATAACATCCCGGCGTTTCAACGGCTGGAACAGGAAGTCGCCAAGATAAAAAAAATTTGGAAAGAAGAAAATGATAGATCAGTTTCCTCAAAATTTATCGAAACTCCAAACCACGTTTAAAAAACTGGTTTGGGATGGTAGCGAACAGCTTCCTAAAGTGTCGCCTGAATACTTAAAGGAAAGTGCGCCCATTGATTGGAAAACGCGTGTCGGGATTTATCAATACGCCGTGAAGGAACGCATTATCGAGTCTTTGGAAGAAGATTTTGAGACGACAAAAAAGGCAATGGGTGACAAAGAGTTTAGAAGCGCGATGGAAGCGTATTTGAAAGTTTATCCTTCGCAATACGCAAGTCTAGCGGAAGTCAGCAAAGATGTTCCCGCTTTTTTAAAAGAATACTCAAATACAAAAGCGCAACCCTATTTGGCAGAGTTAGCCGATATGGAATGGAAACTTATCAAGGCGTCTTTGTCAGAAAATTTGATTACAAATAATCTCGCTGAACTTCAGAATGAAGAAAATGTTGGAAAAGATCTTATCTTTATATTGCATAACTCTGTAGAACTTGTTCGCTACGAATATCCTGTGCAGGATTTCTTTGAAGGCACGGTTAAAAATATTTCTAAAAAACCAACATATCTTGTGCTTTTTCAAAGAGTGAAAAATGGCGCTTATGAAGAAGTCGAACAGAGTGAGTGGTTGCTCTTAAGCGAAATTAAAAAAGCGCGATCACTTGGCGAGCTCAATCAATTCGTAACAGAAAATAATATAGCGCCGGAAAAACTGGGCGAGTATTTCTCTAAATGGCCTTCTCTAGGAATTATCGTCGCCTTTAAGACGGTCTAAGAAGAGATTTTATCCAGCCAATCACAGATTTCAGTACAGGAACCTGCTCGTAGATAAATTCTCCCATATCAAAATAATCTCGGTGGTACACAACTTTACCTTCTGGACCTCCGAATTTGATATTAGATGTGCCTAAAACCAAAATGGGTTTGCCTCCGTTTAAGCGTTTTGCTGCCAGATGCATTTTCCAATAGATGACATGTGTATCGCCTTGTACGACCTCTTCGTGAATATCAAATTTGATGTTGTTCACATTTTCGTACATTCCAAGATAATATTTTTTTAAGGCGTCCAGCCCCTTGATGCTCATGATCGGATCTTCAAACACCAGGTCTTTGTCATAAAACGCATCTAGAAGTGGCATTGTGTTCTTGTTGAACTCGTTAAATGTATCTCGAATCAATTTAGACCTAACTTCAGTCTGATTTTCTGCCATGGTGAACCTCAAAGGTAACAAGAATAAAACAATCAGGAATATTTTCATTCCGATATTATAGAGTACTATAGCTTTTTATTGGAGGTTCTATGTCAGAAAAAATCGCAATGGTAACTGGAGCAAATCGTGGATTGGGACTGGGCTGCGCAGAAGCTCTTGCCGCTAAAGGTTTTCATGTTGTGCTTGTCGGTAGAAAAGCCGCAGATTTAGAAAAAATAACTGCCGGCATTTTGTCGAAAGGCGGAAAAGCCAGTTTTCTTCTCGCCGATGTCTCCAAAGTGGATGAGATAAAAAAAATTAAAGCAGAGTTTGAAAAGAAATTTCAAACTTTAGACATCCTCATCAACAATGCAGGTGTTTTTTGGGAAACGATGGATTTCACCAAACCAGAACTGATGAGCGCACAACTTGTCGACTCCGATCTTCTCGCAAAAGTTTTTGAAAATAATACGTTGAGCGCCTACCGGATGATCCAGGCTTTCTTGCCCATGATGAAGAAGAAGGGTTCAGGAAAAATTGTGAATGTTTCTTCCGGCATGGGACAACTTGCAGAAATGGAAGGAAACTGGCCCGCATACCGCATTTCTAAAACTGCATTAAACGCTGTGACAAAAATCTTTGCAGCAGAAGTAAAAGATACAAAAATTAAAATAAATGCCGTCTGTCCAGGATGGGTAAAGACAGATATGGGCGGCCCGAATGCCACGCGGAATTTGGATGAAGGGGTAAACAGCATTCTTTGGCCGGCATTGATCGATGACAATGGGCCGAGCGGCGGATTTTTTCGGGATGGAAAAGCGATTCCTTGGTAACGCTATGCAAAATAAAAAAAGAGCAAACTAATTTTTGCGACAACTTGTTTGACGGCTGGTTCTTGTGCGGGTAGCTTTGCGTCGAGAACTTTATATTTCAACCACTTAGGGGGCACTTTGTGCTCTCTATATTTTGTGATTGGGTAGGTAACGCAGCTTGGAAACGGGTTTCATCACTGCCTTTTGGTATTTGGCGATTGCAGCAATAACAGTACCTCTAATGTTAGGGGTGGGTGCTATTTTACGACCCAAACGATCTGGCGAAAATAAAAAGCTGGATGCGTATGAGTGCGGCGAAGACCCCATCGGCTCGGCTTGGGTTAAATTTAATATTCGCTTTTACGTTGTGGCCATTGTCTTCATCATCTTTGATGTGGAACTTGCCGCCATTCTTCCGGTTGCTACCTTATATAAGGATGCGGTCGTTAGCGGAAACGCCGGTCTGGTTTTCAGCGAAATTTTTCTCTTCATTATATTGCTACTCGTTGGTCTTGTTTACTGTTGGGTAAACGGAGACTTGGAATGGGTAAAGGGCGTTTCTCAAACTAAGCCAAAGCGGGGAATCCATGGGTAACTCAGCAGCATTTGCACATTCCTTACAAGGCTGGACAGAAGGCTTGCCGTTATTAGGCGCAGTTCCTTTATGGATCTGGGCAGCTGTTTCTGCATTCTTAGTCGTTTATTTACTCGCACTTCCTTTCGGTGGGATTGCAACTTATGCCGAACGTAAAGTCGCGGCCGATATCCAAGACAGAATTGGTCCTAACCGCGTTGGGCCTATCGGTATTTTGCAGTTTTTTGCAGACGCAGTAAAAATGCTTTCCAAAGAAGATTTTATTCCGCGTGGTGCAGACAAATTTTTGTATAATCTCGCGCCCATGTTGGTAGTGATGGGTGCCGTCGGTGCCTTTGCTGTGTTGCCTCTTGGCAAATCCATCATCGGTGCGGATTTGAATATTGGTCTTTTGTATTTGGTCTCTGTCACGACCTTGATTGCTCCGGGAATGCTTTTAGGATCTTGGGGATCTCAAAATAAATGGTCCCTCTTGGGCGGGCTGCGTGGCGCTGCACAGATTGTAAGCTACGAAATTCCTGTGGCGCTTTCTATTTTGCCGGTCATTTTGATTTCTGGAACTCTCCAACTTGGGCTTATCGTCGAGCAACAGGGTTGGGTGTGGCAGGGAGAAATGATGAAAAATTATCATTTCTGGAACATGTTCCACAATCCGTTTACGATTTTTGCGGTCTTTATCTTGTTTGTTGGTGGTCTTGCCGAAACAAACCGTATTCCATTCGATTTGCCTGAAGCAGAGTCTGAACTAGTTTCTGGTTTTAACACTGAATTTTCCGGTATGCGTTTCGGCCTATACGCACTGGGCGAATTCTGCGATGTCTTTGTGATGTCGGCACTTGTGAGCTCGCTTTATTTGGGTGGCTGGCAAATCCCATTTGTGAATTTAGAAAATCTTTGGGTAACGTTGCCTTCGGGACTTATCGCAATCATTCATTTCGGGGTTTTCATGGGCAAAACCCTCTTCATTGTTTTTGTGGTCATGTGGTTAAGATGGACGCTTCCAAGACTCAGAGTGGATCAGTTGATGGGACTTTGCTGGAAGGGCCTTTTGCCTATCGCCTTTTTTAATGTGATTGGAACAGCTGTTTGGATGTGGGCATTCAATGGCAAATCCATGATGCAACTTTTGTTTATGGGGCACTAATGGACGGAATGAAACTGGTATTACTACTCGCGCAACTTCTCACAGTCGGATCGGCTGTGGTTGTGGCATTGCACCCGAATATTTTATACGCTTCCATCTTTTTGCTCTTCTCGTTTCTCGGCGTGGCCGTGATGTTTGTGTATGCCGGCGCTGATTTTTTGGCTGGCGCTCAAGTCATTGTTTACGTTGGTGGTGTCACGATTCTTGTTTTGTTTGCGATCATGCTCACGCAATGGATGTACGAAACTCATTTAAAAGGGATGATCTCCAGAATCATCGTACCTTTTTTAGTCGTGATGCTTGTGTTAGCACCCGTTCTCTTTAAAGAATTAACAAAGCTTGCAAGCCTTGTGACTGCAACACCGCCTGAAAAAATGGCTGAGTTTGCAGCACTTCCCAAAACGCAGATGATCGGGCAATCCCTGCTGGGTGCCTATTTACTGCCGTTTGAAGCAATTACGATTTTATTGTTAGGAGCTCTTGTCGGAGCTGTTTGGTTAGCGAGGCCGGAATGACAGCAATTTTAGATTGGTCAGCATCACTACAAGCTTACTTAATGGTAGGCGCCTGTATGTTTTGCTTAGGCGTATTTGCAGTACTTAGCCGCAGAAATTCCATCGGGATTTTGCTTGGTGTGGAACTGATTTTAAATGCGGCGGGAATTAACTTTATTGCTTTTAGCAAATACAGAACGGCCGCTATCGACGGACAGGTCATGGCGTTGTTTGTGACTTTGATCGCAGCTGCTGAAGCCGCAGTCGCTCTTGCCGTTATTTTAAGATTTTACCGGATGAAAGAAACCATTAACGCTGAAGAAGCTAATATCTTGAGGAATTAAAGAGCATGGCACAGCAGTGTTTGTACATCGTGTTGCTTCCCTTTCTGGCCTTCCTGATTCAGGTAGCGTTCGGAAAACGTTTGCCAAGACATGGGGATTTCGTTCCCGTGCTTGCTATCTTCGGTTCTTTTTTACTCGCGATGCCCATTTTTTGGGAACTCGTCGCTAAAGGAGTCGTGCACGACACTCTTCAGTTTACTTGGATGGCTATGCCAGGCGGAGCTGCAGGAGCAGGTAAAGCAGTCAATATCGTCATCGGTATTTTAATTAACAATCTCACTGCCATTATGCTCGGCATGGTGACGTTGTGTGCGTTTTTAATTCACCTGTTTTCTACTGGCTACATGCACGGTGAAGATCGTTACCATTTATTCTTTGCTTACATCGCGCTTTTTACAGCAGGAATGTTGGGTCTAGTTGTTTCGGATAATCTTCTTACCTTCTTTATGTGTTGGGAAGTGATGGGGGTTTGCTCGTATTCTCTAATCGGTTTTTATTATAAAAAACCATCTGCGAATGCAGCCAGCATCAAAGCTTTTATGACTACACGTATCGGTGATACCTGCTTCTTCTTAGGTATCGGCGGTATTTATTATGTGTTTGGCTCCAGCAATTTTGAAACAATTTACAATTCTTTAGGGAATCATGATTTTGCAAATGTGACGCTGCTCGGGATGCCCGCGTATGCATTTATCGGTTTCATGTTGATGATGGGAACGATTGGTAAGTCCGCTCAGCTTCCGCTGCATATCTGGTTGCCAGATGCAATGGAAGGCCCGACTCCTGTATCTGCACTTATCCATGCAGCGACGATGGTGGCAGCAGGTGTGTTTCTATTAATCCGCATGTTCCCGCTTCTGGATGCAGCTCATGTAGTACTTCCAGTCATTGCTTATGTGGGCGGTATCACGGCCTTCTTTGCAGCAACGATTGCACTTGTTCAAGTGGATATTAAAAAAGTACTCGCTTATTCGACGATTTCTCAGCTGGGTTACATGGTCCTTGGAGTAGGCGTTGGCGCTTTTGCTCCCGGCTTTATGCACTTGATTACTCATGCTTGTTTTAAAGCGTGTTTGTTCTTGGCAAGTGGAAGTGTCATTCACTCTGTTCACACACAAGACATGCGTGAAATGGGCGGTTTAAGATCTAAAATGCCCATCACGTTTGCGACAATGATGATTGCAACGCTTGCGATTTCTGGCGTTCCTGGGTTTTCGGGTTTTGTCAGTAAAGACCGGATTCTTGGCGATACACTTGCCTATAGCATGCTTCACTCCGGCAATATCTTGCTTCCGATTTTAGGGTTTGCGACAGCAGGGTTAACTGCATTTTATATGTTCCGTTTGATGTTTATGACTTTCTTCGGTCATGCAAAAGATGAACACAAACACCACCACGCGCACGAACAGCCATTTACAATGACAATTCCTCTTATGGTTCTTGCAGCACTCTCCTTTGCCATTGTGTTTGCAGGCCCTACGGGAATTGAATCTATCGATCAAGTGATGCCGACAAAGTGGTTTGATGTGGCCCTTGAAAATGCCCGCACGCAAATGGGCGGTCTCAGTGCTGCACATGGCGAACATGGAGCAGGCGGTGATGTTCACGAAATCACACACCACGCGCATCATTTAGCTTTGATGATTTCTTTAGTCGTCGCATTTACCGGTATTTTCCTTTCTACGATTACTTACTGGAAGCGAATCATCAATCCAGATTTGGTCAAGAAGATGACGGGCCCCGTGCACCATATTCTTTTCAACAAGTACTTCTTCGATGAGTTTTATATCGGCGTATTAATTAAAAAAGTCTTTATGGGTTTTAATTACTTTCTTGCGAAGTTTGACGATCTTGTTGTTGACCGTATTTGTATCGACGGCTGGAAAGACATCGTCATGGCTATTAAGAGTGTTATCGCGAAATTCGATGACATCGTTGTGGATAGAATTTGTGTAGATGGACCCGGACAGTTGGCCTCTGTAGGAGGCTGGACTATTCGGCAATTGCAAACAGGTCGTGTGCAGCAATACTTGATTATTACGATCAGCGTATTGGCGTTGGCGCTCTACTTTGTGCATTAATTTGTTTTTGAGAACGAGAGGGAAAGAGTAATGAGCTGTATCTTAAGTTGGATGACGTTTATACCCCTGATTGGGATGATCACCATTTTGTGTCTTCCAAAGAACAACGACAATTTGGTTCGTTGGACTGCGGTAGTATTTACGGGAATACCGCTGGCACTTGCAGTCTGGGTGTACATGAATTTCGACACATCTACTGCCGGTTTGCAATTTGTAGAACAGTACGACTGGATCAAAGCGTACAACATTCAATATTATGTCGGGATTGATGGTTTGAGTGTCCCGATGGTGCTTTTGACAGCCCTTCTTTCTTTCCTCTGCATTTTTGCTTCTTGGGGAATTGAAAAAGGCGTTAAAGGATATTTCGCGATGTTCCTGTTTTTAGAAATGGGAATGATGGGCGTTTTCTGCGCACTCGATTTCTTCTTGTTCTTTGTGTACTGGGAAATCATGTTGCTACCGATGTATTTTTTGATCGGTATTTGGGGCGGTAAGGACAAAGTTTACGCTGCAATTAAGTTCTTCCTTTATACCCTTTTCGGATCTGTCTTGATGTTGCTTGTGATGTTAGCGATGTACTTGTACAGCGAACCACACACTTTCAATTTGATTGAACTTGCAAAATCGCATGCATTCTTAGGAAAAGAAATTGCGCTATTCGGTTGGTCTATCCCTATGGATAAACTCTTCTGGGCAGGATTGTTCATCGGGTTTGCTATTAAGGTACCGATTTGGCCATTCCACACTTGGTTGCCTTGGGCGCATGTGGAAGCTCCGACAGCCGTATCTGTGATTCTTGCAGGCGTGCTTTTGAAAATGGGAACATACGGGATTTTGAGAATGAATTTCCCTATATTGCCTGAAGCCACAATGTGGGCCTCGAACTTCATGATGTTCTTAGGTGTAATGAACGTGATCTATGGTGCTTGTTGCGCACTTGCTCAAAAAGATTTGAAGAAGATGGTCGCTTACTCTTCTGTATCTCACATGGGTTATGTGATTATCGGGATGGCAAGCTTCACCACAGCTGGTGTAAATGGCGCAGTTCTTCAGATGTTCAACCACGGTACTTCTACGGCAATGATGTTCTTGCTCGTGGGCGTGATTTATGACCGTGCTCACCACCGTTGGATTGTGAAACCAGATGGAACAAAAGGCTTTGGCGGTATCGCTGCTGTAGTTCCTGTGTACACAGGCTTTATGGTCGTTGCGCTTTTTGCTTCATTGGGTTTACCGGGACTTTCAGGCTTCATCAGTGAAGCGTTGATATTCTTGGGAGCTTTCTCTAACCCTGCTTATCAATCTTATGTAGTCGTTGCTTCTATCGGGATTGTTCTTGGAGCCGGTTATCTCTTGTGGATGTTCATGAGAGTTTTCTTGGGTCCGTTGAACGAAGAATACAAAGATTTGGAAGATATGAACTTAAGAGAGAAGTTTACGCTTCTTCCTTTAGCGATACTCGTCATCGTCCTTGGGGTTTATCCAATGCCGTTGATGAATTTGATGAGCACAACGATTGCTCAACTATTAACCTTGTTTAAGGGGTGAGGATTCTGTGGATGACGCGTTAATAAAAGTGATACCGAGTACGGATATCATGATGAATTTAAAGTTGTTTGCTCCAGAATTGGCTCTGGTGTTTTTTCTTTGTACGCTCTTTTTATATGATGCGTTTTTACCTTCGTTAAGAAGAACACTCTTCCCACTCATCATTATCTTCTTCGGAATGGCACTTGCCGTTTGGGCGACATTTGAGATGGCCACAGAAGTGACTCCTTATTTTTCTGGAATGATCGCAAACGATGGGTTTGGAAACTTCTTTAGAATCTTTTTCTTCATCACAGCTGCATTGTGCGCAGTCGTTGCGTATAGCTCAAAAGAGTTGGACGTCAGGGGACGAACCGAATTTGGGTTACTGCTTTTGTGTGTCACTTTCGGATTGTCTTTGATGGCAAATGCCACACACTTATTGCTTCTTTATATAGGGATTGAAACAGCCAGTATCTTGTCATTTGCGATGGCTGGTTTTGCCAGAAACAGTGTAAAGGGCAATGAAGCCTCCATTAAATATTTGGTATTCGGTGCACTTGCATCGGGACTCATGATTTACGGCTTTAGTTTGCTTTACGGTTATACCGGTTCTTTAAACTACGCGAAGATTGGCGAATACCTGGTGCAAAATTCGGGCACTCGTCCTTCCATCGTATTGTTCGCGCTGTTTTTAGTTTACGGAGGTATCGCGTACAAAATTTCCGCTTTTCCGATGCATTTTTGGACTCCAGACGTTTACGAAGGTGCTACGACTCCTGTTTCTACCTTCTTTTCAGTCGGACCTAAAGCAGCTGGATTTGCCGCTCTTATCCGATTCTTTTTAACTGCCTGTGCAACGAAAAATGCAGCTGACGGAAGTTGGGCTTCTATTGAAGGATTGGCTCTTCCCCAAGCGATTGCATTACTTGCGGCAGTTACGATGTTAGTCGGTAATTTGTCTGCAATTGGGCAAACCAATGTGAAAAGAATTTTGGCCTATTCCAGTATCGCACACGTGGGCTACATGTTGATGGGGCTTGTGGCGATGCAAAAAAGTGGTGTCAGCGCTATTTTGTTTTACCTTGTTGCATACTGCGCGATGAATATCGGAGCCTTCTGGGTAACGGGAATCGTATCTGATTTAAAAAACAGTGAAGACTTAAGTGCCTTTAAAGGCTTAGGTTGGTCGAGCCCTGTTCTTGGCGTAACGATGGCAATCTTCTTATTTTCTCTCACTGGTATTCCGATGTTTTCCGGCTTTATTGGTAAGTTTCTTCTGTTCGGATCTTTACTTAAAGCACCGGGCTTTTTATGGCTTGCCATTTTTGGCGTCTTAAACAGCGTCGTTTCCTTGTACTACTATGCGAAAATTTTAAAGGCGATGTACTTTGAAAGAGACGAAAAAATTGTTCCTCTTGAACTATCTGCCATTCACTTTGCAGGATTAATTATATTGGCCATTCCGACAGTGGTGTTGGGATTGTTTTTTGCACCGGTCATAGAGTTTGCTGAAAAAGCAGTCTCGAGCTTTTTGTAACACAGGTGAGTGTGGAAAATTTTCTTCCCGTTCTATTTTTGCTTACTTTTGCACTCGGCCTTTGTGTTGCTATTTTTGTCGTTTCCAAACTTCTGGGGCCTCAAAATCCCAATGCCTCAAAACTTTCGACCTATGAGTGCGGTGCCGAGCCGGAAGGATCTGCACGTGCACCTTTTAAGACTTTGTTTTACAAAGTCGCCGTTCTCTTTCTTCTGATTGACGTGGAAGGCGTATTTTTTATTCCTTGGGCGATTATTTATAGAGATTCGTTGAAAGAGGGTACAGACGTACTTATTGCAGGTGTTTTGTACATGGCGCTGATGGTATTGGCATTGACCTATGTTTTTAGAAAGAAATTGCTACAGCTAAGATAATGGATACTTTTGATCTCATCATTACTGCCGTTAAAACACTAGCAATCTACTTGCTTATCATTCAGGTAGTGCCCGTAATGATTTATCTCGAAAGAAAGATTGCAGCTCTCATTCAGGATAGACCCGGCCCCAACCGCGTCGGGCCTTTCGGTTTACTGCAACCTGTGGCGGATGCACTTAAACTTTTGATGAAAGAAGATCCAGTCCCTTCGAATGTGAACAAGCTTCTTTACCAAATTGGTCCTTTTCTAGCTGTTTTTCCGGCTTCCTTAACCCTTGCTGCTCTTCCTTTGGGTGATTTTTTTGAAATTGGTACGAAGAAGTATCTTTTGCAGATTGCGGATTTAGATGTTGGGTTACTTTTTATTTTTGCGATTAGTTCTTTGGGCATTTACGGAATTTTATTTGGCGGTTGGGCTTCGAATAATAAGTTTTCGCTGATTGGTGCAATGCGATCTGCTTCGCAAATTGTGAGTTACGAAATCCCTCTCGCACTCGGTGCGACCGGTGCCGTGATGGTGTATGGGACGTTGAGTTTACGCGAAATGGTTTTTAAACAATCGGGCACTATCTTGATGGGTGCACTTCCCAATTGGGGAATCTTTTTTCAACCCGTAGGATTTCTCATCGTTTTTATTGCGGCGTTTGCCGAAACTAACCGTTTGCCTTTCGATTTGCCTGAAACTGAAGCAGAACTAGTAGCAGGTTTTCATACCGAATACGGCAGCATGAGCTTTGCGAGTTATTTTATGGCGGAGTACATGGCGATGACTACGATGTCAGCTGTCATGACAACATTGTATTTTGGCGGGTGGCAGCTTCCCTATATTTCCGATAGCGCACTTCTGTCTCTAGTTGGTTCAAGAAATATTTTAGCGCTGATTCAAGTGTCAGTGTTTTTTGCAAAGGTGATGGTGTTTATGTGCATCTTTGTTTGGGTGCGTTGGACGCTACCCCGATTCCGCTTTGATCAATTGATGCGATTGTCCTGGGGAAGCTTAATTCCCATCGGACTGATTAATATAGTTTTAACAGCGACCGCATTATACTTTTGGGATTTAAAATGACGGAAGCCATTTACATCGGACTGGGAATTTTTACTTTGATTTGCGCAAGTGCTGTCGTTCTCTGCAAAAACCCAGTCTATAGTGCGTTTTCACTCATCTTAAGTTTCTTTGGGTTGTCTGGGATTTACGTCATGCTAGCAAGCCCCTTTATCGCGATGATTCAAGTTCTTGTGTATGCGGGTGCTATTGTTGTTCTCTTTGTATACGTCGTGATGTTGATTAACCCCGCACCTTCAGGGGGAACGTATCGCAACTGGATTGTGATTGTGACTTCAGCTCTTGTTGTTTGGTGTATTTCTCTTTTTCTCTTAAGAAATATCACTGGAGGCGTAATGCCGTTAGGTGGGGCAAGGGAGTTCACTATCCGCACTGCTGCGAGACTTTTATTCACCAAATATCTCTGGCCTTTCGAAGTGATCTCTATCTTTCTTGTCGTGATGATTGTGGCTGTCTTTGCACTCGCTAAAGAACAGAAAAGGAGTGCAGCATGAGCAACTTCTCTCCTGTTTACTGGACGCAATTTATCGCGGTGGCTTTAATTGGTTTGGGAATGGTGGGTTTTTTAATCAGAAAAAATGCCATTGTTGTTTTTATGTGCCTGGAACTCATGCTCAATGGCGTGAACCTGCTTTTAATTGAAGCTTCTCACAGAACTTCTACCGCAGACGGTACGATGCTTGTTGCATTCATTATTACGGTGGCTGCAGGTGAAGTCGCCGTAGGGTTAGGATTGCTACTCAATTTATACCGCGTAAAACACACAACAGATATGGATCTTTATAAGGAGCTAAACGGATGATGTTACTCGTTATGCTTCTGGCGCCATTAGCAGGTGCGATTTTAAACGGGCTGATTCTACGCCCCACTTCTTCCAAACGAGCAGGTGTGATTGCGACACTTTTTGCACTGATCTCTTTTGCATCGGTTCTGTGCCAGTTTTTTATTGTGGAACAGAAACCCGTCGAATGGACGTGGTTTGAAGTAGGATCTTTTTCGGCCAAGTGGTCTTTTACAATCGATTCCCTTTCCGGAGTGATGTTCTTAGTTGTCACAGGCATTGGATCTCTCATTCATATTTACTCGATTGGGTACATGTCGCATGAAAGAAATGCGTACCGCTATTTTGCCTATTTGAATTTCTTTCTCTTCAACATGCTCGCTCTTGTTTCTTCCACGTCTTTACTTGGAATGTTTGTAGGGTGGGAAGGTGTTGGGCTTTGCTCGTATCTATTAATTGGTTACTGGTTTGAAGATCCGGAAAAAGCAAAAGCTGGCATGAAAGCATTTATCGTAAACCGCATCGGGGATGCGGGCTTTCTCATCGGGATGTTTATTTGCTATAAACTTTTTCAGACACTCGATTTTCAGCAAATTACCAAACTCTTAGATACGAAAACGTACGATTTAACGCTTCTTAATTGCGCAGCATTCTGTTTGTTCATTGGCGCGATGGGAAAATCTGCTCAAATTCCATTGTATGTTTGGCTACCAGACGCAATGGCAGGTCCGACTCCAGTGTCGGCACTCATCCACGCGGCTACGATGGTGACCGCTGGAATTTATATGATTTGCCGGTTAAACGGTTTGTTCATGGTAGCTTCCGATACCAGTCTTTTTATCGCCTGTATCGGTGGTGCAACTGCGCTTCTTGCGGCACTGATTGCGACTTCACAAAAAGACATCAAAAAAGTACTCGCTTATTCGACAGTCAGTCAGCTGGGTTTGATGTTTCTGGCATTAGGATGCAAAGCGTACTTTGCGGCTTTCTTTCATGTACTCACCCATGCTTTTTTTAAAGCACTCTTGTTTTTGGGTTCGGGCAGCGTAATTCACGCGTTGGAAGGCGAACAGGATATTACGCATATGGGGGGCTTAAAGAAAAAGCTGCCTTCTACTTTTATCACTTTCACCATTGGTACAATTGCGATTGCAGGGATTCCACCACTTGCAGGGTTCTTCAGTAAAGATACGATTTTATATTCTGTCTTAACGTCTGAAAGATATGGAATGACGTTCTGGCTTCTTGCCATGGTTGTATCTTTTTTAACGGCTTTTTATATGACCCGTGTATGGGCGCTTACCTTTTTAGGTACGTACCGTGGCGATAAACACCCTCACGAAAGTCCGCCTACAATGCTTTTTCCGTTGTATGTCTTGGCCTTTGGAAGTGTGGTTGCGGGATTTTTAGGAATGCCCGAAGGACTGCATTTATTGCCTAACTATCTTGCAGAATTTCTCTCGCCTGTACTAGGCCACTTGCATGAAGGACACGGCCCCATCGGAGAAGAAATGGCGATGGGAATTGCCACAGTATCTGCCTTTATCGCCTGTGGAATCGGTTATTACTTTTATTCTGAGCCGAAACGCAGCGAAGGTCCGGCAAAAGCGCTCTCTTTATTTAAAACAGTTTTTGAAAACAAATTCTGGGTGGATGAGTGGTACGGTCTTTTGTTTATCAAACCTTTTGAGAAATTATGTTCGTTTCTTGCGGATTTCTTTGATCCCAAGATTGTGGACGGGCTAGTACTACTGCCGACAAAAATATCTAGAGGTTTTGGCTCAGTGTTGAGTGTCATTCAGACTGGTGTCGTACAAACCTATCTGTTGATTTTTGTAATGGGCTTGTTGGCAGTATTGATAGTGCTGATGAAAGGACTGGCGATTTAATGTTGCAAGAAAGTTTACTTCTCAGTCTCGTTCTCATTCCACTGATTGGCTCGGTGATTTGCTTTGCCCTAACTGACGTTCTGGCAAAGTATTTTGCCTTTGGCGTTTCTCTTATCGGGCTTGTACTCGCATGCGTTTTGTATGTGGGTTTTGATGGGGCGCATGCGGCACAGTTTCAATTGCCGATCTCGTTCCCCTGGATAACTTCGATGGGAGTGCGTTTTGCACTTGCGATAGATGGTCTCAGTTTTCCATTAGTGGTTTTGACTAAAGTCATCATGCCGATCGCCGTACTTGCAAGCTTTCCAGAAAAAAGAAACCTGAAGTTTTTTATGGCCTGTTATCTGTTTTTGGATTTCGCGATGACAGGAACTTTTCTCGCAACCGATATCATTCTTTTTTACGTGTTTTGGGAAATGATGCTTATCCCGATGATTCTGCTTATCGGAATCTGGGGAAGTGAACAGCGTATTTACGCATCTCTAAAGTTTTTTATTTTCACATTCGCGGGAAGCGTATTGATGCTTGCCGCAATTTTCTGCCTGATGATGCTGTACCAAGAACAGTTTGGTAATTACACGACTGAAATTGCTTCTTTTTACAAACTGAGTTTTTCGCCGGCTAAAGTCTTTTACGGTTTCAGTATAGAGAAACTGATTTTTCTGGCCTTCTTTATCGCCTTTGCTATTAAGGTTCCCTTATTTCCGCTGCATACCTGGTTACCAGATGCACACGTACAAGCACCTACAGGCGGCAGTATCTTGCTTGCGGCTGTGCTATTAAAAATGGGAACGTATGGGCTTTTACGCTTTGCAATTCCTATCGCGCCCAATGCGTTTGTAGAATACGCGCCTTGCATCGCACATTTAAGTATCATCGGCATTTTGTACGGGGCGTGGGTTGCGTTTAAACAAAAAGACATGAAGAAACTGGTCGCCTATTCTTCAGTCAGTCATTTGGGTTTTTGTGTTCTGGGAATTTGCGCGATGAACGCAAAAGGGCTTACAGGTAGCATGCTTCAAATGGTAAACCACGGATTAAGCACGGGCGCCTTGTTCTTACTGGTCGGCATGCTTTACGAAAGACGCCACAGCAAAAAATTTGCAGACTACGGTGGACTGGCATCGATACTTCCGTTCTTTTCTATCTTTTTTGTCTTTGTAGCCTGTTCCAGCATGGGTGTTCCCGGATTAAATGGTTTTGTCGGCGAGTTTTTGGTCTTGATGGGAAGCTTTGAAGCGAATCAAACTTGGGCAGTAATAAGTGTGCTGGGCGTTGTCTTTGGTGCGCTTTATATGCTCTCCATGGTGAAACAAGTATTGTTTGGACCTGTTACTCATACTGAAAACAGATCGTTAAAAGACTTAAGCCCGCGTGAATGGCTGGCGCTGGTTCCACTTTGTCTTTTAATTTTGTATTTAGGCTTGGCTCCCAATCAGTTCTTAATGAAGTTCAACCAGTCTTTAGATACGTACTGGGCGCAAACTTTGAAGAAAACAACACTGGATGCAGCCGTGCCGACTACGAGTTGGGTGAAGTTATGAATGTTTTCTTGGAATATTTCTTTTTTCCCTTAAGCCCTGTGCTGGCACTCGTGGCTAGTGGACTTCTTTTGATTGTCTTAGAATGTGTTACGGAAGATGGTTTAAAACCGCTTAAATCCCTCGTAGCCTTTTTAGGGCCTGTCTTTTCTATTTATTTCACCTGGCAATTATCTAATCAGTGGCCGGTGGCGTACACACAAGGACTCCATTCAGCAGCGCCTCTTTGGCTTGGCGAATTTACGAAACTTTACCACCTGGATGAAATGAGTTTGAGTTTCTTTTGGGCAATTGGAGTATTTCTTCTCATCAGCCAGCTATTCTTCCATTCCTTTTACGACAAGTGGCTTGAGAGAAATGAACTTCTCATCCTCACTGAATTCATTGCTGTGGGAATGATGCTTTTAGTTTCTGCAAATGATCTCGTCATGCTCTTTTTGGGATTAGAACTCATGTCACTTCCCACCTATGTAATCGTAGGTTTTAGAAGAGAAGATGTGAAGTCTTCTGAAGCAGGACTCAAATACTTTTTATTCGGATCTTTTGGAACTGTACTCCTACTATTAAGTACAGCGATTATTTACGGCCAATTTGGCACACTAAAATTCGAACAGATTAATGCTTTGCTTGCAAATACCGCAAATTTAAATAACCCCACTCTTATTCTATCTATGGGACTGATGGTGGGAGCTATCGGTTTTAAAATCGGTGCAGCTCCTTTTCACATGTGGGTCTCTGATACGTATGAAGGTGCTCCGACAAGTATTACCGGTTTTATGGGAAGTGCCATCAAGCTTGCAAGCTTTGGGCTAGCCATCCGGGTTTTTGGCGGCGTCTTTCTTCCTCTTGTAGATAAGTGGTCTACTCTTCTTGCTTGGTTGGCAGTGATTACGATGTTTGTCGGTAATTTAAGTGCGCTTGTGCAAACAAATTTAAAACGCGTGTTTGCATATTCCAGTGTGGCTCATGCAGGGTTTTTATTGTTAGGTGTTTCTGCCTTAAACAAGGATGCGGCTGGTGTGCAGCTGATTTATTACTATTTGGTAACTTACGGAATGATGTTTTTGGGTGTGTTTGCTTTTCTTTCTGTACTTGAAAAAAATGGACGCCCGCTTGAATTTAAAAGTTTGTCCGGTATGGGTTTTAAGCATCCGCTCTTGGGACTTGCGATGACAATCTTTGTGTTATCGGCAGCAGGGATTCCTCCTACAGCTGGGTTTTTCGCAAAGTATTTTGTGTTGTTTGAAGCTGTAAAAGCAAATGAAATTCCCTTTGTTGTACTCGCTGTGATCTCAAGCGTAATCGGGGTTTATTATTATCTTAAGGTACTTGTGCATCTTTATATGAAAGACTCCGACGGAGCATCAGCGCTCAGCATCGAAAGTCCTTCGACTTATATCGCTATTTTAGTCTGTGCGTTCAGTGTTTTGTTCTTTGCACTGCTTCCCGGCAGACTTGGTGTTTTCTAGGGATAAGATCTCTTGATAATCCCATTTGTTAAAAACACTATTTCTAAAATCTCAAAAATATTTGTTACGCGCCACTTTTGGTTCCCACTCTTTATTTGCGTGTGTCTTTATCCTCATTTTTTTACATTCTGGCGTTATCCCTTGTTTCAAGAAACATGGGAGTTAAGAGATCCGGTAACAGGTCTTACCACTATCGACTCGGGATTAAGGCTTGCAAGGCATGAGCTGCTTTATCACGGAAATCTTCTTTGGTCGTCACTTAAAAGTTTTGGGGTTCCACTTCTTTCAAATGATGTGCAGGCCGCAATTTTATATCCACTTACATTGCTTCTTTCGTGGCTTCCGGAATTTTATTTCTGGAATGCGTTTGTCTGTTGCCGACTACTTTTGATAGGCATGTTCACCTATTTGCTCTCTGTGCATCTACTTAAGATGCGTGTCATTGGGGCTTGGGTATTTACACTCACTTTTGCCTATGCGCTTTACGTGCTTAGATGGATCAACCACCCGTGGCAAAACGGACTTTTAGCTGGGCTTTGTTATCTATATTTTCTGACAAGGCTTTTGGAAACTGGGCTAGTAAAATTCAGTCGCTCTTGGTGTCAGTTTACTATTGGTCTTACACTGGGTGCCTATTCTCTCTTTACCTGCGGCTTTCCTGAAAGTGCCGCGATGTCTGTACTGCTTTGTCTACTTGTGATGATTCCTGTCGTTCTCACTCGATATGCGAACAACGCATTTAAAAAAAGTGCATTCCTCTCTGCGTTTTTAGTTTCGCATGTACTTGCTACGATGCTTGCTAGCCCCGTTATTCTCGCCCTATTAGAGGGAATTAAACTCACAGGAAAAAATTACCGCAACGAGTTTGGAGCCTTTCAATATGATGCTTATATGCCAGGGCTCGACTTACTCACCCGGCTTACGGACCAAATGCCTAAGGTTCAAGATCTGCATTTTTTTAATTTAATTCCTCTCTACTTGTTTCTCTGGGGAATTCTCTCACTTAGAAAAAAGATAAAATCTTTGAGCGGGGTGGATTACGCAGCACTGCTGTGTATGATCTTCTATCTGTTAAAACTTTTTCCTGTATGGCCCTGGTTTAACCAATTTGTCGGCAGTCTTCCCTTACTTCGCCAGTGCTGGTTTACCGTCTATTTTATGCCAATATTTTTGTGGGGGTTTTCTTATTTTGCTGCAACTGGTGCCGAGAGAATTTTTTACCAAAAAGCAAAAGATATCGAACACACTAAAGAGAGATGGTTGGCAGTTTTGCTATTCATTTTTATCAGCATCCTCTTCTTATACGCGGTTTTCGTAACTGAAAACTTTTCCTCGCATTATGTAGGTATCACAGGCTTACTTTTTGCGATTTTTGCAGTTTTACTCTTTTTTGCTTTCACGAAAAAAAGCGAAAAGAATTTTGAATTGCTTGCCGCTCTTTTTATCTTAGTTACGCTGTGTGAAGTCCTCAATGTGACTCCAAGAAAATTTAGACCCTTTGAAGCGGAAAAAAGATATTTTTGGGAACACCAAAGGGGAAAAAATATCCAGAATGTGTTGTCACAAAACGGCCTTTCTTCTTTCGATATGAGAGAAAGCAGTGCCGCAGGTGATTATACAAATTATGGTATAGCCACTATCGACAACGGTAATCCACCGATTTTACCTTACCGATTAAGGCGTCTCAGACAAACTTTGTTTCATTCAAATTCCGATCAAGAAGGGTATTCGCCTCTTTTATCTGAAAAAATTCCCAATGCGTGGCAATTAGTCGGTAAAAATTTAAGTTTGTATGGTGCTAAAGAGTTTTTAAAACTCCCTAAAGAAGAGATTAAGAATTTGAAACCTCTGGGGCTGGTAGATGACAGGTATTTATTAAAAGATACAACTTCATTAAATAGAGCGTATCTTGCTTCCAAGTGCAGCGTCTCTCAAAGCTGGGAAGATTCCACAAATCTGATTAAAGACAGCGCTTTTTTTAAACTGGGCAATGTGATTGTAGAAGAAGTTTCTGAACTTGAAAGTCGTCTTTGTTCCGATCTTAAACAAACCAGTCATACGGTAAAAGTTTTAAAAGACACTGGTACAGCTATTTTATTAGAAGAAGTCAAAGGTCCTGGAGTTTTAGTTCTAAATGATACTTACTATCCCGGTTGGCGTGTCACTGATTTGAAATCGGGAAAAACTCTTCCTATCCGTCCTGCAAATTTAGCCTTTAAAGCGGTTCTATTGCCAGAGTCGAATGAGTATGTTCTTGAATTTATGTATGAGCCGGCTTGGCTTTTCCTATCGAAAGTGAGCGTTGTTTTGGCGTTGATTGGGGTAGTAATCCTGCTGCTACTTTCGCATGACAAGACTGATTTTTTCAGAAGAACCAAGTCTGTAAAATTGTCTGAGTAGTTTTAGCGCACTTTCGTAGTCTTTACTTTCCAGATAATCCTTACATTTTAAAACAAAAGTTTTTGCGATCTTGTTAGCCTCATCGTAGCGCGCTTTTTCCGACTCGCTTAATTCTTCTTTGAAATGAAATCTCTCAAAAAGCATTTCATACAGTGTCTCAAATGTTTTTTCTGATTCTTCTCGGTTAGGCTCCAAGGCAAAGAAGAGTAACATGAACTTGTCTATTTCCGCCTGTAGTTCCAGTTCAAACTGAGAAATTTGTCTGCCTGCATTGGCATTGGCTAGAAGGTAATGAAAGTGGCTGACTTCTTCGGTAGCTACTGTAACTGCTTTTACCTGCTCTTTGGACCAGATACGAGGATCCCAATGTTTTACTTCTGTTAATGCAGTTGTGACGTTTTGGTTTAAGTAAATACCGAGTGAGAGGCTGGATCTTCCAACGGATCTCACAAGAAGAGCACCATGGTATTCATCTAGTTCGGCGGAGTTATCCACATGCAAGGGCGAATGTGAGATGAGAAAATTTTCGGCGCGTTGGGTGTTTTCCACCTGGTTCAGATCTTTAAGCGCGCGATCGATTTTTTTGACAGCTGCTTTCAAATTTTATCCTTGAAACTAGTGTTTGATTTTAAGATCAATGACAAAGGGGTTTTTAATTCCTTTTTCATTGAGTGTAGTTTTTAACCGGTCGCTTCCAGTCTGCAGCCAGCGCTCATATGTTTTTAAGAGATCTGCATTGCTTTGCACATGGGTCTTCTCACTCATTTCACCAAGTACATTGGAAAAAGGTTTGAATTTGGATCCCAATTCTTCATACATGTTTTTTGAATGCAGCGAGAGTTGCAAATCAGACAATTGCAAGTAGGCGCTTTCTCCCATGCCAAAATAATAATCAGAATCCACCAGTTTTCTTTGTAAGGAATCAGAGAAAAAACCGCTCACCATAAGAGAGATGTCTCCCAGTCTTTGCAAAACTTGTTTTTTCTGCTCGGTATTGGAATTTAAATATTCTGCGTACAGCTCGCTCAGCATTTGATTGCTCGGCTTGCCTTCAGCATTTTTGGGAAAAAGATTTTCCGCGGTGATAAACCGTGTAAGCAGAGTCGCTAGGTACTCCACTGAAAGATTGGTTGCAGTCACCTGATGTTTTTGCATCGCGACTCGCAACTCCTCGGCAAAATACGTCTTTGCGTCGGAAACTGTAGTAACTTTGACTCGTTCCAATTAAGCCCTCCTTGTAAGAGGTTTAAGTGTTATGTGCCAACTGGCAGGCTTACGCCTGACTCCACTACTTTCATTATTTTATCAGATCTCTGTTAGCACTATCTAGTGCATCGGAAAAATACTGACTCTATGCAATATAGTTTTCTTCACAATTTATAAGTAGCTAATATCTATGCATAAAAATCTATTGTATTGCCCCAAAAAATATGACACGGTCTGAGAAATGGCTAAACTTATTACAGCATTTGCACTTCTAAAAATCTTAGTTTGTCCAAGCCTTTTAGCCGCATCTTCACAAAGAATTATTACAACAAGCCCATCCTTGACTGAGCTTGTTTATCAATTAAATGGGCAAAAAAAACTCGTGGCCACTGTGGAATATAGTTTTTATCCTGAAGCTGCCAAGAGTTTGCCAACTATTGGGACGTTTTTTTCTCCTTCCATTGAAGCGACTCTTTCATACCAGCCTGATCTTGTTTTAATCGATGCCGCTGCAAGAAACGCACAGTATGAACAGGCACTCACGAGGCTCGGGATTAAAACAGAACTGATTTCCATTGATTCTGTAGAGTCTCTTTATGTAGCGGCTAGTCGGCTCGAAACCATACTTGAAAGTACTGTAGTCACAAAAAAACTGGTGAGTGCAAAACTAGAAAAAAAATATTCCTATGTCGGACTTGTGTGGACTAGTCCCTCTATTGTTCTCACCGATAAAACTTTTTTAAGTTCGTTGATAAAAACAACAGGCGGCATCAATCTCGCAGATTTTCGAAGCGAGCAACCGTATTTGACCGTTTCTGATGAGTGGTTGATGGTTTCAAAACCCGATGTCGTTTTTTTATTGCATGAATATGAAATGCAAAAAGAGAACTTTAAAGCTTTTTGCAGAAAAATATGGCCTCACCATAATCCAAAAATTGTTTTCTTGCCCTCGAAACAGTTTGCAAGAACTACTTTTACTGCACTTGAAGGTGTGAATCAGATTACGGAACAGCTGCAATGAAACCATCAAAGAATATATTTTTGTTCTATGTGCTGATTGCACTATTTGTTTTGGTAGCACCATTTATCGGTTCGGTGAAACTTTCGTTTTCTGAGTTGATGCATCTGGAATCGATTGATTTTAAAATATTTTCAAGTCTGCGGCTTCCGCGTGTGCTTCTTTGTTTTTCAGCTGGTGCAAGCCTTGCGTTATTAGGGGTGATTTACCAGATGCTGTTTCATAACAATTTGGCAGAACCCTATGTACTGGGAGTGTCAACAGCATCGACTTTAGGGATTTTTTTATTTGAAAATTTTATGATGAAGTATGCAGGGATGTCGCGCTTTCAGCCACTGGCGGGAATTTTTACTTCCATGGTCTATGTCGTCATCTTGATGAGGCTTTCTAAAAAAGTATTACGCAGTCCGGAGAGGGTAATTTTATTTGGCATGGGCGCGAATTTTTTTCTTTCGTCAGTGCTTTTTTTACTTGTTTCTTATTTTCAATATTCTGTAGGTTCTAATTCCCTGCGCTGGCTTTTTGGACAAGTGCCTTGGCTGGATATGACAACGGCAATGAGTATTTTATTGATTAGTGTTCTTTTGATGTTTTCACTCATTCGAAAACACAGACAGATTGATATTTTGTCTTTGGGCGATGGTGTTGCAAAAAGTATGGGAGTGGATCCTCAAAATACGAGAAGAAATCTGCTTTTCATCAGTTCCGTTCTTTTAGGACTGATTGCAAGCTCCATTGGTACCGTAGGGTTTGTTGGGCTAGTGGCTCCCCACGCTGTAAGGCTTTGGTTAAAGCCGAATCAAACAAAGTCGCTCTTTATCCACACGTTGTTTCTCGGAGGAGCGTTTCTTGTTTTCTCAGACGCAGTTTCTCGATCGATTATGCCTCCGGTAGAATTTCCGGTTGGTGTGATCACTACTTTTCTGGGAGGGCCGGTATTTTTATACCTTCTATGGAAACGTTAAGAAACAGTCTGATAAAAGCTGTGGATTTAAAACTAGGCTTTAATAATGTAACGAGCATTACGCCTCAGCCTTTAAATTTTTCCATACCGGTGGGTAACTTTACCGCACTTGTGGGCACTAACGGCTCGGGAAAGACCACACTTTTAAATGCTATTTTAGGGGAACCTGTCATCCAAAGCGGAGGGTTGTATCTTTGTGAAGAAGTTAAGCCGTCCCATCTGCTTTCTGCTGCGCAGATTTCCAAATGGACGTCTTATGTGCCGCAGGAGCATTTTTTTGCAGGCCATCTTACTGTTCATACGTTTCTTAAAATTGTGACTGACAATGAGCGGTCCATTACTGAAGTCTTGCAAAAGATGGGGATTGATTCTCTTAAAAATAAAGTACTGACTGATATCAGTAGCGGGCAAAGACAGCGCGTTTTTCTTGCGCGCGCTTTATTGCAAAAGGCTCGTGTATTGTTACTGGATGAGCCGACCAATCACCTGGACCCGGAAGGGAAGGCGCAATTTTGGAATGCACTGGATGAATTTAAAAAAAATAGCAATCTCGATATTTTTGTCAGTACGCATGATTTGGAATACGTAAAACAATACAGCACGCTGGTGTTGGCTTTGAAAGACGGCAGGGTAGAGTACTTCGGCAATACAAAGGATTTTTTTAAGGTCGAGAACACATCGAAAGTATTTACGACTGTTTGACAATACTCAAGCAACAAAAGTAAAAGTTTCCCTATGGCCACAACTCAAGAACACAGATTCCCAGATAATTTACCAAAAGGTTGGAAGAGCACACTGTCGGAAGAGAACAATAAAGAGTATTTCAAAAAACTTACTTCTTTTTTGAAGGTAGAATACAAAAATAAAAAGGCAGTTTATCCCGCTCCAGAAAGAGTTTTGTGGGCCTTACGTTCAGTAGATTATGAAAAGGTAAAAGTTGTGATACTGGGGCAAGACCCCTACCACGGAGAAGGCCAGGCAATTGGTTTAAGTTTTGCGGTGCCAAATTCTTTAAGAATCAAGCCCCCCAGTTTAAAAAACATCATGAAGGAAATTGAAGCGGACTTGGGCAAAAAAGTAGATCCGACAAAGTCTGAACTAGCTCATTGGGTAAATGAAGGTGTGCTATTACTAAACACTGTTTTGACTGTACGCAAAGCAGAAGCGTTTTCTCATCGTGATAAAGGTTGGGAGCAGTTTACAGACAGAGTCATTGAACTTTTAAATAAGCGAAAAGATCCGGTGATATTTATTTTGTGGGGAGCACCTGCACGCAAAAAGAAAGCCCTGATTAATCAACCCCCGCATTTTGTGATTGAATCCGCGCATCCTTCGCCGCTTTCTGCGCATAACGGATTTTTTGGCAGTAAACCTTTTTCCAAAGCCAATGCAATCTTAAAAAAACTCGGCAAAGATCCTATCCATTGGGAAATTACAGAATAAAAAATTACTGAGCAGCGCTGAATGTTAACTGAGAAGGTTGTACTTCCAGATTGCGTTCGATGGATTGGCTATCAGGTGTACTGGTGCGTGGAACGCCTGTATCCTGGAGATCCGCATCCATTGCTTTGGTGCGGCCATTGATCATAACCGCATTCAGTGTTCCAGGAGCGATTTGAAAAGAAAGTGTCTGCTCAATAGCTTCATTGGTATAGGGTGTAGAGCCAGGAAACTTGGCTGCCGAATCTGCCATGCCGCGAGCTGCTTCTCTGAGTTGTTCGTTATAAGATTCCAGCTGATCCGCGTTGGTAACGTTAACAAGTTTTCTGTTCCCGTTTTCGTCGTATTCCCCGACTATAGGAGCTAATTCTTTTTTCGTAAAATTCACATCATTTGGTTTGATAAGCTCATTGGGATCAATGCCCACTCTATCGATTAAAGCGATATTCAAACGGTTTGCAGCCGCATCAAAACCTTCGGTGTTGGGATTCCCTGGTGTGACGACTCCATTTTCCGCTTGAGCGTTTGGCATGCGTACATCTGCTTCTTTCAAAGCTTGCGCATTTTCCAATCTTTGTTCCAATGAAGTTGTTTGTGTCCTGAAATCTAATTGCAGTTGGTTATCCAAACGGATATCGAGAGGATCGCCTCCGGGAACTTGTTTTGCTTGTTTAGCATACTGTGCATTGTCGTATACTTCTTCATTTAAAAGAATTTCAGTTCCTTTTTGACTTGCTCTATTTTCACCCAAGTTTGTCGCAAGACGGTTTCTTAAAATTTTGGTGTAGCGAGAAGCCATGGTTCTTAAAATTTCTGGAGCCGCGGCCACTTCAAACCCTTTTCCCAAATCTTTTACCTGTTTGGTTTCTTCCAATGCTGTTTTGTAACCGACTTCTGCGATTTGTTTTTGCAAGTCTTCATTAATGGACCAGTGGTTTATTTTTTCACTATCAAATCCTTTTGTAAGAGGATCAATAAAGCTTTCGCCATCTCTGGTTTGTATATCCCAGATTTTATATTCGCCACCAGTATCTGAATTTTTTCCTTGAGAATCTTTGTACGCTTTGACGATTAAACTTTCTAAACCGGATGCATCTTCTCCCCCATCCATTCCGTGAGGCGTGACATAGGGGTCGAGTTCACGGCCTGGGCGGCATTCTTTTTTATCCGCATCGAGCCACTCCATGCACGTTGTGCGTGTAGTACTGTGATAAGCCGTATTGGAAGGAAATGGGTTTCCGCTGTTTCTATCTACCTGTTGTCCTTTGCCCGTTTTGCTTTCATCGTAGCGGGCTTCTTTCATTGTTCCAGAAGAACTGATTTGTAAAACTTTTTTGGCAAGAGCGAGTTTGCCTTGGCGTTGCATTTCTTCGCCGTTTGTAATGCCCCTGGTAGCAACGACTGCTGCTCCAGCAGTCACCATTAATGCGGCGGCTGTAATAGCGGCTATTTTTGAACCCCGATTTGCCATAATTTCATTAACCCCACTGATAGGTTTTGCAAGGGTAAGACCACTCATCCGCCCCTTAAAAGCACAGGCTTTTTTGCTGTACACAAAACCTACATTTTGGGCGTATACAAGAAATGGATTTAAAAAGTTGTTTAATACCAAGTAGTTAGCTTGACTAGATCTTTGCCGCTCCGCTGTATACTGCAAACGGAATACACATTGTGAAGAGGTTGCCGTATACAGACTTCTTAACCTCTTGATGTGCAATGTATTCTTAAAGACTACAGCATAATTTGGTTGAAAATTACGCTAATTTTCATGATGTTGATTGTCTAATGCTAGAACAAAAGCTTACACCCATGCTCGCGCAGTACCTTGAGATCAAAAAGCGGTATCAAGACAGCATTCTATTTTACAGGATGGGTGATTTTTACGAGATGTTCTTTGAGGATGCGATTAAGGCTGCACCGCTTTTGGAAGTACAGCTTACTTCGCGCGATAAATCTTCTGAAAACCCGATTCCCATGTGTGGAATTCCCTTTCATGCAGTCAGTGGATACCTGCAAAAACTGGTGGAAAAAGGTTTTAAGGTCGCTATCTGCGAGCAGATGGAAGATCCCTCTCAGGCAAAAGGCATTGTCAGACGTGATGTGATTCGTGTTGTAACGCCCAGTCTTGTCGGTGATCCAGATTTAGTCTCTGAAAATTCCGAAAATTATCTTTTAAGTCTGCATCCTTTGGATACGGGTGAATTGGAAGTGGCGCTGTTTGAACTTTTAGGCGGCAAATTAAGAGTGGGAACCATTAAAGATCCCAAAAAAGTAATGGAACTTTTCATGGAGTATTCTCCCAAAGAAGTTCTTTGCTCCTCAAAAGTACAATCGAGTTGGACTTCTGACATCAAAAAGTTTTTTCCTTCCACCTTGTTTACTTTGCGAGAGGAATATTTTTCTTCTCCCAAAAACAGTACCGTCACAGCACTGAAAAAATATCTGGAAGAAACGCAAAAAATTTCTGATTTGAGTTATTTTACCGAGAGTAAACCGCTCTTTGGCGCGGATTGCCTGCAGATGGATTCGATTACTTATCGGTCGCTTGAAATTTTAAAAGGCTATACGGAAGACGGCCCAAGTCTCTACAAGACGTTAGACCGTAATTCGACCCCGATGGGCAGACGTAGGTTGAAAGAAGAGCTTTTGCATCCCTTACTCGATAGCAAAAAAATCAATGCACGTCTGGATGCAGTAGAAGAGCTCAAAAACCATTTCACTGTATCGGAAGAAATCAAAGCGCTTCTTTCGCAAATCCGCGATTTGGAGCGTCTGACGTCGAAAGTAGCTTTGGGTCTTGCGATGCCAAGAGATCTTGTAGCCATCCGCGAGATACAAAAAAGCATTCCAACATTAAAAAATATTTTAAAAGCGAGAAAGTCTACACTTCTTAAAAAACTCTCTAAAGATCTCGACGCGCTTGAAGAACTGACTGCGCATCTGGAAAGTGCTTTAGAAGATCTGGCGCCAGCCCACATTCGGGACGGCGGTATCTTCAAAGAGAGTTTTCATCCTGAGATTTCCACATTAAGAAAGCTGACTTTCGATGCGAAGTCGACGATTTTGGCTCTTGAAGCTTCGATGAAAGAGCGCACAGGAATCACGAATTTAAAAATCAAGTACTCACGCGTGTTCGGTTATACGATTGAAGTGACTAATTCCCATCTTTCTAAAGTGCCAAAAGATTTTATCCGCAAGCAGACGATTGCAAATGGCGAGCGGTATATCACCGAAGAGTTAAAGCTGTTTGAAGACAAAGTATTAAAAGCGGACAGTAAACTGAAAGTTCTCGAAGAATCTTTGTTTCTAGAGTTAAGAAATAAAGTTTCAAAAGCAAGCGATGTCCTTTTGCAAAATTCGAGGTTGCTTGGCGAAATCGATGTGCTTTTGAGTTTTTCGATTGTCGCAAAAGAGTCGCTGTATTGTCGTCCCACTCTGCATGACGGATTTGATTTAGAAATCGAAGACGGCCGCCACCCTGTTGTGGAAAAACAACTTCCGCAAAATGCTTTCGTACCGAACTCTGTTTTCTTTACGCAAGAAGAAGCAAGAACGCTTGTGATTACAGGCCCCAATATGGCGGGTAAATCGACCATCATGCGACAAGCGGCTTTGATTATTCTGATGGCGCATGTGGGATCTTTTGTTCCGGCATCGAGTGCTTTGATTCCTCTGACTACTTCGTTATTCACCCGAATCGGAAGCCAGGATGATCTCGCGCACGGCAGATCTACTTTCATGGTCGAGATGTGTGAAGTTGCCCGTATTTTGGAACAGGCAACAGAGCGTTCCTTCATTTTGATTGATGAAATTGGGCGTGGGACAAGTACATATGATGGATTATCGCTTGCGTGGTCGCTCGTTGAGTACATTCACAACAAAGTTCGCGCAAAAACGCTTTTTGCTACCCACTTTCACGAAGTCACCGCGCTTGAAAACCAATTACCGGGGCTTTTAAATTTCAATGTGCTTGTGGATCGCAACGAAGAAGACATTGTTTTCTTACACAAGCTTGTCCGCGGTAGTTGCAACCAAAGTTATGGGATAGAAGTTGCCCGACTTGCAGGTCTTCCGAGTGAGGTTTTAGGGCGCGCAAAGCAGATTTTAGGCGTGTTAGAGATGCAGGCGGCCAAGAATAGTAAAAAAAGAAATGATGCGTTAGATATTCATGCTAAACAGCTCGGCTTTTTTGATACCGCCACACCCTCTGAAACCCGCGCCAATCTTGATAGTTAGGATATTGTTATTTTTTTTAAAAAAAGTTTTGACATTATTTAAGCTAGAAAATATCACCTATGAATCATTTTTAGCTGTAAGTTCTTTGAGATTATGCAGCTCGATTTTAGCGGACAAAAAGTTATCCACAGCCTGTGGATAACTAAGGCATATTTCTATAAAAAATTTCCATAGCTCATTCTACCCCTTGGAATCCTAACTTAGTTAAGGTATTAATTCCTTTGGAAAAAGGTAAGTATTTTACTCGTAGTAAGTGGGAGTTTTTGGTTTGACTCAGCAAGAAAAAGTTTTCCACAGCACCTGTGAACAACTCAGAAAAAAGATACATGTTATCTTGGTGCATCCAGAGCTTGGAGCCAACATTGGTGCCGCTGCGCGCGCAATCGATAATATGGGTTTGCTCGGTGAATATATTGTCGTCGGACAAAAATCTATTATTGATGCTCAAACCTTTCGAATGGCAAAGCACGCCAAAGACAGAGTGAATGAAATAAAGTTTTTTGACACGTTCGCTTCCGCGTTAGAATTTTTAAAACCGCAAAATCCATTGAAGTTAGCAGCTACTGCACGCATTGGTTCTGTACACCGTCCCCATCCGCAACGGGTGCATGATGCTGCTGCTCGAGCTGTGCATAAGCTTAAGTCCGAAGAAATCGGTTCAATTGCATTAGTGTTTGGCCCAGAAAGCGTCGGCCTTACTAACGATGAAATTGAATTGTGTGACTGGGTAGTGACAATTCCCTCTACAGAGCATTATAGGTCCCTTAACTTAGCTCAGGCAGTGCTTATATTTGCTTATGAGGCCAACATGGCGCTTGTCGAACCATGGGAAGAATTTGACTCTGGCGGAGTAACGCAAAGAGACAAATTAGTTTTTCACATGATTAAAATTGCGGAAGAGGCTGGTTTTATTTTGCCAGGGGATCCGTTCAAGATGAAACCGCGGCTAGAAGAAATTTTTTCAAAACTTCCGCGTTTTATTCCCGAAGTACAGACGTTACATGGGCTTCTTGATCAGATAAGAAGAACGCTAAAGAAGCAGGAGCCGGATTACAAAGGCCGGTATAAAAGAGTTGTCGATTTGAAAGGGCAGGAACATGTCGGAGAACAATGAAAAAGAAACAAATAGCCACGAAGAGTTAGAAGTTTCTGACACGCCAAAAGAAAATAAAGAAAACGAAAAAGAAGCATTGTTTGAAAAAGTGCAAAACGATTTGCTCTATTTGAAAGCGGAATTTGATAATTACCGAAAACGCATGATCAAAGATCAAGACATGGCGATTAAATCCGCGAACCGATCATTCGTGAGCGAACTTCTCACTATCGTGGATTTTTTTGATAGAGCATTAAAGCATGCAGACCCTTTAAAAAAGGATGCGAAGCCCGAAGTCGCAAATTTTGTGAGCGGCATTGAAATGACACGCCATGAGTTAAACCAGATGCTCAGCCGGTTTGGTGTAGAGCTACTTGGCCAAGTAGGGGAAGTTTTTGACCCCAACAAACACGAAGCTATTTCCCAGATGGATACTACGGATGAAAATGTAGATAAAGTGGTCGAAGTCTTCGAAAAAGGCGGTTCTTTAAACGGAAAAATTCTTAAGCCTGCGAGAGTAGTCGTGGGCAAAAAAGCAGGTTAATATTTCCCCACATGGCAAAGCGCGATTATTACGAAATTCTGGAAGTCACCCGAGAAGTCACGGAAGATGGGCTAAAAAAATCCTATCGTAAACTTGCCGTGCAATTCCATCCTGACCGCAATCCAGGGAACAAGGAAGCGGAAGACAAGTTTAAGGAAATAAACGAAGCGTATCAGATCTTAAGTGATCCGAAGCGCCGTGCTGCTTATGATCAATTCGGGCATGCGGGCGTCGGTGCGGGCGGGCCTGGCGGTTTTGATCCGAGTGGTTTCTCCGGATCTTTCACGGATATTTTCGATAATATTTTTGGCGATATTTTTGGAGGACAGCAGCAGGGTGGTGGTGTTGATCTTCGGTACAATTTAGAAATCACTTTTGAAGAAGCTGCATTCGGGGTGGAAAAGAAAATCACGTTTGAAAAAGATGTGACTTGTGATCCTTGCGGTGGAAGTGGCGCGAAACCCGGTACAAAACCTGTCATCTGCCGTACTTGTCAGGGAGCAGGCCAGGTAAAATTCAACCAAGGGTTTTTTACGTTAGCTAGAACTTGTGCCGCTTGTGGCGGACGGGGAAATACCATTGGGTCCAAGTGCGAAACCTGCAAAGGCAAAGGGCGCACGCAAAAATCTCATACGGTGAGCGTGAAAGTTCCCGCAGGTATTGATACCGATCAAAGATTGCGCTTAAAGGGTGAGGGCGAAGTAGGAAGTTATCCCGGTAGAAGCGGTGATTTATTTGTACAGATTCATGTAAAAGAACACGCGCTTTTTAAACGCGAAGGCGAGCATGTGATTTTGGATCTGCCGATCACATTTGCGCAAGCAGCACTGGGCGCGCAAATAAGCGTGCCGACTCTGAATGGGCCGACTGAACTTACCATTCGCGCTGGTACACAACCGGGTGAAACTTTAAGGCTAAAAGGAAAAGGGATTAAGCGTTTGAACGGTAATGGCCATGGCGATCAATTTATTCGTGTGGGAGTCGAAATCCCAAAGCATTTAAATAACAAGCAAAAAGAACTCTTGAAAGAATTTGATAGTGAGGCCGGCAAAGATTGTCAGCCTTTAGTCAATCAGTTCATGCAGAAGTTCAAAGAGATTTTCAAATGAAAAAACTTGTCGTTTTCTTAAGTCTTCTTGTGTCCCTGTTCTTTATTAGTTGTGCTTCCAAACCAGGTGGAAAAGATATTGGGCAGAAAACGGATATGTCGCGCACAAACCGGGTAGAACCCGAAGCGCGTGCGTCTTTCATGCAGGCAGAAAAGTTATTGCAGCAAAAAAATTATCCAGCGGCTTTGTCTGCGTACAATACGATTCGCACCAAGTTTTCACGTGGGCGTGCAAACGCGTTGGCTTCATATCGCATCGGTACGATTTATTACTACCAAGAAAAATATACTGAGGCTTCGAAAGAGTTTGAATTGATTTTGGCTCGCTATCCCAGAAGCGAATTATATTTTGATGTGACTTACAACCTTGCGGCTTCTGAGTACCAGCTCGAGCATTACGATAAAGCCTATATGGTACTGACAAGACTGAAAATGTCAGAAGTACAATCTCAAGGACCCAAGCGTGCCGAGATAGTTTTTCAGTTGGCTGCCAATACAGCATCAGCTCTTGGTAATCACGGTTCTGCTGTTGCTTCGTATGCGGCTCAACTTTTATTACCTCTTTCTGATAGCTCTCGAAAAAATGTGGAAGAAAATCTGGATGGGCATCTGGAAAAGATTACCGATTTAAAGACTTTGCAGAAATTAGAAACGGAAATTTCGGATGTGCCTACAAAAAATAAAATCGCAAAGCGCATTTCTTCTTTAGGTTTGTCATCTGGTGAAGAACCTGTTGCTGTCACTCAAACGGAAATAAAAGAAAATGCGGTTCCTCAAATTGTGGCAGTTCCTGTTTCTGGTACTGCAGAGAAAACACATATTGGGGTCGTTTTACCGTTAAGTGGAAAACTTGCTCCCTATGGTAAAAAAGCGCTCGAAGGCATCATGCTTGCTTCGCGCGTATTTCAAAATGACAAATCAGGCGGAGTAAAACTTTTTATCGAGGACTCTGGGGGAAATCCAGCGCAGGCAGAAGTCGCTGTAGAAAAACTGATACGCAAAAATCAGGTGATTGCGATTGTGGGCCCTTTAAGCTGGAAAGAGTCTTTTGCGGCAGGGCAAAAGGCCGCGCAAATGGGTGTAGTAAATATCAGTCTGACTTCGAAAGAAGGGTTGTCAGGTCGCAGTCCCTTTCTTTTTCAGAATGCGCTGACACCTCGTGTGCAGATTGAGAGTCTTGTCAGGTATGTGGTGGGAGAAAAGGGATTAAAAAGATTTGCGATTCTTTCTCCGCAAAATGCTTTTGGTAAAGACATGGTCGATGAGTTTTGGGATATTACGGAAGCCATGGGGGGTGCCGTTGTAGGCTATGGCACTTATGATCCAGAAGAAAAAGATTTTCAGGCAACGATTCGTGATTTGACGGGTGTGGATCCGCGGTTTCGCAAAATCGAATACGCAAAAATTCAGGAATATATAAAAGCCCAAAAAGCAAAGACGGGTAGAGAGCCTAAGACAAAGTTAAAGCCGTTGATAGATTTCGACGCGGTTTTTATTCCCGACAGTCCAAAGACAGTGGGAAGTATTGCGGGAAGTCTAGCCTATTATGATGTGACGAATGTGCCGTTACTCGGAACGACAGAGTGGAATAGTCCAGAGCTTTACAAGCGCGGCGGAAAGTTTGTCGAAGGGGCGATTTTCCCAGGGGGAATTTCGCAGCTGACAAAAAATCCGGTTCAAAAAGAATTTATTAAAAATTATTCAGATGCATTTGGATCATTGCCCGATCTTTTAGCTTCTCAAGCCTATGAGGCAATGTGGATTTTATCTACGGTACTGACACAACGCCAGCCAGGGGGAAGATCTGAGCTTGCAGAAATTTTGACGTCGGTTAAGGATTTTGAATCTCCACTGGGAACAGTAGCATTTGATGCGACAAGAACAGCACGCCGCAAACTACCTATTTACCAGTTGGATGGCTCAGGCCGCATTTTCGAACCGTAAAATTACAACGAGGGCTTTTCATCATGGAAAAACTGATTATCACGGCTGCAATTACGGGCGCAGAGTTAGACAAATCCAAGTGTCCGGTCTTGCCGATTACACCAGAAGAACAAGCTCAAGCTGCGAAAGAATGTGTGGAGGCAGGTGCGAGTGTGATTCACTTGCATGTAAGAGACGATAAGGGAAATCCCAGCCAAGCGCTCGAGCATTTTCAAAGAACGGTGGAAGCAATTAAAAAAGCCTGCAAAGAAATGCCGATTATCCAATTTTCAACGGGTGGCGCTGTGGGCGAGTCGATTGAAAACAGATTAAAACCGTTGCAATTAAAACCCGACATGGCGTCCTTAAATTTAGGCACAATCAATTTCGGCGAAGACATCTTTGTAAATTCTTTTTCTGACATGCGAAGACTCGCCGAAAGCATGAAAAAATATTCCGTCATCCCCGAGTTTGAAATCTACGACATGGGCCACGTAGATAATTTAAAAAAGCTAATTAAGGAAAAGGTAGTGACTGGTCCATACCATTGCCAATTTGTTTTGGGGGTAACAGGAGCACTAAATGGGGAAATATCTTCGCTTGTGCATTTGACTGAGCACCTACCAGAAAATTCCACCTGGTCCGTAGCAGGCATAGGCCGCTACGAACTCCCGCTTGCCGTGCACGCTATTCTTATGGGTGGTCATGTCAGAGTAGGGCTGGAAGATAATATTTACTATTCAAAAGGTTTGGCTGCAAAGTC
>CAYNEF010000026.1:0-47890 GCA_964396165.1 uncultured Pseudobdellovibrionaceae bacterium
CTTCTATGGGAATGTTGCCTAAAACACTCTCTCCGGCGGTTCGCTTAGGTGCTTTTGGCCGTCGCTTCCTAAGGGTGCGTTGGTATACTATTGAAGCGTTGGCCCCGCAGTTCGTCGACTCTCGTCATCAGACCAATGACTGCTTTTCTTTTACGATCCGGATTGCAGACCTCATAGCAAATTTCTTTTTATTCTGCTACCTTCCTTGCTCATTCGTAATTATTTAGCCCGTTAACTCGCACTCGTAATGGTACGAATGAATTCTTTTTACAATATTTGTATTTTGAAGTTATGGAATCCTAAATCCATACCATAAACACCAATCTGGTTGAATGAATCTCGGGTGTAGTCCAGCTCGCCGACAAGGATGTTGGCCCGATATAGTTTAAGCTTATTGTTCTGTAGACGTATTCTATAGTGTTGTGGTTTGGCGCCAATACCCTCGTTGCTTGTTTCTGATCCAGGCAAAATGTAGCTCAATTGAGCATTTAAACCTTCACCACCTGGGTTCGGACCTAAGTAAACATTCATTCCGGCAAATGTGTACTGTACGGACTGGGTAATCAATAGATCTTTAGCGAGCACGATATTGGCAAATCCTCTTCCATTGCCATCCCAACAACCGTGAGTTCCATAGCAACCGAGATCATAAGATATTTCGATGTCCTTGCCGCTAATGTCAAAAACGGGAGTAAGAACGCGGTCCAAACGTTGGGCCGAGTTGTACTGAGGGTATGAACTTACTAAATTCAGGAGTCGATCCCATTGATCAGAGGCGTTCGCAAAATTATCTACTTGTCGGGTGTCGTAGATATCGAGCAAGAACAGACTCGGAAAGGCGCCAAGAAGCGAATCGAAGAAGGAAGGCTCGTTACTTGCGATTGCAGCTGTATTTGCATTTGAAGGTGCAGTGTTACTCGAAATTTCATCGACTGCCGATAACGTTGCGCCCGTTGCATTTGAAGGTGCAGTGTTACTCGAAATTTCATCGTCTACCGCTGCCGTTGCGACCGCACTGTTAGAGGCAGAGTTAATTGATTTTTTTGGAACGCGGTTATTGGTACCGCTCGTAAAAGTTTCAGACGTATTTTGTGATTGCTGTGGATCGAAAGTAGCTTGAGCTTTCTTCGCACGCTCATTGAGCGAGGTATTGCTGCAACCTAGTAAAAGTGCTGCGATGCCAATGGCACAGATCGTTTTATAGTCCGACATTTTCATCTCCTAAGTGATCACTGGTCGCTATTCAGAGAACTGCTGTATTCCTCAAGTATTCACTTTAGCAAAGGGTCAGTGGGAGTTCGATTTAGATTTTCGGCGCGGGCAACTAAAACACTATAAGTATCTGAACTTAAAGCAATATACTGGGAATTGAGTGGCGTATAAGTAAATTTCTGTTTCGTGAATGTGCGGAATACTAAGAAGTGCTTAGAGTTTACCTATTTACTATTGAGTTTCAATTCTGAATGGATGCGGTTCTTAAGTCTTTGCAGGGACCCTAAGCGTGCTTCAGCTAAGAGTTTGTCTGTTGTGACTTGTCTTTCTTGTATATCAGCGACAGCAGACGACTTTAATTTATCTTCTAAGACTTTAAGCAAAAAAAGAAGACTTTCCTTTTTTAGATTGGTTTGTTCGTTATTGTTTTCTTCTTTTGCTATCTGCTCCGCTTTTTGTAATAAGAATTGATATTCTTGTTCCTGAAACATATCTCGAATCCATTTTTCCTTAAGATCATTTTTTTCCTCTACAACTGCTGGACTCCACTCTTGCAAAGTCTCACCCGTCTGTTCTTTAGTAACGCGCTTTAACATTTTGGGTAGAGAGTATAATGGGCTCGACCATACTCCCGCTTCAATCGCGTTTACAGCGTAATTGCGCGCCACCCGCAATTTCCCATTTACATCGGGAGATTCGGAAAGTTGCAAAAGGCGTCTGACTGGAACGGGAGCAAGACCTAGTTTCCCTTGAGCATGCAGAATATTTAACGCCGTTCCTGGATAGGCATCATAAAGAAAGTTTTCTAACCCCAGAGTTTTTAATGATTCTGTGGAACAGTCGTTTACTAAGGTTTCATTTGGATAGTTGATTCCTCGATTGTTCTCTAACTTTCGCGCAATTTCTGCCACCCTGTCCTTTCCCAGAGCGAGTACGAGAACTTGAATACTGCGATCTTTGCACAAAAAATTGTTCTCGTAAGCCCAATCAAAGGATTTTTGTAAGCTTCCTTTTTCTGATGCATCATTAGTTGTTTCCAATTTTTGCTCTGCAAAATTTTCTTTGACGTATTTTTCAAAGGCGAGGCGCTCTTCTAAAGGGAGTGAGGAGCGTTCCTGCCACATCTTTTTTACTTGCGTGAAGTATTCGTTAAATTCATGTTGTTTTAAGTACTGTGCTAAAGGGAACACCTGTAGTCGCGTACGCCCAAAACTATACACTCTGTCACCAATTGCGATTGCGGTATGCGGGTATGGGCAAGTCTCTACAAGCAGCGCCACTTCATCGTCTTTTAGGCGATGTACAGGATTGGTTCCAAACTCCTCAAAGCTTAACAGAGATTTGGAATGAGTTAACAAGTCGATACCTAAAGCGACAGGCAGGGCGAGCGCGAGTTTTTGTATCAGGCTGAATAGCTTAATAGTTTGACTCCAAAATTTTAAACTTTTTGGGTGCGCATTAAAAAACTCCTCGCGGGTTAAATAACGATCAAGCGCGCCACGATAACGCGTTAAAACTTGAATATCTCTCTCTACTTTATGATGTGCCAATTTGCCTTGTGCTTGTTCATCAAAGATACGATCCGTGGGGCCTTTTATACCAGCTGCAGGAAGATAGAGTTGGATCGGTGTACGTACTGCGTCTTTTAAAAGCTGAACATTAATCTTGTTTTTTTCTGGTGGAAGATGAAACCGCAAAGGAGAGAGGTACCCGGGCATCGCAAGAAAACCACCGATCGGTTTAGCAAATTTCAATTTCTCCTGTGTCTTATGAGCTATGTCGGCACTGTAATGTACCATTTTCTCATAAAGATATCGACAGGCGCCTGAACGAGTATTCATTACTTCGCCTGGTTTTGCCCAGAGTGGGGAAATGAAACAGATACAAAACAGTGCTACGAGAAATCGCATGTTTTTTTCTAATTGGACAGAGTGCGATAAAGATTATCAAGCCTTTGAAGCTCTTCTTTTGCAGCGATTGCTGCCTCTTTAATTTTCTTCGCTTCAGCGACTGCTTCGGCAGACTCTTGAATACTCGGGTGTTGTTCGAGTTTTTCAAAAACTTTAGATAAAACAGAAAACTGTTCGAGATCAATTTGTTTTTCCTTAACCTGTATTTTTACAAGCTGTTTCTGCTCAGAGGTTAGCTGAGGGGCTTTTGAGGAAAGGTTGGACAATCTCTGTTTTTCCGTTTCTGCCGCAAGAGTTTTTAAGAGGTTGATCGCTTCCGCTTGTCTTTCGTTGATTAGTGGGGCGCCATCAGAAAGTGTAAATTTCATCATTTTAACAAGATCGATATTATCCAGTTTGCCTACCGGTTTTGCACCAATGAAAGTTTTGTTTAGTTTTAGTCTGTCGAACGTTATGCTTTGCATGATCTCATTTTCTAAAGCACTCAGAAATTTTTCTTTTTGTTTGGAATTCCAGTCCAGTAGTTTTGCGTACTTATCCCCTATAACGCTCAACTCTTTACGTAAATTGTCGCGAACGAATGTTTTTTCAAATTCTGTAACTTGAGTTCCGGCTTTTCTAGCCCGCTCTTGCACAGAAAATACATCGCTAGTTATACCCAGCATAATTAGACCAGTACCCATACCCGAAACTATAACTTCAGCTTCATCGTCGGAGGGACCGGCAAACGAGCTAATAATGCCTGCCACCATCGAGCCTAACCCAAGAGTCATGGAGCTATTAGCTAAGTAGAGTTCCAACGTAGCACCGCTTCCTTCCTCTTTATTAATGAATTCCAGATTAATGGGCCCTACCTTTTGCACTAATTCTTTATACTTACTATCAAACATCAGTGCTGTGAGAAGAAGCTTTGCTAGTTTTTCTTGAGATTCCTGCATTACTATTTGCTCGCCATTGATCGGACGGGAGGTTTTAGTGGCAGCACCAGATTCATGCGTAGAGTTGTCGAGTGCAAAAATATGTTGAGGGAAAAACTGTAAAAGAATAACAACAAATGTAATTTGATAAAATTTATTAAGCATAATGTCCCCGAAATACTCCTAAGTTCAATTTTCTATTGGTACAAAATGCAAGGTGCATGCCTGCTGTTTTTAGCAGCGGAATTAAAAATACAACGCAAATAGGTTAGCCGTTTTCATAATTGCAACATTGCCAAACATAGAATTTTGCACAATGTTCAAGGGAGTGGCTTTGAATACCCGCTTTGACTAAATACTAAGCAGTTTTTTAATTCGTAACTTTTAGTGCTTCCAAATGAGATTGCGTCATATTTCTAAATAGAGCCCATACTTTGACGAATTTACCTAATGCAAAAGCCTGAAGAAGATCCCTCAATACAGCCCGGGGAAAATCATTACTTTGCACGTGCAAAGTAACTTTCCTTCAGGAACTTTGTACCTTTTCAATTTGAGCCATCAGGGGTTGATCGCGTCTTGTGACTAGGTTGATCACGAGTCCCTTTCGCCCTGCCCGAGCCGTTCTTCCTACTCGGTGCATGTAATTGGTCAATTCTTCTGGTAAGTGGTAATTCACAACTCTATCTACATGTTCTACATCCAATCCTCTGGATGCAAGATCAGTAGAGATCAGATAAGCAATTTGACCGTCTCGAAACGCCTTTAAATTTGCTCTTCTTTCAACTTTATCCATCTCTCCACGGTAAATCAAACATTCATGCCCTTGTTTATAAATTAGCTGCGCTAGAGTATCGCATTGTTCGCGCGTGTTAGTAAAAAAAAGCGTTCCCCCTGCGACAGGTTCAGAAAGAATTTTTTTAAGGTATGGCGCGCGATCTCCGTTCTCGACAAAAATATTTTTTGTTGTAAGCGTTGGCACGAAGCGTTCACTTCCCTCGCTTCGAATTATTTCCGCCTGTGAAAATAATGTATTCACCATCTGTTGTACTTCTGCAGAAACTGTAGCGGAAAATAAACCTAATTGACGATTGGAACGACAGGCCTGTGCAATTTTGTTGGCATCTGGTGAAAAAACCCGGATCCAACATCTGATCTACTTCGTCGAATACTAAAATGCGCACATCTTGAAGTTTCACAAGTTCTCGCTCCATTAGCTGGACGAGCCTACCGGGAGTAGCTACCAGTACTTCAAAGGGTCCTTTGATATTTCGTTTCGCCACTTCTAAAGTTGTTCCCCCAAGGACCGTTCTTACTCTCAGACGTGTAGTATGGGTAAAAGGCTTAAAAACTTTTGAAACTTGTTCTCCTAATTCACGGGTGGGGACAATGACTGCCGCGCGTGGCTGGCCTTCTTCAGTAATTTTGTCGCCATTATTTTCCAAAGTTTTTAGTAAATGCAATATAGGAAGTCCGTACGCCAACGTTTTTCCACTTCCCGTTTCCGATACGCCCACAACGGATTTTCCGGAAAGCAAATGCGGGATAGCTTTCTGTTGAATCTCAGTAGGCGTAACAAAACCTTTTTCGGTAAGGGTCATTTGCAGAGTAGGAAGCAGGTTGAAACTCGTAAAAGAATTCATATTTCCTACAATCATTTAATGGCGTTATAAAAGCAATACTCATTCTTCCAAAAATTGAACTTACAAGACTGAAAACCGGTCGGGGGGACAGTACTAGAGCCGGTGACAAAACTCGCTCTTGCGACTTCTTCTTAGACAAATATCTTGCATTTTCTATTTAATATTAGCCACGTATCGCTCTTTCTTCATGGCAGTTCAATTGCATAACCTAAGTTAGCGCATTTCTTTAACAACTGCGCTGTTCTAGGAGTATTCATGTCTGAGCTCAAAAAACCCATCCTTTACAAGGCAAATTTAAGTCTAAGATTCAGCGATTTTGATTCCTATGGGCATTTAAACAGCAGCAAATATGTTGATTTAGTGATTGCTTCACGCTTTAGCTTCCAATCCAATGTTTTGAAAATGCCCCCTTCAGAATTTGTAAAACGGAACATTGGTTTTTATTTAGCTAAATTCGAAATCAGCTTTAAAAAACCGGTCAGCATGGATCAAGGGGAATTGCATATCCGCTCCTGGATCAGCGAAATAAACGGTCACAGAGTTCCCGCACAATTTGAAGTTTGTGATGCTAAAGGCGAAGTCGTTCACGCAACAGGAATTTTTCATTTTGTATCTATAAACTTACAAGAACAAAAACCGCAACCAGTACCTGAATGGGTACTACCCTACATCTTTGAGAAAGAATAAAGATGAAAAAAGGTGAATTATGGAGTGGCAACATTGAGAATCTAAATCTCACGACAACGGCCACACTTGATAAAAAAATATTGCAATCGGATAACCCGTACAAAGAAATCCGTTTAGACAATATCATTCCAGAAGAGAAAACTCTTCTTGCTGCTTCTGCTTTTCTACAGTTAAGACCGGAACTTCTTGCAAGCTCCAAAGCGTATGACATCGCCTTAAGAGAATTTCAGCACTTTGCAGCTCAAACGTATTATTTTGAAGCTTTAGGAATACAAATCATGTCTGCCGTAGCAGTAAATGCAAATTCGCTGCACTTACTCCATCACGTGGCAGCCCAATTAATCGATGAAGCACGTCACACTCAAGTGTATGGCGCAATTAATCGTTCTATCGACCATATCATTCCGTTTTCCCCTTCCGTTCCAACTATCTTAGAGTCCATCGCATCCGCTTATTCTTTGGAAGAGCAATTAGTAAAAGCCTTTGTGATCCTGGAAAGTATTGCTGTGGGAATTTTCACAGCTCGTTGCCGGTTGTTTGAAGGCAGCCAAATTGCGAAACTCGATCGTTTACTTTTACAGGAAGAATCCGAACACCAATCGATGGGGCTTTCATTCATTATGGATGCGATGAAGGCCAAGAAGATAGACATGGATAAAGTAAAAGAGATCGTTAGAACGGAAAGTAAAAATTTATTCCACAGCATTCTCCCGACCCATATAGCTGACGAATTTTCACTAAAATTATCGGAAAAAGATTTGGATTTTTTAAGAAAAGCCGGAATCACTGGAGCACAAATCCCCGTAACTACAGGACGCATCAGACGTGCGCTTACCCAACTCATGCAGGCGGAGAAAAAATCCAAATGAGAAGACATGAGGACTACCCGAAACTACTTGAGTCCATATGCAGAGGCGAGTATGAAGCTTCTCTCAAAGCTATTGAATCGAATATATCCTTGCCCTCAGTACAAAAAGAAGAATTACTTTCTCTCATTCGTTTTCACAAAGGCCAATTAGATACACCAAGAAAAGTAAAAACTTGGGAAAAATTTTTATACCAACTGCTGATAAAGTCTTCGTTCTTTGAATGGTTAATCACCCCTTTTTTAATTTCTTTATCCTTCCTGATTCGAACAACTGGACAGCGAAAACTTTTGGATAGATTGTTTGAACTGGAATTTAAACAAATTACGCATTATCGGTACAATCATTTCTCGTTAGGGCTCACGCAAAGTTTTCTATTAAGCAAAATGCTTCCTCCTCGCAAATACGCTACTGAAAGAACATATCTGTATGGGCTCTACGGACATTTATTATGCTTAGGGGGCCAATTTCACCGAGGCTTACCCATTTTGCGTAAACACATACAGAAATTATCATCTTCTAATACAAGTGATCCTTTTGGTTCGTTTTTGGAAGTAGAACTTGCAGTGGCACTTTATCTGGATCTTATGATTTCTGGACACATTACAGAAGCCGTTTCTATCGGCGATAAATTAACAGCTACTTTCTCAAAACGGCCTTACTTTTGGGGAGAAACATTTTTTCGCTCGATGCGTATGAACTTGTCGGTTGAATTATTAGATGACACAACACTTTATGCGGACACAGCGAGATTAAAAGAACTGTTGGGAGCAAACTTTATTGGAAAGTTTGCCTTGCGAGCTTCTGTTTTTGCAGCACTCTTAGCCGCAATCAGACGCGATATGCGTAGCGCTTACCTCCAGTTGACTCAAGTGGAGGAGCTATACGGAGACTCGATGGTCAGAGTAGAACGGGCGCGTTTTCATGAAGTGCGTGCCCTAGTAGCCCTTGAATTTGGCAATACTGCGGAAGCGCTCCACCACTCCGCAAGAGGGCTTAGCTTGATGACATTTCAAGAAGGAAATCTGTATCATATTATTGATGCGGCGTTACTGGATCTCGAAATAAAGTTGCGTTCCCAATTTATTGAGCCCGATCTTTCGAGCAGAAAAGAATTACGTCAAAAAGCTAAAAGCGTCTTTAAAAAAGCCAAACAAATAAAAGGGGCTCCTTCCATTGTGCTACGCTGCCGATTACTCAATGCACTGATGGATTATATCGAAGGAAATTACACGAAGAGCGAGCAAGAGCTTTCTCAATTAAAAAAAATAACCGTGCCTATTTCAAAACGCTTAGCAGCTATCCTCGGCGACTTCGACTCTTCATTAACTGCGGGAGCCAAGTCTATCGAAGGGCAAAATGAGGCCAACTTAAAGCTAGAAGAATCTCTATTATCCTCTATTTCCAGTGTTTTAATCGCAGAAGATTTGACAGAGTCTGCGACACAATCTTTAAAACAAATTTTCGCAGCAGAATCCTGCACAGCAACAACTCAGAACCCTTTGAAAGAAAAGAAACAAAATAATAAATTGTTTTTCATCGATGAGTCAAAAAATGAAAAATTAATCATTGAGTTGTATCTAGATAATAAAACCATTGTTTTTGAGCTCACAAAACCGCTCGCTCAATTGCAGTTCGATAAAAAATTAAGAACCATTGCGGAAATGGTTTTGGCATTTTTACATGCCAACTACTCAAGACATGCCATTTTAGAAGCTAAAAGAGGCATGGCTGTCGCAAGCCTTGCGGAACAGGTGGCACACGACATCCGCTCACCACTAGCGGCACTTAATATGGTAGTGGAACTTTTACAAGGAAGTCCTGAAGATCTGCGCCTGCTTATCAGAAGTGCAGTCATTCGAATCAACGATATCGCAAATCAACTCATCGAAAAAAGTCGTGCAGAAAGCGTCAAGGATGTGGAAGAAATTTCAAGTGGCAGAAAGCACCTTCTTGCTGGAATGGTGGAAGGAATAATCACTGAAAAAAGATTTCAGATTAAATTCAACGATGGAATTAAAATCACCTCTCAATTCACATCCGAGTCGATGGGGGTTTTTGTGCAAGTAGAAGCCGACAAGTTCAAACGGTGCCTCTCTAATTTGCTTAACAACGCACTGGATGCCATTCATGCAAAGGGTGATGTAGAAGTATGGATCTCCTGCAACGCAGACAAGGTATTTCTTACAATTAAGGATAACGGCAAAGGTATCCCTGCAGATGTATTGCCGCGTTTAGGTAAAAAAGGAATTTCGTATAATAAATCGGATGGTTCTGGACTCGGGTTATATTTTGCCAGTGAATGTTTCGAATCCTGGAAAGGTAAGTTAAAAATCGAATCTACGGAAGGAAAAGGAACTACTGTACATATTGAACTTCCTCGAGCCAAAGCACCGGATTGGTTTGTACCCACCTTAACGGTTCCGCATGCAGGAGAAATTATCGTAATAGATGACGACAAATCCATTCATGAAATTTGGAAAAAACGATTAGGAAATCTACAAAATTTAAAGCTTAAGCACTTTACAGAACCGAGTCATTTTTTTGAATGGTCAAAAAACAAAGACTTTCAATCGAGCCCCTTCTTATTTCTTTGCGATTACGAATTTATGGGTTCGCATTGGAATGGCATTGAACTGATTAAAACATTGGATATCGTATCTCAGTCTATTTTGGTGACGAGTAGGTCAGAAAACAAAGAGATTCTTGCAGAATGCGAAAAGCAGGGAATAAAACTTATTCCTAAAGAGATTGCGCCGTTTATCCCCATACAGGCCAGTAACACTTTATTGAACACCTCTTCTGATTCGTCCCCTCTGTACATTTAGCTTTTCTATTACATCCGTGCTTGCAGTACCGCTTGTACAGTTCCCTCTTCTAGCGCGCCGATTAAGCGAAAACCGTTTTCTGTGATTAAGTTCTCGCTATAAAAGGCAAGCCCCACACTGATAGACTCATCCAGCGCATATATTACTTCAGAGCTTATCCAAAGAATTTGCTCCACCAGTTCTTTTCGCTTTAAGCTTTGCCAAACGATGGGCAATTTCAAAAGAAGTTTTTCGCTAAAAAAAGAATACTTTGAAATTAACTCCATCCTATTTTCAAAGAAGTTATTTTCCAGAGATTCTCTATACCACCTTGCCACAATGCTTTCTGATAACTCGATAGATCTACTCTCTTCTCCGATTAACACGAAGGTCAAGATTGGGCGAAAAGCAAAGTTTAACGGTTTTTCTCTTTCCACACTGTTCGTTGGCAAGATGGAACGGGTCTCAAGCCTAATCCGATGAGATAACTTCTGTTCTGTTTTGAAGTAACCATCCCTTAATTCAAAAGGAGGGGTTTGAAACTCCTGCACATAACTTAAGTTCAAATTCTCCGTAGCCCTGTAATTCAAAGCAAATTCATTTTCGAACCTCGAATCATTCTTCTTAGGACTCCAGGAGGGACGTAAATCCACGCTTGCTTCATACAAGGATGCGGCAAAAGTGAAATGAGATAGAAGCTGGGTTAAAAAAAGAACTCTTAGGCAGTGCTGCACGGGACCTCCAATTTTGATACTGATAATCAATATCAACTTAGCACCTCTGTCAATCGCGCCTTATTCTTCTGTGATAAAATATTTTAACTCTTTGTTAAGCCCATCATCGCGAGGCATCATATGAAACTTGGATTTGAAACAATCGGTAACGCGTGCATCATCGCATACGACGGTCACCCCGTTCTCGCAACGGATCCTTGGATACAAGGCGCCGCGTATTTCGGTAGTTGGCGGCTTCTCCATGAAGTTCCCAACGAACAAAAAAAAGCAGTGCTAGAAAGCGACTATCTTTGGTTCTCACACGGGCATCCAGATCACTTGAATCCAGAATGCATTCCTCTTTTTACGGGCAAAAAAATCCTCCTACCCGATCATGTCGGAGGAAGGATTGCCGCAGATTTAAGAAAAGAAAATTTTGATGTGACAATTTTGCCAAACGGCAAGTGGGTATCTTTATCTAAAAACATAAAAATACTTTGTTATGCCGACATGGGACAAGATGCCGTACTTCTCATAGACATCAACGGCAGGCTTCTCATCAATACTAATGATTGTGGAGATAATGGTTGGGGGTATTCCGTAAACCGTATTGCAAAAAAATATGAAAAAAGTTTTTTGCTCTGTCTTTCAGGTTACGGCGATGCGGACATGATGAATTTTTATGAAGAAGGGGGAAAGCGCATTACTCCATTAGCCGCAAATAAAACGCCCATTGGGCCCCGCATCCTGGAAGCGACTCTCGGTTTAGGCGCAAAAGGCTTTATCCCCTCTAGTTCCATGCACCGCTATCAAAGGACTGACAGCTATTGGGCAAATGAATATGTTGTAGGGCTGGAAGAACACAGTGTAGGTTTTGATCACTCTCAAGCTACTTTCTATCCTCCCTATATCCGTTACAACTGCGAAAACGATGAGTACACAACGATAGGACCTAAGGCATTGCCTGAAACAAATTTACCTCCAGAAACATTTGGCGATAACTGGTCTGATGAACTAGTTAAAGAAGACGTACAAAAAATAAAAACCTATTTCACCAAAATTGAGTCTCTCAAAGACAAAATCGGATTTGTGCGTTTCAAAGTCGGTGGGAAGGAAAACACTTTTGACATTAATCCAGCTAATTCAAAAAGAGGTGTTACCTTCGAAGTGCCAAGGCATTCACTCATGGCGTCTATCGAGTATGAAATTTTCGAGGACCTTCTCATCGGAAACTATATGAAGACTACTTTGCATGGTGCATGGCCGAGTGTTTCTTTACACCCGGACTTCCAAGGTTTTGTCTGCAAATTTGCTGATAATGGACGAGCATTCAGCAAAAAAGAAGTGGCGGATTACATAGCCGCATACGAGGCCAGATACCCAAGACTGAAAATGAAACGTTACGAACACGAGTTAAAAAGTAGTGTACGTGGAGTTCTGGAACACAATGCGCTGTTTTTTGGAGCGGCAAAAAATCTTTACCAGTGGTTCAGAAAGTTTGCAGTCGCAAGGTTTTAATTCACCGTTAAAACAGTACCAGCCGGGCTACCCACACCGTTCGATTGCGTACTAAATGGCAACCCACCCAAGTGAATATTGCTTAGCAACTGATAGTAAGAATAAAGCGAATTTTTATCCGCAGTCGTAAGGGCCGGGAACATAACAAAGTTTGTGGGATCAAAACTATATGTGTATGTTTTGCCAGTAGCTTTTAGTTCCGCTTCCGTAATCTGATAAACACCATTTCCTGACGTCAAAACAGGAGCATAAATTACCGGTATTGTTTGATTGCCTTGTGTTGTACCAAATGGATTGGTCCAGTTTTTTACAGAAGTATTCATCGTGACTGGAGAGGTTGGTCTTGTGGTAACTAAAGTCCCTGCTCCCACATCTCCCCCGGCGCTTGTTGCCGTGTCCATCCACTTAAAGACGCCGCTGTCCTTTAGCAAGACATCTCCTCTTTTACCCCCTGTAATCGCATCATCTGCGAGCACAAACCGAACTGTGAACTCGCGGTTCATATTCGTATTGCTAGTAACGCCTGAGACCGTGAATGTTGCATCCAGATACCCGAACAAATAGATAATGCTTTCGATATAAGTGTTTTCAGAGGCGAGATCTCCCGTCCCTCCACAACACGTCAACGTTCCCGAATTTGTTACAGGAGCTGCGCTGTCAAAACTATAGCTTGTGGATGTTCCGACGATATCAGACCAGGTGCTTTGCCCAAAATAAGCCACCATTCCATTTCCAGATGATTGAATAAGAAATCCAGTGCCGTAATACTTTCCCGTCAGAGCAGTAGGCGTAAAACAAACAGTACTACTGCAAAGTGTTGGTCCCGAACTACGCGCTGATTTTACTGATGCAGATTGAGCCTGATGAGAAGCGTCCTGTGACTCACGAGATTTGAGCCTTAAAGAGATACTAGAGCTAGCGCTGAAATCGTAACTATTGCCACCACCTGTTGTAGATTTTGTACAAGAGTTCGTCATTATTACAAATGCTAAAGTATAGACCAAATGTTGTAGTTTCATGTTGCTCCTTTAGTTGTCTAATAGTCTCTCGGCTTCATGCCCGTTAATTTAGTAATGAGGCGTTCGGTTTTTCTAAAAAAATCTATTTTATCTAAGATAGGATTCATCCATCCCATGGTGATGCAATATCTACTGTCGTAGATACCAGAATGGTGTACGGCGTGGTGTTCTGGCGATAATGCTAATCCCATTTTTTGCATGAGCTTTACCAATTTCGGCTGCGTCGCTTGGTGCGACCACTTATGAATTTGATTGGTAAGAAGAATCATCAACGAAAAACAATTAAACAAGATAAAGAGAATTGCCTGAGTGCGTGTTGGATCTATAGGCAAATAAAGCGCATAGGCGAGTAGAAGTGGCGAAAGCCCTACCGCGACGGCTCCATTTGTTTCCACAAAATCATGTCTTGTGATCGATAAGGGATCTGTGTGGTGTTCTCTAAAACTCCGGATAAGCCAGCCGCCAAAAACCGGTGTCGCTTCTGTGCCCCACGTATCTGCAGCCCAGTGAACCATACCAGCGACAAAATCTCCCAGTAATGCACCCCCAAAAACTAAAAATATCCACGGAAGATTTGAATGCAATTGAGAGACTCTGATTCCCTCTTTCACCGACCAAACAGTCAGTAAAAAATAACAAACGAGACCCGTTGTTTCTATTATGCGGTGCGTTTTTGTGTAAGTCAGTGGTTGTGAATTCATATTTTGCATGTGAAAAATACTAGCACGATCTCATTGGATAGTCCCTATAAGCATAGTAGGATGCCGGCTTAAACTTATGACGACAAGTACTTTTACAAACGATTTAGCAATTGGACGCAGCGAGACAGAAAAAGATTCTTTGTCTGCTCCCCTCTCTTTTTCCACCCTTTTCAACGTTGAATTGCAACGCACAGTCGGATGGATTCTGCTATTGCCGTTTACCGGTCTGATTGTTTTTTTAATGCGCTACTTGCGCGGGTACACTATCGAGAACAGAAAAGAGCTGCGCTCTTTTTTTCGTGAGCTGACTGCGAAAAAAGAGCCTTTATTAATCTGTGCAAACCACCTGACTTTCATTGATTCGGCAATTCTCATTTGGGCGCTGTCTTCCAACTCGAATTACTTTCTTAGCATCAGGCGTTTCCCTTGGAATTTACCTGCCGGTGATTTTTTTAAGAAAAAATTTATTTTTCGAGTAGTCGCTTATTTGGCGAAATGTATTTTCATTCACCGCGATGGCTCCAAAGAGCACAAAAATGGCGTACTAAATATCTGCCACCATCTTTTAAAACGGGGTGAAATCGTGACACTTTTTCCCGAAGGGAGAAGAAGTAGAACGGGAATGTTTGATAAAGACCGCATCACTTTCGGGGTAGGAAAACTACTCACTTCGTTGCCTGATTGCCGAGTCCTTTGCGTGTATTTAAGAGGAGACAAACAACTTGGTTTTTCTAATTACCCTCCTAAAAATTCACAATTTAAAATTTTAACAAAGGTAATTACACCAAAGACTGAAAAAACAGGTAAGGAAGCCTATTTTGAATTGGCTTCACAGGTCGCAGAAAACATACAAAATTTAGAACACGAGTACTTAAAACAAGTAAATAAAGATGCGCAGTCGCTTATCGCTGACAGAAAAACGGCACTCATCACAGGTGCGTCTGAAGGAATTGGCCGTGCCTTGAGTTTGGAATTTGCCAATGCCGGGTACAATCTTGTACTTGTTGCGCGAAATAGGGATCGTTTAACTTCCCTCGCAACTGAATGCGAAACAAAGTTTGGCGCGCGCGCTACCGTAATCCCGACCGATCTCACGCTCCCTCAGGCTGCAGAAACTATTTGCCAAGTCCTTTCACAAAATAAAATTCTAGTAGATACGTTGGTAAACAACGCAGGCTTCGGAGTCCATGGTAAATTCGCTGAAACGGCACTGAATGACGAACTTGCGTTAGTCAAAACTCAGGTCAATGCTACAATCGATTTGACCAAGCGAATTCTTCCTTCCATGGTAGAGAGAAAATCTGGCCAGATTCTGAATGTAGCTTCAGTTTATTCCTTTGCTCCCGTGCCCCAGCAAGCAATCTATAGCGCCACTAAATCGTTTCTCCTTTCTTTTTCTGAAAGTATCGCGCACGAAGTAAAAGAGCACGGCATTCAAGTCTCTGTTCTGTGCCCCGGCGTTACACGTACAGAATTTAGAAAGCGTGCTCATATCAATGAAAAGAACAAAGACTCTGGTATGAGCTCTAAACAGGTAGCGCAAATTGCATTTAAAGGTTTAAACCGTGGGAAGAGAATTATTGTTCCCGGTCAAATCAACCGTGTTTTTGTGAGTGTAGTGAGGCATCTGCCCGGTCACGTTACGACCCGACTTCTCTACAAGATCAACACCGTCAGAAAGGTCAACCAGGAGTTTGCCGGGGTTTAAAATCCCTTTAGGATCCAAAGACGTTTTTACGGCTCTTAATGCTTGCAAGCCTACCGGAGACACTTCTTTTTCCATCCAGGGAAGATGTTCAATGCCAATCGCGTGGTGGTGCGAAAGTGTGCCGCCACTTTTTAAGAATGTTTCTGTAATCAAATTTTTATAGGAATAGTACTGTTCCAGTTCACGACCCGTGTCTTGTTGAACAGCATAGGTAAAATACAAACAGGCACCTGTTTTATATGTGTGCGAAATATGGCACCCGATATAGCCCTTAATCCCGTCGGATTTAAATTTATCTTTCATCCCGTTAATGGCGTTGTGATAAAGCGGCAATACATTGGACCAGGTGGCAGAGGTTTCGGCCACGTCAGCCATGCTGGAATGATCCATCACATAATCTCTTAAGTACGGAACGTTAAACTTGTCTTTTGACCAGGTCTTGCCAATGCTTTTGCCTAAGTTAAACCCTTTGTGTTTAACCATTATTTTCAGAGCTTCTTTTCTCGTAGAAGATATTGCAGCTTCATCACCTTCAAATCCCACAACCATAATGCAAGGAGAAGTGTACCCACTTTTTTTCAAATACTTTTTAACTACTTTTTGAACCATCGCTTCAAGTCCCTTTTTCGGACTCTTCATGTTCATGGCAAGCTCAGTTTCCCAACTGTCTTGCAACCGAATCATGCTAGGCAAGAAACCTTTGTCGATGCACTCATGAATGGCATTTACGCCTTCTTCAAAACTTTTAAAAAGATAGCCGCGATAATCTTTCACAGCAGGAGTTCGATGAATCCGCATCGTCGCTTCTGTAATGACTCCCAAAATGCCTTCAGAGCCAACGACCAATTGATTCAAATCAGGCCCTGCAGAAGAAGCAGGTACTGTGCGCGTTTCGATGGTCCCGCTAGGCGTGACAAGTTTAAGCGATACCACCATGTGCTCGATTTTTCCGTACGCATCGGACTGCATACCGGCTGAACGGGTGGCTAGCCAGCCCCCTAGAGTCGAATATTCAAAAGAATCGGGATAATGCCCCAAAGAAAATCCTACTTTTTGCAAATCTTCTTCGAGTTTGGGTCCCAATGCCCCGGCTTGGATCGTCGCTGTCTGCGAATAAGCATCGACATGCAAAACCTGGTTCATCCGACGCATGTCTAAACTCACAATCATACGTTTGGATGCATCCAGAGGATTAATTCCGCCCACAATATTTGTTCCGCCGCCAAAAGGGATTACGCAAACATTACACTCATGAGCAAGTTTAATGATTTTTTCTACCTGTTCGTGCGATTCTGGAAGACAAACTAAGTCAGGTGCATTTTTTACTATTCCACGACGTACGTTAAAGAGATCAGGAAAACTTTTTCCATAAGAATGCAGAAGACGTTCTTTTTTATCACTGAGCAATTGCTCCGTTTTTAAAAACTGAGCGATTGCTTCGATAAACTTTTGATTGGTTATGGCGGGAGCAACATGGACATCTTCAAAAGAGACTGGAGGAGATAATCTTGCCTGCGTTATTCCCAGTGTTTTCTGTATCCAAGGCCAAAGTGTTGGCTTCTCGTCCATTGGAAAACTTCTATTTTCATCGCCCCAACCCCACCACTTCATCATGGAGACACCTCTGTCCAGTTTGTAGCTGCTGTTTCGATTAACCGGCCAGTTGTTTTTTTCATTGTCGGAGCTAAGAAGTAGTTTTGGCGAACGGCTGCCTCTACATAAGTACCTAAAAGTTTTTCGTCTACCCGCGGGCAGAAAATGCCATAATCCCGTAAAACACTTGCGGTGTATTCGCAATCCGTACTTGCACTTTCGTAGAAGTGGATTCCCCGCTTAAACCACCATTTAAATGCGGATGTGGTACCGCTTTTGTATTCAGAACCATCTACAAAAGTGATCTCGTTGTTTAGCAGACGCCTTTTGTATTCCAGTTGCGGAATGACTTCGATTTTAAAACCAAGTTTTTTTATGATTGAAATAACTTCTGAATAGGATTTCGCATCCGGGTTCACCAGATGGTACGTTTCGAAGTTCTTTGCGGGATTAAGCCCCAGCGCAATAGTTGCCCGGCTGACATAGTCTACTGGAACCACATCAAAGTAGCTTGGAGACTCCATCGCAAGACTTGTGTCTATTACCGTCTTTAATATATTGTAAAAGAGTCCAGAAACATTGCTTTCACGTAAAGGATATCTGCCCGTCGTGCTTTCACCAAAAATCTGTCCAGGGCGCATGATATTCCAAACTAGTCCCTGTTTAGTAGCTTCGCGTACCATTTGCTCAGCAATAAATTTCGATTTTTGATAGGTCATGTGATCGAAACCCTGACCAATATCCAGATCTTTTTCTTTGAAGCAGACTGTGGGATCAAAAACTTTATCGCCCGTGATCGTATGAGTAGAGACATGGCAGAGGTATTTTGAATTTGTTTTCAAAACAAACTCAATAATGCTTCTTGTTCCCCCTACGTTGATAGGTTCAATTCTTCTGTAATTGAGAAATAAATTTGTCAGTGCCGCGACATGCAAAGTAACGTCGGTATTTTCAATCAAATGCTGGTAATCAGAGTCTGATAGACCTAACTTTGGTAAAGAGGCATCCCCTATTACCGGTACAGCTCGGCTTAAAAACTCTTCTTTTAATTCGAATGCCGGATCATAAACGCGAATTAAAGTACTCAGTCTTTCCATCGCATGTTCTTGAGATTGCGCGCGAATAAGACAATAGACTTTTGCTTTTGTCGTTTTTAAAAGTTCTTTAAGAAGATGTGCGCCCAATACACCTGTCGCGCCTGTGAGAAATACATTTTCTGGTCCGGAGATCAGGTTTGTGCTGTCGTTTTTTGTGCGATGAATCAAATCATAACCCGTTGCATTGAATGTTTTAGATTTTAGTCAAGTTTGAGTAAGCGTCAACTCAATTACTTTGTAAATTCTTATAAAAAAAACCTCTTACCCAATAAACTCCCGCAAAAAGTGACGGAACGACTACAAAAACCTGAAGCAACGCGGCAATTATATTATTTGCACTGTTTTCAGTATAAGTAAGACCGTTCACTCCTAATATAGAAGCGACAAAAGTGATGAGCCAATTCGCCCAAGCGGGAACAGAAGTGAGTAGGCAAAGGCGTTTTTTCTGAGCGGGATCATAATTCAAAAATGACAAGGAATACGAAACACAGAGAAGCCACATTCCACCGAGCAATGCGTTTAAATGTGTCGAAAGAGCCAGGCGCGGAATTTTTAAGATAATGGTTCCCGTCAGTGCTGCAGCCGAAAAAATCCCGGTAAAAAATCCAACCACCATCAGAGCTGCCCCGAGCAGTGCCAAACACCGCTGAGTATCGCATTTATTTTGGTTTTGCATAGAGAGGGAATTCTCTCTTGAATAGTAGTCATGCACAAGAAAAAAATCAGTGTATTGGAAAAGCGACCCGCACACTTTGAGGAACAACTGTGATTTTGATATCCGTAAAGCCTTGTATTTCACCGTCGAATTCGACAGGCATTTTTTTAGATGCATGGATATCTATCGAACTTGCCGTTATTTTACTAAATGAATGATCGCCTGCGAATTGCCCAGTAAAAAGCTTGGGGAATTTAAAAAGACTTTTCCACAAAGGCATCTGATGCACTAGGGTGACATCAAATTTACCGTCGTCAAAGCTGACATTTCCACCCAGTTTCATTCCCCCGCCAGCTGTATTGCCTTTCGCTACAAAAACATTGAGAAACTTACCTTCGATTGATTTTCCATTAGCGTTTAGATGCATGGCTACGGCTTTAAAGGTTGGAAGAACTTTTAATGCGGATAAAGTGTAACTAAATGATTTGTCTTGCACCACTGCTGCGCTCATACCTATGCTTGCCATATTGATGAAGTACACGGCGCTAGATTTTTGGTTTAAGAATTCAATTTTGCCCAAGTCTACTTTTTGAGGAGTAAAATCAATAACCAAACTTTTCCAATCCCTACCCGATGCGATCGCTCGGTAGTAATCACAACCGGATCCTAAATTGGTAACACCTAAAACTGCGTCCGCGTTTATCAGAACATCTTTTTCGAAAAAACCATTTACGACTGCATTTAAAGTCCCGTCTCCACCCAAGGCGACAATCTGCGTATAGCCCTGTTTTAATGCTGTTTGAGTTTGCGTAATCGCTTCCGGACGGTTGTGACAAAGCACATAGTCAAAACTTCCCAAACGATTCAAAAAAAACTCCTGAATATTCGATAGGAAACGAGCTGAATGGGAACTTCCTGCTTTGGGATTGATGAGAAACTTTATCTTCATATTGCCACGCGTTAATACATTGTAATCTATCCATTATATCCCTTGTTTTCGCTCCTCATCTATAACAAATAAACTGCCGAAAAGAATAGGAAATGAAGAAAGTGAATTGAAATGAAAAACGCACGCGCAAATAATTTTTCTCACCATAAACTCGATAGTGAAAAAGAGTTAAAAGATCTGGTTACTCTGTGCTCAGAAGAAATCGGACTACTTCTTGGTGTGATGCAGGGGGAACTTCTTTTTTTACAGCAGTCTCCTCACCAAAACGTAGGGTCCAAGACATTTTTGGACATGCGCAACGTAGGAGAAAATGTACTTCTTCTGGCTAGAAATTTAAAAATCTTTTCAAACACAAGCGTGCTTGATTCCGAATTAAATGATCTGTCTCATCTATTACTAGTCAGTATCGATAGTGTCGAAAAAGAACTGCACGCAAAAGGAGTGAGACTTACCGTTTTGGCTGAAGCAGGTTCTTATTGCAAAGTAGACAGCAGTGCATTGCAAACTGCATTCACGAACCTCGTATTATTTATCGGACATTTCTTGCCCCAAAATAGCGAATTACATATTTCGCTTAAACACACAGAGAACGAAGTCATCATAGAAATGACAGAAGATAAATCCCTTTTGAATCCTCATTTTGAAGAGCAATTATTTCACCCACATGCACTACGCGAAGAGCACCCTTCACTGAATAGCCTGTGCATCGCTCCCAGTGTTGCAAAATTTGCTTTCTTAAATCACGGTGGAAGTTTTGAGTTAAAAACAGATGCGAAAGTAAGGCACTACACCATGCGCCTACCTTATGATGCAAATGTTTCTCCAAAGTTGTCTTATCCAAAGCAACGAAGAGTACGCAGAATTAAAACACATTTAAGATGTGAGTTATCGGGAGAAAAGAAAACCAGTGAAGACCCGGTAGTCTCTATCATCAGCACGTTGGGTTTATTTCTTAAATTACCCAAAAACCAAACGCCCCCTCCCGAACTCAATCAGGAACTTTCGTTTTTACTAAAATTAAATGAAGGGAATAAAATTGCAAACGTACGTGCAAGAGTCGCAAACATGCACGCTATGGACAAGTATTATGGACTAGGTTTGGAATTTATCGAAGTCGAAGAGAGAGGCAAAACTCTTATAGAAGAAATCGTCCGCTGCAGCCTGGTTTAACGTATTGGAATCATAGCATTTATTTCTGCCTCTTTCTTTTTGGGTTTCTCACAAGGACACTATAAACGCTTTAGGAAATTTTTATGCGCATTTGCTTCGTAGTAAGAACAATTTATTCGCAAGTCACCACATACACGACGACTCATCTTGCGTTTGAAGCACACAAACGTGGGCATGAAGTCTTTTACACCACGGTAAATTCTTTTTCCTGCACAGATGACTTAAAAGTGCGAGCCACCGTAGTTTCTCCTGGTGCTGAAACTTTTGAAACCCGATCTGAATTCTTAAGAGGTCTGCAGTCCGACAGCGCGGAACGTAGCGAAGTGATATTAAGTGATTTTGATGTCGTTTTTCTCAGATACAATCCCAACGAATCAAAGTCGGACGACAATACAGCACGCTCAAATCCTGCGTTAGAATTTGGCAGGCTTTTAAAATTACATGGCGTGTTTGTTGCCAATGATCCTGCAGGGCTTACTAAAGCTTCCAGCAAGATGTACTTAAGTTCATTTCCAGCAGAAGTAAGAGCTCGTACTTTGATTACGAGAAGTCCTGTAAAAGTAAAAGAATTTTTAAAATCGCTTAAAAAGCCCGCGATCATCAAACCATTGAATGGTTTTGGGGGGCAAGACGTTTTCTTTATTAAAAATGCCAAGGAAATGAATATCAATCAAATCATTTCCACAGTGAGTAAAAATGGTTACATCATGGCGCAAGAGTATTTACCCGCAGTAAAAAAGGGTGATAAGAGACTGCTTCTTTTGAATGGCTCTCCTATCTTTTTCGGTAAAAAAGTAGCTATGTACCGACGTATGTCACCCAAGGGCGATGTGAGAAGCAATATGCATGTGGGGGGAACCCGCAAGCGCGTTGAGTTTACTAAAACAGAAGCGAAAATAGCCGAGATGATTCGTCCCAAGCTCATGGCAGATGGTTTGTATTTTGTCGGCGCGGATATTGTGGGAAATAAACTATTAGAGATCAATGTTTTCTGCCCTGGTGGAATTAACAATATCAACGAGCTTTACGGAATCAATGTGGGTCAAGCTGTCATCGAAGACTTGGAAAAAAGAGTAAAGCAGAAAAAAACATACAGACGCGGGATAGAAAATCTGGCGCTGGTAAAAGCCCTACCGTAAAGCACTTGCTTTAAACGATCTCAAAACACCATTCGTATCAAAATCGGCAATTACTTGATCATACTTTGTGATATTTTTCTTATCGCGCCCGTCTTCGCCAATCCATTTAGTGCCTTTTTTTCGATAAAACCTGCAAGTTTCTCCGCCCGACTCTTCCTGCTTGCACCACTCGGGATTTCCGAAATCAGATATCAAGTCTTGCTTGGTGGCTACCCCAATTTTAGGAGTGTACGCTTCTTCAATTTGTTTTTTTGCCTCACTTGAAGTGGTGGTGTCTTTTTTAGAAGCACACGAAGCAAAGAACAGACAGAGAGCCGCAATAAATAATATTCTAAAAGTCATTTTCAACCCTTTTTCGCAGTATCGTCCAACTCGGCACGGCGTTTTTTCAGTTTTTCAAGCAGTCCCGAGAATGGTTTTTCTTTCAAAAATGCATCGATTTGCTCATTGATATTCAAACTGTATCTCAGATCTTCATAGGAGATATCGTAGATGATCCACTTGTTGTTACGCTTGTAGAAAAAATATTCGAGTACAAATGGTTCACCTTTTACGTAAAACTTGCTTGCTGATTTTGCTTCGTTGCCTTTGATCTCAATCGTATCGATTTTGTACGTAGTATCTTTCCAAAACTTGTCTAAGCGCGTGTAGGCAGTTTTGATAATGACGTCTTTCAGCAAGGACTTAAACTCTTCAAAATTTTTACCTGCGTTTTTCTTTGCATGTTCTTTGCCTAAGCAGAGTTCGCTGATTTTTTCCCAATCAAGAGAGTTCTCAAGTTCAACGCGGGCTTTGGCTTTAGCGGGCCCACTTGCATTGACCAATTTGGAAGTTTCAAACAAATCGACCAATTTCTTTTTGATGACTAAAGCATCGCCTTTAAATTCCACTTCCTTTTCAGTAGCAGTGGCAGGAGCTGCTTCATCCGCAAAGTGATAGCGGGGTATTAGTAAGGCAAACGACAAGAGTAAGAACAGTTTTATTTTCATAGCTACCGATTTTAGGTGGGTGCGTCTAGAGAGTCAAAGACTTCATCTTATCTAAGACGATCTCAGGCGAAAGTCCCTTTAAGCACGCCTGATAGCCATAAGCTGCTGTGCAATATGGTTTTTCACAAGGACTGCAAGGCAAATTTTCCAGACGAAGAGCATGTGCTTTCCCCCCTAGTGGCAAAATGTACTGAGGGTCCCCAGGTCCCATCAAAACCAATGTTTCGCTCCCGGCGAGTGTCGCCGACAAATGTGCCACACCCGAGTCGTTACTGATGACAAATCTTGCTTGACTGCAAAGTTCAATCACTTCAGTGAGTGTTGTTTTTCCAATTCTGCTTTCCACATTGGGAAGATTTAACCGATTCAGTTGCGATTCATATTTTTCTTCGCGCTTTGTCCCTACTACGATTAGTTTGTGGTCCGGAAATTTTTCAGAAACACTGAAAACTAACTTCCCAAAATAAGGATACTCCCGAAGGGGGATGGAAGCTCCTGGCACAATCACAATCCATTTTTCTTTTTGAACGGGTTTGGGAATGAAAACTCCCGTACCACTTGCATCGTGCGCTGTTAAAAAAGTAATCAGGGATAAATAGAGCTCAGATTTGTGTAATGAACCTGCATTTCCTTTCCACAAAAGAGAGCTATGAAAGAGCAAATCACTTCCGTCCGCACTAAAACCGACCCGGTTTTTTGCGCCGGTTAAAAATAAAAAAAGGGCGGAGCTCCAACTGGATGGCAGTGTAAGGGCCAAGTCGTAGTTCACTTTTCGTAAAGAAAGCGCCTTTTTAAAAAAATCCAGCGAAATTTTTCTTTCACTTGCACTTAATACGATTTTTTCGTCTCTAAACTCTGTATCATTAAAATCACGCAAGGCTTCGGGTACGAGAAAAGTAATGTGTGCTTGAGGAAAGGCTTTTTTTAATGCCAGATAGAATGGCATGGCCATGACATGATCACCAATCCAATTGGGTGTGCGTACAAGAATTTTGGATTTGATGCTCATGTGTTATGTTTAGCTTACATGTCTTTAGTACTCAACAAAAAGGAAAAAGGGAAAGCTCTCCTTCTCGCCCTATTCTTAAGTTTTACGTTGCATTTTTTCCTGCCTTTTTGCGATTTCATTTACAGCAAAGCTTTTAGTCCCTTTTTTGGTGATTCGCCTTTTATACGAATGAGTATTTTTCCTTGGGCCGCAATTCTTTTATTTCTTTTCCTAAAACCGAAGGGGAAATGGGCATTCCCTGAAAGTCGCTTTTTACTCCTTTCCACTCCCCTGCCCTTAGTCGTTTCTTATTTTTTTGGACGGTGGAGTCATTGGCCAGAAACGACACCTGCCACTTTCAGCACCTATTACTGGTATGTAGTTTGTATTCCGATAGGAGAAGAATTTTTGTTTCGTGGTTGGGCGTATGAAATTTTCGAACGTTTATTTGCAGAAAGTTCTTTCACCTATCTTCTGGATTTTCCCACAAGCCACTGGATGACCAGTCTGATGTTTTCGTTGTGGCATCTCCAAAATTTAAATGAAAACCCGACATCTCTCGTGCTTTTTCAGGTAGTGTATACATTCTTTACAGGTCTGTGGCTTTCACAAATACGGCTAAAGTGCAGAAATCCTATTCCTTCTTGTATCGCTCACAGCCTGTTAAATCTTGCGGCAACCATTCCCTAAGGGGTTGTGGTAAACTTAACTTATATGCGTCATAGATGGAAAAAAGGCCAGGCGATCGTAGAGTATCTGCTTTTGGTTTTGATGGTATCTGTCACGATCGCTGTGACTATCCGAAACACCAACCGCACGATTTATAACATCTGGACGGCCCTTGTCAGACAAATCGCACTACCCAGTTCAGAAAGTAACGGAAAACCAGCGCCCGGTTTTTAAATCCTCGCAAGCAGTCTGATCGCTTCATACAATTTTTTTGGCAATGCTGAAAAATCTTCCACTTCTAGACACAATCCGTTCCCGGCTTTTGCAATATCACGCGACGATTCGATGTGGCTTCCGGCGCCATGAAGATGCAATACCAATAAGAAATCAAACTGCCGTGCCATTTCAAGGGCATCTCCACCCTCTGTACTTCTGCCATCACTGGCAAGTAATCCCACTTTTCTTCTCCCTGAATTTCTCTTGTGGTATTCCTTTAACCCCTGCTGCAATCCGGCTCGGATATTAGTAAAACCTCGTGGTTTCGACTTTAAAAACTTCAAAACCGTATCTTCAGGCGAATCATAAGTTTGGAGAGACTTGATAGCATTTGCTTTGGAAGAAAAAAGCACTACAGAAGCATCGGGAGGCTGCACCTCGAGAAGAAGAACGGCGATAGCGACACTTGCGAGCAAGTGCTTTTCTCCCGTCATGGATGAGCTGATATCCAACATTGCAACGCAAGAGAATGGCTTGTCCTTTACTTCTTCAACGAGAAAATCTTCTGGTTCACTTAAAAGGGGAGATTCTTCAATGCTGTCTTCTAAGTCCAGTTCCCCATAGGGGTTTGTTAAAAAGGATTCGACCGTTCTGATTTTTGGGCGAGAGGGATGAGAGATTACGCGTCTAGCTCTATCGAGAACAAGTTCGACTAAAGTCGCATCTCCTCCTGTGCCCTGGCCGTTTAAACGCTCAAAATAGATTTGCTTCAATCTGTCAGTGGAAGCACCAAACCCCAGTCCTTCATCCATTTCAGCCATTTCCATTTCCGCCTGTCTTTCAGGAGGAAAGAAAACTTTGGAAAATTTCGATTGAGAACTAGTTTCCGTTTTTTTTATTTTTTTTTTTGTGGGGTATCAGTAAAGATAGATTGCTTCAGCATTTCAGAGATCACATCTTCCACTTTTTCTTCATTAGAAACAAGTTCCACACGCGAAGGCAATGCAATGAGTACAGCATCTTCAAACGCAATTCCGGCCTGTATCAAATTACAAATGGCGAGCGCGGCACGCACACTTGCTCCCCGCTTAAAAGACGCGTTCGTACGGGTAGCACGCACTAAATCCAGGGCACGGAGTGCATTTGCTTTGGAAATTTCTGGAACTTCTTGCATTAAAATCTGCATTTCTTCTTCTTGAGTTTGGTACCCAATGGTGATCATTTCAAAACGGTCCAGTAGCGCTTCTGATAACGCGTGTGTGGCAGTAAACTCTTTTGGATTTTGAGTTGCGAGAACGCAAAAGCCTTCTTTTGCCTGGATTGTGCCGATTTTAGGAAGCACGATTTTTTTCTCATCCATGGAAGGCAATAAAATATTCTGTACGGCTTCAGGCATACGATTCAACTCATTGATAAAGAGCACACTTCCCTTTTTCATCGCCTCTGCCAAAGGACCATCGATAAAACAACTTTCGACATACCCTTTTTTCAAAACCATTGGGGGATCAAACCAGCCCGTCAACTTTTGCTCGGTATAGCGTGTATCTCCGTCGACGCGAATAAAATCACGCTTCATTACACCCAGTAGTTCTTGAATGAGAAAAGTTTTTCCTACACCGACAGGACCTTCAATCAAAAGATTGCGGTTTAAAGACATGGCTTTTTGTAAAATTTCGCGTTCTTTCTCGCGACCGATGATCTTCAAACTATTTTTTGTTTTTTTTGCCATCTTTTTCACGATCCATTTTTTCAAGCAGCTTCTCGTACAAGAAGTTTGCCACATCGCTTGGCTTTGTCCCAATCGTAAAACCAGCGTCGTACCCTAATTCTACCGCAAGTTGGTGCGTGATACGAGGCCCGCCTGCCACTAATACGAATCTGTTTTCAAGCCCGCGTTGTTTTAACTTATGGAGCAATTCTTTTAAGTCTGAAACGTGGATCTCTTTTTGAGTCACGATTTTGGAAATCAAAATGGCATCCGCTTTTTCCTTTACCGCGCGTTCGATGACATCATCGGCCGGAACCTGAGAGCCCATGTTGACGACTCTAAAACCCTTATAACGCTCTAACCCAATATCACCGTCAAAGCCCTTCATATTCAAAATGGCATCCAGCCCTACGGTGTGCGCATCAAAACCGGTGCACGCCCCCACTAGACGGATGGGTCTGCCCAAATCTGCCAGGATCAAGCGATCAATTTCTTTATAATCACGTTTTTCAAAGGTAACTTCAGGCACATCAATTTTTTCAAAATCGACGCCTTTATCCGTCCGTCCAAAGACCACGAAGAAAGAAAAACCGATACCGACTTTAGACATGTGGGCAATTTTGATGTCGTAGAAGCCCCAAGACTCGGCAATCTGAGTAGCCGCAGCCCTCGCTTTTGCGGAAGGTTCTACAGGCAAAGTGAAACTTAATTGCACGGCCCCATCGTTAGTCGTATCGCCGTAGGGTCTTAAATTTTTTAAATCGATTGGCTGTGTTTTCAAATCCGACTCCCCATCAATTTAAAGAAAGGGTTCACGTAGTGTTCTCTATCAATTTCAAAAACTCCGTCGCCGCCTTTTCCCCCATCGATTGTTCTTTTTACGTCGGCAAAAAAACCTTTTTCTATCGCTTTATATATGCCGATCTTATTGATGCGTTCCAGTAACTTCACCGCATCGTCTAAGACCCCTTCTGCAAACTTTGCGATAAAACCGTCTGTTTTGTATCCAATTTCACTGGAGAGCCCAGAAGAACCTCCGACGATATAATTCGCATCTCGAATACTTAAAGATCTATCGGCCAAAAACGGCGTGTGCACAGCTTCTGTAGGCATCCCTAAAAGAATGACTCCCTGACTGGTAAGCGATCCAATCAAATTAAAAATGGTATCGATCGCGTGACTCGTAAAAATATCCCCTGTTTTGTACTTGGTATTGCACATGTACTTTAAAGGAGCTTCGGGAAAAATCTGGCGAGTCATTTGTGCGCGAGCAATTTCCATGAGAATGACTTTTTCGTACGACGGGTTCATTTCCATCGCATGACCAATCGACATTTGAGAGGCAGGCATCCCGGCATTTAATGCCGCTACTTCGTTGATAAACTGAGAAGCGAGAACTTGATCACCACTTTTTACCGCATCTGTGGTCTTCATGTAATTATCTTCGCCCGTCATAATCCAAATACCACTCTTAGAACAAATCAGACGGGAAAAATGCTGGTCAATCAGTGTACGCCGCATGTTAATATCGCGAAAAAGGATTCCATACATGGCATCGTTCAGTAAACAATCCAGTCCTTCGATGGAAGCAAGAGCCGCAATTTCCGACATGCAAAGGCCAGAACAATAATTGGTGAGCCGGATATAGCGGCCAAGTTCCTTACCCAATTCGTCCAGCGCTTCCCGCATTACTTTGAAATTCGCCTGAGTCGCATACGTTCCCCCAAATCCTTCAGTCGTATTTCCCTGGGGTACGTAATCTATTAAAGATTGCGCAGTACTTCGGATGACGGCAATGACATCTGCTCCATCGATAGCAGCGCTTCTTGCCTGAATCACATCTTCAAAAATATTTCCTGTCGCCACAATCACATACTTAAGCGGACGTTTGTCTTTAACTGGATCCTTTAATTTTTTGCTGTTTGCTTTACGTGCATTTCTAGAAAGCATCAGGGATTTGAACGAAGCCTCTGCAAGTTTAGTGGCGTGCTTTAAGTTCTTTTTTCTGTCTCCTTCTTGCACTTTGCCCAAGTCCAAATCACGAGAAAGAATTTTTGCCTGCAAATCGGGTAGAGACAAGCCCGTGTCCAATTGTGCGTTTGCAAGCCAATACAATGCCCCTTCTGACAGCCTTCCTGAGCTTTTTAATTGGTCTACGATAAAATTGGATACGGGAAAGAGTAACCCTTCATGACTTAACGCTTCATTAAACCCCAACAATCGCAACACGGCGCGTTCAGTACCGACGGTAGAATTTTCTTTTACTAATGTGGCGACTTCCTTGCCGATAGACTTTGCAATTTCTCTGCAACGGGCAACTTTTTTCGCATTGAGCGGCAACTTCTCGGAAAATGACATAGGGAAGCAGTTTAGGGAGGATTTTAACGATTTTCAAGTTTTGAACTTAGAGTTGTTTTGCGACAAACAGGTTGAGAGCTTTTTGATCCCCGGGCAAAACATCTTTGAACTGGATACCAAAACCGGGTCTTTCAGTGCTATTAGACACCCATCTTATTTCGCCCATGGATTTAAATACGGATTGGCCGAGCGGCACAGGCAAGGGAAAAACAATTTCCACCAAGTCAGCGATTTTAAGTTTTTCCCCGGTTTCTACAAAACATCCGCCTTCGGAAATATTTCTTAAGATGGGATACAGGGAATTATTCTCGTGATTTAAAACTACCGCGTGGTGTGTTTCAAAACGGGGCTTTGTTCTCCACCACCTGAGCTTCGGATCAAAATACAAATGCCGGATCCTAGGATTAATAAAATATGTCATGCTAAATGCATAAATGAGGATATGACTGATAAAAGGAAAGATGGATTTTTCATCCGAGTAGTAACCATATAAATCTCTCATTCCCCAAAGTGAAACAAGAGCTACGAGAGTATACCACCCAACTTTTGTCACGCGGATTAGGCCGACAAGAAGCAGAATAGGAAGCACTCCGGATAACAGCCAATCAGCAGGCTTTACCCTGACGCCTCGTAAGACGTGAAAAACCAGTTCTAAAGGTAAATAGAGAAATAAAAGACTAGCAATCGTAAGAAGAATGGGACGTCGTTGCATACAACAATATTATAACCTGCGAACGTCCATTACTTAACAAGAAGTATTAAGCAGCTTCTTGATCTTTGCTATTTGCTTTTTGATCAGCAGACAATGGATTGGGGTTAAAACGGTACCCTTCACCATAGATGGATTCGATATGGTCTTTGTAAGCACCCATTTTTTTGCGGATACTGCGAATGTGAGAATCCACAACACGGTCAGTCACAAAAGTATCGACTCCCCATACGTTGTTTAAGATTCTTTCACGCGAGAGTACGCGATCGGGATTTCTCACAAAGAAAGAAAGCAATTTAAACTCGAGAGCAGAGAAAGGGATTTCTCTTTCATCCAGAAAAACTCTGTGACCAAGAAAATCAATGCGCATGCCTTCCACTTCGAAACTGGAAATGCTTTCTTTGCGGGAAGCATTTTGCTTAATGCGTACTTTGATACGTGCTTTTAATTCTTCTGCTTCGAAAGGCTTTTCGATGTAATCATCCGCGCCCAAATCAAAACCCATTACTTTGCTGTGAGGGTCGTTTCTAGACGACAAAAATACGATAGGAGTATTTACTGTCTCTTTTTGCCCCTTTAAAAGGTGGCAGACTTCAAATCCGTCGATTTCTCCCAAGGAGATATCCAGAAGAATAAGATCTGGCTTTTGTTCTCGAGCCATCTCTACTCCCTGTTTTCCGTTGTCGGCGCAGAATACCTTGTATTCAGAACTGAGCGCAGATTGGATTAAAAACTGATAGTCTTTGTTGTCTTCGATTACGAGTATTTTTTCCATATTAGTCCAGTGGTAATTAAGTTTTTCTATATACTTTTTCGGAAAATAGTTTGAATCCTTAAGCCAAATTTTCATTTTCTTTTAACAAATCGCGTAAGATTCCTACTTATTTGCTTAATGTAGGGCGCTAAATTGCCGATAGTTAAGCATAAGAGAGAACTACTATGTCTATTACTGACGCAAGACTCCAAAAATTAATAAGATCGTTTAGCGCTGAAGATATTGTCTTTAAGCAAGGCGAAGTAGGAAATTCGATGTACCTTGTGATTGAAGGTCTAGTGCGGATTTACTTCGACTCGCCTCAAGGGCAACTTCTTGTCGCAGTCCTAGGTCCCGGCGAAATCGTAGGAGAAAAAGCGCTGCTACAAAAAGATTCCTATAAGAGAACAATGACTGCACAAGCAAAAACTGCTGCGACTGTGATGGAAATTGATTTTGATACTCAGAAAATTGCTTACCAGATTTGGCCAGATTTCCAGACCAAGATGTTTAAAATGGTTTTGCAACGCCTGGATAAAGCCAACAAGCTTGTCACCGTCCTACAACAACGCGAACCAATGGATCGCATGGGCGCTTACGTTCTTTATTACGCAAGAGAGATTTGCAAAAACTTTCCTGCGGGCACACCTATTACAATTACAGCCAACGAAATGAAATACGGCGCAAACCTGGAAAAGGAATTTGTAGATAGCTGCATTGAAGGACTTGTGGGAGATAAGATTTTTGTCCCCACAAGACATAACGCATACGTTATCAACGTGGACGCGTTTGAAAACTACCTTCCCTCCTTAAGAGAAAGAATGGCTGCCTAGATCTCGCACCGTTCCACAAACTAATTTATCGAACTCATTAGGCCGCTTTACATTTCATAAGACCTCGCCTTTAATTATCTCAAGGGGAGATGGGGAATGGAAATAATTGACTTAGCTTCGCGTCGCCTTGTTCACAAATCAAAAAATACGGTCTTCTATTTAACACAAGACTTGAAATGGTTTTCAGCCCTTCAATTCGGCTCTCATTTACAAGTCATTCCCGTGCAGACAATGGAAGACTTAAAAACGTACGCGGAAATAAGAACTCCGGATCTCTTGGTAATAGACAAAGCCTTTTGCGGGGATAAACCCGAAGTCATTACTCTTGTACAAGCCCATACCCAGGCACCGATAGTTTTGATTGCTGCCAAAGAGAAAAAAACTTCCCGTTTTATCAAGCAAGCCTATATGAACGGTATCCACGATGTACTGTTTGATCCTGTCTCTCGCGAAGAATGGCAGGAAATGGTCAGTGCCTTTTTAAAAATTCTCGAAATCAAAAATCTTACTCACTAAGAGAAAGATTAGAGCGGAACTACTCTTCCCTTTTCCATTTTAAGAATTCTGTGACAAACCATCTTGAGCACGCGTACATCGTGGCTTATCAAAAGCAAAGAAAGTTTTTGTTCCTTTTGTAATCGTACTAGAAGTTTTAAAATCGCATTTTGAATCACGCAGTCCAGTTGACTGACAGGTTCATCTAAAACAAGCAGCTTTGGTTCCAGTGCCAATGCGCGAGCGATATTTACTCTTTGGCGCTGTCCACCACTGAGTTCGTCGCTTAAACGTAAGTTTATTTCTTCTTTTAAGCCCACCAGGTTCAAAAGTTCTCCCACTTTTTCTCTTCTTTGTTTTCCAGTCCAATCTGGGTGCCGAATTTTTATAGGTTCTTCTAGAAGATAGTGCACAATCAAACTCGGGTTCAAAGACGAGGCAGAATCTTGAAAGATAATTTGAATATCTGTTCTGCTGATCTTCGACCGACCTTCAAATAGTAACTTGCCCTTTTCTATTTTAAGAATCTGCATTAAGCATTTCGCAAGTGTCGACTTGCCGCAACCGGAATCTCCGAGAAGTCCTAAAGCCTCTCCTTCTCCGATGGAAAAACTCACTTCTTCAAATAACGGTAGGTTTTTGCTATACCCGAAAGAAAGACTTTCCACTTCTAGTAGATTAAGCATCCGCTCTCATTCCCTCTGGTCTGTTCGATAGCAGATTTACAGTGTAAGGCTTTTTAGGGTTTTGTATTACATCGGATGTCTCGCCTTTTTCCACTATGGAGCCATTTTTCATGACGATAATTTGATCTGCAAATTTTTCAGCCAGTCTTAAATCATGGGTAATCCATAAAAATCCCATATTTTGTTTTTTCACTCTTTGCAAAAGAAGCGTCAGGATTTTTTCCTCGACCTCCGCATCCAAACTACTTGTCAGTTCATCCGCCAGAAGTAACTTCGGTTTTCCTGCGAGGGCAAAAGCGATGGATAGTCTTTGCAACATCCCACCACTTAATTCAAAAATATTATTATTTAAAAGTTTTTCAAAATGGCTAAGGTGCATTTCTCCCAACAAATCAAACGCTATTTTTAGATGGTCCGCTTTCTTTAAAGAGGGATAATACAATTTCAGAAGTTCATAAAATTGTGTTCCGACTTTAAACAGGGGATCGAAGGATTGCAGACAGTTTTGAGAAACATATCCAATTTGTTTGCCTCTAACCGCCCGCATTTTTATTTCATTTAATGCAAGAAGATCAGTGTCCCTAAAAAGGGCTTTTCCACTCACTTCAAACTGTTCTCTCAATAATCCCAAGACAGAAAGTAAAACACTACTCTTTCCAGCGCCCGACTCACCTACGATAGCGACAGATTCTCCCTCTCGCACATGAGTCGAAAAAGAGTCCACAAGGGGCATCACGTTGCCCTTTAATTTGATATTCAGTTGTTCGATAGAGAGCACAAGGAAATGCTACACTCTTTTTAAGGATTGAGAAGCACCTTCTCGGTGTCTTTAGGAAGCTCGATGTCAAAATTGCGGGGAAGTTTCGCACCAGTCACCAAGTCGTCCCACTCGACTTCCACTTTCTCTTTAGAACCTAATACTTCCAGCTTTGCCGAATAAGCCAGATCAATTTTATCCGAGCTTTTTTTCTCGCCACAGCATTCTCCCACGTCATCGTATATCACTTGAAACGCAGGCTCAGGTTTTAACCAGACTATCTTTTTTAAGACAGCGAGATCACCATCCACATGGCACTCTATCAAAATATTTTTATTCTCAAGTCTTCCCACGTAATCTCCTTCTGCCGCATCCCACTCCCAACTTTTAAAGGTAAGGTTCATAAAACTGGAGGGAAGACGTCCCAACCATAAATCCATTACTTCATCAAAGGGCAATGCCACTTTTAATTTTTGAGAGAGGTACCGCATGCCGCCCTCAGTATCGAGATACGCAAGCTTTTGATAGGGAAAGTAGGCTGTAAAAGAAGTTTTTTTCTTGTTCGCAGAAAAATGTAATCTTCCGAAGATATCTCTCAGTTCCATTTTGATGCTGTCTTGCGAAGGCATCAAAATTCGTCCATTGCCCGAGACACTTCTGCCTTTTTCTTCCAGCCGAACTTTTGCCTTACCATCTAATTGCACCAAAAATTGCCTGCGTTCTTTTTGACCTTCCCAAAAATCACTCTGTTTTAATCCCGTTTCTACTTTTAACGGTTTAGAGGCACAGGCAGAAAAAAACACAAATAATAATGCGATGAGATAGTGCAATTTAATATCCAATCTTTTTCAAAAAGTCTGTTATCGCTTCGTTCACTCTCACGGGAAAATCTGTATGCGCATTATGGCTTCCCTCTGAAATCACTAGCAACTCACCTTTTGGCAAGAGTTCCGCAATTTCTTCCTGCGCGGAGGCCGGCGTAATCATGTCTTCACCTCCGGCAATTACGAGTACAGGGGCATGGATTTGTGGCAAAGTTTTTCGGCCATCAAAATGTGTGTAATCTTTCATGAGAGAATTAAAAATTGCAAATGGAGTCCGATTCACGCCTTCTAAATAATTTAAGACATCCTGTTCTTCACTTTTCGTTGCATTAAATCCGAGCCTGGACGTGAGAATGTAATTAAAGCGGCTTTTTTCACTCATTTTTTTCCACACGAGATCCATTACGTAAGGAGCATAATCGTGCAGACGACTGGTGAAATGAAACACCCGATCGAGCCGATTGGTATAAAACATATCTTTAAAAGGATTAGAAACCGTACCGCAAATAAATACCATCGCCCGAATTTTATCTTTTGCAAAATCCGCAAAGTTTACCAGCACAGGAACGCCCATGCTGTGGCCGAGAAGAACCGCGTTTTCGAGTTTCAAATGAACCATGAGATCTTCAATGTCTCTTGCACACCAACTCAGAGTCATATGCTGATCATTTGGGGGATAACCGGAACTCTGGTGACCGCGGTAATCAAACGTGATCACTTGATAGTTCTTAGAAAAATATTTTATCTGGTGGCGCCAGTGTTCCCGACGGCAAAGAAGCCCGTAACAAAGGATAAGCGGTTTTCCTTCCCCAAAAATTTCGTAGTAAAGAGTCGTGTGATCACGGGTATTAAAAAGCCCTTTTTCATGCGGCGTGTCATACGATGCGTTTTTACCCTGTTTGTAAGTATCAGACATTACTGTATTTTTACCCTGTTCCAAAGCCAGCCTCAGTTGCACATGCAAATTTTACGAAAACGTGCTAAACCATCCCATCTTTCAAAGAAGATCGCCTTGCCCTCATTATAAAGGGGCAAAATGCTTTGGGCGAGCGTTTTAGATGAGAGGATCCAAATGACAAAAACTAATGTAAAAGTCGAAAAACCAACAGGCAAATTAGGAGTACTTCTCCCAGGAATGGGTGCAGTTGCTACAACCTTTATCGCCGGTGTAGAAGCCGTGAAAAAAGGACTGGCAGAACCTGTCGGTTCCCTGACTCAGATGGGCCAACTGAGACTGGGTAAGCGTAGCGAAAACAAATCTTCTCTCATTAAAGATTTTATTCCTCTCGCAGATTTAAATTCTCTTGTGTTCGGCGGCTGGGATATTTTCACAGACAACGCATACGTAGCTGCTTCCAAAGCAAAAGTTTTGGAAAAGGAACTTCTCGAGCAAATCCGCCCAGAACTCGAAGCCATCAAGCCAATGCCTGCTGTATTCGATTCCAACTTCATCACATTGATTAACGGACCCAACGTAAAAAAGGGTACCAGCAAGATGGATCTTGCGAATCAATTAAGAGAAGACATCCGCAATTTTAAAAAGAACAATAACTGCGACAGACTAGTTATTGTCTGGTGTGCTAGCACGGAAAGATACACGGAAAATCTTCCGTTCCACGCAAACATCGCTGCTTTCGAAAAAGCCTTGGAAGAAAGCGATCCAAATGTAGCTCCTTCGCAAATTTACGCATACGCAGCAATCAAAGAACGCGTTCCCTTCGCAAACGGTTCCCCGAACCGTTCTGTAGAATTGCCTGCGCTTCAAGAACTTGCGCGTGAATTAAGAGTGCCGATTGCCGGTTCTGATTTCAAAACTGGCCAGACTCTGATGAAAACGATTCTTGCTCCTGGTTTAAAAGCCCGGTTATTAGGAATGAATGGTTGGTACTCTACCAATATTCTGGGTAACAGAGACGGTGAAGTACTTGCTGATCCTGGTTCTTTTAAAACCAAGGAAGTTTCGAAACTTTCCGTGCTAGAGCAAATTTTAGATCCGGAACATTATCCAACTCTTTACGGCAATGTTCACCATCAGGTGCAGATCAATTACTACCCACCTCGTGGCGATAACAAAGAAGGATGGGACAACATAGATATCTTTGGATGGCTTGGTTATCCGATGCAAATCAAAGTAAACTTTCTCTGCCGTGATAGCATCTTGGCAGCTCCGATCGTTCTAGACTTGGCTATCTTCATGGATCTTGCACAAAGAAGTAACTTGTACGGCATCCAAGAATGGCTTTCTTTCTACTTGAAAGCTCCTCTTGCTGCTCCAGGTTTAAAACCAGAGCACGATCTGCAAGTGCAAATGTTGAAACTTCATAACACGCTCAGATTCTTGGGCGGTGAAGAACTCATCAACCACCTTGGACTCACGTATTACGGTATCGTAGAAGAGTAAGCTTTTACGGACAAAATTCATCGTCTTTATGATTAAAGCTAGTCAGAACACTGACTAGCTTTTTTTATTCTATTTTACAGACGGATTCTTCGGACATTAATTTACTACTTAAAAAATGGCGGTTCTTTGCCACCCATTTATAAACTCGTTTTCCTATTTGTGGTACGGGGGGAAGGTACAGTAAGGGAGCAAAGAGAAAAGTCAGCGGAAGACATCTAAAAATCACTCGAAAGGCATCGTAACCTCCCAGCCATTTTCCATTCACCTGAGTCACGACTTCGTGTTCTGCCCTGTCAAAGGGAAAGCCTGCAACTTTTTTGGTTTCTTTCGCGCGGAAATTTTGAAACTGTATTCTTTTAAAGAGGTCCAGATGCATAACCACTTCCACACTTCGCGTACAAAACCCACAATCTCCGTCGAAATAAACAATTTGAGGTGCAGAAAGCAGTTTCATAAAATAATTCCGCAATTGAACGAGCTTTACGTGTTCTACAAATAAAATATAGGTGGACAAGCTCACCCACTGAAACACCGGTACATTCATCGCATATTCCAGTCCCAGGTGCAAACACACACCCATGATGAGAACTGGATATCGAAATTCTTTAAACCAAACAAGAGCTCCCATGGCAAACTCAACAAACAACGCGTAATAGGTTGCAATTTTCGAATACCAAAGTGTCTTCGTAAATTCCGGCATGGGAAAGCGTTTAAACTCTTCCAGTTGGGAAGTCATAAATACGGATGTCCCCTCCACCCACATATCCCCACGCAATTTCCACGCAACAGTGGACAGATACATCACTGCTACTTGGTACTGCATTAATCTCTGGGCCCAGGGAACAAAAAAAATCTCGTCTTCGCTTTCACGTCTTCTAAAAACTTTTATTAGCCTGTCAAATGAGAAAGCTTTTCCAGATGGCGCAAACATCAGGAAAAAGAGCAGGCAACGAGCCATGGTGTCTCCGCTATTTAAGATAAAAACATTCCGATGGCTGAAAGAAACAGTGAGTATAAATGCGACAACAGTCATTGTTCTTGTAAACAGACCGAGCATTAAAAAAAAGAGACTGGCAACGTACACATAAAATACGCAGTACAGCGCCTGATCTGTTGTGGGGATAATATTAAAAATATTGATTCTAATCCCAGGTAAAGTATCGCGTGCCACCTGATAAGGGAGGACCCCACTCTCTGAAAACCATGTCTTTAAGTCTGGATATAAAAGGGCGGCGTTTACAAGCAAAACAAAAGAGAAAAAAATACGAAAAAGACCCAAGGAAGTAGCAGGAATTTTTCGAAATAAGAACCTATTATATGCGGTGATAACAGTTTTAAATTTCACTTCGCATTTCCTTTTTGTGGAAATTCATAACTATAAAAAGTGAAATGCTGCCACTCAACAGACGAAATACTTCTTTTTTCTTCACTTAAATTAAGTTCGTACCAGTGTCTGTTTAATTCTATCTTAGTGATGGGATTGTTCGGTTCAGTAAGTTCGCGTGCAATATATTCCGCAGTAGGTTTCCATAGCTGGGACGAATTATCCATTCGCACATTGTCATGTGCCCATTTACGAAACCTCTCCTTTTGAAATCTTTCGAAGTAAGAAAGTTTTTCCATCTGAGGAAATTCCCAAATTGTGCGGCTACCGTCCTGAAAATAGACGTAAGCATCCATGCGAAGCTTTGTGCTTCTGGGATTGGGTGCAAACATATCCCAACCCTGCCAGAGGCCTGTAAAATAAAAATAGGAATCAAAAAAGCGATCTACATGTCCTTTAAACTTCATTTCCGTAGGAAAGGACCAGACCGCGATAATAAAGACATGCAGCAAGATAAATAGATTTATCGCTATTTTTTTGAGCTTTAAGGGCACAAGTACCACCTAAAGCTCAATCGACTTTTTGAGAGATTTTATTAAGCTACAACTGGATCATGTGAAATTCTTCACAATCCCCACTCGCAAACTATTATCTGTCAGTAGGACAAGGATAATCCATGCCCGAAGATCTCTTTACAAGCACCTTCATCACCTGACAGAGCGGGTTGGCTTCGTTACTCGCCTTTTTTGCGGTATTGGATACGAGTGCACTTGGCTCGTTTTTACCGTCAAAATCCAGTTCCACTCTATCTGCTTTAGAAGAAGCAAAGCTGCCTTTTTTTGCTGCCCATAGAAAATCAGGGTGCAGATTAGAATGCCATTCGCCTCCAGTAGGAACCATTTTTCCATTTTGCTCGCTTAACTCTAAATCATACGTATAGGATTCTCTTACTAGCTCGTCATTTTGCGGATTAGGAGAATGAACTGGAGAATACTCCGAAACATAAATCACTGTAGCAATAACCCCTACGATTTTTTGAACATTGCGATCGCGTCCGCCCTCGCCACGAGTATTCGGATTTTGGAAACGGTCTTTTGCTTTAAAGGTATCATCGTAAGCAACGGCAACTTGTTCCCACTTTTTGCTTTTCTTAGAAGGATTGAGTGGGTTGAAATAGGTTAACTCGTAACTTGTGACAGGCTGATTCCACACTTCGTAATCAAATGTTTTGTCATATGCGAAAGGCAGTTTGCCAATTCCTAGCATGTTACCAAGTACGAGATGAAAGGTAGCTGGGTTGTTATCAAAACACTCCTGCTGCTTTAATCTGCCGTTTGGATAAACTTGTGGTTTTTTTGCATTACAACGGCCACCGATAAAATTTGTTTTAAAATTTCCATTCGCCCAACCCAAAGTCAAAAGTGCTTTGATGTCGTTGGGATAAAATTCCACTTTGATGCCTTCAGGACCGGTCAATTTAACGGGCTTCATCGGTCTGTCGACTACATTAGCGACGGCTGCCCATCCGTGACAAAGTCCCATCCAGTCTTCTACGTTTCCGTCAGGACCAATAGAGCTTTGGCCTTCATTTTTTTGTTCTTTTGTCAGTGTGAACTCCACATCGCCCACTGCGAGATCGTATTTTTCCGAAGGAGACCAAGCTACAACACTTTTTACGATTTCTGCAGGACCTAAATTAAGAAGGTTCATCCAGGAAAGGGGCTGTGCATAGGAAGCAATTGCTTCACGGTATGTTGGAAATTCTGTTCCTTCACTGTAACGATACGAAGTTAGTCCCCAACGTGTACGCCAGTAGTCGTCTGACCAGGGAGTCACTGCGGCTTTACCGGAAGTAGGGATGCTGTCCAAATCGTGCGTTACGTTATCTACCCAGGAATCTGTCAAATCTTCCACCTGATCATTTTCTTGGAAAGAAGAATCTTGAGAGTTATCGCAATCAATCGTTGGAAAATTTTTCTTTAAGAACTTCTCACAGTATGCTTTTTGAAATTTATCTTCTGCTTTTTTCCCAGCTAAGTTAATCAGCGGATTAGCACTAACACTGTCAGACTTCATTTCCTGATTGGGAGTAATGAAAGTATTTTTTGTTACGCCGAACTTCGGAATTCGCGTATTCATGTTTTCAGGAGCTGAGCTTTGGTAGAAAGACTCGATACGGGCTTCGACCTCGTTTTGCTCTACCGTTGTAAGTGAATTCATTGCCATGAGGCTTGAAGAAATGAATGAGAAGACCAAGACTGACTGCGCTAGCATACGTAGCTCCTTTTCAAATAATCCGTTCCCCAACCAATTTGAAAGCCGTTATAATAGGTAACGGCAGGAATAGACACAAAAAAGATGCTTCGCGTTAACAACTGATACTAAACACAAGTATTTGATATCAAAGGATAATTAATGTCCATTCGATCAGCTATAGGGTGGGGCCTTAGTCTTCTCATTACGGGCCTCCTTTTAGTAAAAATGCCCCTTCCAGACGGGGCGCTTACTTTGAATGAACTTATGCGTAACCACGCATCTGAAATCGAAAATTTCAATGGGGTAGTTTCAAAAGCCTGCAATAGCATTCTTCCTGAAAGCGACACGGAAATAGAAAAAGAATTTATCCGCACATCCAAATTCAACTTTGCGGTAGCGGCTAACAAGTGCTTACTTAAGATATCTGAATCGTCACAGCAACGTTATTTTCTTAAGAAAAATACGGCACTGAATATTCGCTTAACTAGACAATCTAGTCAGACCATATTGGAAGAGAAGACCTTCTTACTGGAACATTTACTTCCTCTAGCACTGCTTCCCTTTTTTGCATTTTTCTGGGCTTTACTTTTCGATATAAAATTTTTTGGTCCGCCCGCCGTATTTCTCAGTTTCTTCTTTTTCTATTCCGGGCTGAGTCCCCTTTCCTTTTTGGATGAATCGTTTTTTCATTTCTTTAGACTTCTTGAACACGATAAAAACGTTATCGGGCTATGCCTATTATTTATTTGGACACGTCTCTGTAAAGTCGAAAGAAGTACCCCTTGGGTTTCAAAATGCATCCTCACTCTTTCTGGCATTTGGAATCCGGCATTCATTGTGGCCACACGAAAAAGTCTTTTTTGGCTTGGCAAAAGTTCAAAAGCTAAATCACACCTACTTTCCTTACAGGCTGTTTTTTTAATGCTGAGTTTTTCACTGCTCGCAGCAAGCAGTAATGAAGAAGATATTTTTTTACCTCGCTATTTTACATTCGCATTTTTAATTATTCTGATCTTTCAAAGTTATTCTGGAACAAAAAACCTCCCCAACTACTTGTGGAAAAATCCGTTCCGCATTACCCATTTAGTCACCGTATTGATTGGAGAGCTCGGCTTCCATTTTTTACACTTGCAAGTGCCTTTCATTTTAAGAATTGCATTAGAATTGAATGCTGCTGAATGCGTTCACTTGAAAGAGTGGCGATTCACGTGGAGAGAATCAAAGTTCATTGCCAGTCGCTTATCCATCTTCCTATTTTCTGCTTATGCCGCATTTTATGCAAGCCACTTGGGGATACTCAATTTGCTTTTTCAGATTTTGCAAATAAACTCTCTGGAACTAGGGCTACCGTTTGCACTCTTTTTGTTCGGTATCTTTTCTGGAATCGTATTCGGAGGCATCGCCCTTCCCTATTACTTTGTTCTTTCCAGTTTCACTCAACTATCAGGTCTCAGTGTTGCTAAAGCGGGCTTGATGGACGGGTTGATTTTAGGGACTCTGCTCTCCCCTATTTCCCTATTCAATTGGTTCACGGCAAAGGATATCCATATGGGAATACATCGAGTGATAAAAGAACGAATAAAGGGACTAAGACTCAGTATTTTTGCGGGTGGGATAGTTTATTTTGTGAGCGGAATGAATTCTGTAAAAATATTACAGCCTGTCACTTTTTTATTTCTAATGCTCGTGCTCTTTGTAAACTACATGCGAGAAAAAGGGTGGAAGTGGCTTAACGATAAGAACTTGCAAGCCGTACGTAGTGCTCCGCACTCCACTTGATATGGGCTTTTTCTTCCTCACTGATCTGGCCAACAACTTTTGCGGGACGTCCAAAAGCTTTTGAACCTGATGGGATCTTCATCCCTTGTGTGACTAGACTTCCAGCTCCGAGAAGAACAAAGTCTCCGATTTCTGCCCCATCTTGCACGCAACTTCCCATTCCTATCAAAGAATAATTTCCAATCTTACACGCGTGAATAATCACAGAATGCCCGACAGTGACAAAATTACCAATTTCTGTGGGAAAAGACTTAAAAGAGACATGTACCATGCTTAAGTCCTGAATATTAGTCCCTTCTCCAATGCGAATATAATTCACATCGCCTCTAATCACTGAATTGAACCAGACGCTGCTGTTTTTACCGATCACGACATCGCCAATGACCTGGGAACCTTCAGCCAGAAATACACTTTTATCAATTTGGGGAATTTTATAGCGAAAGGGATACAGCGCTTTCAAATTGTCTATCGACTCGTGGTGCTCCGACATAATAACCTCTTAAGTTTGATCCCGTTGCATCAGAAATTTCTACTTCAATTGTTTTTCCAACGCAGGCGACTCCAGCATTCAAGATATGCACTAATTTTCCGTGCGGATTTCTGCCAGTATAATACCGATCTTTTTTATCTACTGATTCAACTAGTACAGAAACTTTTTTGCCAACATACGCTAGATTTTCTTTTAAAATAATATCTGCATTGGCGACTTGAATTCGCTTCAATCTCTCTTCTTTTACACTTTCAGGGACTGAATCGCCCAGTGGGAAAGCTTTTGTGCCAGGGCGTGGTGAGTATTTAAAAAGAAACGAAAGCGAAAACTCAATCTCTTTTAATAAATTTAAGGATTTTTCAAAGTCTTCATCCGTTTCACCAGGAAACCCCACAATCACATCTGTAGAGAGTGCAATAGAAGGGCAAGCTTTTCTTAAGCCTTCAATTTTACGTCTGTACTCATCGCTCGTGTAAAGACGTTGCATTGCTTTTAAAATCGTATCGCTGCCGGATTGATAAGGCAGATGTAATGCCGGACATAATTTTTCGACAGTTCCAAACTGTTCGATTAGATCCTGCCCTAAATCTCTCGGGTGAGATGTTACGTAACGGATGCGTTCTAAACCAGGGATGAGATTTGCGCCTTCGATTAATTTCGCAAGGCTTTCTCCCGTGCCTTTGCCATAGGTATTGATATTTTGGCCAAGAAACGTAATTTCTTTCGTGCCGTTCTCTACGTACTTTGTCACGTCTGCCAAAATTTCAGCAATAGGACGGCTTTTTTCACGTCCTCTGACAAACGGTACGATGCAATACGTACAGAAGTGGTCACACCCCTTCATCACAGTTAGAAATTCAGAGGGACGGTACGTAGGCAGTTCTGCAAGCGGCTGCGAATAACTTCTTGTTCCCGTGTCTAGTTTTGCATCCACCATGCGCTCACCGGTTTTAATCACTTCACCGACAAGTTCCCCGACTCTGTCGACACTGTCTGGTCCCATCACAAGATCCAGATGCGGTACACGTTGTAAAAGTGTTCTGCCCATTCTCTGGCCCACACAACCTGCAACGGCCAATACCTTTTTTGGATCTTTTTGTTTTAACCCTTTTAACTCACCGAGAAGGCTCAAAACTTTATGCTCGGACTTGTCGCGGATGCTGCATGTATTGATCACAACGACATCTGCTTCGCGAATATTTTCTTCGAGTTTAAACCCCTGCGATCCAAGCAGAGCTTGCATGCGGGTAGAATCGTAAACATTCATTTGGCAGCCGAATGTTTTTATGAAGATGGACTTTTCCATTGCGGCCGGATTCTAGTGGGGATTCAAGTTTTCAACAAGAAGAGAGTTGATACGTATTCAATTCGAGAGTAAAAGAAAAACTAAAGAAGATATTACGCAATGCATCAAACATTAAACATAGTCTTGGTAGAACCGGTGATTCCTCAAAATACCGGTGCGATTGCACGCCTTTGTGCCTGTACGGGAACTATTTTGCACTTAATCCATCCCTTAGGTTTTAAGACAGATGAAGCGTCTGTAAAGCGAGCGGGACTCGATTATTGGGAACATGTCACCGTGAAAGAGCACGCAAATTGGGAAGCGTTTGTAAAAGCAGAAAAACCCAAGACTCTTTTCTTTTTCTCCAAATTTGCACAAAAGTCCTACACCAAAGCTGAATATCAACGCGATTCGTATTTGATCTTTGGGAATGAAACAAAAGGGCTCTCTAAGACTTTACATGAACAGTACAGTAAGGATTTTTTTCAAATTCCGATGTTCACTCACATTGTGAGAAGTTTAAATCTTTCCCAATCCGCAGCCGTCATTACATACGAAGCACTCAGACAAACCAACATGCTAAGTGAAATTGAAAGCGAAGCGGACAAAAAATTTGTGGAATACGCACAAGGCCAGAACTTCTCCGAAATCCACGGGGAATAAAAAAAGGAGAACCGAAGTTCTCCTTTTAAAATAGATAAATCTAAAAAATTAGCGGCATTGCCCAATGCTTTTAAGTAAAGCGAGTGTTTCTTTAACACCGCCAAACATATAATACATTCCTACTACTGAAGAGCCATCTTCATAAGTGATTTTATATGGGTGTGTTTCTGAACCAGATTCTTTGATAAAACATGGTTTTGCTGAAGGGTAATTCGCTTCACAAGAAACCGTAGTCGGTTGATTCACGGTAAGAGAAGCGGATTCGCCCGTTTTTAAAGTAAGCGTCGCATCCGCAAAAGTGAGTGAGCAAAGAACGCCTGTAAAAAACAATATATTCATTTTCATTTTATTCTCCAAAAGGGATAATGATTTATTCTATCGAACGGTAAATACACGACAGGGAAATAAAGATCAATACAGGACCAGTAAGATCTGTTTACTTAAAAAAAACATCTACTCTTCTCTGAAAACAACTCTTATCGCTTGGCTCTTAAGCCCCAATCTGTCTCGTAATTGATTCGTAAGAAAGGTTCTATAGTGCTCCGGCAAGTTTGTTTTGCGGTTCAACCAGAAAACAAAGCTTGGAGGATCGACTCTTACTTGGCTTGCGTACATGATATTAAAATTTCCGTTACCCGCTGCAGGAGGCGGATTTTTCGCAATCATGCTCTCTACAATTTTATTAAGCTTCGAAGTTTTAATTCTGACATTGGATTGTTTATAGAGGCGTTCTGCAACCCCCATGATTTTCTCAGTTTGGAAACCTGTTTTCGCACTGATAGGCAACGTCATAAAGTTCGCGAGAAACCGAGAGAAGTCTGAATTACCGACAAATTCTTTTCTTTGTTTGTTATCCAGTAAATCCCAGAAATTAAACAGAACAAGCGCAGGTCTGCCTTCTCTCTCGAGCAAAGATAATAAGCGCATGTCTTGATCCGTAATCGCTTCGCTGCTGTTGATAAGCAAAATCACTACGTCACTATTTCGGATAGTTCTCGTAGTAGAGTGAATGGAATAGCTCTCGATTAAATCCTTTTTCGCGCGCGGGCGTCTCATCCCTGCAGTGTCTGTGAGTTCGATAAGCTCTTCGCCTTTAAAAAATTCAAAGCGCACCGGATCACGAGTTGTGAGCGGAATCGGGCTCACTTTAGAAACATGCTTTTTACACAGTAAGTTCATGAGTGTCGATTTGCCCGTGTTGGGTCGACCAACAAGAGCAACGCGTACTGGCTCTTCTGCGATTTCCGTTTCGCTTTTTACGCCCGCGTATTCTTTAATCCAGTCTTTGATGAAATCAAGATTCGTACGGTGCGCAACGGATGTAGTCACGCGTTCATCAAAATGGAGTTTAGAAAATTCGCTCTCTGTGTAAGCACCTTTTGCTTCGACTTTGTTGATAACCAAAAGTACGGGAAGCTTCATTAAATAAAGTTCTTTTGCGATCCAGGAATCGAAGGGAGTGACACCGGCCGTGGCATCCACCACAAAAATAGCAGCGTCTGCTACAAGAAGCGCTTCTCTTAAAATAATATTATCGCCTTCGCTAAAGATCCCTTGAGAATCGAGAAGCTCGGCATCTGCCCAATCAATTTTTTCAGAGATAAGATCCAAAGTCGTACCAGGCTGATCGACTACAATGCTTCTTCTAAAACCTAGAAGAGCATTAAAGAGACTCGATTTACCGACGTTGGGTCTACCGATTAAAACTATCTTTTTCATACTTTATCCAATTCCAAATAACTCTGTAAATGTCTCGGATCGCGCTTCCAGTCCTTTTGCACGTCTACGCGCAACTTCAAACAGACCTTTTGCCCAGTCATTTCTTCAATGTCTTTTCGAGCAGACATTCCGATACGCTTTAATTTATCTGCGCCTTTTCCAATCAAAATTCCTTTTCTGGAATCAGAATCCACGTGAATCGTCGCGTGGATGACAGGCACTTTCACATCTTCTTCCCAGCTTTCCACTTCTACCCAAGACGCATAGGGAACTTCTGCATGTGTTGCCAGATAAATTTTTTCTCTTACCATTTCAGCTACGAGGAAGAACTTAGGACGGTCTGTTTTTTCTTCATCTGGGAAATACTTGGCGCCGCCTTCAAGCTTACTGTTCAATACGCTTTTGATATTTAAGATGCCGTCTTTTTTCAGAGCGGAGATAGGAATAATTTCAGAAAACAAATCCATCTTGTGTACCGCTTCAATAATCGGAAGTAGAGTCAGACGATTGACTTTGTCTACTTTATTTAAAGCTACAAAAGATTTTTCTTTTGGAAACGTTGTTCTGATTTTTTCTGCATAACGTTCTACCTGTACAAGAACATCCCGTCTGGATGCATCGAACACCCAAAGAATAAAATCACATTCTCTCGCGTTTTTCTCTGCCACGCGGTTTAAGAGTCTTGCGACCGGATCGCTGTGACGCTGAAACCCTGGAGTGTCGGTAAAGACCATCTGAGAATCCGGTTCGGACAAGACCCCTCTCACTGCATGGTAAGTCGTTTGCACCTTTGGCGAAACGATACTTATCTTCGTTCCGAGTAGTGCATTAAGTAAGGTGGATTTGCCCGAGTTTGTGGGACCCACGATTCCGATAAATCCGCTTTTAAATTCACTCATAACTCTAGTGTCTCCATTGCAATGCGAGCAGCTTCTTGCTCGGCATCTTTTTTACTTCTACCTTCGCCTAGGGCGACGGCTTTTCCACTGATTTGTACTTCGACTTTAAAAAATTTCTCGTGTTCAAGTCCCCAGGTTTCTACAAGCTTGTAAACGGGGGTAGTTTTGAAAACGCTTTGTGTTTTTTCCTGTAAAAATGTTTTGATGTCCAGCACGTGACGGGAGGAAGCGTGTTCCGTATCCAGTAATTTGTACTGGGTTGCATAGGCTCGATTCAAAAAGGCTTTTGTTTTTTCAATCCCTGCGTCGAGATACAAGGCGCCTACAACCGATTCAAATAAACCTGCAAGAATCGATTTCTTGGTAGCACCACCTGTGCGGGCTTCGCCTCTTCCTAAAAGTACCCATTCGTTCATTTTAAATTCGAGTGCAATTTCTGCGAGCGTTTTTCTGCTCACCAGATGACTGCGAAGCCTCGAAAGCTTTCCTTCAGTGCCAGTCGGAAAAATATTCATCAAACTTTCCGCTACTGCGAGCCCGATGACAGCGTCTCCCAGGTATTCAAAACGTTCATTGTCAGGAAGTTTATACTCCGGGGTGGCGGTTTCGTTGGAATAGGAAGAATGCGTGAGCGCTTCCATTAAAAGCTCAGACCGCATAAACGTATGTCCGAGAACTAATTCAATATCTGATAGGATTTTAGGATCCATTAAGGCCAAACTCGTATGTCGTGCGACCTCTGGATTATAAATTTGAACCTTTTCCAAACTCCTAATTCAGGGGTCGA
>CAYNEF010000027.1:0-47622 GCA_964396165.1 uncultured Pseudobdellovibrionaceae bacterium
TTAACGATAGCTTTGATTCGAAAAAATTCTGGTTTCATGAAAAAGGAAAGTCTCCTGTAGAGAAAATTGGCCAAAAGTTGGAAGAAGGTTTTCCCAATCACACACTGGCGCTAGCTACAGAAAGTGTTTTAAAGAAATACAAGCTCTTAGAAAAAATTTTAATAGAAGAAAAACCGAGAGCGGTACTTATCTTTGGTTATTATTTGCCCGAGCATTGGATGTTAAGAGTGTGTACCCGAAAACTCAATATCCCCTTGCTGTTTATTGGCGAAACCTTTTCGAAAGGGGAACTTACTTCCTGGCGCCGGCATGTGAAAGAAGGCCTTACGCGCTATTTCTTTAGTGGTGTTTCGAAGTTTGTTTCTATCGGAGAAAAAAATAAGAAATATTACAAGGCTTGGAATGTCCCCCCTAAAAATATTTCTGAAGGGCACTATTGCGTCGATAACGATTTCTTTAAACTAAGTACAGAAGACTCAAAGAAAATCAGAAATAGAATCCGGGAAGAATTGAAAATTCCATCAGATGCCTTTGTTGTCCTTTTTGTGGGCCGGTTATTTTCGAGAAAGAGACCTAAAGATGTCTTGGACCTTCATACACGTGTGAAAAACTTTTCTTCTGTTCACACCATCATGATAGGGAGTGGCGAAATGGAATCGGAAATTAAACAGGCCGCCCAAGGGCTAACGAATTTCCATGTGCTTGGATTTAAAATGCAGGAAGAAATTAGAAATATTTACCATGCATCCGACGTATTGTTTGTTCCGTCCGAGTACGAAACATGGGGCCTTGTGGTGAATGAAGCAATGGCAGCGGGGATTCCTGCAATCGTGACGGACACGTGCGGTGTCGCAAATGATCTGGTGCTTCCCAATGAAACGGGTTTTGTTTTTAGTAAGGGAGATCTGGCAGCAGCAGAATCTTTCATCCGAATTCTTATTTCCAACCCCGAAAGACGCGCGCGCATCAGCGAAAACGCGAAAAAGCGCGTAACTGGGGAGTACACTCCCCAGTCATTCGCCAAAGTAATCTATCAAGCCAGTAAGTAGCCTAACTATTCTTCATCCTCACTCGATTGAAAAGTGCAATTTTGTGGCATGAATGACATCTGAACTCCATGCTCTACATCGCTAAAAAACTGCGAGTTTCCGCAACCGCGCACGGTTTTAATAGAACCATTTGTGAAATTGCGATCCTGGTTAGTTGAACTTTCCATTTTTTCAATTGGTCCTGAGATTACGTAGCCTACATCCTCACACAAGGTAAAAGGTAGAGAATGTTTTGGACACCGGGATGCAGTAAAAGCATATCCGTTATCCGTCTGATAGACGCGCAACGTATCGATACTTTCATTCGATTGACTGCATTGAATGATGTTATGCTCTGTCGCGTAGCTACTCAGGCTTGAAAGAGTCAGTGCCAATCCTAATATTAATTTTGTGGTTCTCATTTTGAGACCTCCTTTTCTTAACTAGATAGATACCGTAAGTGAGGTAGAACTAATAATTCATTTGAGTTATTATGATATTACTATTAGTTATATCATATGATTGAACAACATCTGGAAAAACTAGCTGTATTTCATGCGACGGCATTAGAGGGAAGTTTTTTAAAGGCGGCCAAAAGGTTGAGGTTGACTCAACCTGCCATTACTAAAAGCATCAAATTATTGGAAGAGCAGAGTGGGGTACAGCTTTTTACTCGGCATAGAAGAGGAGTGGAACTCTCTCCAGCCGGGGTATTGCTTTTGCAGTTTTGTGACGGGCTTTTTGTAAAAGTACGGGATATTGAACAAAGAATGCTCCATACTCATGCGCTTTCGGGAGTACTCAAGATAGGGACGTATGAAACGTTGGGGGAGTTATTCTGGCCGCAGGCATTAAAATTGATTCAAGAAAAATATCCGGCTCTCATCGTGGAGTTAAAAACTGAAAATGTTTCCAATATTTGGAAAAACCTGGAGTATGAAAATATCGATTTAGTTGTCGATGCAGAGCCAGAAACATCCAACGCTTTTTATTCGAAGGTGCTTTATACGGATCATTTTGGAATTTTTTGCCGTAAAAACTCTCGCTATTTAAAGGAAAATGAAAATCTACCTATTTCTTTTGTGAAACGGGCATGTGATCGCAAGGGTAATACCATTGAGCAGCATTTAAATGCGAAGAAACTGCCATTTAAATTTCTCTATGATGTAGAATCTTTCACACTTGTACGCTCTTTTATTTTAGAAGACTTGTGTATCGGAGTTTTGCCTATTCGACTGGCTGAGAAATATCTCAAAGAGGGTAAATTAGTGCATTTTCCTGGCGCTAGCGAAAAATTTGGAGAGCATCGAATTTGCGCAACATACCTGGATTCAAAAAAAGATGAACCTAAAATTGATTTGATTGTAAAGCTGCTTAAAAGCTTAACGTGACTTCTTGCCAGCCGTCTTTTTCAAATGCGGTGACTTTAGCTTTGTGCAAATCGCAAATCAGTTTCACAGTTGCGAGCTTTAACCCTAAATTTTTCTGATGGTGCATTTGATTTTGCGAAGTTTCAAACGCTTCAAAAGCATCAGGGGAGAGGGCTTCCCCTTTTCGCTTAAGAGTTAATCCATTCGCTGCTAACTGCAAAATAATTTGCGAACCTTTAGGGGCTCTTTCTACCGTATCTGAAACCAAATTATTTAATGCAAGTTGAATTTTTCCGTGATCAACAGATGCCGTAGGCTCTTCTTTTTTTTCTATCGTGAGCGTCAGCGTTTTCGATGCAATTATTTTTGCATTTTGTTCAATAGCTGCTTTTAATTCCTTTTCCCAATCGATTTTTCCCGGTTTTAATGCCTGGTCTGCTTCCAATTTTGTATAAGTTAGTACTTCTTGTACGATTTCACCAAAACGGCTAGAAGCGTTTTTGATCGACGAGACAGATTTCTGGATGTCACTTGAGAATTCTTTTTGTTTCTCTGATAAAAGCTCTACAAAAGAATTTAATACCGTAAGAGGCGTATTTAATTCATGCGAAACGAGGGATAAAAACTTTGCTTTCGCTCTGTCTAATACCTGCAATTCTTTCAATGCTGTTTCTAGTTCAGCATTTTTCTCGTTGATTGTTTTTCTTAAAATGTATGTGTCATTTGCCTGTTTCAGCGTCATTCTTAGATCATCTGGATCCCAGGGCTTGGAGATATAGCGGTAGATATTGCCGCGATTGATGGCATCAATCACCGATTCGATGTCTGTATAACCAGTAAGTAAAATGCGTGTGGTATCGGGTTTAAGTTTTTTTGCCTTTTCGAGCAATTCGACACCAGTCATTTCAGGCATGCGTTGATCGGAAATAATCACATGATAATTTTCCGTCTGGATGAGTTTCAATGCTTCAAACGGCGAAATAGTCGTCGTCACTTGAAATTGTGTGCGTAAAAGGCGGAACAGCGCATCCAAATTGTCTTTTTCATCGTCAATAATCAGGATGGGGGGCAGTGCTGTCGTCATAATTAGGTTCTTGAAAGTATAAAAGAAAATGATATGCCTTTTAAGTTCCAGTTTCAAGGAGGGGAAATTGAAGCCAACCATTGAAAGCGTTTTAAAAGAGACACGGGAATTTAAACCCAGCGATAACTTTGCAAAAAATGCCGGCATGGGTGATCCCATCGCCTTTGAAAAAATCAGACAAAGCGCAGAAAAAGACCCTGTCGGATTTTGGACTGAACAAGCGCACAACCTGCACTGGTTTAAAAAGTGGGACAAAGCTTTTGAATGGAACGAACCGTTTGCAAAATGGTTCACCGGCGGAAAAATTAACGCCAGCTACAACTGCCTGGATAGGCATCTCGGCACTCCTACTGAAAATAAACTCGCCATTATCTGGGAAGGGGAAGACGGCGAAGTCGTAAATCTTACCTACAAGCAACTGCATACAAAAGTGTGTGAGCTTGCGAATGTTTTTGAAACTCAATTAGGTCTTAAAACAGGAGATACTGCTGCGATTTATTTACCTCTTGTTCCTGAGGCAGTGATTGCGATGCTTGCGTGTGCGCGCATCGGTGTTGCACATAGTGTGATCTTTGCAGGCTTTGCGAGCCATGCGATTCGCGATCGTGTAAACGATGCAGATTCTAAATTAATCATCACAGCTGACATCGGTTACAGAAAAGGGCAGACACTTCATCTGTTAGAAATTGTCAGAGAAGCAGTTAAGGAAACTCCGTGTGTCAAAAACGTGCTTGTACTTAAACGAAAAAAAGAAACAGCATTAAACGGTAAAGAAGTGGATTGGACAAACGCCACAGCTCAAGCTTCTAAAACGCATCAAGCAAAAGAATTGGACGCAGAACAACCGCTCTTTTTCCTTTATACGAGCGGCACAACAGGCAAACCAAAAGGCATAGTACACACAACGGGCGGGTATTTAGTCGGTACCAATTTGACTGCGCGCTGGGTTTTCGATTTGAAACCGTCAGATGTTTACTGGTGTACTGCAGATATTGGATGGGTTACCGGACACAGCTACGTAGTGTACGGAATTCTCTCAAACGGAATGACTTCTCTTTTATACGAGGGAAATCTTGTGCACCCGCACCCGGGAAGAATTTGGGAGTTAGTAGATAAACATAAAGTTACAATTCTTTATACTGCACCTACTGCTATCCGCTCTTTTATGCGATTGGGAGATGATCTACCGAAAAAATATAAATTGGATTCGTTAAGACTACTGGGGAGTGTGGGAGAACCCATTAATCCCGAAGCGTGGATGTGGTACTACACGCTGATTGGAAAAGAGCGTTGTCCTATCGTCGATACCTGGTGGCAGACTGAAACTGGCGCCATTATGATTTCGGCCGTTCCCGGGGTTACTACATTAAAACCAGGATCGGCGACTAAGCCTTTTCCGGGAATTCTTGCGGACGTTGTTACCGAAGAAGGTGTCAGTTGCAAACCGAATGAAGGTGGGTATCTCGTAATCAAACATCCCTGGCCCTCCATGCTTCGTGCTATTCACAAAGATCCAGAAAGATTTAAAGAAACCTATTGGTCAAAGTACAAAGGGATGTATTTTGCTGGAGATGGCGCACAAAAAGATAAAGACGGCTATTTTTGGATCATGGGCCGTGTAGATGATGTGTTAAACGTTTCAGGCCATAGACTTGGCACGACTGAAATCGAAAGCGCGCTTGTCAGCCACCCTCAAGTGGCAGAAGCTGCAGTTGTTGGACGTCCCGATGACTTAAAAGGGCAAGCAGTTGTCGCCTTTGTCACGCCTCGCGCGATTGACGACAAAGTGGACATGAAGGATCTTGCAAAACGCCTGAAAGAACATGTTGTAAAAGAAATCGGTGCGATAGCCCGACCCGATGACATTAAATTCACAAAGTCACTTCCTAAAACACGCAGTGGCAAAATCATGCGTAGATTGTTGAAGGACTTAGCTGCTGGAAAGCAAATTACCGGCGATACCACGACGCTTGAAAACCCTGGGCTTGTAGAATTGATTGAGTAGCACTACCCTTACTCTACTATGAGTGAATTTAGAGTAGAGTCCGACAGTCTGGGTGAAATGAAAGTTCCTGCGAAGGCGTTGTACGGTGCCAGTACTCAGCGAGCTGTCGAAAATTTTAAAATCAGTGGCTTAACTTTTTCTAGAGAATTCATCGAAGCTCTCACTCGAGTCAAAATCGCCTGCACGGAAGTAAATCTGGAATTAAAAAAACTGGACGCCAAAAAAGCGAAAGCGATACTAAAAGCATGTGAAGAAATTTTGTCGGGCAAACACGACGCGCAATTTATCGTTGATATTTACCAGACTGGATCAGGCACGAGCACCAATATGAATTTCAATGAGGTCGCTGCCAACATCGCTAATTTAAGTCTGGGATCAAAACTAGGCTCTAAAAAGCCGGTTCATCCCAATGATGATGTGAATCTCGGTCAATCGAGTAATGATGTTTTTCCGACAGTAATGCATGTGTCTGCTGTGATTGCTGTGCACAGCTCGCTTATTCCTGCGTTAAAAAAACTGGAAGCTACACTTGAAAAAAAGGCAGTAGCATTTGAAAAAATTATCAAAACAGGAAGAACCCACTTGCAAGATGCCGCCCCTCTAACGTTGGGGCAGGAATTTTCAGGCTACAGTGCACAGGTAAAAAACGCACGTATACGAATCGAAAAATCATTGGAAGGGATGTATGAACTTGCTATCGGCGGTACTGCCGTCGGTACCGGCATCAATACAGATCCGCAATTTGGTAAACTTGTCGCAAAAAAATTAGCTACTGTTTGTAAACTGCCTTTTAAAGAAGCTGCGAACCACTTTGAAGCACAAGCGTCTAAAGACGCCTGTGTGGAATTATCCGGCTCGTTAAAGACTCTGTCTGTTTCACTTACGAAAATTGCAAATGATTTGCGCTGGCTTTCTTGTGGCCCGAGAACGGGAATCGGGGAAATTTTTCTACCTGTTGTACAACCAGGAAGCAGCATTATGCCTGGGAAAACAAATCCAGTGATTGCTGAATCCCTTTTACAAGTTTGCGCTGTAGTCATTGGCAATGACGCCACCATTACCTGGGCTGGAGCAAATGGTAATTTCGAATTGAATGTGATGATGCCTGTTCTCATCCACAATTTACTTGGCAGCATTCAGCTTCTTTCCAGAGGCGTGAGTAATTTTGAGGAAAAATGCGTGCGCGGAATTACAGCAAATGAAAAACAAATTAAAATCCATCTTGAAAATAATTTGATGCTTGCGACGGCTCTCGTTCCCCTCGTTGGATATGATAAAGCGACAAAGCTTGCGCAAAAAGCACTCATCGAAGGAAAGACGGTAAGAGAAATTGCGGGCGAATACGGCAAAGCACTCGATCCGAAAGTAATGGTATTTGGTTCTGTCGGTGGCAAAAAGACACCAAAGAAGTAAAAAACTCAGCATGCAAGCTAACACAATTCAAAGGCGCGCCTGAATTTAGTATTCAAATTGGCACCAATCCTGCTCTAGGAATCCGGGTAACAAATATTCCTTGAAGGAGGGAAGAAATGAAAACTACATTATTATTGTTAGTGGGAACCGTACTTGCACTTTGCAATCAAACTTTTGCAGCAGAGGATTCTTTCGATGAGTTTTATTGCTCAGAAGAAGTGACCTGGAGAAGCGGTTCTTACGATCCTGTTCGTTGTCCCCAAGGCGATCACCGTGCGTGTTATGAATCCATTCGCGAAACATGCAAAGACAATAAAACGGGACAAAAAACCGTGAGAAATTTTGATCGTTATACCGGAGTTTGCACGAATAGCGAATCAGACTGCAGATAATTTAAGGATGTGTACAGGAATGCTCGGTCGCCTTTTTGGGATCGAGCTTTTTTGTTTTTACAATCGCACAGATCTCTTTAAAGGCCAGACAGCGGTTATCACCTTTTTTTTCAATTCTGCCGAGCCCTTTGATAAATACGGAACATGTAGCCCCGTGCTTGATTTCAGGACATTCTATTTTGCAGGAATCTAGAAATTCATCTTTCAGTTGCTCTTTGGTCAGGTCAATTCCCGCAGGCATTGTTTCTCGAGGGGACGCAGGATTTAGCGCATCCTCGTGTCCTGCGAAACTAATGAAAGAAAACGCAACCAAGAAAAGTAAAAGAAAAGATTTCATACTGAAAACGATACTCGCGCTTGTATAACTTGAAAAGAGTTTTTCGGTTGATACACTTGTATTGTGCAATCCTCTAACACACAGCTTAAAACAGAAATCGCTGCCGGGCTCACTACTTTTTTCACCATGTCTTATATCGTCGTATTGAACCCATCGATTCTTGCTACTAGTGGCACCGGCATGAATTTTAATGGCGTACTGACTGCCACGGTGCTTTTGTGTTTTACGATGACTTTACTCATGGGACTGTATGCAAAAATTCCTTTTGCCGTAGCTCCCGGTATGGGAATCAACGCTTTTTTCACTTATTCCTTGATCTTGGGACAAAAAATTCCCTGGCAAACAGCATTGGGAATGGTGTTTTGGTCAGGCGTTTTGTTTTGTTTGATTTCATTTACATCGGTACGCACATCGATTGCTAAAGCAATCCCACTGCACCTTAGACAAGCGTCTGCTGCTGGAATCGGGCTTTTTCTTACCTTTATCGGTTTAAAAAATTTAGGCCTTGTTGTTTCCGATCCAGTGACTTTTGTGAAAATGGGAAATCTCGACAAGACAACTTTGGTAGCGGGAGTAGGTACTCTCATTAGTCTATGGTTACTAAAGAAAAAAAATCCGTTTTCTTTTATCGCAGGTATCTTTTTTATTACGTTTGTCGCATTTGTCCTTGGTTGGATCTCGCCCCCTGCGACTTTGATTAGCCAGCCCGATTTTAATTCAGTATTTTTAAAATTGGATATCTGGGGCTCTCTCAAACTTTCGTTTGTTCCCATTATTTTGTCTCTAATGTTTACAGATCTGTTTGATTCTATTTCTACGTTTATGGGTGTTTCCCAAGCGTCAGGTCTTATGGAAAAGGGAGAACCAAAAAATCTGAAAGAAGGGTTAATCGTCGATGCGATTGCTACTCTTACCGCCGGACTATTTGGTACCTCTTCAGGCACTGCCTATATCGAAAGTTCTGCAGGCGTCGAAGTGGGTGGCAGAACCGGGATGACATCAGTTGTAACTGCGCTTTGTTTCTTACCCTGTTTTTTTCTTGCTCCCTTAGCGCAGATGGTGCCGGCATACGCGACTGCTCCCGTACTTATTTTAGTAGGTGCCATGATGTTTAGAAGCGTAAAGGAATTGGAACTGGATAAGTTTGAAAATTTACTTCCTGCTTTTTTAACACTTCTTCTGATTCCCCTTACTTTTTCCATCACGCAAGGGCTTTTGTGGGGCTTTATTTCTCACGTCGTATTATATGTGCTTTTTGGACGTCAACGCGAGGTGTCCCCAATTCTTTACATACTTTCGATAATTTCCGTCGGGCTTTTGTGCCTTGAACACGGAAAGTTTTAGATTTATCGACTAAAACGAAACTATGATAAAATAATACTTTTACGAAAGGACTAAAATGAAACAACTACTAGTAGGTTTTATCGCTCTTGGCTTTATCGTCACGGGCTGTGCACAAAAGGAAGAAGTAAAAACGGACGCAGTCTCTGCAGCAGCTACTGCTACAGCAGATACATGCGAAACTTGTGATAAAGCAGATTGCAAATGCGATCACCATAAAGGTGAAGCAAAGTGCGCTGAGTGTCAAAAGGGTGGCAAGGAATGCGAAGCTTGCAAAAAGAAGCATGCAGATTGCAAAGAATGCAGCAAACACCACAAAGACGACAAAAAAGCTGCTCCTAAAAAAGCAGGCAAGAAAAAGTAATTTAAAAAGAGAGCTAGATATCTAAATGCTCTCTTTGTATTGTAGTAATTTTGTTTGAACAGGTATAGGGGCAATCCGTAATTCTCAACTCTGCGAAACCCAAAGTCTCGCAAAGAAACCGGGGAATATATACGGGTTGCCTCTTCTATTTTGTACTACTCAATTAAGTAAGTGCCGCCATCATATCTGCAAGTGTTTCTTCCATCGGTCGAAAATGTGTGCCGGGAATTAATTTTGAAAGTTTGTCGGTACTGACAGAAAGACCCAAAAGTTGGTTTTTGTTATCATTCTGACTTTCAATCTTAATTTCCATTTTGGAAAGTTTTACAAGAGTTTTTAAAATTTGCTCAACAGAGGCTGTTTCTGGTGAAGAGAGATTAAAAACTTCAAACCTGTTTTGAAAATTTTGTTTCATGAGAGTCGGAAACAGGGCAACCGCATCACGGACATCGATAAACTGTCTTTTTGCACTGATAGGCCCCACCTTCAGCACTTTTTCTTTCGCATTTTTTAATGCTGTAATTTTTCTGCAGAAATCAGACGCGGCAAACCCTTCCGGTTGTCCGGGGCCGATGCAGGTATAAAGACGCGCTACTACAGCGGATAGATGCGCATTGTTGTCGACGAAACTTTTTACCGTGGCTTCCGCTAAATACTTGGAAAACCCATACTCCGTTTCGGGATGCAGGGTACAGCTTTCATCTACCGTAGTTTTTTGGTTTCCATAGACATGCACGGAACTTGAATAAAATACTTTCACATTGTGCTTTAAAGTCGACAGTGCCTTTAAAAGGCTGTGAGTAGGAAGAGTGTTTGCTTTAAAATATTCCGGAATCCCAATGGAGGACGAAACGCGAGCAAGACCTGCCAGGTGGTAGACTTCCGTAGGCGCAATCTCTTTAATCGTCTTATCCATCTCATTTTGATTTGCCATGTCACAAATGTGGTGTTGGATGGCTTTTGAGATAATGGGATGTCTTCCAATCGAATGCAGGTTTTTTACGCCGGTAGCAGCCAGGTTTTCAGCTAAAAAATGCCCGATAAACCCACCACACCCTGTAATCAAAATAGCCATTACTACTTATATCCCAAAACTGTATGTGACACTTAGCATTATTGATTCAACTTGGAGTGCACATCCTCGTATGGTATTTCGATACTCTTGAATAAAAAGGCATCGTAAGGGATTTGTAATATGAGACTTCTTGTAACTGGCGGCTGTGGATTTATTGGCTCCCATTTTATCAGGCAACAATTTAAAAATTATCCTGATGTACACATTACAAATCTGGACGCGCTTACGTATGCCGCTCATCCGGATATGAGTGAAGAGTTGTCGCAACTCTCTCCTAACCGTTACCGATTTATCAAAGCAGATATTGGTTCCCCGGAATTATCTTCGCTAATTGATTTTAAAAACATCGATGCAATCGTCAATTTTGCAGCGGAAACACATGTCGATAGAAGTATTTTAGATCCTGGCTCGTTCATAAGAACAAATGTGGTGGGAGTACAGAATCTTTTAAATTTAGCGAGAGAGAATGGAAACATTCGGTTCGTGCACGTATCTACAGATGAAGTGTATGGGACTTTGTCTCCGACAGATCCGACGTCCTTAGAGTCTTCGATGCTGGATCCGAATTCTCCTTATGCGGCGTCTAAGGCGTCTGCAGATCTCATTGCCTTTGCAAGTTGCCGTACGTACAAGCAACCGGTTTTGATTACCCGTTGTACAAATAATTACGGGCCTTACCAGTTTCCTGAAAAGTTATTGCCTCTTTTGATTTCCAACGCGCATGAAGGGCTTCCGATTCCTGTGTACGGTGACGGTAAGCAAGTACGCGACTGGATTTACGTAACGGATCATGCAGATGGCATTGATGCCGTACTAAGAAAAGGCCGAGTGGGCGAAGTTTACAATATCAGCGCCTCTGAAGAAAAACCCAATATCGAAGTCATCAAAAAAGTATTAGGCATTATGGGAAAACCCGAATCGCTTATTACTTACGTGGGTGACAGACCGGCTCACGACAGACGGTATGGTTTAAATGCAGGCAAAATCAGAAAAGAATTAGGTTGGGCACCCAAACTTTCTTTTGAACAAGGGATTACAGAAACCGTGAAATGGTATCTGGAAAACCAGGCCTGGTGGAAAAAAGTCAAAGGCCAGGACTTTAAAAAATATTACGACGCGAATTACCAGACAAAATTTAAAACACAAACAGGAGCAGGCACCAGATGAAAGGCGTTATTTTAGCAGGGGGAACAGGTTCGAGACTCTTTCCGCTCACCAAAGTTACCAATAAGCATCTTTTGCCCGTAGGCAAAAAACCTATGATCTTGCACCCGGTAGAAAAACTGACGGAAGCAGGCATTAAAGAAATTATTATCGTCACAGGTGTGGAACACATGGGCGCAGTAGTGAATCTTTTGGGTTCTGGAAAAGACTATAACTGCCAGTTCAGCTACAAGGTTCAAGATGAAGCAGGCGGCATTGCACAAGCGCTAGGTCTGACGGAGAGTTTCTGCAAAGGACACAAACTTTGCGTAATTCTCGGCGACAATATTTTTTCTGACTCTTTAGCTGCATTCGCGCAAAGTTTTCATGATCAAAAAGACGGTGCGAAAGTGATCTTAAAACCGGTGCACGATCCCAAACGCTTTGGGGTGGCAGAGATCTCCGGCGATAAGATCGTTTCTATCGAGGAAAAACCGCAAAATCCCAAAAGTAATATGGCAGTCACCGGGATTTACTTCTACGATTCCATGGTTTTTGACTACATCCGCACCTTAAAGCCAAGCGGTCGTGGCGAACTTGAAATTACCGATGTGAATAACCACTATGTGCGTACTAACAAAATGACCTTTGATTCCTTCAAAGGGGATTGGACTGATGCAGGTACGTTTGAGTCTTACCATCTGGCCAACGAATTGATGTTCAATAAAAAATAATGGCGATTAACTATTCTAAAATTCCCACACCTGTACTGATTACAGGCGCCTATGGAATGCTCGGCAGTGACTTGGTAGAGATCTGTACTAAACACTTTGGCGCAAGCAACGTTTTTGCGACTGATTACGATACACTCGACATCACAAATCTTGAAAAAGTAAATGCAGCACTAAGCGAAAAAAAGCCCAAGCTTGTTATCAATGCGGCTGCATACACAGATGTAGATAAAGCGGAAACAGAACGCGAAAAAGCCTTTTTGATTAATACAACAGGGCCCAAGGTTCTTGCGACCGCTTGTGCGGCAAAAGACATTAAACTTGTTCACTTCACGACCGATTATGTTTTTAGTGGTGAAGGCAATACGCCTTGGGTGGAAACAGACAAACCCAACCCCCCAAAGCCGAACTACTATGGCGAAACCAAACTTTGGGGCGAGCAAGAAGTCGCAAAATTTGAAAAAAACCTGATTCTCAGAGTGCAGTGGCTTTACGGGAAAAAACGCGATCGCTTTACGACCTTAAAAGATAAAAAAGTTTTTACTCCTTTCATGGATCAGTATGGGGCTCCGGTAAGTACTGAGCATCTTTGTCAGGTACTGATGGAAATGTTGTCTTTGGATGCAAAGGGTTTGTACCATTTTGCGTATGACGACTACACTACTTGGGCCGGCGTATACGAGTTTGTTAAAAAAGAACTGAATTTATCGACTGAACTCATTCCTAAAAAATCCGCAGAAGTTAAATTGCCGGCTACGCGTCCCCTGTTTGGCGCCATGTCGAATAAAAAACTACTCGCACTGCTGGGACGCGATAAGATGGGTAGCTGGAAAGATCACTTAAGTGCTTTTTTGAAGAAATGACCGAAACCCTTTCTACAGACATTCTTGTTATAGGCGCTGGAGTAATAGGCCTTTCGATTGCAAGTGAGCTATCAAAAAAAAACGACCTGATTTTAGTGGAACAGTACCCACAGTTTGGAAGAGAAACCTCTTCCAGAAATAGCGAAGTAATCCATAGCGGGATTTACTACCCAGAAGACTCACTAAAAACAAAGTGGTGCATCGAAGGGCGTAAACTTCTTTACGATTTTTGCGAGCAGAAAAGCGTACCCTATAAAAAATGCGGAAAATTTCTCGTAGCCACTTCCACAGAAGAAGAAGCTTATTTGGAAAAAAGATGGGATAACGCGACTCGTATCCGTGTTCCTGTTCAGCGAGTAGATAAAAATTCTCTTTTGAAATCAGAACCACTTGTAGAAGCAAGTGCCGCTCTTTTTTTTCCTGAGTCAGGAATTGTTGACTCCCATGTTTTTATGCAACGTCTGGAAGATAGTATTCGCGAAAATGGCGCTATCTTGGCATACCGTCACCTTGTGAAAGCGGTTGAAAAAAATACGCTATGGACAACAACTGTCTCCTCCCCAGAAGGCGAATTTAAAATCACGAGCAAAAAAGTGATTAATTGTGCAGGTCTTGCGGCAGCCGAATTAAGTAACAAAGTGTTAAACACAAAAAAATATGAGCACCTCTATTGCCGCGGGCGTTATTTTACGCTTTCGCAAAAATACCAAAATAAATATAACCACCTTATTTACCCCGTACCGCCGAAAGACGGTCTTGGGGTGCATGTGACAATAGATAATGCGGGGTTTGCGAAATTGGGGCCGGATGTGGATTGGTGCCTGGATAAAAAATACAGTGAGGTAAACGCACTGTATGATTGCGACTGGGATAATTTAAAACCGACATTTACCGCATCTGCAAAAAGATATATCCCTTCTTTGCAGGAGAATGATGTTTCCCCTGGGTTAATTGGCATTCGTCCTAAGCTTTTTATTGATAAAGCCGCCTACCCGGATTTCTTGGTAGAAGATCACAATGGGTTTATTCATTGCTTAGGCTTTGAAAGCCCGGGTCTTACCGCAAGCCTTGCAGTTGCTAAATTTCTGGCTGGTAAATAAAAATTTTATAAATCGAGAATGTCTACAAAACTATTGTAGCTCAAAGTGACTTTGCAATTGGATGCAACTGAGCCTGAGCAAAATTCCGTAATTTGTGCCGTGGGAAACGACCAATCGGCTGAAATCTTTCCAATCGTTTTTCCAGAATTTGCTGAATTGATTACGTACTCAGAATCTTTTTTCACTTCATAGAAGTTAGCTGTGTACTTAATATGATCCGCTGGGAGCAATACACCATCTGCTGGGCAAGAGATATCTGCAAAGTCCACCACAAGCGTGTCATCCCCAAAGCGGGAAATTTGAAGGCAAAGATTTGAGTTAAGATAAGGTTTTAGTTTATCGTTTACAGAAATATTAAAGATGAATTTTTTAGTACCGTTATTCTTCTCCGTAACGCTTCTTTCTAATAATTTTTTTGCAGCGGTTCGAAGCAGTGGATTTTCAGTAGAGGCTTTATCCAGGTTATTTCCATCAGCAGTGACTTTTTGCAAATTAGGCGCAATAGGCGCATCTAATTTTAAACTGCACGAAGAAGTGATGAATAGAACAGAAAACAAAAGAACAGATTTTTGAAACATGCGTATCCCCAATAAATTCTACTCTCTGCACTAGGGCAGAAAGCAACGCCAGTCGCTTTTGCAAGGCTGGTGCCCTGTGTATTCATAGCTAATTCAGTTAACAAAGGTGGCTATTTGTTAAACACCCTGGCATTTAAGGGTACGAAACTGTTTGCAAAAAATGAAACAGCCCGTCAAAGGCAGGATGGAGTAAGATACTTCCCATGAAGCCAAAAAAGATTTTAATAACTGGTGGGGCCGGATTTATCGGCAGCCACTTAGTGGATGAGTGTTTAAGACGCGGACATGAAGTTATCGTAATGGATGATTTTTCTATCGGACGTCTAGAAAACCTGGAAGCACACAAAGGTAATTCGAAGTTAACGATTATCAAAGCAGATGTCTCTCAGGGTGAACTGATTCAACATTCTTTTAAGGGCGTGAACTGGGTGTTTCATCTGGCAGCACGCGCAGATATTGTTCCCTCAATTCAAAAACCGCTTCTGTACCACAAAGCAAATGTGGATGGGACAATTGCTGTGCTCGAAGCAGCTCGTGCAAAAGGAGTAGAGCGATTTATTTATGCGGCGTCTTCTTCCTGCTATGGAATTCCGGCACAGTTTCCGACGACAGAATTAGCTGCCGTTCAACCAGAATATCCATACGCACTCACTAAAGCTGTCGGAGAAGAGTATGTGCTTCACTGGGAAAAAGTGTACGGCTTACCCGCTTTGTCTTTAAGAATGTTTAATGTTTTCGGTCCCAGAGTCAGAACGAGTGGAACGTATGGAGCGGTGTTTGGAGTTTTTCTAGCGCAAAAAGCAAACAACCAACCCTTCACCGTTGTGGGAGATGGGAATCAAACGCGCGATTTCACTTATGTCACTGACGTGGTCAGCGCGTTTATGATGGCGGCCGAATCTCATTTGACCGGCGAAATTTTAAATGTCGGCAGCGGTGGATCTTACAGCGTGAACCAGCTTGTGAAACTACTCGGAGGAAATGTAACTTACATCCCCAAACGTCCCGGGGAACCTGAACGCACTTTTGCGGATATTTCAAAAATCAGACAAATGATTGGTTGGAGGCCGCAGGTACGATTTGAAGATGGGGTCGCAAAAATGCTTACCCACTTGCAGGATTGGAAGAGCGCTCCGCTTTGGACGCCTGAAAAAATCGAAGTCGCGACAAAAGACTGGTTTCAGTATCTGGGGCGAGAAGTATAAGTATTTGAAAATAAAGATAATTAATCTTGTTTGGGCTAGCTTTAAAGACGTGTCTATCGGGCCCTTGCCGTGGCACATCATTAGCCTTAGGATGTGCTCCAAATGGGCATAGAAAACAGTAACTTGCTACAAAAAATTAATGCGTCAAGTCACGCCAATCCTTTCTGGATTACCGGTCCGTGTGTCATCGAAGATCGCGACATGCTCGCAAAAATTGCGGAGACCGTAAAAAAAATAGCGGAAAAACATTCTATCCCCGTTGTGTTCAAGGCAAGTTTTGATAAAGCGAACCGCACTTCCCACGAAAGTTTTCGCGGGCCCGGTATCGAACAAGGTTTGAAAGATTTAGCGTGGATTAGAAATAATTTTGAACTTCCTATCCTCACAGACGTGCACGAAACTTCGCAAGTGCGTATGGTGGCAGAAGTTGTAGACATCGTGCAAATTCCTGCGTTCTTGTGCCGCCAAACTGATTTGATAGAAGCCGTTTGTAAAACAGGCAAAGCAGTGAATTTGAAAAAAGGACAGTTCGTCGCCCCTTCCAATGTGGGACAACTTGTGAGCAAGCTTAAAAATTTTGGTGCAAAAGATTTTTGGATTACCGAGCGTGGCGTAACATTTGGGTACCAAAGACTGGTTGTGGATTTTGCTGCATTCCCCGAAATGATTTCCAAAGGGGCAAAAATAATTTTAGATGTCACACATTCTGTTCAGTTGCCAGGCGGCGAAGGCAACCGCACGGGCGGCATTAGAGAAGCGATTCCGTATCTCACAAGAGCAGGCGCTGCTGTCGGCGTGAGTGGTTTTTTTGCGGAGACTCATCCCGATCCCTCAAAAGCAAAATCTGACGGACCCAACGCATGGCCCCTGCATGATTTGGAATCGTTGATGGTGCAAGCAAAAATGATTGCAGAGGTCGCGCATGGAAAATGATCTCGTATTAATCGGCAGAAATACTTTGAGAAAAGAAGCAGAAGCATTGTCTGCTTACGTCAATACGCTCGATGAAAATTTCTCCAAAGCGTGTGAAATGATTTATGGCTGTCAGGGCACCGTTATTCTCACTGGAATGGGAAAGTCGGGCCTTGTTGCCCGTAAATGGTTCTCCACTTTTTTAAGTACAGGGACAAAAAGTTATTTCATTAATCCCGCAGAAGCTTCTCACGGAGATTTGGGAATCATTCGTAGTGGAGATATCCTAATTGCGCTTAGCTACAGTGGAGAAACTGCAGAACTCAGTTATGTGCTCAGGCATGCAAAAGAAATTGGCATCCCGGTAATTGCCGTCACTGGAAATGTTTTAAGCAGTCTTTCGAAGCAGGCAAATCTTTCTCTGTCTGTTTTTCTTTCAGAAGAAGCTTGTCCGTTAGGTTTGGCGCCAACGACATCGACAACCCTGATGATGGCTCTTGGCGATGCTGTCGCAACGGTGCTCATGCAAATGCGCGGCTTTACGGAAAAAGATTTTGGGAGATTGCATCCGGGTGGAAGTTTGGGAAGAAGATTGTGGTTGAGAGTCAATGAACTCATGCACAAAGAAGAAGCTCTCCCCATTGTCTCTCCCAACAGTTCTTTAGAAAATGTCCTGATGGAAATGACAAAAAAACGTCTGGGAATAACCGCAGTGGTGGATAATGGAAAAACACTCGGCATTATTACTGATGGGGATTTAAGAAGGTATTTTCAAAAAAATAAAATGGGCAAAGATGCAGTGGCTACGGATTTGATGAGTAAGAATCCAAAAACCATCGATGCCAAAGCGCTTGCAGTAGAAGCGCGTGAAATGATGGAAGTGCATCGCATTCACCACCTGATTATCCAGGACGAAAACCAAAAACTTGTCGGCGTTTTACACCTCGATGATTTATTGAAAAACAAGGTGCTGTAATGAAGGCAGTATTCTTGGACAGAGACGGTACTATCGTTGAGGATATGCATTATCCCAAAGATCCTTCCCAAATTCGTCTTTTGCCTGAAGCCATTGACGGTTTAAAACTCATGCAGAAAAAAGGCTACACGCTTTTTGTCGTGAGTAACCAGTCTGGCGTAGGCCGCGGGATTATACACGACAGCGAATTTAAAGCCGTACACGATCGCATCTGCGAACTTCTAAAAGAAAACGAAGTGGAGATTGCCGAATTTTCATACTGCTTTCACCACCCGGATGACCACTGTAAATGCAGAAAACCTGAAACGGGACTTGTGCCAAGAGAAATTTCAGGAACGCCTGTGAACTTCAGCGAGAGTTTTGCCGTAGGCGATAAACAGTGTGATGTACAGTTGGGCATGAACTTGGGTGTCAAAGAAAGTTTTTTGGTTCTTACGGGTAAAGGCGAAGCAGAAAGTAAAAAAATCAAAAGTGATGACGTGCGCATCGTTAAGACGCTGCTTGAGATGGCAAAGGAACTTCCTTAATGGTACTGGGTTTTAAAAATAATTTTCAGGAAATCTTTCAGTACCGTGAAGTGCTTTCCAATATTCTTTCTCAAGAATTAAAAGTGAAGTACAAGCGTACCTACTTCGGCTATTTTTGGTCGCTTTTAAATCCATTGATGCAGCTTTCTGTATTGGCGCTCGTATTTTCTCATATCGTAAACCGTGGCATCAAAGATTACAGCCTGTATTTGTTTTCAGGTCTTCTTGCCTGGAACTTCTTTCAAAGTGCAACGGTGACAAGTGCCACCTGTCTTTTGGAAAATGAAAATTTTATTAAGAAAATATACCTGCCAAAGATCATTTTTCCGCTCAGTAAGTTACTTGTCCGGGGAGTAGATTTCGCGTTTTCTTTTGTGGCACTTGCCATACTGGCTGTCGTTTTTGGTTTTCATTTTTCTTGGGTGATTGTGCTATTGCCCTTCGCTATCCTTTTACTTTTTGCTTTTTCTTTGGGCGTCTCACTTCTTGCCAGTGTCATGACGATCTACTTTAGAGATGTGCAGTACTTAATGGGTGTTTTCTTGCAACTTCTCTACTTTGCGACTCCCATTATGTATCCTGTCAGTATGTTGCCTGAGCGCTATGCATTTTACTTAGGGCTTAACCCTGTTTACCGATTGATACTTATTTTTCAAAAGATTTTGCACGAAGGCGTGTTACCAAACGCCTCTGATTGGGCCGTTGCTGCCTTGATTTCGTTCGGTACTTTGTTTGTCGGGCTTTTGTTTTTGAATAACAAAGATGAAGATTTGGTTTTTAGGATGTAATGGTGGAATCATTAATCGAAATTAAGGATGTTTCTGTAAAGTTCAGAAAATACCACGGACAAGCTACGGGTATGAAAGAAGCCGCTATGCGCCTGATTCGTCCTCCTTCCTGGTATTCCAAAAAACCACCGTCGACTTCTTCCTTCTGGGGTTTAAGAAATTTGAATCTCACCGTGCGTGAAGGCGACAGGCTGGGAATTATCGGTAGAAATGGTGCTGGAAAAAGCACGCTTCTTAAAGTCGTTAGCAAAATTTATCGCCCCACAGAAGGCACTGTGAAAGTACAGGGGCGTATCGCTCCATTAATTGAAATCGGGGCAGGTTTTAACCCCGAACTCACCGGTCGCGAAAACGCTTATTTAAACGGTTCTATCCTGGGCATTTCAAGAAAAACGATCAAGAGCCGCCTGGATTCCATTGTGAATTTTTCAGAGCTTCAGGATTTTATCGACATGCCGGTAAAGTATTATTCCACCGGAATGCATTTACGCCTCGCCTTTACCATTGCTACTGAAATACCACCGGACATTTTGATTCTGGATGAACTTTATGCGGGTGGGGATGCGGTATTTATTTCAAAAGCGAATAAGCGTCTGGAAGATTTTGTCGATCGCTCCAAAATCCTGATTCTCGTGGCCCATGATCTTGCTTACATCAAAAGATTCTGTAACCGTGTGATTATTTTAGATCACGGAAAAATCATGGCAGAGGGCGCACCCGAAGACATGATTGCGCAGTATCTGGATTTTTGCGGCGGAAATAAAAACGCCTTTAATCTGACAACTCCCACTCCTTCTCCGGAAGTGACTCAGTGAATTCCTTCTTTACTCAATACACGTGGGCCACCTATGGCCGAAGAGAATCTGCGCAAGAATTGTGGAAGAAGTGTCTAGAGCAAAAAAGCCGCGTATACCTGTTTAAAAAAGACACTCAATTTGCCTTTGTTCTTTATACAGAGGCGTCTACACAACAAGAGTTAATTACTGCTACTTTGGAAAGCTTGAAAGAGCAGTCTTATCCAAAATGGCAGCTGATTGTAGTATCGGATACGGCTAAAAATATTTCCAATGATAGCAGGGTAAAAATTGTTTCGTTAAATAGAGACGCGATAAAAGAATCTATTCAAGCCGACTATACGGGCACAATCGAGGCTGGAGCTATATTAAACCCTTCAGCGCTTTACCATTTTGCTTTAGCAATCGAGAAGGCAACACCAGAGTTGTTGTACTGTCATGAAGTGCAGATGGAAAACGGTACCGAAAAGCTCTTTTCAAAACCTGAGTACAGTTACTTAAGCCTATTAAACCAAAACTACATTGGTAAATTGTGGCTAGCTAAAACAAGTCTGTTTTTGGAGTGGGATGGAAAAAACGAGCACCTTTTCTTTTTGAAAAATGCCCGACTGGATTCCCATTGGAAACTGGTCCCCATTTTTGGTGTCAGAAGAAACGTGACTCCACTGCCGCACGTAAGCGACGAGCAATTTCAACAGGTCATTGAACTTGCCAATAAGTCTGGGCTTACCTGTCATGCACGGCGATCGGAATACGGATGGAATATTTTGCCGGATTCTTCAGTCGCTGTTCAATCCAAAGTTTCTGTAATTGTTTGTTTCAAAGACAAAGCGGATTGGACCATCCAGTGTTTGAAAAATCTGGTGGCATTTGCAGGGAAGGTGAATGTAGAAGTTATTCTAGTAAACAATAATTCGCGCTCGCATCAGACGGATAAACTTAAAAGTTACTTAAAAGAATACCCGCTTTCTCACATTCTGGTCGATTTTCCCCATGCTTTTAATTTTGGGCACATGCACAACTGGGCGATAGAGAACTACGCGACAGGTGAGTATTTATTTTTGCTGAACAATGATGTCTTTTTAAATTCAGAAAACTGTTTGAAAGATATGTTGGGTTGGTCGGCGCTTTCTTATGTCGGGACTGTGGGTTGTCTTCTTAGGTACAAAGATGGAAGAATCCAGCATGCTGGTTTAACAGCATTTGTGGGAGATGAGAGCAGACTAGTGCGTGTGGGAAATGAACAAAGTGAACAGCGTTTATGGAACACCACTCGAGAGGTTTTTGGAAATACTTTTGCCGCGTGTTTGATGAAAAAAAGCGTGTATACGCAAATGGGTGGCTTTCGAGAGTTGGATTTGGCAAACGGGTTTGGCGATGTCGCTTTTAACTTAGAGTGTTTAAAAGCGGGTCTTAAAAACGTAAATCTTGGTTACATAGAAGGTCTGCATTTGGAGAGCGCGTCGCGCGGCACTTCCTATGAGTATTGGGAAGAATGTATTTTAGAGCAAGAGTATCCAGAGTTACTGCAGAGAATGGTACGCTATGACTTCGGTTATGACCGTATGCCCATCTCCTCGAGTTCATTAAGAGATTTAAAAAACTACACCAAGGCCAAGTTGCGTCAGAACTTTCCGTGGCTAAAAGATGTAAAAAGCAAACTCATAGAAATAAAAAGTGGTGTGAAAGCCTTGCAGCTCACCTACAAAACTTGAGATAATCAACGCATGGAAAAATACACTCAGACATTAAAGAAGAATCTGGAATCTTCGATTCAAGCCAAGCAGCGTATGTTGCAAAATAACGAGCAACTAAGAACTTTCGGCGAAGCAGTACAACTAATCGTAAATGCGTATAAGGCTGGAGGCAGATTGTATATCGCAGGCAACGGTGGATCCGCTGCCGATGCCCAGCACTTGGCCGCAGAATTTGTCAGCAAGCTTGCACGACCGCGCGCGCCACTTCCAGCAGAAGCTTTAACCGTAGATACTTCCATTCTCACTGCGATTGGAAATGATTTTGGTTATGACCAGCTTTTCTCCCGACAAATTGAAGGCAAGATGCGAAAGGGCGATGTCTTTTTAGGCATTACTACTTCTGGAAAATCCAAAAATATCATTCTTGCGCTTGAAAAATGCAGGCAAATGAATCTTCCCTCTGTTGTATTGACGGGATTTGACGGTGGGCTTGTGAAAGACTTGGCGGATTTTTGCATTATTGCCGAGGGCAAAGAAACAAGCCAAATCCAGGAAGTGCACATGGTTCTCTACCACACCTTATGCGGCGCCGTAGAATCCGAACTCTTCCCCAACTAAATTTCAGCAGGCGTCTTACTCATTGCGCAATACCACTAAATAGCGCAATGTCCCAGACGATTGATCATTACTTAATATAATTCCCGCACACACCGATAAGAATTGTGAAGAACTTAACACAATTCGAGGCCTCCCATGTTTTACGATATCGATCACAACTCCTTCACAGAAGAAGAGATGAAGGCAATTCTCAAAGTACTTCGGACAGGAAAGTATACTGCCGGTGAAAATGTCGATCTTTTTGAAAAATTAATTACCGAAAAATTAGGCGTAAAATACGCCGTGATGATGAACTCGGGAAGTTCGGCCATGCTCGTTGCCGCTGCCTCTCTACTTTACAAAAAAGAAAATCCCATTAAAAAAGGCGACGAAGTTATTTTGCCTGCTTTTTCAGCACATTCTACAGCATCTGCATTTCACCATTTGGGAATGAAATTAAAATTCGTGGACATTGATATGGCCACACTTACTTTAGACACACAATATCTGGAAAGAGCACTTACCCCTAATACAAAAGTTATCGTTGTCACAAACACCATGGGAAATCCAGGCCACCTCGATGTTGTGAGAGCCTTTGCGAAGAAAAACTCTCTCGTATTTATCGAAGATAATCTGGACGGATTAGGCTCAGAGTTTAAGGGGAAAAAATGCGGCACGTACGGTGATATTGGCGTATTAAGTACCAGTTCTTCACACCAGATTTCTACGATGGAAGGTGGAGTACTTGTCACAGAAGATCGTGAAATTTACCACCTGGCAAAGGCGCTAAGAGGGTACGGGATTGTAAAGAACCTCCCTCCCGAATCGCCGCTCTTTCAAAAAGGCACAGACGAATGGTGGGAAGAATCCCGCTGTATCGTACCTGGTTTTAATTTTCGTCCGTTGGAAGTGTGTGGAGCCGTGGGTGCAGAGCAGATTAGAAAATTAGATGCCGGTCTTGAAGTGAGAAGAATCAATCGGGCAACTTTTCAGGAACTCTTTAACGGGGATCCGAGATTTATTCTCCAAAAAGACAATGGAAAGTCCAGTTGGTACGGTTTTACCATCATAATTAATCCCGTACTGAACGTAAATTTCAGCAATCTGATGAAACTTTTAAACAACGAAGGCATTGCTTGCCGCCCCATCTTGGGAGGCAACCTCGTAAAACATGATGTGATCCGCTGCTACGATCACGAAGTGATAAGTGATTTAAGAATATCCAATCTGGCACATGATCGCGGATTTTATGTTGGAAACTATGCACAAGACCTGACAAAGCAACTGGAACGGTTGAATAAAGTTCTCGTTGCCGCTTGCGGTGGCGTGATTAAGAAAGCTGCTTAAAGATATATATGCAACCACAAATTTCCATTTTGCTTCCGGTTTACAATGAAAAGGAAAATATCCTTTCCCTACTCGAAGAATTAACTCGAGTGATGAATGCGTTCGGGCGTTCATACGAAATTATTGCTGTGGATGATGGAAGCCGCGACGGGAGCCGTCAGGTATTAGAAGAAGCTACAAAAACGATTCCCCAATTAAAGGCTATATTTTTCAGAATCAACTCTGGCCAAACTGCTGCGCTGGACGCAGGAATGCGGCATGCAAGCGGTGACTACATTGTTACAATGGACGCTGACAGACAAAGCGATCCGCATGACATTCCTGCCATGGTTAAACTTCTGGATGAAGGAAACGATTGTGTCGCAGGTTTCAGACACCAGCGGCAAGACAATATGTTGTATAGAAAGTTTCCTTCAAAAGTAGCTAATTTTTTAATTCGCCGCTTGTGGAAATCCCAATTGCATGACTTAGGCTGTGCGATGAAAGCTTTTAAAGCCGAAGTATCTAGAGAATTAAGATTGTACGGAGAAATGCACCGCTTTATCGGTATTTTGATGGAGCAAACAGGCGCAAAGGTTATCGAATACAAGGTCAACCACCGTCCAAGAGTTGCCGGTACTTCAAAATACAATCTCACGAGAACATTCAAAGTGGTTTTGGATCTGGTTACGTTGTGGTTTTTAAAATCCTATCAAACAAAACCCATTTATATTTTTGGTGGTGCAGGAATTCTTTGTTCACTCTTTAGCGTAGTGACTGTGGCCTGGACTTCCTACGATAAATTAGTTTTAGGAATCGTTGTGCACAATAATCCTTTATTTCTTATCGCTATTTTTATGGCGGTTGTGGGCGTGCAGTTTCTCGTCATGGGTCTTCTTGCAGAACTTCTTATCCGCACTTACTTTGAATCTACCTCTCAACTTCCTTATTCCATCTTAAAGAAGTTCAATTTTGATGAATCAGACAGTACGCTGCGCCTCGTAAAATGATGCCACTATGCGTTTAATGTTCCGTCTCATTTTTCCACTTAAATAAGCTATAATAAGACTGCACCTTAAGTATCGTTTCATCCCTATTAAAAATCGCATAAATTAGGAGTATCCAGTGTTTAAAGGCAAAATTGTCCTTGTGACCGGTGGCACGGGGCTTATCGGCCGTCCTTTGGTCGATTTATTAATTGCGAGTGGCGCGAAAGTACGCGTTGCTTCACTTGATGATGCATCCCGGGCGCACCCTGAATGTGAATTTCAAAAATGCAATTTAATGTATTTGGAGAACTGCCTCAAAGTTTGCGAAGGCGTCGATTACGTTTTTCATTTGGCGGGTATCAAAGGTAGTCCTGCGATGACTGCGAAAAAACCGGCGAGCTTTTTTGTTCCTACCATATCCTTTAATACAAACATGATGGAAGCTGCGAGACAAAAAGGAGTAAGACGTTATTTATTTACGAGCACAGTCGGCGTGTATTCTCCTTCTGAAGTATTTCATGAAGACGATGTGTGGAAAACTTTTCCTTCTCCCAATGACCGTTTCGCCGGTTGGGCAAAACGCATGGGAGAACTTCAGGCAGAAGCTTACCAGATAGAATATGGCTGGGATGCGATCTCTATAGTACGCCCTGCGAACGTGTATGGACCTGGCGACAACTTTGATACAAATAATGCCATGGTCATCCCCTCCCTGATTAAGCGAGCGATGGACGGCGAGAACCCACTAACTGTATGGGGCGATGGCACTCCTATCCGAGATTTTATTCACGCTAAAGATGTCGCAAGTGGAATGCTCATGATGCTCGAAAAAGGAGTGAATGTTCCTGTGAATTTGGGCAGTGGAACAGGTGTTACTATCAAGCAGATCGTAGACATTATTGTCTCTAATCTCGATGCGAAACCAAAGGTGGTCTGGGATACGACAAAACCAGCAGGAGATAAGAAACGTCTGATGGATATCGCTCGGGCAAAATCTTTCGGCTGGGAGCCAAAAATTTCTATCGAAGAAGGCATTAAAGAAGTGATGGAGTGGTATAAGCAGAATAAAAATACCATTTCAAATCGCTATAATGTTTTTAATGAAAAAAAGTTAGTAGCTTAAAGAGGAGCTATTCATGAAACAAAAAGTACTCGTTTTAGGGGCCAGCGGGTTTATTGGAAGAAATATAGCGGAAGAGCTCGTGAAAAACCCAGACTATGAAGTGTTTGGCACATATTTCAGGTCGATACCGTTTCGCCACCCCAAAATAGCGCTGACTAAATGCGATTTGACGAATCCTGCAAGCGTAAAAGAAATTTTAAAAGGCGTAGACATCGTCATCCAGGCAGCTGCTACAACCAGCGGCGCAAAAGAGATAGTGAATAAGCCGTATTACCATGTGACAGACAACGCTTTGATGAATTCGCTTATCTTCAGAGAAGCGTATGAGCAAAAAATAAAGCACCTCGTATTTTTTTCCTGCACCGTGATGTATCCGTCTGGACTAAATCGCGCTGTGAAGGAAACTGACTTTGACGCCAATGCAGAAATGACGAAAAGTTATTTCGGAGTAGGTTGGACAAAAGTCTATCTCGAAAAAATGGCTGAGTTTTATTCCCGTATCAGCTCCACCAAATTCAGTGTCATCCGGCATTCCAATATCTATGGACCGCATGACAAGTTCGATTTGGAAAGATCGCACGTTTTCGGTGCGACGATGACAAAAATTCTAACCAACGAAAATGGCAAGATTTCTGTTTGGGGAGATGGCAGCGAAGAAAGAGATCTGCTTTATATTTCGGATCTCGCTGACTATGTGAAACTGGTTTTGGAAAAGCAAACAGATCCCTATTTACTGCAAAATGTAGGTTTGGGAAGTTCTGTTTCTGTGACTGATCTTGTGAATAAAATCATCCAAGCTAGCGGCAAGAAAATCACGATTGATTACGATAAATCAAAACCCAGTCTGAAGACTAAGCTTTATCTGGATATCACAAAAGCCCGAGAACTTTTAGGTTGGGCTCCGAAAGTAACGCTCGATCAAGGAATCAAAAAGACTCTTACCTGGTATAAAGAAAATATCATCCCCACGATTACAGTACATACTGCAGCTTAATAGATGAGTGAGCTTATTATGCGACTTTTTTGGCCACGAAATGGTGAGACTGAGCGATCGGTTCCGATACGTTCAAGATAATCGAACTGCCTTCATTTTCAAATTTAAAGGGTACCGGAAGATAACGAGAAAGTTTTTTCGTGATGACGTCGTGTTTTTCAGGAGGTGCAAACAGAAGTACAAAGCCGCTTCCGCCAGAGCCGAGAAGTTTCCCACCTATTGCACCGTTGGAGCGGGCAGTATCGTAGATGTTAGTAATCAAATCATTTGTCGCTTCAGGTGTGAGAGTACATTTTTCTTTCCAAGCTTCATGCAGTAATTCACCAAATTTTTCGATAGGCTGGTTGTTAGTCAAAATATCAAGACCTTTATCTACGGTACCTCTGAGTTTTCTCAAAGTTTCTTTTTTAGAGGAAATATTGGAGATGGTTTTTGAAGCAATTTCAGTCCCGTTTCTTGTACTTCCCGTAAAAAACATCATGAGATGAGATTGCAGTTCATGGAGTCTTGAAATTTTGACATCGATATTATCCACTGAAATATCGCCTGAAGGATCAAACTTGATAAGATTCAAGCCTCCGTATGCAGCTGCCACTTGATCCTGCGAACCCACACTCTCTTTTAAATGCACTTGTTCCAGTTCAATAGCTTTTTGGGCAAGTTCGCCTTTGGAAATTGTTTCACCCTTAAGTTGTGTAAGTGCATGAATCAGACCTACGGCGAATGCTGAGGAAGATCCCATGCCACTTCTGGCAGGCAAGTCACCCTGGTGGTGAATTTCAATTCCAACGGAGTTATCAAATTTTAAATATTGTAATCCTGCTTTCACTGCAGGGTGCAGAATATCTTTGATATCGGACACGGATTCGATATGGGACCAGACCACTCTATGTTTGTTAGGAAAAAAGGGAGGAAGCGATCGGCAGGTGATGTAACAATATTTATCTATCGTCGTAGACAATACAGCGCCGCCTTCTTTCAAATACCACTGGGGAAAGTCGGTGCCACCGCCAAAAAAAGAAATCCGAAACGGAGTTTTTGAAATGATCATTTTGTAATTTCTCAGTTGAAAATATTCGCGGTCGGATTTCACTTGGTGTGAAAGTGAAGTGACTTGAGTTGGAGTGTTTTTCTACTCCTTAAAAAATCCATCCTAGAATATTTTAAGTCACTTAACTTATCGGGATTACAGACGATAAGCTTGATGTTGTGCTGCGTTGTGATGTGGGCCACAGAAACAATGCGTAAAAAAGCATAATTACTTCTGTATATATAAATGGATAACTCAGCGAGGCAAAAAGCATGAGCCACATGTAGGAAAGCCCCCCGAGCGCAAGCGCTTGAGCCACAGAGATTGTCTTTGAGCGAGAGTAAATGACAAGAAAAGAGAGAAAAACGCCAAAGCACTGCAAGAATTTCTGCAGCCACAGCGTGTTTGTCAGTTTCAAAATTCCTGACAATCCATAATAGCGCACCATTACTTCAATTGGATTTTCATAGATGTGGTGTGAGTAAAATCGGATGCCTTTAAAATACAAATCAGGCGCCCACAAGATAAAAGGCCCTGCGATAAAAAGTCCGACGAGTAAGGACTTCCAAAAAGCCTCGATAAAAAGTTTTCGTTGATTGAGAAAAATCACAACAGCGAGGGGTAATAATAAAATGATAGCGGGTTCACGGCATAAGAGAATAAGCGAGATGAACCAGAAACTTTGTCGCAATTTATCTCGACTCACAAGCCATAAAAAGATTGTCCAATACAACCAGTACGGTCCTGTATGCACATCCACCGGTTGTCTGGTTGCTTGTTTTGAAAAGAGGTGCATTAAAAAAACGGTTAAGAAGACTGCGATATTAAAGTAAGCGTTTTTAAACCAATACGTTTGCTTACGTAAGAAAAGATCCAGCAAAAATAAATAAAATATAAATTGCGCAAATACATTCAAGTAGCGCAAGTCCCAGTTAAGAACATAAAGGGGTAAGTAACTTAACCACAACATCGGCGGATAGCCGTGCAGAACTTCTCGCCCGTCAGACATGAGAACAGGCCCGTACGGGTTGTGTCCCATTAACACCGTCGAAATTTCTCCCTTAATCGCAAAAAGCATATCGGCGCGGTTAATATCGAGCGGAGTATTTTGTATCATCGTAATGCGAAGCCACATCGCAAGAATCAGGGGAATGAAAAACAAGATGCACGTGAGCCCTTTTTCCTTTGAGGAAAGAGGGCTTTTTTGTCCGGGCGTTTCACTGAAGTTTAGAAAATATCCACTTAACGACAAACCCATCAACGCACCAATTACCGGACCGTGGTAAAAATCCAGTCCCCAGTTCGCGAATAATTGGTTAAACGATCCCCCAAGCCCTTTGATACAAAAGATCAGAGAAAGGACCGTAAAGAAGATCTGCCAATTGGATTTTGTCATTCAGTGCTAACTTTTTAGCAGCATGGAACTACGTGCATCGTCAGTAGTAGGCTTCTTGATAGGAAAACCGATTTCTTCGTCTTGTTCCTGTTCCTTGGAGTCAGTTTCACCGCGGAAGAACTTCACGACATCTTGCAAGATAGAGTCGAGTTTCATTGTCGGAGCAAAACCAATTAAGGATCTCAGTTTTTCCGTAGAAGGAACTCGGCGTTTCATATCTTCGAAATCTTTTGGGTACGCTTTGTCGTAAGGAATGATTTGGATTTCAGAAGAAGATCCGGTCAAGTCCTTGATTCTTTGTGCAAGCTGCAAAATAGAAACTTCTTCGACGCCGCCGATGTTCACTACTTGTCCCATGGCTTCTTTGGTATCCACAAGTTTCATCAACGCTTGTACGACTTCTTGAACATGCGTGAAGGTTCTGGATTGTTTGCCATCGCCGTAAACAGTGATCGGTTGGCCCGTTAAAGCTTGTTTCACCAGTCGTGGAATAACCATTCCGTACACACCTGTTTGTCTTGGGCCGACTGTATTGAAAAGACGTACAATCACAACAGGAAGATTTTTTTCTCTGTAGTATGCGATACCGGTAAATTCATCCATCAACTTGGCCGCTGCATAACTCCAGCGGATTTTTTCAGATGGGCCGTAAACGCAATCGTCTGTTTCTACAAGAGGAGCGTGATCGTGTTTGCCGTACACTTCAGATGTGGAAGCGATCACTACTTTTTTCTTAAACTTTGCGCACAATTCGAGAATAGTTTCAGTCCCGCGCACATTTGTGATGATAGATTTTAGCGGGTTATCAATGATGTATTGCACGCCTACTGCTGCAGCCAAGTGATAAACGATGTCGCAAATACCGACATGTTCCATCATGACTTCGTGATTTAAAATCGTGTCGTGGGTGATGTAAAGACGGCCTGAGTACTCAGGTTTTTGAGTCAGGTGCTTTAAATTGTCCATGGATCCTGTGGAAAAATCGTCCACTACATACACTTCGTCGCCACGTTTTAGACAGGCTTCTACAAGATGGGATCCGATAAAGCCAGCGCCACCAGTAATTAGAATTCTCAAAGGTCTACCCCCAACTAATAATAAGGGTAATAAATAGCAGGGGGACCAACCCATGTCAGCAATAAGTTTGATTTTAAGAAAGGCAAAAAATGCCCTGGGACAGTGCCTGAGTTAGGTAAAGTGAAGGTTAATGCGTTGCAGCATTACTCCTTTTAGGGAGAGTTGATTCAGTGCGTCTTCAAACTTATCGGTGGCTACAAGAAGAGTATCAATGTCTTGATCGGCAACAATACTTTCGAGGTGATCCGCATGGCCGAGAATATTTTTGCCATGATCGTTATTGTCAGGGGAAATCACGCCTGAAAATTCCATACCGTCTTCTCTTTTAAGAGATTTCAGTACGAGGTCTAAAAGCCCCGGATCTCCCAGCAAGGCAACTTTTGTAGGTGTGTGCGCAAGTTTTCTTGTCCAGCGGCGAAAGGCAGAAATAGCCGCGCGTGAACCCAGAAGGAACATAAAAGTCAGACACCAATCCAGAACAAGTACAATGCGGGAAATATCGGCAAGATGGTTTCTAAAGTACAAACCGACTACCAGGAAAATACTTCCTACGGATGTGGCCTTAAAAATGCGGTACACATCGCTTCCCGAAATGGTTCTCCACAACCCGCGGTACAACTTGAAATAAGAAAACGAAGTAAGTTTCAACGTGATCAAAAACGGGAGAGTAGGAATCACAGACAACATATGGTGTGTCTGGTAACCGGAGTCATAAAAACGAATGGAGTGCGCGAGTGTCCAGGTGACGGAAACAAGACAGATATCAACGGCTAATTCCACTGCATATAAAATAGCTGGAGGAAGTGTGCCTGGTTTTTTTGTTTTAAATAAGGAAGGCGGGTAGACCGTGACTTCCAGAAAAAAGACGCCCAGGAGTATGAGACTCACCAAAGCGGCTACTGAAAACGCGATCATTTCTCCAATCGAACTATACATGATTAAAGACGCCGAGAGAGATCCGATCAAAGCAAAAAGATACAATACCAGCACTGCCGATTTTTCATTTAGTCCTAGTACGACGAGTCTGTGAGAAGTGTGATCTTTTCCACCCGACATGAGGGGCTTGTTCGCATTGTGGCGAGCCACCATTACAAGAAGTGTGTCAAACAAAGGTACAATCAATACGAGACAGATTGGAATGACTGCAAACATTGCAGGAACCTGGTTTTCCTTAAAGCGCAATTGAGTCGATACAACCGCAAGTAAAAAACCCAGCGGTAAACTTCCAGCATCGCCCATAAAAATTTTTGCAGGGGGAAAGTTATGCACCAAAAAACCAATTGAGCCTGCCGCAACAGACAGAGAAAGCAAAACATACGATTCGCTCGCGCCATAGCTGTATAAAAGGTAAGCAAATCCCAGTGCCGTTACCGTGACAGCACCAGAAGCTAGTCCATCCATATTGTCGATCAAATTAACCGCATTACTCACTCCTACAATCCAGATGATAGTAAATGCGATGGATGCCACTTGTGAATGCAAAGGAAGCGTCATTCCGTAACTGACAATCCAGGAGGCCGCAACCGTTTGTACAATCAGTTTTGCATTGGCAGGAACGCCATAAATATCGTCGACAACACCTAATATAAAAACAGCGAGAAACGCAGGCAGTACGGTGATGTAAAGTCCGCTATCAATCCACAAAATCGCAGCAAGAATACTGAGCTGTATCGCAATCCCGCCGCCTAAAGCCACCGTGCGCTTACTCCATCTATCTGCAGTCGGGCGAGAAACAAAACCTACTTTGTGTGCTATTAAGCGCACAATCCAGGTCAACACGACAGACAAGACTGCAGTGGAGAGAAACAGAAAAAGTGGTTTGGAATTTAAGAGTTCAAGCATGTACTTCCAAAAGTTCCTTATAAAGTCCGGCGATGCGCATCGTTAAATTTTCCTGACTAAAGTCGCGAGCTCGTAAACGGGCCTTTAAACCTGCAGTATTTCTTAACCGCTCCTCTTGAATAAAAAGAAGCAACGCCTTAGTCAATGCGGATGTATTTTGCGGGGGAACGAGCATTCCTTCCGCATAAACAGATACTTCGCTGTTTGATTTTTCAGAATCAAGTTGTGTAAACATGTCTTTGACTCCGCCTACATTCGTAGAGACAACGGGAACTCCCGAGGCAAAAGATTCGATGATGGAAAGGGGCGTTCCCTCATTGTTTGAAGAAAGCACAAAAATATCCAGACCGGCATAAAGATAATCCAAGTCTGTTCGCCAACCCATGAAGTGCACCTTGTCCTCAAGCCCCAAATCTTTGGTGAGTGAAACAAGTGCCGTCATCTCTTCGCCTTCGCCCACAACCGCTAAATGCCAGGGCAATTCTTTGGGAAGTTTCGAAACTGCCTGTAAAAGCAGCGCATGGTTTTTAATCGGAACAAGTCTGCCGACAATTCCAATGAGTACCGATTCTGCAGGAAGTTTTAATTCTTCTTTCAATTTTCCGCGGTGAATACCGTTTTGAAAAAACTGATCGAGGTCGCGCCCCAGTGGGATGACTTTGAATTTACTCAGAGGTGCGAGTTTGAATTTGCCCGAAAGTTCTGTCTTTAACCCTTCAGACAAAGTGACAATCGCGGTGGTCTTTAACGCTAATGCGCGTTCGATATAACAAACCAGCTTTGAAAAGAAGGGACTGAAGTACCCGCTTAAAACATGGCCGTGAAAAGTATGTACGACGACAGGAGTGCCGGTAACAAATGCCGCAATTCTTCCCAATGTGCCGGCTTTGGCAGTATGGGTATGCACGACATCCGGTTTTTCTTTTCTTAAAATGCGAATGAGTTCAATTAAACTCATCAAATCGCCCAGTCCCGAAACCATGCGCTTCATCCGATTCAATTTAATCAGTCTGAAATTTTGAGGCTGCAAGTTGTAGACTTTTTCAAAGTCTGCTTCGTTGTTTGAGGGCGTTCCCGTAATCAAGGCCGTTTCAAAACCGTGTTTGTCGAGATTTTCTGACAGCAGCACGCAGTGGAGGGCAGGGCCCCCGACGTTTAATCTGGCAATGATGCGTAGAACTTTGATTGGCCTTTTTTCAGACATTACAATCGCCAGAAGCGAATCCCGTTCGATTCGACAGTTGCTTTTGTAAAGACACCTTTTACGTCTACGAACACAGGGTTGTGCTTCATCAGCTTTTTAATCTGATCCATCGACAGGTCAGTGAATTCTTTATGCGAGACGGCCAAAATGACAGCTTCTGCAGGAGGAACATCATTCAACGGAACTAACTGAATGCCGTATTCGTGTTTTGCTTCATCGGGATAAGCCATCGGATCGACAACTTGTGTTTTCACGCCATAGTCTTCGAGTTCTTTTACGATATCGACGACTTTTGTGTTTCTGATGTCGCGGCAATTTTCCTTGAAAGTAAGACCAAGTACCGTCACACGGCTTCCGGAAATATTATGTCCCGCGCCGATCATTTCTTTAATCGTACGTTGTGCAATGTATTTGCCCATTCCGTCGTTAATACGACGGCCGGCTAAAATCACTTCCGGGTGGTAATTCATTTTTTCTGCTTTGTGGGTCAGGTAATACGGATCCACACCAATGCAATGGCCACCGACAAGTCCTGGAATGAATTTTAAGAAATTCCATTTCGTGCCTGCTGCTTGAAGTACTGCATGGGTATCAATTCCCATTTGATCAAAAATAATCGCAAGCTCGTTCATCAAGGCGATATTCAAATCGCGCTGGGTGTTTTCAATAACCTTTGCGGCTTCGGCTACACGAATAGAGCTAGCTTTAAAAACTCCGGCTTTCACGACACTGCCGTACATCTGCGCAATCACTCCCAAGCTTTCTTCGTCTTGCCCGGAAACAATTTTTTTGATGTTTGTAAAAGTGTGTTCTTTATCGCCTGGATTGATACGTTCAGGGCTGTAGCCAACTTTAAAATCGACACCGGCTTTAAGACCAGAAATTTTTTCAAGCACCGGCACGCATTCTTCTTCGGTGACGCCCGGATAAACGGTGGACTCGTACACTACGATATCGCCTTTTTTCAAAACTTTTCCGACGGAATTGGAAGCTCCCAAAATCGGTTTTAAATCCGGTTGTCTCGCATCATCAATAGGCGTGGGAACTGCCACGATGAAAAAGTTGGCAGTGCGTATGTCTTCAATACTTTCGGTGAAGGTAAGAAGAGGCTGGTTTAAGTCTTCTGCTGTCAGTTCGCTATTTCTATCTGTGCCTTTTTTTAGTTCAGAAACGCGGCTTTTATTTAAATCAAAACCGATCGTTTTCATCTGCCGTCCAAATTCGACAGCAACGGGTAACCCTACGTACCCTAATCCCACAACACAAACGATACGATCCTTGGCTGTATTTACAGACATTATACTTACCCCCTAAAGTGCATTTAGCTTGGCCCGAGAGTAATTTTTTTTGTTCTTAGTGTAAAGCGACAATCAGCAATTTATATCGATTTAATGCTGCGCATTAAACATTGGTAATAGTAATAATTTCATAACGTATTAAAATAGAATAAATGGACAAAAAATCTAGAATTTTCATAGCGGGCCATAACGGCCTCGCTGGCTCCGCTATTTTTAGAGAATTAAAAAAGCAGGGGCATGTAAATATCCTTGTCCGCACTAGAAGCGAGTTAGACCTTCTCAATCAAGTCGCAGTGAATGATTTTTTTAAAGAAGAAAAACCTGAGTACGTTTTTGTCGCAGCCGCTCGAGTTGGCGGCATCTACGCAAATAGTACATACCCTGCTGATTTTATTTACGAAAATCTATTGATAGCAACTCATCTTATCCATGCATCACATGTGAATAAGGTAAGAAAATTATTGTACATGGGAAGCAGTTGCATTTATCCCAAACTGGCTCCTCAACCCATGAAAGAGGAATATCTTTTATCGGGTCCCTTGGAGCCTACCAATGAAGCCTATGCGGTAGCAAAAATTGCGGGCTTAAAACTTTGCAAATATTACAACAAACAGTACGGCGATAACTTTGTTGCCGCCATGCCCACCAATCTGTTTGGAATAAACGATTCGTATCATCCTGAAAATGCACACGTACTTCCTGCTTTGATGCGCAGATTTCATGAGGCAAAAGTTCAAAAATTGCCCCAAGTAGTCGTTTGGGGCACTGGAAAACCCAAAAGAGAATTTCTTTATTCAGACGACTTGGCAGAAGCGCTCATACTGCTCATGAATAAATATGATTCCGCTGATTTTATTAATGTAGGCAGCGGCATAGAAGTAACCATCGAGGAGTTGGCCCGCACAGTAAAAAGGGTTGTGGGCTATAGCGGTGAGCTTGTTTTTGATTCCTCCAAGCCTGATGGCATGATGAGAAAAATTATGGATAGTTCTAAAATCCATGCGATGGGCTGGAAAGCCAAAACCAAACTCGAAGATGGCATGCGAAAAGCTTATCAGTCTGCGCTTGAAGCGGGAATATTTGAGGCAGAATACGATCAGAGACAACATGTCTCACACACTTCATTGCTTAAGAAGTCTTCTTGAAACTCTTTATAGGCGTGCTATGAATCCGGCATGCCGAAAACACCCATACATCTTGCACTTGTCGTCAGTCGCTTAAATAAAGGCGGCACCGAAGTTCAGATCTTGGAACTTGCTCGCGCGCTACAATCACGGGATTACAAAATTACCCTACTCACGTTTTATCCGGAAAACCAATTGTGGAATGAAGCGCTTTCAATTGCCGGCATCAAATGCGTCAGCTTGAATAAACAGTCGCGCTGGGATCTTTTTTTCCCTCTTAGAATGATTTTTGAATTAAAAAAACACCGTCCCGATATTATTTATTCGTTTTTGACAGCAGCGAATTTAATTTGTCTTTTTATCCGGCCTTTTTTTCCCTTTACCAAAATGGTCTGGGGCTTTCGCACTTCCAAAACAGATTTTTCCCATTTTGATACTTTTTCTGGGGTGATTGCAAAATGGGAAGGCAGACTATCTCGTTTTACGACGGTGATAGTGGCTAATTCTTTAGCGGGAAAATCCTATGCAAAAAGCATCGGTTTTCCTGAAGCTAAAATAAGAGTGATTCCCAACGGAATAGATACCGAAAGATTTGTCCCTGATGAAAATGAGCGCATGGTAATGCGACAAAAACTTGGTGTTGCGTCTTCAGAACAATTGATTGGAATAGTCGGCAGATTTGATCCCTTAAAAGATCACTGTACCTTTTTAAAGGCCGCAAGAATCGTCGCTAAAAAAAGAAAAAATGTAAAATTTCTTATTGTAGGTGTTAGGGAAACAGACGGGAATTTAAAAGCCAAATTCGATAATCTGGATTTAAAAGACAGGTTAATCTTCACAGGCCTTCGTGAAAACACTGTTCCCTATTATCAGGCGATGGATCTTTTCTGTTCTTCTTCTACGACAGAAGGATTTTCCAACGCCATTGCCGAAGCTATGGCAACGGGAGTCCCCTGTGTGGTTACGGACGTCGGCGATTCGCAGAAAATTGTGGGAGAAACAGGTTGGGTTGTGCAGGCAAAAAAACCTGAGAGTCTTGCAGAAGGAATGCTTCTGCAGTTATCGCGCTTAGAGCTTGCGAAAGAAGAAATGGCAGTACAAGCAAGAGCCCGCATCGTAAAAAACTTTTCTAGACAAAACTTGGGCAGGCAAGCTCATGGATTATTTCAAGCTTTACTCGCTTCAAAACAAGATCAAAAAGTTGACATTTTGAACCACGTAATAGATTTTTGACGCGTAATATTATGATCATAAGAGGGTTGTTCCATTCCAACTCTTTTTTAGGAGGTTCATTTGAAATTCATCGTCGCACTTCTTTTGGCAGTTTCTTTTACCGCATTTGCGGATCCCAGTTTCACACTCGAACAAATTGAAGAACAGTTAAAAACATCGGGTTTGGAAGGCGAAGTGCATGGCTCTAGTGGCCCAACCCAGCTTTTTGTACTTACAGTGAGAGCGCCGGGTAATTTCTTTGAGCATAAGGAGTTTCCACTTACTTCCACACTGGAGTCTGTCAGAGAACAATTTAAAACGTTAAACAGACACGACAAAGTAAAAGTAAAAGGAAACTTTGTTAAAAACGAAGCGCCTATCAAGCATATTCAGGTAGACGAGCTTGCTGTCGTAAAAAAATACGAAAGCAGCATGCCTGCTTCTTCTTACAAGTATCAGGCAAAAATGCCCGATGAACTTTTAAACAAAACGGAACTTTCTGGCAAAGTGCATGCAGTAGCAGATGGCGGAAAAATTCTTGTGTTGGAATACAAAGATGTCGTGCTTCCCGTGTTTGTACGCGATGAAAAATGGACGAAAGATCTTTTCCGCAACGACATTGTGACTATCAAGTATCTCATTCGCAAAAAACCGCAAGAACCAGTGCACATCATGCTCGATCCCAAAGCAGAAGTGCCTTTGGTTGTGAATGACAAAATGGTTTCGTGGCATGGAAAACCCGGCTCCGTAGAAGGTTATCTCGTTCTTTTTCCGAAAAGCCCGCAAGTGGTCTTTAATGTGTTTGCGTTGCAGGTACCTCAAGCCAATGGCGCAACTCGCGAGTACACACTAGTAAATTTTGACGATCCTAAGGTGTTTGAACACATTCGCGAAAAGTTGCAGGAGTTATGGGATAAAAATCCGGGCAAGATTGAAAATGCACGCAATAAATTCATCAATCTCAATGTGAAATTAAAAGCCACAGGCACATTCAACGTGGTGGATCCGGGACAAGCAAACCCGCAGATTTTACTCACCGGGCCTGAGAGCCTGACCGTTATTACAAAGTAAGACGCATCTTAGAATCTAGCGAATGATCTGAACGCGGGGAGCGGGATCTCCAGTGACAGGAATGCTGTTTGCAATTTCTCTTGTGACCGTTTCAAACCCACCATTTCCATTGGGAACAATCGCTGTCAGTTCAAGTTGCATTGATCTGTCTGTTCGTTGCATCGATATAGAAGCGGCAAGCGGCGCTGTGCCAGCCACATTTAAATTCCCCGTCGGGAAAATATATTTCGGATTGGGTAAAACAGAGTCAGCGATAAAAGAAGTTTGTCCATCCGGGCAATCCATTAACCCCACGCGTTTGGGAAAGTCCGCTGGGTAACCGGCGGGCAATGCTCTGCAAGATGAAACAAAAGTGAAATCAGTAAAAACATCTCCTGCAGGAGCAGTGACACGCTTGTTGATAGTGACCCCTCTCCAGACAAGTTCTTCCTGTTTTTTGCACGGAGCGCCTGCGCGCGTGTAAACAAGTAATGGATTGGTATAGCCTGCAACTATTTGGGTAGGTTGCCCGACGAGTGGCGGGGCAACAACATCACATGCAGATCCTGTAAGAATAGGGGTGGCAAGTGCATCAGACATCACTACAGGAGTTCCAACAATTAATAGTTGCCCTGCGAGCGGTACAAAGGGGGATATCAGATTTACTCCCACAGGTTCGCGTTGGGTGAGCTGCAATTCTTTTTTTCTGAAATTTAAAAATTCCATCATCAGTTGATCGACTTCTGCAGAGCGCAGGATTTTTTGTGAGCTGCTACTTCCCGATCTCAGCACGCGAAATCCCGCAAAGCTCACTACGCCTACTATTGCCATAGCGACAAGCATCTCGACTAGGCTGACTCCATTTCGATTTAGTTTCATCATTTTTATCTCGGTAATAATATTTTTCCGGCTTGAGTAAACTCTGTCGAATCGCCGGTTTTACGCCAGTATGTTTTGTAGTACACGACTACACCAGCACTGGGGTTAGTTCTAAAGTTTGTGCATGTCAGAAACGGCCCACTATGAACTGCAAGTGCGTCGCTTGTGTTCACAAGGTTGATTCTAATTTCTGCAAAAGCCGCTTCGGAATCAAAAAATGCCGTGTTGGAGGTAGCGGCTTCTCCCCCTCTTTCCAGCTGTACGCAAAAATAATAGGCCCCCGGTTGGTTTTCCCCGTTTATGTCTGCCGCAGCTGCTGGAACTATCACGGTTTTGCATCTGTCGATTGCATCTTTCACATCTTGTCTGGGATTAGCCGGATAGTTTATCGCTATCGATCCGGTAATTTTGCCGACTCCGGGTAAAATATTACTGGGCGTATTAAAGTTATTGATAAATGTCGCTATTCCACCGCCATTGCACCTTGCTAATGAAGTGCTGTCTCCCGCCATGCTGCTCATTTTTCTAGCGATTGCTTGAGTGATTGCGTTTTCGACTAAAATGAACGAGGTCGAAACATCGCTTTTGACTTTGCCTTTCATCACGGCTGATGAAACTTTGGCTACAAACGTAATTAAGATGCCAGCGATTCCTGCAGCAATAATAAGCTCGACAAGTGACATTCCGGATCTATTCATGAGTTGCTTACGTTCCATAATTAGTAGAAGTGCTTTTAATAGAGTATTATAACATTAGACATTTTATTATGAGTCATGATTTTCGAATGCAAAAACTTTAGACACAATTGACTAAAAGGTATGCAAAAATGCTGAAAACAATAACGGATTTCTTAAAGCCTCCTCCTCCCACAATACGCAAAAATGCAGTCGACATTTCTAGGCAATATCCTTGGTACCGCTGGCGCATACTTTCCTCCAGCTTTTGCGGCTATGCCATGTTCTATTTGATTAGAAATAATCTATCGCCAGTCGCAAAAGATATGGGGCAAGCGCTAGCTTATTCCAAATCAGAAGTAGGTAATATCGTCGCTATTACGGCGATTACGTATGGGTTTGGTAAGCTTTTTATGGGCGCTCTGTCTGATCGCAGTGACGCCAGAAAATTTTTGGCTCTGGGCTTAATTCTTTCTGCATTTTGTAACTTTGCCTTTGGCACTGTGCAATCGTATGCCCTGCATTTTTTTCTCTGGGGTCTGAACGGTTTTATTCAAGGGATGGGATGGGGACCGTGCGGCAGAAGTTTGGGGCATTGGTTCAGCATGCGAGAAAGAGGAATCACTTTTGCCTTTTGGAATGTCGCGCACAATGTGGGCGGCGGCTTGGCTGGAGTCACGGCTGCCTATGCTGCAGGTAAGTGGGGTTGGCAGGGAGCATTTTATCTTCCCGGAGTCATTTCCGTTATTGGTGCCGTGCTTCTTTATTTCACAATGGCGGATACGCCTGAATCTGTTGGTTTACCGTCTATTGAAGAATACAAAAATGATTATCCTGAAAAAGCGATGATCGATAAGAGTGTACTTTCTTTAAAAGAAATAATGGTCGAGCATGTTTTTAAAAATAAACTGCTTTGGACAGTCGCCTTGGCAAATTTCTTTGTGTACATCGTGCGCTATTCCATGCTGGATTGGGGACCAACGTATTTGCGCGAAATGAAGGGCGCGAATTTAATGGATGGTGGTTTTTCCGTCATGGCGATTGAGTTTGGCGGCATTCCTTCGACAATTTTAGTGGGCTGGTTTTCAGACAGAATTGGCGGCAGAAGAGGGATGGTGAGTCTTTTGTGTATGATTCCTATTCTCTTCGCTTTCACTGGAATTTTATTAAACCCTCCGGGGCACTTATGGATTGATCAAACTTTGCTTGTTATCGTCGGGCTTTTTGTTTACCCGCCCGTAATGCTTTTAGGAGTCATGGCGCTCGATTTAGCAGGTAAAAAAGCGGTGGGGGCTGCTGCAGGTTTTGTAGGTCTGCTTGGGTATTTCGGAAGAACCTGTGAAGCAAAACTCTTTGGCTGGATTACTGAGAATTACGCGGCCCAAGGCGGGTGGAATCTCGTAATGTACGCCATTATTGCAAGCGTCTTCCTCTCCATTCTCCTTCTCATCCCCACCTGGAAAATCAAACCCCGCCACTAATAGGTACCAATCTACTTTTCGGCCGAATAGGTAGCGGGTGCAAGTTGATTTGACATTCGTTTTTAGGATCATTAAATAGCAGCTAGTCATTAGGGGTGCTGGTGTGAAGTTTACACCGGCTGAGAGGACAAATGTGTCCAACCCTTGAACCTGAACGGGATAATGCCCGCGGAGGAAAGATGGATAGCATTCAACTCATTCGTTCCCAGTCTCCATTAGTTTTAAATCTCACAAACCACGTCGCGATGGATTTAACGGCAAATGCCTTACTTGCTGTTGGTGCGTCTCCGATTATGGCAAATGAAATAGACGAGCTCTCAGAGCTTGTGAAAATTTCAAGCAGCATTGTCATCAATATTGGCACTCTTAATAAAGCTTTCATCGAGAGCGCGCAATTTACATTGGCAGAGGCAAAGAAATATCAAAAAACAGTTGTACTTGATCCTGTGGGTGCTGGTGCGACAAAACTTCGTACCGAAACAGCAAAACTTTTTTTAAAAGAATATGCTCCGACAGTGGTCCGAGGCAATGCTTCTGAAATAACAGCGTTGTTCGAAGAGGTTTCGGGAAAAGGAGTGGATACAACGCTTTCTTCAGAATCTGTCAGAGAAAAATTAAAAGAGTATACAAAAAAACTCGATACAGTTTTTGTAGTAAGCGGAAAAACAGATTACGTTTTTTACCAAGGTAAAGTGACTGAAGTAACGGGTGGTGACCCCATGATGACTGAGGTAACAGCAATGGGCTGTACCGCGACCTCTCTGATTGGCGCCTTCTTAAGTGTTGTCCCCTCTGCCTATCAAGCAGCTATCGAAGCGATGACTTTGATGGCGCGCGCTGGAGAACGTGCAAAACAAAAGTGCGAAGGCCCCGGTAGCTTTCGTGTTTCTTTTTTAGATGCACTTTACCAATTATGAAAAACTTAGACTTGTCTTTATATCTGGTAACGGATTCCTCGTTGAACCCTCGTTTTAATCTAATTGAGTTGGTCAGTGAAGCTGTGCAGGGGGGAGTTACGATTGTTCAACTTAGAGAAAAAAACAAGCAGTCGCATGAGATAGTCGAATTAGGAAGGGCGCTTTTAAAAATTCTCAAAGAGAAAAAAATCCCCCTTATCGTTAACGACAATCCCGTCATCGCAAAAGAAATTGGGGCAAGTGGTGTGCACCTGGGGGCAAACGACACAAGCCCCAACTATGCAAGGCAAGTTTTAGGTAAGGATGCGATTATCGGGCTTTCCATAGAACGTTTGGAAAATTTTTTGAACCTGGATCTTTCTTGCGTTGATTACTTGGCTGCAAGTCCCGTTTTTCACACGACTACAAAAGGCGACATTGCAGACCCTTTGGGTATTGAAGGTTTAAAACAACTAAGAACGAAAACTTCTCTTCCGCTGGTGGGGATTGGTGGGATCCACTTACACAATGCTTCCTCAGTCATTGCTGCCGGAGCAGATGGATTAGCCGTGGTTTCCGCAATTTGTAATTCCGATAATCCAAGAAGGAGCGCAAAAGAATTTAGCGAGATGATCCGTGGGGCTCGAAGAGTAAAGGCGGCAAATACTCGGGTAAATAGAGTTCTTACAATTGCGGGTTCAGATTCTGGAGGTGGCGCAGGCATTCAGGCAGATTTAAAAACATTCGAAGCTCTTCAGTGTTACGGCATGAGTGCAATCACAGCGCTCACGGCACAAAATACAAAAACGGTGAAGTCTATCTCAGCAGTTGCTCCTTCTTTTGTGGTGGAACAAATCGAATCCGTAATCGAGGACATTGGAGTCGATGCCGTGAAAATCGGAATGCTATTTTCGGCGGAGATGATTACTGCCGTTGCAAGGACGCTTGAGCGGTACAAAATTAAAAATATCGTCCTAGACCCCGTGATGATTGCTAAAAGTGGAGACAAACTTTTACAAGATAGCGCCGTTACAGCATTGAAAGAATGTCTTTTACCACTTTCTAGCCTCGTTACTCCTAATCTGCCAGAAGCTATGGTCTTAACAGGAGTAGATGGCATTCGAGATGAGAAAGAAACCGAGAAAGCTTCCCACGAATTATTAAAAAACTGCCATGCAGTTATTTTAAAAGGGGGACACAGCTCAGACCCAAATACAGTTAAAGATTTTTACGAAGAGAGCAGTGGTAAAAGCCACTGGATAACCAACCCTCGGGTTGCGACTTCTCACACACATGGTACCGGTTGTACGTTTTCGGCGGCGATAGCAGCGTATCTTGCCTCAGGCTACGAGACTTTCGACGCTGTCCTAAAAGCCCGTGAGTATCTTCAAGGCGCAATCCTTTCTGGAGCCACTAGAAAAATTGGCATGGGCTCTGGCCCTGTCGATCACGCCTGGAGAACGAGAGGAAGGATAGAATGAGTATAAAAATAATTGTTACGGTTTTGTTTTTTCTAAATTGTGCAAACTCACAGGCAGCACAGAGAAAGTTCTCAGAGCAAGCCTTGAAAAAAATAGCGCCGCTTTACGCAGAGATTGTGCAACATCCTTTTAATCAAGAGCTTGTAAAAGGAACTCTTCCAAAAGAAAAATTCGACTACTACTCCGCTCAAGATGCTCTCTATCTTGTAGATTTTTCTAAAGCGCTTGCGATGTTGGCAACAAAACTCGAAGACACAGTATCGATTAAAAAAATCCTGGAATTTTCTATGGCGTCCTTACAGGAGAGTAAAACACTCCCTGCTATTGAGAAAAACCCAGCAAATTTTCATTACACAAATTTTCTTCTCACAACTGCCGCCTACAAAAGCCGCGAAGAAACTGCAGCGGCGCTTTTGCCCTGTTTTTGGATTTATTATGAGCTCGCAAAAGACATGAAAAAAACTGCTGAGAAAACAAATCCCTATTTTGCCTGGATTGAATTATACGCGTCTGACAAATACAAAAACGATGTACAGATTATGCTGAAAATTACCGATGCCCTTTCTGAAAACGTTTCAGATAATGAGCGCAGCCGTATGCTGCAGGCATTTGAGCGTGCTTCCCAATTTGAATTGCAGTTTTGGCAAGATGCCTATCTCATGCAGAAATAGCAGAAAAAATGCCTGAATAACGCGTTACGTTATTGCAAGATCTGGCTTATGCCCCTAGACTGCGAAGCCATGACAGAAGCTTTTCAAGGGATATACCGCGGGAAAAAAGTACTCGTCACAGGCCACACCGGATTTAAAGGGGCGTGGTTGTGCGAGTGGTTGATAAAACTCGGCGCAAATGTTGCGGGCTTTTCCCTGGATTTGGTTTCTACGCCTTCGATTTTTGAAGTAAACGAGCTTGCATCGCGCGTTCGCCATTTTGAAGGGGATGTCAGAAAGTTAGAATCCATTCAAAACGCAGTGAAGGAATTTCAACCTGAAATTGTTTTTCATCTGGCAGCGCAAAGTCTTGTCAGAAAATCCTACGACGAACCTGTCAGTACTTTCGATACAAACATTATGGGCACAGTGAACGTGCTTGAAGCCATCCGCGGCTGTAAATCGGTACAGGCTTCCGTTCTTGTTACCACAGATAAGTGTTACGAAAACACTGGTTCTGAATTTGGCTACCGTGAAACCGATCACTTGGGTGGAAAAGATCCGTACAGTGCTTCGAAAGCAGCTGCTGAAATTGTGATTCATTCTTATGCGCGTTCTTTTTTAAACAGCAACAATGTCAGAGTGGCATCTGTCCGCGCCGGCAATGTAGTGGGCGGCGGAGATTGGGCAGAAGACAGAGTGATTCCTGATTGCATCCGCGCGTGGTCGCAAGGAAAGCCGATGCAGATGCGAAATCCAGAAAGTGTCAGACCGTGGCAGCACGTGCTGGAGCCTTTATCTGGTTATTTATGGCTTGGCGCAAAACTTTTTCAAAATGACAAAAGTGCCGTGGGCGAAGCTTTTAATTTTGGTCCCGAAGTGGATCAATGCAAAACGGTGAAAGAAGTAGTTTTGGAAATGAACAAGCATTGGAAAAAAGAAGTCCCCTTTGAGACAGTGTCTTCCGATACAAAAAAAGCGGAAGCAACGCTTTTGAGACTCAATTGCGACAAAGCCTATAACCGCCTGCAATGGAAACCGGTACTCGATTTCTCAGAAACATTTTTGATGACCACCGAATGGTACCAGTCTTACTACGACGGACAAGGCGAGCCTGTGCCCTTGACGCAAATGCAGATCTCCCAATTCGAAGCCATCGCCAAAGACAAACACGCCGCCTGGCTCTAAAAGGTACGGCATTCCTTTTGGAGTGTTTTCTTCTGTTAAGATGATTTTTTGACGCTTCTGCTTGTGTTCACCTCATCCGGTACACTGTATTTATCACTAAAAAAGCGAGGTTCCTTTGAAACGCATCCATCTTATCTGCGCAATCACGTTATCCCTGTTTTTCATTTCTTCTCCAAGTCATGCAATCGGGCACTTTATGGGAAAGCAAAAGGGCGTAGTCCTTCTTGTGGAATGGAAGAATGAACCGCAGAAAGTAACGCCCGCTGAAATTAATGATGTGTTTTTTTCAGATGGGCCGACAAGTGCTCGTCAATTCTTCAAGGAAAATTCAGCCGGCGCATTTGATTTAAGCGGTGTTGTTCTTGATTGGAGAAAATCAAATAAGAATTGGGATCCGACAAAAGGGTGCAGCCTCTCTCCGATTCTTTCTGAAGCGATGTCTTTGTTTGGCGCAGATTTAAAAATTTCAGACTACGATGCGGATGGCAATGGCAAGATAGACAATCTCTACATCGTTCATTCAGGGAGAATCAGTCAGGAGAGAGTGGGACCTGAATGTATCTTTACTCAGCATTCAAAGGCAGATCACACGATAATATTCCAGAGCAACGGTAGCGGTCCAGTCGGTAATGAACTTGCAATTGGCTTTTACATCCACGAAGCAGGACATAAGTACTTTGGTTTTCCGGACCTCTACGCCGATCACTTTCACGGTAAATACGGCATCGGCATGTGGGGCATGATGGGACTAGGAGCTTGGGGAACATACAATCAAATGCCCCTATCAACCATGTTCCGATATTCGTCTCACTTTGAACCTTTGAGTAAAATCAAAATCGGTTGGGTGAAACCGAGAATCATTCAAACGTCGCAAAAGAAGATAAGTTTAAAACCTGTAGAAGGAACGGGGGATATCGTCGTTATTCCTGCAGGCAACGGTACGAATTATTATCTTGAGTACAGATCGAAAAGTGGCTTTTCGACAAACCATCAGGGCCACGGCCTTCTTGTCTGGAAGAATTATACGATTATCCAGGCCGATGGCAGAGATGACATCAACCACGGCACAAATCTCGGGCATAGACCAGTCCCGCCGACAACAGAAAATTTTGGAGACGCAAGTGATCCTTTTCCTGGAAGTTTAAACGTGGCTTCCTATAGTACATCTGGTTTTAAAATCGAAGGCATCACTCAGTATGACGATCATGTTGAATTCGACGTACAATTCAACAAAGGCGCTGAACGCAAAGCGTACACAGAACCCGCAGTGCCTACCTTTGATGGCATCGAACGCCTATAAAAGAAATTAATTTGCGACTGGGCGGGCGATGCAGCCGATGTTGGGAGCGAGCCATCCCACTTTGCGCAAGATTACGCGTTCTACACGAGCAGCCCAGTACAAGACCGTTCTTGCTGTGTAAGTTTTCCAGGCTAAAGACCAGGGCGATTTGTGTTGGTAGTAACTACCAACATACTTATGCCACACTGGAATCTGCACTGGTTCTTCTACGGTGATTTCGACAGGTTCAAACCCACTCATCTTCAGCATATTGCGCAGAGTCTCTTCGCTATAGTGAAGCACATGTTCGTAAGCATCAAAGTCATTTGCCGTACTTTTATTGAACATTCTTCTGACTTTGTATTTCACGATGTTGAATAAACCATTGGGTACTTTGATATATAAAATACCATCCGGTTTGATTACTTTTCGCACTGCTTGCAAAACTTCTTTGGGATTTACAACGTGTTCAAACACGTCTGTCATCGTCACGATATCAAAATAATGCGCCGGCAGTTTTACTGTTTCTAAGAAACCTTCGACTATATCTAGTCCCCACCATTCGCGGGCTAATCCACCAAGTTGGGGAGACGGTTCCACGCCAGTCAATTTCCAACCGCGGTTGCGGGCAAGGCGCAAAAAACTTCCCATATTGGTACCGATGTCCAAAAAATTTCCGGTAGGTTTGTATTTTTCAAGCTTTGCCAAATCTCTTAAATAAAGATCGTCTCTATGGTGAGGCGCTTTTCCCTGAACGACCATTCGGTATTCTTCGCGGTAAAGCTCTTGTTTGTCCTGATACACTTCTTCACGCGAAGTGAGTCGGGGATTAATGCGGATGAGCTTACAGCCAGAACATTCCACTACACCTAAAGTACCGCGTTCTACTTTGATAAGTTTTGCTTCATGAGAACCGCACAGAGGGCAAGGCCACTTTGCAGTTTCTTCCAAGGAATAATAGGACTTCTGTTTCCCTCCGCGGCCGTAATCTTCAATTTCCATATATACCTTTTTAGTTACTTTATACGTGAGGAAAGTGCAATGCTTACGCAATGCATTATCAAAACTTTCTTTTTTAAGATTCCTAACGATGCTACTCTCGGGCGCAT
>CAYNEF010000028.1:0-46672 GCA_964396165.1 uncultured Pseudobdellovibrionaceae bacterium
GAACCTAGGAATCCTGGAATCAAAATCCAGTGACTTACCGCTTGTCGACGCCCCAATATAAGGAATTTTTAACCATTAAAACTGCTTAAGTCAAAGAAACGCTTAAAGATGCAAAGCGTTAATTACCAAAAAGTTTACCCCCGAGATTTTTTACAGCATCCTGCAACTGGGGAGAAGCCTGTTTTACGGCCTTTTGAGCCGCATCTTCCAATTGTTTTTTAGCCTCTGCCTTTGCTTTATCCGCTACCGCATTGCCAATGTTTTTGATCACCACGCGAGAGAGTGCTTCAAAGGCCGCCGTATAAGAAATCTTTGGCTCCATCGCGGTACCTTCCACAAGAATGGGCATTTTCACAGGCTCATTGCCGTCGGCTAAAATATGCTCCACACGTACGCCATTTTGCTCAACAGAAAGATCCCTTGCATGAGTTACATTATACGTATCAATCAATTCCCAATTCGCTTTGACAGCATAATCTAACAACCCTAACTGAGTACTTCCCTTCACATCAATTCCCTTATTCGGTTCTGCTTTGGCAAAAAAGTTAGGGGCATTAAATACGCCATTAGAAATGGTGAAATCAGATGTCACACTCGTATACTTACTCTGTGTATTATCAGAAACATTGATTTTTTTATCTTTCGCCGCAGGAACTTTGTCAGCGACTGTTTTATTAATCCCTTCGCCAGCTACTTTCACAATGTCTATCGTCGCAAATGTCGCATCTTTCACATTCAAATTCCCCTTAGAAATGAGATTTTTCTTGGCTTTGGATGTGGTGAAACTCTGTCCATTTCCACTCATACTAAAATTCGCACTGCCGAGTAGCGTATTTTTAAACAGAGCGAAGCGCGATTCGACTGCTTTTTGAATATTCAAATGCGCAACATCGAAATTAAAATTGTATCCAGGTGTATTGGGAAGCATGTCGATTGCCATTTTCCCTTTCATTTCACTATCCCAAACTTTTACTGCAGCGCTATCCACACTGAAATTCAGGTTTTTCATTGTCATTGAAGCATTTAAATCCGTCATTTTAACGTCATAGGCTTTCAGACTTGCGAAATTGACTTTAAAATTGCCCACGAGATTTTTCGCCATTTCATTTTGTCTCAGTGGTTCAAGAAGAATATCCATGTCTTCTTCTTTTGCTACAGCAGCTGGTTCAGATTTTTTGCCTGTTTCGGATGCAGCGACAGGTGCAGTGGTTTCTACTTTGCCGGAAGCGGCATTCTTTTCTGCTGTTGTTTTTAAATCCATGAAAGAATCTAAATCCAGTCCGGGACTTGTCAGTTTAAATTCCATTTTGGGCTTTTTAAAATTCTCTACCCAACCTTTTCCCTCAAGTTTGCTTGCACCCGCATCGAGCGAAAACGATAAATCTTCGACTTTATCTGTCACAACTTTCAAATGCCCTTTCACCGTAGGAATTACTTTAAGTTTAGGGTTTTTCGCTTTGAAATCATTAAGATTTGCTTCTAGTGCATACTTAGGCTCGAGCATTTTGCCACTTGCGCTTGCGTTAAAATTGGCACTTCCCGACAATTCATGATCTTTTAACGAAACAAGCAACTGTCCCCACGGAGCAAGAGAAATTTCGTTGGATTTGATGTCTAATGAAAGAGTGCCTTCTTTATCAAAATCTTTTACCGCTAGTTTGCCATCGATTGTCGCATTGAAGAAAACACACTCCATTTGTTCCATCGAGAATGAAGTTTGCGTGGCCAGCATTGTGGAGCTGAAATGGGCAGGCACTCCTGCTTTTTTCTCGAAAACTTCAGGCATCTCAATAGAAACATCGTCCATCGATGCTTTTAAAACGATTTTTGCCTGATGAAATTCAGAGCCTTTAAATTCGGGCGTTACAGTCGCACTGGCTGTCACAGGCCCCATGACATGCATCGTTTTTCCCATTTTTGTATCGAGTTTTGCCCAGAATTCAAAAAGACTGGGACGCTCCATGGAAAAATCTTTTATCAGAAAATTCAAATCCGTAATCTTAGATTCAAGACTTTGTGCTTCATCTTTATAAAGCAAGCTTGCTTGCCTGATTTCTAAACCAAATCGGGCTTTTGTCACAAAACTGGGAGGTTGACTAGATCCTTTGGCTTCTGGAGCAGGCACTTCTTCTTGTTTTTTTGTCTCTGTAGTCGAAGCGCTACTTTTCATCAGGGTAACAGCGTTCATCTTTCCCTGTTTATCTTTCACCACCCGAATTTCAGGCTCTTGTAATTTTAAGGTGATAAGCGGGCTACCACTCATCAAAGAAGTAAAAGGGATGTGAAAGTAGACATCCTTTACTGAGATAACTTTTTCCCCCTTGGAATCATCGAGCTCCATTCCATCGACATTAATCTTGATTTGCCCCCAGAGTGAGAGTTGCATTTTGCCTAAGGAAAGCTTGCCGTTGATTTTTTCATTGGCGATTTTAACGATTTCCGGACGGTATTTATCCACATCGATGAGGAAAGGTAAGGTAGCAATTGTAACAACGCCCAGTCCAAAGAGGACAGACAAAACAATGAGAATTTTTTTAGTTTTTGGTTTCATGGGTCATTATATTATCGAATGACCCTAAGATTGTTAACTTTAAAAGAGGAAAGATTATTTAAAGCCGAGCACACTTTGCTGCAAGATCCTTGCAGAGCCTTCATCCATGCCGTTAAACATTTTGTCCATTACCGGACTGATGAGAAAAAGAGCCTGGCGCTGACACTGTGCTTGAATCTTGATGCTTTGCTTGAAATTTTCTGGAATGGGATTAGCAGAAGTTTCCAGCTTTACTGTTACATCACAAGGATCCGCACCATATTTTGTAGGGAAAAATGTAGGGTGACGCAAGCTACCAGTCGCAGCTGGGCTATCCGTTACTTTACCTGAGAAAGGCTGGGCTCTGACTTCACCACGACCATCTCTATACGCGACTAGCTGTCCTTCTGTTCCGCCGCTAACAGGATAAGCTGCCACATTGGGATCGGGATTTGCGCCAACATTAAATTGCACCGGACATTGTCCTTCGCCTTTCCAACCTCCCATAAGGGGCTGACCTGCGAAAGGTTCTGTGACTAAATATTTTTGAGATGCAAGGCAACCGTTCATGACTTGGCTAGCCAAAATAATTTTTTGATTAGAAACGTCTTTGCCCTGTTTTTCAGATTCCAAAAGTTTCTTTGCTTGATCCAAGATATCTTGGGGAATTTTATAACCGCCATCCGGTGGTTGAAGCGCATTGGAATCTGCTGCAAGACTTTTCACTGCGTTCACATCTGTTTGAGTGACCGAACCGCCTGCTCCACTTCCCACTGCTATTGTGGAGCCGGAACGCTGGCCTGTGCCGCTGCTGAATAATCCGCTTAAATCTGTTTCGCCAGTGCCTGTTTCAACGCCGCTTGCACTTGCAGAACCTTTTTTAGATTTGGTCTGGCAAGAGATAATCAAAAATGTAAAAGCGGTGAAAAGGATTAGGGTCTTCTTCATATTGTGCCTCATATTCCTATTTATAAAGCAATCTTGATGCCGGAATGTCAGGCTCGAAATCACCTGCCAGAAACCCACACAATTGTATAAAGAAAAGACGATTTACAAGGCGATTCCCACTAATCCCATAAAATCGAAGGAATAAGCCTGTACAGTCGTTGTGCACTACAGTTTGTATACACCTAACCGATTGGATAGAATGAATAAATGCTCATTTTAATCTGGGGAATAACCCTACTCACTTTTAGAATAGTACATTATGGTTTGGCTTCGGGTTTTTTGTGGTGGTTCGACCACTGGTTTTTGATTTTAAGCGGTCTCACCTTGATTAAAAAAAATTCTCGTTTTCAGTCGGCGCTCACTTTTTTAATCCTTACCATTCAGTCGCTCTGGGCGCTCGACAATCTTTACTACCTCATTACAAAGCAAACAGGCCTTGGCACGACGAGTTTTCTCTTTCAGCCGGGAGTTTCTCTTTTTGAATTTCTCCTTCTGCAAAGCCATTTTATTTTATCTTCTGTTTTATTATATAAACTCCCTCTTGAGCAAACGGACAGACGTACGACAATAAAAGCTTTGTTCTTTCCGCTCATCATCTTTCTCTTAAGTTACTTTTCGCCGCCACAAAACGACATCAACTGTATCCATTCCTCTTGCAGCCCCATCAACATCCATGTTGCGCACTGGATGTTCAGCGCCCTTTTTGCGACGAGCGCCTGCGTATTACTCTATGTAGCGATACGTATAGGCAACAAGCTTACTCAACTTTCTTTTTTTAAATCCCATCAGAAAAAAATGGCCACGACTGGGATTATTCTTGGCGCTCTACTAGTCCTATGGAATTTACAAAGACACTTTTCCTTACCGCATTTCACTTGCGTCTCTGGGGAAACAGAGGACGCAAAAATTTCGTGCCGTTACACGACCGACTTTTCCGCTGATTTTTTTCGCATGCATTACACGATTTCTCTTAAAGGCAAAACCCGAAAAGAGTGCACTCCTTTTTTGATTAAAAACGGGATCAAACAGAATATGGAATCTCCCATTCTTCTGCCCCCTAAAGAAACCAATGAGTTTTCTATTTTAGTCCCGCAAATTAAAGAATCGACTGAAGCAAAATTAACTATTGAATGCCACGACTTTACGTACTGAAATTACTCGGGCAAAAAGACGGCGTGATCGCCTCGGTACATAAAGAAAGAACCTTGGCGTTTAGCAAACCAATCAAGCATATAACGTGAGATGGGTAAGGTATTTAGCGTATTAATTTCTACCCCCTCGGCACGCTTCCAGTCTTTGCGATAAGTGCAAAGACTGCCCATCCCTTTATCGTTGTACATCCCGATTTTTTCAGCAAACTGGTGCATGTCAAAAGCGCTATTCTTCCACGATAGAACAAATGCCTCGGAATCTTTAGCTGCAACATACACCGTCGCATGTAGCCCAATCGCCAAAAGTGTTTTCTCAATAGAAGTAGTCACTTCAGAAAGCGTATTACCCGCATCATCTGAAAACGAATAAGAGGGGCCCGCCTGAATAGAAATAAACCCATCATTTTCGAGCAATGCTTTTACTTTTTTATAAAATTCTAGCGAAAAAAGCCGAGCAAGCGTCAGATTCTTCGGCGCCGGAAAATCTATAATGATCAAATCGTATTTACTTGTAGTCTCTCCTACCCAACTAAAGGCATCTTTTTCGATGATATTCACTTTCGCATTCCACAAGGCTTTTAAATTATATTTTAAAAGGAAGGGATTTTCTTTTGCCATACGTATCATCTCAGGATCGAGTTCTACCAAATCCACTGATTCCACAAGATGATTTTGCAGTACATTTCTAACCGCAAGTCCGTCACCACCGCCTAAGATCAACACTTTTTTTGTGTTGTGCTGAGAGTAACTCACGGCCGACATGGGAATATTGACAAGACAGGCGTGGTAAATCTGTTCATCTTCCCCGCTAAACTGTAAAAAACCATCCAAGTATAAATGGTGCGTTTTTTCGTTGGGAAATACCGGATCAGCAAGTTCTGTTAGCACAATTTTTTGATAATGCGTCTGCTTCTGGTAAACAACACTTTTATCCTGAGCCTTTGGAGCTAGCTGCACCAGAAAGCAGAGAAGAGCTAACACCAAATAAAAGGCGCCCGACTTTTTATCGAGTTCTTTTAAATAAACTCCGAGACAAAATACAAATACAAAACCGAATAAAGAGACTATCAAAGCCGTGTTCTGATAACCAAACGGAACGAGAAGCACAAAGGTAAACAGAAAGGAAAATAAAATAGCTGCGATATAATCTAGAAAAAAGAGCGTCCCCAGTTCAGATCTTCCCTCTAAACTGCTCAGTGCTAAGGGAACTGCAAAACCTGCTAAGAAACCCGCAATAAAAGAAAGAAAAACCGGTAAAAAAAGATGGTTTGCTCCCAAGCGAATCCCAAACTTCAATAGTGGTATCGAAAGACCAAGATAGAGTGCTAAAAGAAGCGAAAAATAGACGAGGCTTTTTTTGGGTTTTGGGATTTTTCTGGCTTTTAAACTCGCAAGTCCCATACCGAGAAAAAAACTGCTTAGCCCAAGCGAAAACGTAAGCACATCTTCACTGAATGTTGCCGACCAAAACCCAGAGATGAGAGTCTGGGAAAGAAACCCTACTCCACTCATTAAAAAAGAAATTAGTAGTATGGGATAAAAAGTATTCATTCACTTAGTGTCGTATAATTAATATTATGAAGGGATTCTTGATTTCTTTTTCACTGATTCCCTTAAACTTTTCTAGCATTAGATTAGAGTACTTCCAGAAAATTGTCACCGTGACACCGGTTGTAAGTTTCGTTAAGATATTTTTATCTTACTTATGAAAAAACTCCTCTTCGTTACCCCATTTTGTTTTATGCTAAGTTGTGCCCATTCGCCGATAGAAGCGCCGGCACACTACCAGGAATTTGACAGACCTCTTCTTGCAATCGATTCAGAGAGTCCGGTCTACAAAGAAGCTTTGCGCTTCGATAGGTTTATCAAAAGACAACTACCGCCAGAAGAAGAAAATACTTTTATAACGGAATGCAAAAAAAGAAAAATTGACTCGCCCTTTTGTTACTCAGTACTGCATGCCAAAGAACTGTTCAGTATCAGAGAAAATAAAACAGTGCCCAAGGTTGCCCCTGCTCCGAAATTGATAAACCCTGTACCGCCGCTCTACAAAGACGGTAAAATTACGAACTGGGTTGCTTTAAGAAAGAGTGAAATTCCGGAACTTTTAAAAGGGTTAATGCCACTCTCTGCAGCGGAACTAAAAACACTGGGAGAACTCGCATTAAAAGAAAAAAAATGTCCTAATCGTATTCCCATCGCAGTTGCTGCAACTTTAGAAGATTACTTGCCTGATCAAACTCAACCTGAATTCTTAGCGCAACTGTATGAAAAAGGCGGTACTTGCAAACGCGAATCGGCTGCCGATCGAGAGAACTTCATGACTCGATCTGCTCTTTTTTACGTTTACAGTAAAAACTGGAAAAAAGCAGAGCAGCTCTTAAGTAAAACGACACCCAATGATGCGTTCTCTGGAAGAACGCTCTACTGGCTTGCAATTGCTAAAAAAAACATCGGAGACTTAAAAGGATATGAAAAAACGTTAAATCGCTTGCTCAGCATGCACCCGTTTTCGTTTCACGCAGTATTGGCTTCGCACAGAGAGTCAGTTCCTCTTTTAGCAAACCTCCCCTCTACCCCTATTTCGCCGAGCCTTTCAAAGAAGTCTTCCGCTTTTAATTCGGTCGTGGGGCAAGTCGAAATACTGACCCGCAATCAATTTTTCCAAAGTGCTGGCTTACTTGTAGATTATGCGCTAGCGAAATTTAAAAAAGTGGAATTTAAATCCAAGCTGTATCTCATCTCCATGGGAGATGCGAAAGCAAGAACCCTTTATGCTGCCAATCTTGCTTATTACAAGAATGACTTTAGAACGAGAGAAGTATTGGAACTTGCTTACCCGAGACCCTTTGAAAATACCTTTCAAAAAGTGCAACGAGGACTGCCGGTTAATTTTCTCTACAGCATCACCAGAAAAGAAAGCACCTTTTACCCTCTTGCCGTATCTATTGCGGATGCAAGAGGTCTCATGCAACTGACAAAAGATTTAGTAGAAAAAATGGGATATAAGAACGCAAATCTCTTTGATCCCTATACGAACTTGGATATCGGTGCATTGCACTTGGAAGAATTGGCAAAAAATTTGGAAGGAAAACTCTATTTCACAGCTGCCGCCTACAATGCAGGAATCAATCCCGTACAATCCTGGCGCAAGCGTTACCGACACGAAGACATGCTTCTAACACTCGATTTGATTCCTTACCGCGAAACGCGAGAATATGTAGGAGGGGTCTTAACCAATTACTACTGGTACAACAGACTCTACGGCAACGAATCCACCGCCTTCAACGACTTCCCGTAAGATTATAGGATATCCCAGGAATACGCTTCGTTTTTTAAGGCGAAGTCTGCAAGAGAAGAAATGGCATCGTCATCGTTGTCGTCGATTTTACCGAAGTTTCCTCTTACGCGTCTTCCTACCTGCCCTGCAAAGACGTGTAGAATTTCTCGTTCTCTGACAGTGTTTGCTTCGCCATGTTCATTGATAGCTTGGGTCACGCGGGAAATCGTACAAGCCAAAGCAAACAGATCAATCATCACATCGGCAAGTCGTCTTGTCGCAAACTGTTTTCCTACGATGTTTTTTCCATACTTACGCAGCAATCTATCGACCATTGCCGAGAGATTTTTTGTCGACTCTTCGAAGACTTCCGCTTCTTTTCGAATCAATGGATGGGATTGCGAGAAAGTGGATTTTCCAAACCCAGTCGCTTGAGTGACGCGACGTCTTGTGTAATCAGATAGCACTCCGAAACCCTTGATGGGATCTTGAAGTACACTACCCAAAGAACTTGCCACTTCTTTTAAGGAATTACCAACGTCATTCATCGCCGTTAATGAGATGAAGAGTCTTAAAATCTCATTGGTCCCTTCAAAGATGCGGTTAATACGGGCATCGCGCATCATGCGCTCATAAGGAAACTCGGTCATATAACCGTTTCCACCCGCAACTTGCAGTGCTTCGTCCAGTGTACGCCACAAGCATTCTGTCGCAAAAACTTTGCTGATAGCAGCTTCTACAGCATATTCTTCATAGCCCTGATCAATAATGCCCGCGACCATGGAAACCGTGCTTTCGGTCGTATAGCACTCCACCATCATGTGTCCGATTTTTTGTTTGATAAGCCCGAACTCACCGATACTTTTTCCAAACTGTTGGCGTGAATTAGCCTGCTTGGTAGAAAGTTGAATCGCTTTTTTCATTCCACCGATGCAACCGCCCCCTAATCCCGTACGACCGGAGTTTAAAACTTTCATCGCAACTTTAAATCCCTTGCCTACTTCGCCTAAAATGTGTTCTGGCAAGACTTGAACGTTATCAAAGTTTACCGTCGTAGTTGAGCTTGCTCTTAACCCCATTTTGTCTTCATGAGGGCCTGTCGTAACGCCTTTCATGTCACGCGTTACAATAAAAGCCGTCATCATGCCTTCTTTGCCGTCGGTTTTTGCAAAGACAGTGAAAAAATCCGCAATTCCGCCGTTAGTGATCCAAAGTTTTTCGCCGTTTAATATCCAGCCGGCTTCATTTTTTGTGGCTTTTGTTTTTATCCCTGCTGCGTCACTGCCTGCGCTCGGTTCAGTTAAACAAAAGGCGGCAATAATTTCGCCCGTTGCGAGTTTGGGAAGGTATTTTTGTTTTTGCTCTTCCGTTCCAAACAAAGTGAGCGCTTTCATCCCAATGGAACTATGCGCACCGGCCGTGATTGCCATGGAGGAATCAAAACGAGTCAACTCCTGTAATGTTCGAGAATAGGCGGTGCTCGAAAAGCCTAACCCACCATAGCTTTCGGGGATAACGAGAGAAAAAAGACCGAAGGCTTTCATTTCTTCCAAAAATTCTTTTGGAAGTTCGCCTGCCTTATCCCATTTTCTAAAATCCGTATCTTTATTTTTTAGCCAAGAGGAAAGAGAATCAAAAATAGTTTTCAGAGAATCTTTTTCAGATGCCTGCATTTTTGGGAAGGGAAAAAGGATATCTTCTTCGATCTTTCCAAAACACAAAGATCGCATAAAACTGGCATTTTTTTTATCTATCATGGCTTTTTCCTTTGGATGAGTTACGACTATTGTAACTTCTAGCGAACACTATCCGCAAGCCATTTCAAGTAATCCGCATTTCCGCCTTTTACCTCCAGAAAAAGAATGCATGGACATTCATAACTGTGCACACTTTTTACTTTGGCGATGAGCTTCTTTTTATTTTTCACTAAAGTCTTTACGATCAGAACGGCTTCACGGCTTTTTTCGACCCTCCCCTTCCAAATATAGTGTGAATGCACAGACGGAATGATATTAACGCAAGGAGCAAGTTTTTCTTTCACAAGCATGCTTGCAAGTCTGTTTGCTTCTGTTCTATCTTTCGCAGTAATGTAGGCAAGAACCAGTTTCATAGGACAATTATGTTGAAAGTCATCACCTGGAATGTCAATTCGATCAAGATGCGTGAAGCGCGCACCCTGAAGCTTTTAGAAAAAGAGCAACCTGATATTCTATGTCTTCAGGAACTTAAATGCATTGAAGAAGCCTTTCCCCCATCGATTGCAAACCTCGGCTACCAGACTTATCTCCTCGGGCAAAAGACATATAACGGGGTAGCAATCATTTCTAAAAAACCAGCACTATCTGTAACAAAGAAACTTACGAGCGATGATGCCGATGCCAGATGGATCGGAACGAAGTTTGAAAAACTAACAGTCTACTCAGCCTACATCCCCAATGGGCAAGAAGTCGGCTCTGAAAAATACGCGTACAAATTAAACTGGTTTGAAAAGTTACTCACTCACCTAGAGAAAAACCATAAACCAACCGATGCCATTCTCATTTGCGGTGATTTCAACGTAGCTCCTACGGATTTAGACGTTTACGATCCCCTAAAATGGAAAGGACAGATACTCTGTTCAGACAAAGAGAGAAATGCACTGGATAAAATAAAGCAGTGGGGATTTAAGGATTGTTACAGAGAACTGTACCCTAAGTCCAAGGAATATAGTTGGTGGGACTACCGCGGCATGGCTTTCCCGCTGGATCATGGACTGCGCATCGATTTTATCCTTGCGACCGAGGGTTTGTTTAAAGTTTGTAAAAGCGCTTCGATGTTAAGAGAAGAACGAAAGGGAGAAAAACCCTCCGACCACATTCCAGTTTGTGCTGAATTTTCTATTTAGAATTAAACATGTCCATGAAATGCACTTTGATTTTTTCTTTCTTTTCGTCGTCTTCTGAAGAAGACGCCGTGCGCTTTTCATTTGTCTCATAGGGAGTCAAATCTGGTTTAGGAAGCCCTAAAATATCCAATGAGGTATTGGCTGAATTCACACGCGGAAGACCGCGACGGGAAAGAACATCTTCAACACTTTCATTAGTTAGACCTAAAATATCTTCACTAGTCCATTCCTTTACAGGACTCGGAACATCATACACGGGCTCTACTTCTGTAACCTCTTTACCAGAAACTGAGTAGGCGGACTTATAAAAATCTTCTCCTACTGAACCTACCGTAGAAGACACCTGCATGCCATTTTCGATAGTATCCAAGACGCCACTTGTTGCACTAGTGACTCCCAATTCAGGAGGATTAAACTGAGGAAATACTTTATTGACCTCAACAGGAGAAATAAAGGAATTTGAAAGACCCTTTTCTTCTGTGTTTATTTCAAAAGGCATTTTCAAATCTTCTTCTGCATGACCATGCAAAGAAGTAATGCACAATATAAAAACAATATATTTCATCACTTATTTATCGGTATTTTTTAAGGATTACATAAAAGACGTGCTATAATTTCCACATGATTCGGCGCTTCATCAACACAGCCTTTCGTAATTACTTTACAGTAGGCGGAGTTGTTCCCAGTTCCAAATACACATCGCAAAAAATAGCATCCAAACTCCCTACCCATTGTAAAAATATCATGGAGTATGGCGGAGGCACGGGGGCAGTCACGCTCGAACTGTTAAAAAAATTGCCAGAAGACGGCAAACTCGTTGTCGTAGAACTGCAAGACGAATTTGTGGAAGCTTTAAAAGAAATAAAAGATAAAAGGCTCTCCGTTTTGCATGGAGATGTAGAAATTTATTCCAGCAAGTTAAAAGAATTGTTTCCTGAAGGCCCGGATGCAGTTGTGTGTGGAATTCCGTTTCTCTTTTTTAACGAAACTGCCCGAAACAATATTATCTTAAACACCAAAGAAGGAATGGCCGAAAACGGCAGATTTATTGTTTACCAACATTCTTTGCAATTGCTGTCGCATCTGAAATCTACATTCAACGTAGTAAAACTCGACGTGGAAGTACTGAACTTTCCACCCTACTTTGTCATGACCGCCTTCAAGTAGTTTTATGTAAAAATTCACACAATTCAATCATACTCCCACCATACAAAGCTTATACATTCATTAAAGCCTAGTTTTAGGGGGAGAATGTATGAATCAGCGCCGCGTACTTGGGTTACTTATCCTGTCAACTTGCAGTTATTTAAGCGCGCAATCCTGTGCTGACGCAGGAAAGGGCAAACTCGTCACGGACTTCGCCTTAAATTCTAAACTTTCAAAAACAGTGGGCGTTCAAGCTAATGGAAAAACAATCGTAGCGCGCATTAAAGAAGCAGAAGAAGATGGAGTCAAAGTAAACGTCATCCATTTAGAAAGATTCAGCTGCACCGGTACTAAAGATTTTGAATTCGGTGATAACGGTAGTGTCAAAGCTGATATCCACCCCATTTCCCCCAAAAACATGGTTCAGTTAAGTGCAGACGGTAAAATTGTACTAGCAGGAAGCGATGGAGTGAGACTACGACGTTACACGCAGGACGGCGACTTAGATAAAAGTTTCGGGGTAGAGGGAGTGGTAGAAGGTGCTTTTACCATTAAAGACGATCGGGAATTAAAAAATGAAACCGTTGCCATTCGAGTACAAAGCGATGGGAAAATTTTAGTCGCTGGCAATGCCACACGCAGTATGCCCCCCTATAATGTTTTATACTTTCTTGCGCGCTTCAATAGCAACGGAACAGTCGATAAAAAATTTGGGGATAATGGCAAAATAATAGAAGGGGAAAGCGAAAGAAATACCCCTGAGATTATCGTGGAAAATGTTCTGACAGATATGGGTGGTACTATTTTTTTAATCGGCCAGGGGAAAAGCTCACCCGCAAAGAAGAATCTTGTCTTACACAAATTTTCAGAAGCAGGACAGCACATCAAAGGCCCGGTTAATTTATCTCTCGAAGACAACCAGAAATCTCCTTTTAAGATTTCTGATTCCATCCTTGCAAATGATTCGGAACTTGTTTTTTTAGCAGAGAGAGAGAATAAACTTGCGCTATTACGATTCAACACAGATTTAGAATTTGATCCCAATTTTAAATACGAGCCAAAAAAGGAGTTTGCAAGTGGTCGTTATGAAGCAAACAGTGTAGGGGCGGTCCCCAATGGCTATGTCATCACAGCGAGATATGGTGCTGGAGATGCAAAAAAGGATTCGGAAATGCAAATTATCAAAGTAAACGCTTCAGGCAAGGAACTGATTCGATTGACTGACAATAATGCAGAATCCACTAACGAGTTCCCTGCTCGCTTGCTGCAAGAACCCAATGGGAAATACTCACTCTTAAGTTCAAATAACGGAACATTCAGTGCAGAGGGCTTAGAGTATATCCTATTAAAATTCGTGCCTTAAGAGCCGACATAATTCCTACACATTTTTCACTTATACTTTTAGCTATAGTATGCTGAACGTATGTAAAAATTCTTTTCTTGTCCTGATACTCTGTCTGCAAGCCGTTAGCCTTGCCGCGGATGCTTCCGTTACTTCCATCGAACAGTTGGAAGAGAAAATGGAAAACGTCACCTTTTGCTCCGATAGAAACAAAGAGAATTGCAACCACTTCAATTGTCTGGAAACCTGTCTGAATTTATCCGAAGATCCGATTGATTGTTCAGAGACGTGCTATTTGGAAGTGGATAATAGGAAACTTCTTACTTACCCTCTGGTCTCACGACGCTGATTTCCCCGTCTTTAAAGAATATAGCCCTTTTACCGGATAAAAGTTCTTCCAGTTCCTGCCCAATCATTTCATAAGCAGATTTATCTAAGATCTCTTTTTTTAACCACTCTTCTTTCCCGCCCTCGAGACACCTAAGCAACATCGATGCTTTGTCTTGAGTAAGAAGTAGTCTTGAGGCAATTCCAATTTCCTCAGCACGCATTTGTACATAGGCCTGTAAAAGAGCAATCTTAGTGGATTCGCTTTTCACCTGTTTGTCTTGCGTTTTACGTTTAGCTTCAATGGGATTTAAAGCGCCATTTTTGATGCAATCGAGAATTTGTGAACCACTCTTTTCGATTTCTTTCTTTGAAAGCCCTCGGAAAGAATAAAGGTCTTGCACTTCATCCGGGCGGGATTTTGCGAGTGCCAGAAGAGTTTCGTTTGAAGCCACCCAGTTACGCGGCAGATCGATAGAGCGCGCTTTTGTTTCACGCCACTTCATCAATTCCAAAAACACTCCCCTTCCCTTGGCATCTAAATGCGAATTTTGGGTAATCCGTCTTGCCATGTCATCTGGGCTTTCATCCCATTCACTGGGAAGCACTTCACTTCTCTCAATCGCCCAGTCAAAACGCTTGGTCTTGTGTAATTTTTCGATGAGCACTTCTGATAAGTGGACAAGGTACTCCACGTCTTTAACCGCATAATCCAAAAGTTCTTTGGGCAAAGGACGCGTCAACCACTTCGCGCGCGCCCGTCCTTTGGGTAAATTCAAATTCAAAACTTCGAGTAGGAGCTTGGATAAACCAATATTATCTCCCATCCCAAGCATCGCTGCTGCAACAGCAGTGTCGAGAACAGGCTCAATCGTAAACCCGTACTCCCAGTAAAAACATTCCTGATCGGCGTAAGCGGCATGAATGGCTTTTAAGATTTTCTTATCGCGGAACAATTCAAACAACGGTTCCATGTCATTTTTGTGCAACTTCAGCGGGTCGAGCAGGAAGACTTCGTCTTTAGTCGCAAGTTGAATGAGCGCTATCTGGGGATAAAAAGTAGACTCACGAATAAACTCGGTATCTAAGGCGATGAGCGTAGATTTGCTTAAAACATCGACTACGCGCGTTAATTCATTTTTTTCTTCAACAAGCTTTGGCGTTTGCTTCATTTAAGCATAGATTATATAGATTATTTTTTATGAAAGAAGCCCTAGAGTTGCAACAAGACGAATTAAATAAAAAAACCCTCCGCTTTGTCACGGCAGCCTCGCTGTTTGATGGGCATGACGCCTCAATCAACATTATGCGTCGTATCCTGCAGTCGAGCGGTGTGGAGGTAGTACATCTGGGGCATAACCGCTCTGCTTTAGAAATTGTGGATGCCGCGATCGAAGAAGACGCCGATGCCATCGCCATTAGCAGCTATCAGGGCGGGCATGTAGAGTTTTTTAAGTACATTATTGATTTACTCAAAGAAAAAAAATCCTCGCATATCGCTGTTTTTGGCGGGGGCGGGGGCACGATTACGCTCGATGAAATTAAAACGCTTGAAAAATACGGCGTAAAAAAAATCTATTCTCCAGAAGACGGAAGACGCTTAAATCTTCAAGGCATCATCGATGACATGATTGGAACGACTCGTTCTATTGCAAAACCGAGCACCCACTTTAACGACTTAAAAAACTTCGCAAAGGACAAACAAATTCTTGCGAAGCTCATCACAAAAATTGAATCCGCAGAAAAAAATGCCGAATACGATGCCTTTATCAAAGACATCTCCGGCTTAAAAAGAAGCGGCACATTGATTGGCATTACGGGAACTGGTGGGGCTGGGAAATCCAGCCTGACTGACGAGCTCATTTTAAGAATCATTGAAAATGACAGCCAGGCTCGCGTTGCCGTTCTTGCAATCGATCCGACGCAGCGAAAAACAGGTGGCGCACTCTTAGGCGACAGGCTGCGAATGAATGCTTTAAGAAGTGAGCGGACTTTTATGCGCTCTTTGGCTACACGCCAGACTAACAGCGCCATCAGCCAGGCAACGCAAGATTGCGTACAGGTACTTACGCGCGCTGGCTTTGACTGGATTTTTGTAGAAACAGGCGGCATTGGTCAATCTGATACAAGTATCGTCGATATGGGCGGGATTAATCTTTATGTGATGACTGCCGAATTTGGCGCGCCCACTCAGCTTGAGAAGATCAACATGCTCGACTATGCGGATCTGATTGTGATTAACAAGTTTGAAAAACGCGGTTCTCTCGATGCGCTTACCGATGTCAGAAAACAATTCAGAAGAAACCATAGAGAATTTGAAAAACTCGATGCAAATACTTATCCCGTGATTGGTACGATCGCGTCTCGCTTTGGGGATCCTGGAGTCGATTTTCTCTATGAGCACTTAAAATTTATCAGAAACGAACAATCCAAGCGCCAGCAGCTAAAAAAGGCATTTCATGCAGAGACACTCAGCACTCTCTCTATTGTGCCCAAAGAAAAAGCGCAGTACTTGTCGGATTTAAGCCAAACGGTAAAAAAATACCACGAAAAGACGAAAGCACAGGCAGCACTATTTGATAGAGTAGATGCCATAGAAAAATCCCTTTCAGAATCTGTAAGTGAAGCGACAAAAAAAGATCTGGAAATCATTAAAAATAAAATCTCAGGAAATCTCGATCCGGAAATTGCAAAATCCCTCACTGAGTTTGAACACTTAAAACAGCAGTATACTCAAGATTCTTTTAGCTATTCAGTCAGAGATAAAAATGTAGCTGTAAAACTTACTAATGAGTCTCTTTCACATACAAAAATCAGGCGCGTTGTACCGCCCGAACTCACTGCAAAAAAAGATTTGGTGAATTTCATCCGCAAAGAGAATCTCCCCGGTTATTTTCCATACACAGCGGGGGTCTTTCCCTTTAAGCGCCCTGAAGAAATGCCGGCGCGCCAGTTCGCTGGCGAAGGAACGCCTCTTCGCACGAACAAACGCTTTCACTTGCTTTCGAAACATGAAAAAGCAAAGCGTCTATCGACCGCGTTTGATAGTGTAACGCTTTACGGTCAAGATCCGGACAAGCGCCCTGATATATACGGAAAAATCGGGGAAAGCGGCGTCAGCATCTGTACGCTTGAAGATGCAAAGATTCTGTACCAGGGTTTTGATCTAACCGATCCTAATGTTTCTGTTTCGATGACGATCAACGGCCCGGCTCCTATGCTTCTCGCGTTTTATTTTAATACGGCAATCGATCAAAACGTCGATAAGTTTGAACTTGAACACAAACGAAAAGCCACCGAAGAAGAAAGAAAACAGATAGCCGCAAGCGTGTTAAAAAAAGTACGTGGCACCGTACAGGCGGATATTTTAAAAGAAGATCAGGCGCAAAATACCTGCATTTTTTCTACCGAATTCGCCATCAAGATGATGGGCGACATCCAGCAGTATTTTATTGATCACGATGTGAAAAATTATTATTCGGTCAGTATCAGCGGCTACCACATCGCAGAAGCAGGTGCGAATCCCATCACCCAACTTGCACTCACACTCGCAAATGGTTTTACCTACGCAGAATATTATTTGTCGCGTGGAATGAAGATTGATGATTTCGCACCGAATTTCAGTTTCTTTTTTTCCAATGGACTGGATCCCGAATATACGGTGATTGGCCGTGTTGCCCGCCGCATCTGGGCGATTACCATGAAAGAACGTTACAACGCTTCTGAACGCAGCCAAAAACTGAAATACCATATCCAGACTTCTGGCAGATCCCTGCATGCGCAAGAAATTGCATTTAATGACATCCGAACGACCTTGCAGGCACTTATCGCTCACTTTGATAACTGCAATTCCTTGCATACAAATGCCTATGACGAAGCCATCACTACACCGACTGAAGAGAGTGTCAGACGCGCATTAGCGATACAGCTTATTATTTCAAAGGAATTCGGTTGGGCGAAGAACGAAAACCCGCTTCAGGGAAGTTATTTTATCGACGAGTTAACCCAGCTTGTAGAAGAAGCAGTTCTTTTGGAATTTGAAAGAATTTCCGCACGTGGGGGCGTATTAGGCGCGATGGAAACTCACTATCAGCGTTCCAAAATCCAGGAAGAATCCTTGTACTACGAAACGCTCAAGCACTCAGGCGAGTTTCCTATCGTCGGGGTAAATACTTTTGAAAATCCTAATTCGGCAAACGCTGAAAGGCCCAATCAAGAACTCACGCGCGCATCCTACGAAGAAAAGAACGAACAGATAGAAAGACTCAAAGCCTTTCACAAAAAGCATGAGAAAATTGCACCTGAAATGCTTTTGAAACTCAAAAAAGCAGCGCGAGAGAATAAAAACCTTTTTGAAACTTTGATGGAAGTCTCTCGCTACTGCTCTCTTGGACAAATGAGTAATGCCCTTTATGAAACAGGCGGCATGTACCGCCGGGGCGTCTAATTCTGGTCTATTGATATTTCGTTTAACGAGAACTTTAAAAAATATACCGCTTGCGGCTGATATTTAATAACAAGGCCGTTGCTATCATGAAGGTGAATAAACTACTTCCCCCATAACTAAATAAGGGTAAAGTCACTCCCACGATAGGCAAAATTCCGCTCACCATTCCAATATTCACAAAGACGTGCCAGAACATGAGCGCCGTGAGCCCTGTAGCGACAAGCATCTCAAACTTATCTCGCGCTCGTGAGACAGTTTGCAGTGCATAAAAACAATACATCCCATAGAAAGTAAGAAGTAAAAGAGCTCCAATGAGTCCGCGCTCCTCAGCAAAGACCGAGAAAATAAAATCTGTATGCTGTTCTGGAATAAAATTAAGCTGTGCTTGCGTGCCCTTCAAATACCCTTTTCCCGTAATCTGTCCCGAGCCCACCGCGATTTTACATTGAAGTGCGTTGTAGCCCGTGTTTCTGGGATCCCGTTCGGGATCTAAAAATGTTTTAACCCGGTTTTGCTGGTATTCGTGTAGACCGAAACGGTAAACCACCGGCAATGCCACAAGACCACTAATCACGACAATTAAAATGGATTTCCAATGCACGCCGACAAAAAGTACGATGGATGCGGAAGTCAGAAATAAAATACCCGCTGTTCCCATATCAGGCTGTTTTAATATCAAAATAAAATACGGCAAGACCATTAGGGCTGCTACCCACAGTCTCTTTAAGGTATAAGGAGGCCCAAATTTCTCTTCAGAAAAATACTTTGCTAAAGCCAGGATAATCGACAACTTTGCAAATTCAGAAGGCTGCAGACGAAAAAAACCCAAGTTCAACCAACGTTGAGATCCGTTACCCACATGTCCCACTACTAAAACCATGACTAAAAGAATCAAACACAAACCATAACTAAAATAGGCGACCTTAGATAAAAGCTGAGAATCAATAAAAATGAGAATCGCGCCAATAACGATTCCAATCCCAAAATAAACTAATTGATTGCGGGCGAGATCTCGATTGCCAGGACCGTTTGTAGCACTATACAAAGTCACAATCCCCAGAATAAATACGAGGCACATACTGACAAAGAGAGCTGTATTAAAGGACTTTATGACATTTTGAGAAGGGCTACCAAGTTGCATCTTATTCGTCCTCAGAGTTAACGACATCGGGTACAGGGGTCACTTCCAAAGGAACTACCGGTTCCTGATCCTCTCCATATTCGACAGGCGGTAAAGAAACCGGGCTCGCAATTTTCTTTTCCACTTTTTTATCTTCAAAGGGAATTCCTTTTTCGAGTGCTTGTTTCTTCAAATATGTTTCAATAACTTCTCTGGCAACAGGCGCGGCCGCAGTTCCGTGGCAGGAGTGTTCTGCAATGACAGCTACTGCAATTTCGGGGTTTTCTTTCGGAGCAAAGGCGACAAACCAACCATGGTGTCTGTCTTTTCTATCCATGTTTTCACATTTTTTGCTCATAATGTCGGCAAACCCTCGAACTTGCGCTGTACCTGTCTTGCCAGAAATTTCGACTTTTTTACTTCTGCCCATGACATAAGCAGTACCCGTCGGAGTATTCACCACTTCAAATAACCCCTCTTTCACCGCATCGAAAACTTCTTGGGGCAAATCGATTTTGCGTTTGAGCTCTGGATGAAAGACAATTTCTTTCATATCGCCTGTACGTTTTTCAAGTTTTCTTACAAGAAACGGTCGGTATAAAAAACCTCCATTTCCGATTGCCGCATAGGCGTTTGCCATTTGCATAGGAGTCACTGAAACATACCCTTGACCAATCGAGACGCTGATTGTTTCGCCTGGATGCCAAATGTCGTTATATTTAGCTTTTTTCCATTCTGTATCGGGAATCAACCCCTTTTGTTCCTGAAATGTTTTGTTATCCCACGGAAGTCCCGCTTTGATGTCGGTTGGTTGTCCGAGGCCAAAAAGACGCGCATACTTTGCAATCGCATCTATCCCAAGTTCATCCCCCAGCTTGTAATAAAAAACGTCGCAGGATTCGCGAATCGAACGGACAAAATCCACGTACCCGTGGCGCTTCCAACAACTAAAGCGACGATTTCCAAACTGCATACTGCCTGCACAATTAATGGCACTACTTCTTTTGACTTTTTTCTCTGCTAGTCCTGCAATCGCCATGAATAATTTGAAAGTGGAACCAGGAGGATAAAAATCCTGAAGGGCTCGATTTCTTAAAGGTCTATCTTTATTTTGAATCAGCTCGGCCCATGCTTTGGATTCGACTTCCCTGCCGGATAATTTTTCAGGTTCAAAAGAGGGTTCGTTCACTAAAGCCAGAATTTCCCCACTGCGTGGATCAATTGCCACAACGGATCCTTGAAATCCTCGGCTTCTTAACCCTTCGGCCGCCACATTTTGCAAGTCTGCATCGATAGTAAGGTAGAGATTATTTCCGCTTTCCGGATCTGTTTGAGCGACAAACCCAAGGACTTTTTCCGTCCCTTCCACTTTGCGTCTTCTACCTGCGGCATCCACTTCCACATACCCTTTTCCGTTTACCCCTCTTAGTTCCGCATCAAAATATTTTTCAAGACCGAATTTCCCGATGTAATCGCCCTTTTCTAAAATTTTCTTATCGTCTTTTTTTAATTCAGCCTCTCCCACTTCACGGATATAGCCCAAAAGTTGTGCCGCCACGTCTTTAAAGGGGTAACGGCGCTGGACATTTGCTTCGATATCCACACCAGGAAAGACCTCTGCCGCAGTTTCAATAGCAGCAATCACTTCTTTTGAAACGTCTGCCTTGAGTAAGATAGTCGAGTAGCTGGGGACTTTACCAATTTTAGAAAGCCTGTCTTCGAGCGCTTCTTTTTTCATCTGCAGCGCTTTTGCAAGACGGATGACAACTTCCTCTCTTTTTTCAGGTTTGAATTTGAAATACTGCGGAACTAGTACCACGTCGAACGAGGCCCTGTTTTCGACAAGCACTTTTCCATAACGATCGAAGATCACGCCACGAGGCGGAAAAAGTTTTTCCGTTTTTAACCTGTTTGCTTCCGAGAACTTTCTTAAGTCTTCGCCTCGAATTACTTGCAAGTACACCAGACGAGAAATCAAAACACTCCAGGCAAGTATGACGACGAGTCGAAATACCCATACTCGATCTCGGTACCCCCTAACCTCGTCCTCGCGGCCGATCATAAATTCCCCTCAGATAACTGAATTTCGGCAGGTGATGCTTTGTGAGTCAACCTATCGACAAACGACAAGATAAAGTAAATGAATACCCCCAAAATGGCATTGCTAAAAACATTAAAAATCATCAGATTATTCAAAGTAAAAACTGGCCAACTATGTGAAAAGGCTTCGGCGATCACTGGCAAAAGAAGGCGCGAAAAAAAAGACAAAGACAAAATCAGCCCAAACACGCTGGACCAGTTATTTGCATAGATAAACTTCAACAGGCCTTTCGCCACAAGAAAAATAAACCCGTACAAAATCACAAAAAGGCCCGCTGGTGCCGAGCTACACAAAGAATAAAGGTGGGAAGAAAGAAAAATAAGAATAAATCCTTCGATTAGCCCTCTTCTTTGACCTAAATACACAGACACAGGAAGGAGCAAGTCCCATCTGCGAAGCGCATCTGGGAACAGAGGTTCAGATGTTGTTCTAAACAAGATAAAGAAAAAAACCAGGCCCAGAAAAATTCCCGGGTTTAAACTAGTTAATAATCTTTTCTGTCGATCTGTCTGTAGGGAATACAACAAACACCTCTTCTAGACGATAAATATCCACCGCGGGTTTTACGACAACGGTCTGTTGAATTCCGTTGGCGTTATAATTTGCCTGCGTGACATAGCCCACTAGTAGGCCCTTGGGAAAATAGGTACCAAAATCTGTGGAAACAATGATGTCGTTGACTAAGACATCTTCCAAACGGTCAATATACTTTAATCGGCAGAGAAGTTGCTTATTTTGCCCACTTAAGATTCCTCGTACACGGCTTCTTTGGATCACGACATCCAGATTACTTGTCGGATCAATGAGAGTAAGAACATCCGAATAGTGATCTGTCGTTTTAAAAATGCGTCCTACGACTCCTCTCGGACTGACTACTCCCATGCCTTCTTTTACGCCATCTTTTATTCCCCGATCAATGCGTAAGGAATAGTAGTCACTGGAAACATCATGTGCCACAACCTGCGCACTTAACAATTTATGTGTTACGCGCGATTTAAGATCGAGAGATTCTCTCAGGCGCTTGTTTTCAATTTCCATTTCCGTATAGTGCGTCAGATTGGATTTCAGCGAATCCACTTCCTTTTGCAGTTCTTCATTGTTTTTCTTCGCATGAACGAGATTGACGTAATTTTCAAAGAGGGAACGCACACCCTTACCGAAAGAAAATACGCCTTCTTGAAAAGTTCCCGAGGCACCGATCAACATGTCATCTAAAAATCGAGTCTTTCCTTCACGGTGTAAAAAAATATAAAAGGAAAACGTACAAGTGAAAAGACTAATCACTGCTAAGAAAGCATATTTGCGTTGCTGAGGCACTGTTGTTGATTTTATTTGTATCTTTTATAGATCTTGTAGCATACTTTACCTACATTAGTCAGTGAATAAATAGAGGAATTCGCATGCTAGACACAATTCGCAAAAGAAAAGAAAACCTGATCTCCATGTTTATCATTCTCGCCATCGTGGCTGTGATGGCACTTTATGGCGTCGATAAAGTCACTAAAGCAGATGGAGGGCATCAAGGTGGCGTGGTCGCCTATGTGAATGGTGAGCCCATCAGCTCCCAAGAGTTTGGTCAGGAATTGCAGATGACGCTACAGCGTTACCAGGCAATGTTCGGCGGGCAATTTGATGAAAAAATGTTGCAGTCTCCGCAGGCAATGCAAGGAACTTTGCAACAGCTAGTCAAAATGAAACTCTTGAACCAGCAAGCAAAGAAACTCAAGGTCTTCGTGACCAATAATGAACTAGCAGATCACATTAAAAGTATTCCTTACTACCAGAAAAACGGAAAATTTGACGCAGAGACCTATTCCAAACTTCCGAATCGTGGCGCGGAAGAAAAAAGCCAACGCGAACGTCTTCTTACCTCTAAATGGTACAACTTTGTTTCGGATCGGGTTCGTCTAACACCCACCGCGTTAAAACAAGGGTATTTGATGAAAGAATCCAAACTGGATTTGGACTACGCAAAAATCGAATTCAATAAACTCGCTCCCAAAAATGCCGTCAGCGCAAAAGAAACTGAGCAATTCTTAAAAACTTCTGAAAACGAAGCCAAACAATACTATGAATCGCACAAAGATGAATATACCGAGAAAGGCGAAAGAAATTTCCGCCAAATCCGTGCTGCGATTCCTTTTCAGGCTAATGATAAGCAAAAAGCAGATGCCAAAAAGAAAATCGAAGACATAGCAAAGCAGCTGACAGCCGATAACTTTGAAAAAACAGCCAAAGAAAAATCAGACGACGAATTTGCAAAAAAAGGCGGTAACCGTGGTTGGGTAAAAGAAGGAGTTTTAGAAAAAGAACTGGAACTCGCACTCTCTAAAATGCAGCCAAAGCAAGTAAGCCCCATAGTGAGCACTTCGTTCGGCTATTATTTGCTGCAGCTTGTAGAAAGCAAAGCACCTAAAGCCCAAACTTATGATCAGGTGAAAAACAAAGTGGCAGAAACTTTAGTGAGCGAAAAAGCCGCGAAAGACTGGGCTGATAAAACAAGAGCTTCTTGGGAAGCCCTCGTAAAAGACGGAAAGTCATTAGATAGCGAGCTTAAAAAGTACAAAGTAGAGATTAAAAAAACAGGTCCGTTTGATCTCAGCCAAGGCTATATTCCTTCTCTCGGCCAAAACGATGCGATTCTCGATGCAGCGATGGAACTTACGAAAGAAAAACCTGTCGCGAAAAAACTCTTCTTCGTACAAGACGGGTATTACTACATTAAGCTCGGCAAGTTTGATGTTCCAAAATTGGCAGATTTAGAAAAGAAACTCTCTGAAACAGATAAGACGCTCGTGTCGGGTCTTCAGAACGAGCTCATTACTGACTGGTTGAATGACTTGGAAAAGAAAGCAACCATCAAAAATGAACTACCCACAGGCCCCGCAAAAGGAGCTAAAGCCGGCGACGAAAGCGCTGAAGGCTGATTATTCGAGGATTACGGCAGCGCTGTTATACATGCGCATGCCAATCAGATCGAGCAAAGGCTCGCGATCTTCTTGAGTAAGATGGTGGTAGCGAAAGACGCCGATTAAAGCCGGTTTTGCCAAGTCAGTGGTCAAAGCGAGATCCTTGAATTCTTCCTTATCAATTTCCCAGCTAGTCATTCCATTTTCTTTTCTCAAGGTTTGTTCTCTGACTGCGCAAATCAAATCTACAAATTCCGATTTAGTTTGCGTGAGGATTTTAATCATAATGATGTCATTTTCATTATCGTAAAGTGTAGAATTCCAGCTTGCCTTCACGTTTTCAGACTTTTTGATGGTCGCAGGATCAGTAGAAAAATCAGCACCATTCACAATGACTTTAGTCAAATCTTCCGGCATAGACAAAAGTACGCCGAATTTAGGAGCAGATCCTTTTCCTGCAGCAATATACTTGTAGCTTCCACCCGGCATTCCCTCTTTCAAAGTTGTACTATACAAATGTTTATCGCTTTCTGTGAGGTCAATCAGCTGCTGGGAATTGGAAATAGTAAAAGATAATTTTCCTACACTGATAATTTCCTTGGCTTTAAGAGTGCTTTTTGCGGCGTCTATGGGGTTGTGTTGAACAGTACAATTGGAAGATTGAGCGACCACTTCGCGAGTCATGCCTCGGTATAATCGCGTTGAGCTCTCTTTTTTGTCGTCTTCGATAGAGTACATTTTAAACAAGGCTTCCGTGCCCGCGCCATGTTCCACTCCGTGAATATCTTTTAAGTAAATTTCCCCGCCTACAACTTCGGTGCGTTGTAATTTTTTATTCGGATCCACTTCCGTCTTATTATCAAAGAAACATCCTGCGACAAGAACACTTAATAATAGATAGACGAATTTACGCATGCGTAGGCTCCTATTTAATTTTACGATAAAGATTTTTTAAGTTTTCAACTTCTAGGGTGAAACTTGAGTTGCATCTGTTTTAAGTTTTCCACGTCCAGATGCGTGTAAATTTCGGTCGTTGAAATCGATTTATGCCCCAAAAACTCCTGCACGGCTCTTAAATCAGCACCATTTCTTAAGACATGGGTAGCGAATGAGTGTCTGAGCATATGCGGCCATATCTTTTTCGGAATGCCAGAGAGTTTTGCGTATTGCTTTAGCATGCGCCAAAAATTTTGGCGGCCTACCGCATCGCCTTGAGGAGTCAGAAAAAAAGAATTTAAATCTTTTAATCCCATGAGACGAATCCACTCATGTCGTACAATCTTATACTTACTACACCACTCTAAAGTCTGTTCGTTTAAGGGAATGATGCGTTCACGGTTTCCCTTCCCTTTTACTTTTACCACTTTGGATTCAAAATCAATTTGCTCAATCTGCAGATTTACCAGTTCGGAAACTCGGCAACCTGTCGCATACCAAAACTCGAGAATAGCGCGATCCCGTATGCTTAAATCCGTATCGCCTTTGGCACTCCCAATCAGCTTTGCCATTTCAATCTGGGAAAGATGCTTTGGTAGCTTGCTCGTTTTTACTACCACATGCAAAAGCTCTGTCGGGTTTTTCTCGACCCGATTTTCTTTTAAAAGAAAAATATAAAACTGTTTGAAAGAGGATACTTTTCTAGAGATGGAGCGCTGGCTGACTTCACGGTTTCGAAGAAGAGCTAAAAAATCTCTTAAGTCATTCAATGTAACATCATTGAAGGAAAGTTTATTAACGGAGCAAAAAGTTTCAAACTGTTCGAGATCTTTTTGGTAAGCAGAGCGCGTATTCAGAGACAGACCCTTTTCGGAAGAGATGTAATTCAAAAATTCCGATAGCTCTTCTCTCAATTGTCCTCCACATCCTCGAAATGAATTTTTAACTTTCTCCGCAACCAAAATACTGCCTGGGTGTGTAATTGAGACACGCGGCTTTCAGTTACTTCGAGTACTTCCCCGATTTCTTTCAGGTTTAAGTCCTCGTAATAATACAAGCTTAACACCAACCGCTGCTTTTCTGGCAAGCTTTCAATTGCTTTGGTGACCACTTCTTTTACAGCTTTCAAATTAAGCTGCTGCAAGGGGCTTGGGATCTTGCAACTTTCTAAGAGCGAAAGAATACTCTTTCTATCTGTGCTATTGAAACTACCGGCTTCATCTAGACTCAGGATAGAAACGGATTTCACTTGATTCAACAAGTCATAATATTCTTCCTTGGTGATATTCAATTCCGAAATCAACTCCTCTTCGGTGGGGATACGGCCCAAATTTTGCTCCAAACGCACATGGGTTCTTTCCAGTTGTTTTGCTTTTTCACGGACAGAACGAGGTACCCAGTCTTGGGCTCTTAATTCATCTAAGATAGCGCCGCGGATACGAAATTCCGCATACGTTTTAAATTTGTTGTCGCGAGAGGGATCGTATTTGTCGATTGCATCCATCAGTCCTATCACTCCACTGGAGACGAGATCGTCAAATTCGATGTTGGAAGGAAGTCTCACCGCTATTTTCTGCGCGATAAACTTGATGAGAGGTGCGTACTCGAGAATTAGCTTCTCTTTGGTACGCTTGTCGATTTTCTTTCCCGATTCCTTGTATTTTTTTTGAGTCGCTCTCATGCTTTATCCCAATAGGTTAGAAGTTTTACCGTAAAAAAACCTGAGTCCATTTTGTTTCTGAGTGCCTTTGCAAAGCGTGTAAATGGCTTTTTCAAGTTTTTGAGCAAGAACACTTTCAGGGTACTTATTCACAAATAAATCCCCTTGCCTTAAACACTCTGAAACTCTTTTATCGAAATCGAGTACATCTACTACTTTGATCTTCACACCCAGTTTCGATCTCGCCACATCTGCAAACCTGTCGATGATTCCCCAGCTCTCCACAAGATTATGACTCATCGTGACTACCAGCTTGAACTCGGTTATGGAAAAGCGTTTGGAAAGTACTTTCATTATAGCATAGGCATCGGTGTAACTTGTGGGCTCACTTGTCGTAAGAATTAAGTGCTCATGGGCCGCCGCAGCAAAATGTAAAACGTCTTGGCCAATTCCTGAAGAATGATCAAGTAAGATCCAATCAAACTTGTCTTCGAGACCTTCCATTTCGAAAAATAACTGTGTTCTCTGCACTTCTGTAAGCTCGTTAAAATCTGTAGCGCCGTTGGGAGAAGCCAAAAGAAAAAGATTTTCACTCACCGGCGTAATCGCATTCTCAAGTTCTATCTCTCCACTTAATACCTGATCGATAGTCCACTGCGCCTTTACGCCCAGCGTGATTCTTAATTTTCCTAATGTCCAATCACCGTCGACCAGAAGCACTCTTTGGCCACTTTTAGCAAGAAGCCTTCCCATATTTGCCACTAAACTTGTTTTGCCCACTCCGCCTTTGCCGCTGGAAAATGAAACCACCTTATTCATGTGCTGCTCCTCTACCTGAAACTAAATAATTCGATAATGTTTCCGCCGTATATGTCTGCAATGTTTTCTTAAAAGAAGACGAATTGCAGGATCCGAAAAGAGGAAGATTTGTCGTCTTTAACACTTCAAACAAAGCTCCAGTTTCGGTAACGTAATCCAGACGGGTAAATGCAATCGCACGCGGCAAAAAGCGCTGGCTTCTATCAAGCACTTTTAACATTTCGTGCACGCGCTGGGTTCCGTCTAAAAGAAGAACTGAAAAACGACCATCACAGAGTCTTTCCAGTTGCTTGTTTTCGTCGTTGTTCATGGAAAGTGCTGGAGCATCAATCAATTGAAATTTACCGTCTTCTGCGCGCTCTGGAAATTTCAAATGGCATTGAGATTTTAAAAGTTTTGAATAACCTAAAAGCTCCTGACGCGCTGCCAGTCTTCTTGCGTCTTGAGAAACAAAACAAAATCCTTTTGGAAAAAGATTTTTTTCTTTCTTCATCCAGATACCCATTTTCACAAGCAAGGTAGTTTTCCCCACTCCCGGCAGTCCTAAAAAAATCAGGTTCTTTTTTTCGGCCAGTTCATTTTTTGTCATAACCTTCAGCTGAGGCTGAAGTAATTTAGCCTTAATGCGGTTAAAAAATTCTTCTTTCTTTAAGTCCGCTTTGGCGTGATCGTAAGACAAGCGGCGGGAAAATTCCTTTGCGGTATCTGGTAAAAATCCAAGACGGATAAAATGCTCTACGTATTCCGTCTCATTCACTGTATTTTCATTTTTTTCGCGCGCTACTTTTCTGTAGGCAGGAGTCGTGGATCTGCTTGCCGGTTTTTCCTCGCTTTGGATATCGACGTAACGCATGGAACGGGCGGGTTTGGCTTCAGAGGTATAACCGTCAAAGAGCATGTCTTTTCTGTGAGGGAAAATTTCGACAAGCTTTCTCTCGTCGATCAAAATACGTTCATCGCGAGGTAACGTTTTTTTCTCTTCCTTTTTTTCTTCCGGCTTTTCCATAGCAGCCGTAACTTCCACGCGTGGCTTTTCATACCACTTGGTCTGTTTTTGGTTAGTGGAAAGAATGAGTGCATTCGGGCCAAACTCATTTTTAATCAGATGAATGGCATCTTCAAGCGTAGGCGCTTCAAATTTCTTCACAAACATAAAAAGATCTCCTTATGTTTAAATCAACTAAATTTCTACTGTTGCTAAAGATCGGACTCTGGCATTGGAGGCAATTTCATTTGCCGAAACGATATTCAAATTCGGAATGAAACGCTCAATTGCCTTTTTCAGCTGGCTTCTGATCACTGGATGGCAAATCAAAACAGGCTTACCGGAATCAAACACAGTTTTTCCGATAGTGTCATTGAGCTTGTTCACCAGTTTTTCAAAGAAACCGGGCTCGAGATTAAGCATCGGGCCGCTTTCCGTTTTCTGGTAACCACGAATCAAGACTTCTTCTGTCTTTCCTTGCATCGTGATCACTTCCAGTTCCCCTTTGGCACCCGATAGACGGCTTGTGATCGTGCGCGCCAGTGCAGTTCTGACATGTTCTGTCAGCAAGTCTGCATCTTTTAAAGTAGGCCCTTGGTTAGCCAGTGTTTCCAAAATACTTAAGATATCACGTACAGGTACTTGTTCTCTTAAGAGATTCTGGAACACTTTAAGAACAGTTCCCAATGGAAGTACATTGGGTATTAATTCCTGTACTACTTTCGGGTGAGTCTTTTCAATGTTCTCGATGAGTCCCTGTAGTTCCTGACGGCCTATCAGTTCACTTGCATGTTTTCTGATGATTTCAGAAAAATGTGTAGTGATGATTGTAGCGCTATCCACAACCGTATAGCCTGCGATTTCAGCCTGCTCTTTTTGTTTTTCTGGTATCCAGATGGCGCTTAGTCCAAACACAGGCTCTTTTGTTTCAATGCCACTGATAGGACGTTCGACATTTCCTGGATCCATTGCGAGCACATAGCCAGTCATTAACTTGCCACCGCCGACCGCAATGCCTTTAATGTGAATTGAGTACTCACTGGGTTCAATTTCAAGATTGTCTTTTACATGCACTTTGGGAACGACAATGCCAAGTTCACTTGCGAACTCACGACGTAGTCCAAAGATTCTATCTACGAGTTCACTCTTGCCTTCTCCTCCTTCGACGAGATTGACAAGACCATAGCCCACTTGCAGTTCCAAGATATCGACAGTAGGAGGAACGCTCGTTTCAGAGCTTTGTATTTCTGACTGTTTTTTCTCATCTTGTTTTGCTTGGACTTCTTTCTTTTCATTGTGCTGTTTAACACTCCAAGCGACCAACCCGAGAACAGAAGCCAAAAAGAGAAACGGTGTTGCAGGAAGACCGGGCATTAATCCCAGTAGCATCAAAATACCTGCAGTCACGCCCATAGCGCGCGGTTGTAAGAAAATCTGTTTTGTGACTTCCTTGGATAGATCATCCCCGGAAGCTGCACGAGTCACGATGATACCAGCTGCTGTGGATACAATGAGAGAAGGAATCTGAGCGACAAGACCATCACCAATTGTCATCAAGGTATAAAGTTGGGCGGCTTTTTCCAGTTCCAGACCTTTTTGGAAAATCCCAATCGCCAGTCCGCCGATAATATTGATAAGGGTAATTAAAATCCCTGCTATCGCGTCCCCTCTTACGAATTTGCTCGCACCATCCATTGCCCCGTAGAAATCTGCTTCGCGTTCAATTTTTCTACGGCGTTCTTTAGCTTGTGTCTCATTGATAATGCCGGCATTTAAGTCAGCATCAATACTCATTTGCTTACCAGGCATGGAATCTAAAATAAAACGGGCAGCGACTTCTGCGACACGGCCCGAACCTTTGGTGATAACGACAAAGTTAATCACGATTAAGATTACGAATACGACGACCCCGACTACGTAACTTCCCCCAACGACAAGATTTCCGAATGTTTCAATCACATGTCCTGCAGCGCTAGATCCTTCATGCCCTTTTAAAAGCACAAGTCGGGTGCTAGCTACGTTTAAAGAAAGTCGAAATAGAGTGGAGAACAGAAGTACCGTCGGAAACACGGAGAAATCCAGAGGTTTGCCGGAATATACTGCCACAAGCAAAATCGCAACGCTTACTGCGAGGTTCGAAACAATCAAAAGGTCCATGATAAAAGAAGGAACAGGAAGAATCATCACCACCAAGATACCGAGTACCCCCAGGGCTACGACTAAATCGGTATGTTGCATCAGCTTTGCAAGACTGAATCGATTATTCATAGTTCAATTACCTCTAAGCGTTTCTTTGAACGCGGTTTGTAATTCCTTTTAACCGGTAAACGTATGCAAGTACTTCAGAGACAGCTTTATAAAGATCACGGGGAATAAAATGTCCGATCTTTAAAGACTTATAGATCGTTCGTGCAAGGGGCTTATTTTCCACAATCGGTATCCCGTTTTGACGGGCGATTTCCTTGATTTTATCAGCGATAAAACCGGCCCCTTTAGCCACAACCTTGGGTGCATGCATATCACCCGGTTCATATTGAATAGCCACTGCAAGATGGGTCGGGTTAGTGACAATCACGGCTGCTTTTGGCACTTCATCCATCATGCGCTGGCTTGCAATGCGGCGCTGAATCCCCTTGATTCTCGACTTAATCAAAGGATCCCCTTCACGCATTTTAAATTCTTCGCGGACTTCGTGCTTTGTCATCTTCATCTTTTTTTCAAGTTGAAAGCGTTGGAACATGTAATCCAAAGCAGCCACACCACCGAAGTACACGATAAAAAACGTGAGGAGCTTTCCCATCCAGTGCCCGACAATCAAAGTAATTTCCGGGACACTCTTGTTGTACAATTCAGAAAACTCAAATACGCGGGCTCTTAAAAATATCCATAAAATCCAGCCCGCAACGAAAATTTTAATCAATGCTTTAAAAGCTTCAATACTACTATTTGCAGAAAAGATTCTACTAAACCCATTTACTGGATTGATGCGATCCAGATTAGGCGTCAATGGCTCCCAGGAAATCAGAAAACCCACTTGAGAAATCGTAGCTACTAGCCCCATAAAAAAGGCAGCTAGAACAATGGGAGCTACCATTTTGACCAATGTTCCAATCATCGATTGGTTTAATTCCAAAAACTGGAGCTTACTCAACTCAAGCTTGCTGCTAAATTGAAAAAAGGAACTAGAAAAACGCATCCACTCTTGAGTGACAGATCCGTATCCCACGTACAGACTTAACCCCACTCCTGCAAACAGAGCGATAGATACAAGTTCGCGGCTTAAGGCAACACTACCCTGACGCCTGAACTCTTCACGACGGTATAACGTCGCGTTCTCGGTCTTCTCGTCTTGATCTGATTCTGAGCCTGCCATAAATGATTACAGTACACGCACGGTAGACATGATGTCCGTGCCCATTTCCTCTAAAATATGAGTAAAAAACTCCAAAGTGTCGGGAGCAAAAATATAAATACCTGCAAGACTCAGCATGATTGTGATGGGAAAACTAAAAAGAATCACATTCATTTGCGGAATGAGTCTAGCAAGAACGCCAATCATTAAGTTCGTTAGAAGAATTACCGCCGTTAAAGGAGCGGAGATTCTTACAGCTAGCGTAAACAATTTCGTCGAGATGCCCACTACCTGAGAGAGCAATTCCTTATTGCCCATAAAATTCAATTCGCCTTTACGTGTTACATAAAAACTGGACACAAAAGAATAAAGCGCTTCATGGTGAAAGTTACCGATAAAAAACATGGATAATGCCATCCAGGTATGTAGTGGAACAATCAACGACACGTTTGCTTGATTAGTCGGATCCAGTAACGCAGCAGTGCCAAGCCCCATTTGAAAGCCGAGCATTTGTGCCGCTAACTGGATAGATTCAAAAGTCAGGTAACTGACAAATCCCATCAGTAATCCGATGGTCGTCTCGCGGATTGCCCCAATCACAAATCCGGAAAAGGAACCGTCAAGCATTATCAAATTAGGTTTTACAACTGGATAAATTGCCAAAGAAAGTGTCAAAGAAAAAAGAATCTTAAAAGACATCGGGATAGCTTTATGAGAAAGACCGGGGAGTAAAACCAGAAAGGCCATAAAACGAAAAAAGACGAGGAGAATATTTAAATAAGATTCCAGATCATGAGGATAAAGTGCATTCATCTGACAATAGAAGGTATGCTTTCAAATAATTGGGTTGTGAAATCCATGATCATATCGAGCATCCAAGGTGAAAAGATAAGAAGCGCGATAAGCATTGCCGCAAACTTAGGTACTACGGCTAATGTAGTTTCACTGATTTGGGTTACGGCCTGAAACACGTTGGTCAATACACCGACCACAAGTCCGAAGGCCAATATAGGAGCAGACAAGAGCACTGCTACTCTTACCGCTTGCCTGATAATTTCTAGTACTTGATCACTTTGCATAAATTTTCACCCGAAGCTTTTTACAAGAGATCCAATGATTAACTGCCAGCCGTCTACTAATACAAAAAGGATAAGTTTAAACGGAAGTGAGATCACCACAGGAGGAACCATCATCATCCCCATGGCCATCAGAACACTTGCGACAACCATATCGAGAACGAGAAACGGGATATAGATCATAAAGCCTATGAGAAAGGCCGTTTTAAGTTCTGAAATCATGAATGCGGGAATAAGCAAATAAGTAGGAACATCGGCACGTGTTTTAGCTTTTTGCATTCCAGAAAGCTTTACAAATAGGCCGAGGTCCTTATCACGCGTTTGCTTGAACATGAATTTACGTACCGTACTATCAACAATCCCTATCGCTTGCTCTTGGCTAATCTTACTATCTAAGTAAGGCGTGAGGGCTTCTTCGTGAAGCACTTTCCAGGAAGGAGCCATCACAAATACGGTAAGAAACATCGAAAGACCAATGATTAATTGGTTCGGAGGCAATACTTGAGTTCCAATAGCTTGTCTTAAGAAAGAAAGGACGATCACTATCCTGACAAAGGAAGTCGTCATGATAAGAAGCGAAGGAGCAAGAGAAAGGATAGTCATTAGGGCAATGACTTTTAGAACGACTGCTGTTTGCTCGGGCGAAGAGGCAGTGCCCATCTGCAAACTGAGTGGAGGCAGAGCTCCCGCAGCTGTCGAATTTGCAGCTTCCGCTACATTTAATAAAAATGGCAAAAGCTTGATTAGTACTTGCATAGTTAGGCTTTCATCCTGTTGTATTCTTCTTCCACGGCTTCTTTAAAAACATTTCTTTCAAACTTATTTTCTTCTAAATACTGATCACGCAGTTTAGGAAGTGAAGAGAGCATGCTGATATTGCCGGGGGTAACTCCCAAAAGAACAAATTCTTCACCGATTTTAATAAGACTGACGCCCATTTTCGGTCCTAGTGGACAATATCCCAATTGCTCAATTAAAAACTTTCTTGTGCCACGAAATCCACCTTTGGTTTTTAAGAATTTCATCGCATAAAAAGCAGCAAAAGCAAAAAAGATGATCGAAAGTACAGTGACAGCAATAGTGACTCCCATACCCTTATCCGATTTTTTATCCTGAGCTTTTGCTACTTGGGTAAGAGGAATTTCTTCTTCTTTTAAAGAATCGAGAAAGCTTGTATCGCCTTTGGGGTAGGCACATTTTATTTGAATGCCGTTAGCCCCTTTTTCAAGTTTTACTCTCTCTTCCATGCCTTCCATACTGCCATTCATGACGACATTTACGCGGACTACATCTTTTTCCGCCTGAAAAGCACTGATGCGTTTAATCAAGGGATGCGGAGAAGAAAGATCCAGTTTTCCTTCCGTCTGAGAATCGAGCGTAGTGTCGTTAAAGGTCAGCTCCAGCACATTCGAACGCATTTTCCATGCAGGTTCGCTTGAGGTTCCGCTAAACTGCAACACCGCTTCTTTTTCCCCATTTACGGTTACTTGAGTCAGTGTGCTTTTTGCAAAGCAGGTAAGGCTGAATAGTAGTAGGAAAACTTTCACAGGTTACTCTCCCAAGTTACGAATGCGTTGTTGATGACTTACGACGTCAGTTAATCGGATACCGAACTTTTCATTTACGACAATGACTTCGCCTTTAGCGACTACTTTGTCGTTTACCAAAACTTCAAGAGGATCTCCTGCAAGCTTTGACAATTCGATGACAGAACCTTTATGGAGTTTCAAAAGATCCTGCACGAGAATCTTTGTTCTTCCTAGTTCCACACCCACGCGCAAGGGAATATCTAAAATGACATTAAGTGAATCCTCTACCGGAACATTATTCACCAACTTCAATTGAGGTTCTTCTGTCGTTGTTTCAGGTGCATTTTTATCGTTTTTTACTGGATCCATTTTATATTCCCTTTCCTATGCTTTTTTTTTCGTTCCCGGAGGAAGTTCCCATTCTTGCGAAAGTTTTACTGCTCTGCTTCCTCTATAATTTCCCATCGTGCCGCGGACTTTTCTAACGCCTTCTACATAAACATCCAGTGGAGCAACAGCGTCTTGTTCCAATAAAAGAACGTCGCCTTTTTTCCACGTTTGGACTTCAGACAGCTTCTTTTCCATGTGGCCAAGTTCCGCTTTCACTTCAAATTCCATCGTCGAAAGTTCTCTTAACCAGTGATCTTTCCACTGTTCTTCATCTGCAGACAATTCACCGGTCACATTTACAGAGAGTTCTCTTTGGATATTTTCCAAAGCTCTTAGCTGAATAATCAACACGAAACTTCCTGAGAGATTTTCAAATTCCACTTCACAGTTCACAACAGCAACAAGTTCGGAACCGTGAATCACCCCTACGAAATTAGGATTAGATTCTTGTCTTAAGTACTCAAGTTCCATCGGGTAATTTAACTTCCAGGCCGTTTTAAGATCTTTTTCCGTGAGCTTTGCTACTTTTTGAATGATGTTGGTTTCGATATTGGTGAATTCTTCTCTTCCACCAATCTTGGAGAATGGTCTTTCTGTTCCACCATAATAAGCATCGACAAAGGCATAGGCGAGCTTCGAGCTCATGACCATGAGCATGTACCCCTTAAGTTCGGTCATGACGAAGATATTGATAGAGGCGGGGAGAAGAATATTGGAGAGATAATCTCCAAAGCGCATGTAGTCGATGTTGGTGCTATTGACTGTAACAGATTTTTTTAAGTCATTAGACAAAGTGACGCGGAAATTTCTGGCAAAACGTTCGTGGATCCCTTGAAGAGCTACGAATCTTCCCTTCGTGATTTTTTCCTGAGAGGTTAAGTCGTACGCTACATAATCACTGCGATCAGAAGAACCACTACTGCTACTACGAGAACTACCGCCGCCAGAGGAAGAAGAATCAGCTCCTGGGGGAGCAGTTTCTACACCACCCGTGCTCACTGCGCTAAGTAAAGCGTCAATTTCTGATTGTGATAAGACTTCTGCCATTTTATGCCTCTAGTTAAAATGAAACTGAGTGAAGAAAATTTCTCTGATTTTGCCTGTGGAAAGCAGATTGTTAATGGATTTTAAAATATCCACTCTCAATACTTTCATTCCATTCGCTTCTCTGAGTTCACGATACGATCTGCTGCTTAACAGCACGATGATAGCGTCACGGATAGCAGCTTTCTTACGTGTCACTTCATCTTCTAATGAAGGATCGGAAAGTTCCAATTCCATCTGCGCTTGTAAATACTTTGGACCTTGATCACTTGTAATGTTAACGAGAAAACTTTCCATGGGGAAAAGTGTTCCTTGTACGTTTGCTGTCAATTCCTTGCCAGAGTCATGTCCGCCTTCGTGACCACCACCTTCATGGCCCCCTGCTTCTGCTCCTGCCTCTTCATGGTGTTCTGCAGGAATGGGGTTTTGTGCTCTCACTGTCAAATCTTGAACACGTACCCACATCTTGTTTAAGAAAAATCCCATCACGCCAAGCATGACGACATTCATGGTTACGAGTGTGAATGTAAAAAGAGGGATAAAATCCTTCTTTGGCTTTGGTTCTGCTTTTTCAGCAGCTTTTACTTCCACAGGTTCTACAGGTTTTTCTTCCGTTGGTTTTTTGGCGGCTGCGGCGTCTGCCATATGATTCCCCCTTGGGATTTAAAATGTTTGGTATATCTTGGGGATGAATTTGCATGAGGTGTGCCAATAAATCGACACCCCCCACGCTCACGCCACTGTGCAACACCGTCAGAGTGAGAAAGTCGACGTCAAAACACTGACGATTGCTGTTTTGCGTCGCTCAAGGTAAGACATCAAGCATCATGAATGAATGGGTGCCCAAAAACGATCACATTACTTATCTCGAAGTAAAGCACCCTACACTTCTTACTGATTTTTTAAAATCCGAAACTCCCCTTTTACACGCTAGAATCATGGAGCTTCTCTCTTTAGGGGCTATCCACATTAATAATAAAAGAGCCGAGCAGGATCTACTTTTAAAAAAGGGAGATCTCTTGCGCGTGCATCTGTACCCAAAGAGATACCCTGTAGAAGAAGTGGATTGGTCTAAAGTACTCGTTCACGAAACAGACGAGTATGTGGTTTTAAATAAACCCGCCAAAATTCCCGTTCCGCCTACCGTGGATAACTTGCATGACAACGTGTTAAACGCCTTTTCAAAATACTTAAAAATTCCCCTTCACATTACACAACGACTAGACAGAGGGACGACAGGATTACTGTTTTTTGCCAAAACAAAAGAATTTCAATCTGAATACAATAAACTTTTACTGGATAATAAAATCACAAAAAAATACCTCGCTCTCACAGAGAAAAAAGTCCCGACTGGAATGCATACGCATTACATTTCAGATACGACTAAAATTCCCAAACAAGTGATTCAGGAAGCGAAAAAAGGATTTAAAGAAGCTAAACTGATAGTGAAAACGTGCACTCCACTCTCTTACCAAGGTAAAAACTATTTTCAATCGAGCATCCAACTTCTGACAGGCCGCACGCATCAAATCCGCGCACAATTTGCCGAATTACAGTGTCCTTTATTAGGAGATCGCACCTATGGCGGAAAAGAAGTAGCAGGTTTCACTTTCGAATCTTTTGCACTGCATGCTTATGAAGTAAGCTTTCTCCATACCCACTACTCTGTTCCTCCCATTTGGCGCTAAAAATCTATCCGAGCGGAGATTACATCCGCATTAAACAACCAGAGATTCGCCTCGAGCCTGGCTACGAGCGCAGAATGGCACAGTGATAAAAGTGCTTACACCACGATTTCTGTACACAAAAAGTGCACAGTGCCTGCAGGTTTTGGCACAGGGTTGCATATGTAATAGTGAACCCGACGTGTGAGTCGGTAGGTGAACGTATATGATGAAATGGATATTAACATTATCGCTCTTGGTTTTTGCTTCTTGTGGAAAGAATGAAGCCGTACGTCCTGTGGGAAATTATCCCAACCAAGGACCCGGTTATAATTATCCTCCGGTAAACCAAGCCCCTCCTCCATACAATGGTGGCGGGTATCAACCAACGTATTACCCTTACCCACAACAACAGCCACAGTATCCACCGCCGTACTTTGTGCCGCAAATGCCGCCACAGATGCCGCCGCAATTTTATCCGTGGTTGCCCGTTTATAACTATTTTCAGTCTCAACCTGTCACTGTGAACGTATGGGTGAACGTGTGGAATGGTTGGCAAGGTTACGCGCAACAACGCGGATATGACCGATATGATTTTACGCGCTTCTGGTATGACTACTGTCCGCAGCACTTACCGCAACAGTATATGCCTGCATACCAACAAATCGATCAGAGCTATTACTACTGGATGAACCAAAACACCTATTTCGATCCGAGCTGTGATTCCAGTTACTTCTGGGCTAATTACAACTACATGTCGTATGAGCCCATCTACAATAACTGCTCCAGCTGCGGTTACTAAATAATTTAAATACAGTCATTGTCAGAGCTTTACTTCCCAAGTAAAAATACGTCTTCATGCGTGCAAGCTATGTTTTTCTCTGGGTATTTTGTCTTACGATGGTCGCTGTCGGCGCCCGCAATTTTGAACTGGGCCTGTCCTCAGATGGCCCGATCTACTCAACGATTGCGCGTAACATTATAGAAAGCCAGGATTGGTTCTGGCTTGAATCATCGGTTCCCGACTACAAACCCTATTTTGCCGATCATCCTCATTTGGGAATCTGGCTTTTGGCAATTTCCTTCAAATTATTCGGCGCAAAAGACTTTGCGGCCCGCATTCCTGGACATATTTTCTATTTCGGATTCCTCTCACTCTTGTTTTTTTATATCAGAAAGAAGACAAACGAAAAAACGGCCTTTCTCACTCTGTTTTTTCTTTGGATCTGGGGAAGGTTTTCCAATAGCTTTTCAGCCGTATATTTAGATCCCGGCGTGCATTTCTTTGGCTTTAGCGCCGTCATTCTTTTAGAAAATGCGATAGAAAAAAACAAATTTAAAACGTACTTCTTTTCAGGCCTCTTCTTTGCGTTTGTTCTTCTAATGAAAGGACTTACAATTCTTGGATACGCTCCTGTCATTCTTTTTTTAACGATTCGCCGTTTTTTAAAACCCTTTACGTTCAAAGAAATACAACAGGCTCTTTGTGGATTATTCTTAGGAGTTGCACTTCCTTTAAGCCTTTACGTGATTGCACTAAAGGCGAGTTCCACCCCGGAGTTCTTTCAAGTTTACTGGTCGCATCAGGTGACAAACCGTTTTGCTAAAATCGCAAGCGTCGACAATTTCTTCTCACTCCATTTTTGGAAACCACTCTTTGAAGATACAAGTTATTATTCTCTGCTAGCACTTCTTGCTCTGCCAAAGATTGCCAAAACATCCGCTTTACAACTGATCACACTGATTGCAGGCGGCTTTATTTTACTCTATGCACCTAATAGATGCAGTGGCGCACATTATTTCATACCCATCATCCCCTTCTTCGCTTTTGGCTTAGCTCTACTTGTCGCGCCCTATTTTAAATTCAGTGTCGAAAATTCAATGCGCGTGCTCTGTGGAGTCTGCATCCTTGCCATATTTATCATTCAATACATTCCGGTACGAACACACGGCATGCCTCCCACACAAGGAGAAGAATTCATTTTTTCTCTCCATAAGAAAAAAAATGTCCAAACATTATGGATAGACGGAACCCCTTATTACACAGACTTTATCAATAGTAGCCGCTACACCTGGTGGGGGCATGTAAATGTGCTCTATGTGACAAATGGTGCCGAAATCCCCCCAGCTAAAGAAGGCTTTGCCTATCTTCTCTTCTGGGAAAAAGCGTTTGACTTAAGAAAACAGGCGCTTGGCAATAAGGGGTGGTGTCTTTTAAGGCGTTTTAGCGAGCGTAGCGTGTGGATGCCGTGTCCCGTAGACACAAGCGAACATCTGGAAACTGTTTACGAAAAATAGACCCTATTCCCTTAAGTCTCTGAAAATGCTAAACCCTGGCAATGCTTAATCTAATCTTTACTATTCTTGTACTTTCCAATCTAACATTCGCTTCCGAATTGAAACACATTACTATTCTCGGAACAAACGACATCCACGGTTCTGTCGAGGGAGAAAACCATCCCAAGCTCGGCCGTCTAGGAGACTTCGCCTTTTTCTCAGGCGTTGTAAACTCCATCCGAAAAGGCGTTAGCGAAAAGTACAAAAAGGATGGCGGCGTACTTCTCATAGACGCTGGAGATCAGTTTCAAGGCACACTTCTTAGCAATTATTCAGAAGGCGAACTTGTTTTTAGTTTACTGAATCAAGTGGGATACGATGCGATAATCCCAGGTAACCACGACTACGACTTCGGCCCACAGGGCTGGCTAGAAGATAAAATTTCTGAAAAAAACCCGGACAAAAATCCCCGAGGAGCTTTAGAAAAAATTGTAAAGAAAGCAACGTTTCCGCTTCTTTCAGCCAACACTTACTTAAAGTCTTCTTTAAAAGACGAGAATGGTAATCCCGTTTCTGTCGAAAGCACTTCTTGCAAACCCACAAATCTCGATAGCAAAGCTATCAACTGGGCAAATGCTTCTCACCCGAGTTTTTTAAAACCTTATTTAATTAAAACAGTAGCAGGAGTTAGAGTAGCTATTATCGGAATAGATAATGAGCGCACTCCCTTTTTAACTACAGTAGAAAATGTGTCGGATCTTTGTTTTAGAAGTGAATATGACACCTACTTAGAAGTGCGCAACTCCTTAAAAGGGAAAGCTGATATTTTTGTCCTGCTTATTCACTCAGGGGACACCACCAAAGAAACCACTGTTTCAGATCTCATTAAACGTCTGACTGAAAAGGAAATTCTTGTCGATGCCGTTGTTGCCGGCCATACGCATTTCGTAAATGATTTAAGCGTGAATCAGGTTCCTGTAATTCAATCCTCTGCCAACGGGCAAGCGTTTGGACGCATTGATCTAGTCTGGGATGAAAAAGCAAAAGCAGTTATTCGCAATAATACATTTAAAGCAGGCGGCGTATTACTTTTCGAATCCAAATGTGATTTTAAAGCAAAAACGTTTTGTTCTCAAAATACAGACAAGTCTCTTTCCTTTGAAGGCGTACAGGTCATATCAGACGAAAAAGTAAAAAACCAAATTAGACTTGCCAGAAAAGTACTGGAACCTCTTGCAGGAAGAAAAATGGGCGAAGCCCTGAATGTTCTTACCCGTGATCGCATTTCGGAAAGCGCACTGGCGAATCGTTTAAGCGATTCTTTAAAAGTTCTCTCAGGAGCTGATATCGCGATGCTAAATAGCGGCGGGCTTCGCAGTGACATTCAAAAAGGCACAGTCACCTATGAAGATCTTTTTAGAGTGCTGCCGTTTGGAAACCATGCTGTCACCGTGTATCCGATGAGCAAGAGTGCTTTAAAATCCCTACTTTTGCGCTCGGCTCAATCTTGTGGCGCATTTGGCTCTGTCATGCAAAGCGGTTTACACATCCAATACAAAAGAAATTGCGATGGCCCCCAAGTGAAAAATGGGATGGATCCAGAAGCAACTATTACTAAAATTGTTTGGGATGCAACGGGCGAAGAACTCGACCTAAATAACGAAACTCAGGACGGAACAAATACGTTCTCGGTCGCGACTCTTGATTTTATCGCAAGCGGCGGGGACAGCTACACTGAGTTTAAAGGATTGCCGGTAGTAAAAGATTTCGGATTGTACCGTGAAGCAATCGCCGAAGAATTCTTTAAGTCGCCCTTTCAGTGGGATGACAAACTCGACGGGCGTTGGAAGAACACAAACTAATTTAAAAACCAATCGCGAAATACGACTTTTCTGGGCGGTTCGCCCGGGATGTTTTTCTTTAAAAAATCAAGAATTGCTAGTTTAAACCGCTTCATCCCTTCATCCACAAGAGGAGCTGTGAAGTCTTCAATATAATAGTTTCCGCTCACTTGATAAATCGCATCCAGCAACTTTGCCCGGTTTAAAGTCAGATTTTTAACGCATAATTCCGTTTCGCAATCAAAGAGAAGAGTAAACTGCGCGTATGCGGTTCTCGAGCCAGTGCGGTTGATAAACCCAATAGACATGTCTTTTACTTCGTACGTGAGCGAGTATTCCTGCTCTGCTCTGACAATCCCGATACGCTCTACTGTCTTCTTGGCAGAGAGTTCGCGCTTTAAGGCATATTCTTTAATATATTTGGCGCCTAAAATAAATACGGTCGCCGTCAACGCTGACGCCACTGCTAACAGGGCAAGGGAAAGGTAAGAAAGCAGTTTCAACTTAATGCGTACACTCGCAACGCGAAAGAAGGAGAACATCGAATTGTTACTGGTCATTCAGTTATTTTAACTGATTAATTTACGGTAAGGTAGCGATTCAGATTTTTTGATATCAAATTATTTAATTTAGTCCCGATGCTACTTTCCCAAATGGCCGAAAGACCTCTATTTACCCAGGTAGTCACGAGTTGATTCACCCAGTCAGGAACGTGTTTACCGAGTACAATACGTCCAAAGCGTGTCTTTCTTACAACGACTTTGATTTCTGGTTTTTCTTCCGTGCCCGCCTGATAAATATCCGACTCAAAGACTATATCGTAAGCACGCACCACAAAACCCACAGCGACCGCCTGACAAAAAGTCGAAGCACCGCGGTAATCGCCTCTTACGTTTGCAACTCCATCAGTAAGAAAGGCAGTGATTTTAGCAGAGCCGTTTTCTTGCACTTCAAATTTGATGTCATTTAACGTCGTGCCCCCGTCTACATTGACGTGGTAAGCACCGTTGCAACCAAATTTTCTCCAGTGATTTTCGGCAGACCAGTTTCCGTCGAATCGGCGCATTTCTTCTTTCAAATCACTTTGAAAAAGCGACCAATTAAACTGTGGGCCTTGAGCTAGAAGCTGTGTGCTAAGAAGAAAACTAATACCAAGTAGATAGGATATTTTTTTAAGCATGCCCTATATAACCTCAAAGATTTAAGGACTGCAAATCTCAATAAAGAGACTTAAAAAACACTGCTAAAACATTGAAATAATTAATTTTTAATAGGGGAAGTTATTTGTTCAAGCGGTAACGTTAAAACACGCGCTATATTTTGAGCATGGACTTCCCTGACCCGGGTGATATGTCCAGAAAGCCATCTTCTCAGAGTAGTTTTATGTATTCCTGCCATCTCAGCGACCCAATAACATTTTAAGTCCTGATTTTCGATTGCCTCGCGGATTAACTCTTTATTTATCAATACATACGGTGAATCATACACACTGTGAATTGCCATATTTTCCTCCATGATAGGGGAAAGAAATTGCAAGATTTGGGACAAGTTGTTTTGAAGTAGTTAGTAGAAGTTTTCTGTTCGGCCTGGTTCAGCGCCATTTTGATTTGAATTAGCCCAAACTTCTCCGGTGGATTCACTGTAGCACCACCCGCGCTGGTCCTGATTCAATTGCGAGGAAATGGATGTCTTCGTGCTGCCACAATCAAAGATTTTATTCTGTTCCTCTGCCGGTAGTGTAGGCAATGTCCACGGATTTTTAGGAACACCCGCTTTAGGATCTAAGATAGGAGTGCCCTTCAGCATGGGATGGCTATCTGAAAAGGTGTTTGATTGCATTTCTACAAGAGTCGGAAATTTTATAACCGTAGACTCGGGATCTTCTTTTAATTCAATATTGGCCACCGCAATCGCAAGAGAAGAACGGATTACACCTAGCGCGGAATAAGTCGCTCCATTTTTTGCATCTTTTCTAAAATCGATAAAATTGGGAATCGCGATAGCGGCAAGGATGGCAAGTAGCAGCACTACCATCATCAGTTCTATCAAAGTTAAACCCAGTTCGCGCGTTCTTTGGGACTTATGCATTATCCGAAAATTATGAAGTATATTGATATTATAGGCAAGTTTTACTAGTAAACTGATTAAGCGCTATTTTTGCTTTAACTTGAAGCGCGCGACCTGTTAACCTTTGTGCAACAAACTATTCAGTCTTGAGTAATTACATACAATGAACGGAATATACTTATCCGTATGACGCAGACCATATTCATTCTTTTCACACTTTTTCAAAGCACTCTCTTTGCCACAAGTGAAATCAGAATAGGAGCCGCAACACAACCTGAATCTCTTTTTTTCCCCATTGCAAATGATCATGTTTCTGATTTGGTGACCCAGTTGGTTGTAGAACCTCTTGTCACACTTGATCTACAGACGAATCAACTGACTGCCAGGCTTGCCCAAAGTTGGACGGTCCATAAAAACACGATTCAATTTAAATTAAATCCAAAAGCAAAATTTAGTAACGGGGAAGAAGTTCGTGCAGACGACGTATTAAACACCTTTAACGCATTTAAAAATAAAAAAATTCCCTCACCCGATTTTGAGTCTCAACTTGGCAGCGTTAAAAGTGTAGCGACACCTGATCCGCATACCATTACATTTACTTTTAACGCCGCATCAGTCGATCATTTGCAACGCTTTGTGTGGATGCCTATCTTGTCAGCAAAAACAATTGATGAGATTGAAGCCAAGAAAAACTACGCTCGCGAACTTTCTGGGAGCGGGCCTTACTCAGTGGAATCCGTTGAACCAGGCAATAAAATTACACTTATCAGAAATAAAAATTATTGGGGGGACAAAGAATTTTTAAACTCTCCGAAATTTCTCTTTGAAAAGGTAAGCATCAAAATCATTCCTGACTACAACACACAAATAGAGATGCTAAAAAATGGGGCGATTGATTACTTGCCTATTCTCTCTTCAAAATCCTGGAATACGGATCTAAAAGGGCCAGCGTTTGATAACAAGCAAATCATAAAATCCCAGACGGAGTCTAAATTAAACTATCAGGTAACGGGTATTGTATGGAATACGAGACTTGCATTATTTCAAAGTGTAAAAACAAGACGTGCCCTCTCCCACCTTTTTCCCGTACAAAAATTCATCACTAACTTTTTTTACGATAGTTACAAACCCGCAAGCGGCATTTTCCATCCTCAGTCGGAATGCCATAGCCTAAAGAATGCTCCCCAAACTTTTGATCCTGAGCTAGCAGCTAGGTTGCTGTCAGAAGAAGGATGGGTAAAAAATAAAGACGGGTATTTATATAATATGGGCAAGCCCTTTCAGTTTAAATTGATAGTCAGACAAGCAGCAAGTTTAAGACACCTGACACTTTTCCAAGAAGAACTAAATAAAGTGGGAATTCGCATGACATTGCAACCCTTGGATTGGGTAGTGGCATTAAACCGAGTGAGAACCCATGACTTTGAAGCATCCGAATACTCGATGGACAGACCAGTTCTACTTTCAGAATATAAAAGTCAGTGGGAGACAAACGGCGGACTAAATTACTCTGGGCTTTCAGACAAAAGCGTCGATCAATTATTTAAAAAAATCGACAGTGAATTTAATGTGAAAAAGAGACTGCAACTCTGTCAAGAATTGGATGAAGCAGTCTCAAAACTTCATCCTCTTGCTTTTGGTTGGGAGCAAGTTTATTTGCGCCTTGCCTACACAAATAGATTTGAAACAACTGCAAACGCCATCCCCCCCTACGCCACTTGGAGAAATGCCTTTCATCATTGGAATGAAAAAAGGCTCACACGTTAATGTACTACCCTTTTAAAAGGCTCCTCACTTCTTTTAGCTCTCTCTTACTGGCATTTACTCTTACGCTCTATGTGCTTGAAAAGGGCCCGGGGACAAGAAAAGATTTCGAGCTCGTGCGAAACTTTGAATCTGGCATAAAACACAGTTCTTCCGTGAACGAAAAAAGCGATTTTCTATTAAGTCTAAAACAAAATTTACTTCAATATGGGCGCGGAAATTTTGGCGAAAGCCTCACCTACCGTAAAGAGGTAAAAGAAGTGCTTTTTAACCATTTAAGTATTTCCTTGCTATACTGGGGACTGAGTTTTTTTCTGACTCTGACTTTAGGATTTGGAATTGCCTACATCGTAAGCAGAAACAGAGCGAGCGCTACATACTCCTGTATCAAAACATTTTGTCTTTTCCTCTATAAAACTCCTGCGTTTATGGTTGCCCTCTTTTTGCTTTTTTGGGCAAACTCCTCACTACCCCGCTGGGCGTTTAAAATGGAAGAAACTCCTTTTTCTCTCGCGCACCCCTTAACCAGTTTGCCGCATCTGTGGATTCCTACCTTGAGCTATCTTGCATTTCTGTTGCCCTCTTTTTTTCTCCAACTGGATGCGTGGGTCGAAAATGAAGGAAAACGAGAATATCTGACAATTTTAAAAGCTAGAGGATTTTCTCAAGTGGCGATTTTTTTTAAGCACATTGTCCCCAATCTATTTCAACTGCTTTTCACATCACTGCCACTGATGATAAGAAACTTACTCGTATTAAGCATTGCAATAGAAGTAACTTTTCAAATACACGGCTTTGGGTATTTAAGTTACTTGAGTTTTACAACAAGAGACACACCCGTATTAGTCGGACTTTTTGTTACAGCAGGTATCATCGAACTTTCATTGAACTTTTTAACTGACATTCTCTCAAAAAAATTCTCTGAAATACAAAGGGCACCACAGTATGTTTAAAAACATATTCTTCTTAGTAGCCATTTCTTTTCTTATCCCTTTTTTCGCAAATAATGTTCCCCTTTATATTTCTCGTGATAAAAACACAGTGATCTATCCAGTTATCCCCTATGGAGAAAACCAGTTTTTT
>CAYNEF010000029.1:0-42152 GCA_964396165.1 uncultured Pseudobdellovibrionaceae bacterium
CTAAAAAGTCTTCTTGTTGTGTGGGATTGCTAGCGATGCTTTTTCTATATCGTTCCCAGCCCCTCTCAAGCCAACCCGTGATGAATTTTGCCCAGCCAGATTCGCTCTTAGGAACTTTGCGCTTATTCGTACATAGCCAGACAGACATTTTCCTAACCTCGGAGCTTAGATACCCAGGATCTTTGTAGACCTCGTGCATTTGTTCCCAATGATTGAACTTACTAATTACAAATTCAGGCGTAGCCTTTTCTTCAGTGATAAGAGTGACGCTCGCGTCACGAATTTCTGTCTTGTCCTGTAGTGTAGTGTTCTGTTCTGTAGTGTTCTGTAGTGTTCTGTCGCGTAACGTGCGTGTACTTTCACGTACAGATTGCGTACACGGCTTTAGTTCTAGGCGTACGTGTCCTAGTTCTGACAGTTTCGAAAGCGTTGAGTTCAGTGTACGCGGATCTATATCGCAGATCCGACTCGCGTGCTTAGGGTTCAACATGACTTCAGGCGAGTTCTTTTGAGATGCCTGACACCAAACGTAGATAACTGCTTTTAATTCAATTGGACTGAAATCGATATATTCCGGATCTTCTAAAAAACGATTCGACAACGCAAACCAGTTCGGATGTTTTATGTCTTTTCTTGGATTGTGTTTATCCCAGTTTGTGACCGTAACTCGGATCAATTCCATCGCAACACCAAAGAAAAAGGAATTGAACAAATGACAGATAAAATACAGACAGGTAATAAGTGGGGGAGGAAATAATCCCCGTAATAAAATCCCCCCCCACGGCGCTGACTTACACTAACTTTAGTATTTATTTTTGCAGAGATTGTGCCGAAAAGAGCATGATTAAAGCACCCAGCTTTGCAAGCTGGGGGTTAGGGGTTCGATGCCCCTCGCCTCCACCAAATAATCTAAAATTAATAATTAATTCTTAAAAGGTTCTGGAGATGCGTTTGTATTGTACAAACCATCTAACGGGAGTTTTGCGTCGAATCCGATCACGGTATCCCAAGTATAACTTTGTGTGGTTTGGTGAGACGAAAAATCTCCACAATAAAGAAAGAGCGTACTTTTGTGCTCTACTTTTTCAAGCGTCTTACCTTTGGGTGCGAGAACTTCGAACCCTGATGGAAATACTTCTGCAGGCCCCTGTGGTCCGAATTTAAATTCGACTCCGCATTCGGCAGGATTTGCTACTGCCATTGCGTCGCATGGAGTAGTTTCCCCCTGAAACCACACACGCACATAGCCGCCTTTTTCTGCATTAAAACTTCTATCCACATTGCAGTGTAAGGGAAGGGCGAGTGGTTTTTCCACATGTCTTGAGACTAGACTCTTATCCCAATCAACGATAATTTTTTTGCCTTGTGTGGTTTCTGTTGCTCTTGCACGGATTTCCCAGCGGCAGGATTCTTTCACGCAGTTTTGGCAAGGTACGGTTGTTTGCACAACCGTTTGCCCATAAATGGAAAATACCCATGTGCTCAGCAATACAAAAATGGCTTTATTCATTTTTTTATTGAGTAATTTCTAAGTTGTCGAGAATCGGACCTTCGAGATTCCAGTTCTCATCACTTTCAAATTCAAATACGAGATCCGCTTTTTCCCAATCATCGGGAAGTTTCACTCTCGCACCTTCAAGTGCTGGCAACTCAGAACCTGCAAAGATATTGTGACGTGCACCAGTGTCTGGATTTACAACGTACAATCTGAAACTGTCTTGCAGATCTTCTGCCTTCACTGATACGTCGAGTTTCAACATTCCGCCTTTGCCTTTTAAAAGCAGCGGTAGAAATGCGCGGGCGTAAGTGCGGGCCTGGTACTCAGGGCCTTTGCCAATTCTCAATTTCTTATCGACAATCGTCCAACCCGAATTTTCTGGGCCTTTGAGCAAGACTGTCTTTAGTTCACTCATCTTACCGTCGTCAAAATTCAACTTTAGACCATCGGCAGGAACCGGCAGGTATTCGCCTCTCCATTTAAGTTCTCTAACCGATCTGAATACCTGTTTGTTACCGCTAAAACCTGCAAGCACAACCGGCTCGTCAAACCATTCAGTTTTTAAAGGGCCAGCATCGAGATCCACTTCTTTGGAAGTTTCAGATTTATTGATGTTGTGAGAAACAAGTAGCTTATTGTTTACAAGAACATCAATTCTGTCTGCGCCGTAGACTTTTTCTTTCCATTTTGCAGAAGATCCGTTTTGCACAACCACAATGCCGCCGACTTTTGCTTCTAAACCGCTTGTGTATTTGGGTTTCAGTTCATCGACTGCCTTGTGCACTTGCTTCATCAACTCTTTAGATTCTAAACCAATGTCACCCAATTTAAGGGGAACTACTACGTCGGATACGACACCCGTATCTTCAATGAGTTCGCCATTGTGTTTACCAGAGCGGATACACTGTCTCCAGGCAACGCGCATATTCTGGCCAAAGGCCAATTCTTTAAACGGGTTTTCATCGCTGGACCCCATGATGGAACGGAATGTTTTGTGTTCCATGACATTGGCACCGCCAGCACCGGTACTTTTGTGAAGTCCGATAATCGTTGCAGCACCCATGTCTTGCATTCCAGCTGTGAAAATATCGCATGCAGAGTAGCAGCTGGCGTCAGTTAGTACGACTGTAGGTCTGTACCAGATTTGGCCAAAGTCATTCGCTTCATTAGCTGGAGTGATAGACATAGGAGGCGTGAATCTTTGTTTTTCTTTGATGGCAACGTTCAAGGCTTTTGACCATCTGTTTTCGGCGCCGTTAGCTTTGATGAAAATTTGCTCATTCAATGGATTTGCAAGCATGCGAACAGTGCTTGGATCTACAGCGCGAGTAGAGAAGAATTGCACAAGCTTTTCGGCGAACACAATATTACCGCCTGGATTGCTTCTTACATCAATCACAAGGCCTACTGTATCTGCCAATGTGACTTCAATGGCTCTTCTAAAACCGTCAATCACAGTGGCTACGTCGAGACTTTTATTGTCCCAGCTGAATTCTTTTAAACGCACATAACCAATTTTGCCCGCAGGAGTGTTTAGTGCAACTACGTCAAAGATTTCGGACAAATCTTCGTCTAATGCAGTCAGCATTTCATCGTTTACAAGACTTGGGGTACCGAAGATTTTATTATACTTCTTCTGGTATTCATCAGCGCCCATTCTCATGCTTTCGAGCAAGATGTTTTTGTTGGTGCGCGAACGATGGCGATCTTGGTTGCCTTCGACGCAGTCTGAATCAATCAACGACTGCCAGGGGATTTCTTTTTCGTAGGTTTTCTCAGCATTTTTAAACTTCAACTTAAGTTTGTTTTCCTGTGGTAGGGAATCAGCAAGCATTAGGCTTCTGAAGCTTAAAAGTTGAACGGCACGCATTCTCATGGCATCGGGGTTTGCACCGCCCGAAAATACTTTTAATTGCTCGAGCGCTTTTTCTACGGGGATTCCGTTGTACTCAAGAAGTTGATCTCTTACTTCAATTCCTTCCACCAAATCTGCTTTAACTTTTAACTTTCTGGAAACGACGACTTTGTCCTCGTTGTTGTCTCGAACAGATTCAAATCGGAGCGGAAAAAACACCATGCCGCAAGAAAAGGGACGAGGAGAAATAAAATTGGTATGCAAGTCGTGCAAGCTGCTGAATGTTTGTGAAAGGTTTTTGTGCAGCTCTTCATCCTTGGCAGTACTTGCAGTTTTTACGATTTCTTCCAAGCGAGGTAACGGATCAGAGGCCGCACCGAAGTGGGTAACTTTTAAATCCCTGTGTACAAATAAATCGCTTAATACAAGCTTTGCTTGTGAAGCCAGGGTTTCTCTTTGCTCGGCCGTGTACTTTGGAACAACCAAGTCTTTTCTGGCATCTTCCAGATTCGTAATTTTAGGCGCAGCAAACAGGTTATTTGCAAATAATACAGCAGCAACCAGGTACGTTAGACCTAACTTCATAGCGAACTCCCCACTTTTTAAGTCGCAAAATTATTTAATTGTTATAAGGTTTGTTGTAGTTGTTGTGCTGTATTGCGGCAAGCTAAATAACGCGTTTTGACAACTTTTGATAACGCGAAGCGACCTCGACAGGCAATGTGATAAATTGTATAAAATACATGTAGTTACGGTATATGAGAATTGCGATAATTGATTCAGGTATTGGTGGGTTAACTGTCACCGAGGCAATAAAGCGGGTTTTGCCTGAGGAGTCTTATTTCTATTGCAGCGATAATGCACATTTTCCGTATGGGGAAAAGTCCCAAGAAGAGGTACTTCAGTACACTTTAAAAACAGCTGAAAAGGTGATGAGTCGCTTTCAGCCAGACTTGCTCGTTGTCGCATGCAGTACTGCTAGTACAATTGCGCTCGAGGCACTGAGATCTCGATACGATAAACCGATTGTTGGCGTCGTTCCCGCAATTAAACCGGCAGCAGAACTTTCTTCCACAAAGGTCATCGGACTTTTGGCTACTCAAGGTACTGTCAATCGCCCCTATACAAATGACCTGATTGTAAAGTTTGCCTCCCATTGCAAAGTAGTGAAATTAGGCTCTTCCAAACTTGTGCAAATGGCAGAATCCAAAATGGCGGGAGAAGAAGTATCTTTAGTGGATTTGCAAAAAGAATTGGGTGCTTTTTTAGCTACTCCTGAAATGGATTCTGTTGTTTTAGGATGTACCCATTTTCCTGTATTAAAAGTGGAGCTGGAAAAAATAGCTCCTAGAAAAATGCGCTGGCTTGAACCCGGCGAAGCTATCGCAAGAAGAGTACTCGAGCTCGCAAAACACACAAACCGAAATACAGATAAGGCAGAATCTATCTTTTGTTACACTAAACAAACCAAAGAAATAGAACATTTAGCCTCAAGAATGTCTAAAACCTTTGGTTTTTGTCAGAGTGTATTCCTGAAGGATATGTGAGTATTTTGGTCAGATGAAAGACAATTTTTAGCTAGTAAAGCACTTCGGTAAAGTTTTCCCTGCTGCAATTATCAAAACAGTCTTGGCATCTTGCATGCTAATTCATTCAGTGTGGAACGTTTGTTGTTTTTTACTTTTTTCACTGTCTTTTTTATCACAGTGAATACTGTGAGTGCCGAGTCGATTGAAAAGACCGATGAAGCTTACAGAACTCTTGTGCCATCCGCACCTGCTACGATACCGGGAGTTTCTGGAGACTCCACTCCCGAAGAACTGGAATTGAACGCCAAATATTTTAACCACCCAAAGGCTTGCAAATTTTATCCGGAAGATGTTTGGGACGAGGATGATGTCGAAACTTCACGAATAAAAAAGTTGTCTAAATCGAGCAGAAACTATGATCGAAACGGATCAGAGCTTTTGAAAAAATGTGAACAAATTAAAAACGAATTGGGTGAGGGAGCTTGTAGCGCTGTTGTTTTGGGGGGGCACGCAAATGGTATTTCGAGCGGTCTCGGTAAAATATTGGGTTTTCGTTTAACAGAAGGCAAATGGGAAAGATTTCCAACCGACGAAAAAATTTTCAATAATGTGATCCAATGTCTGAAGGACATTACGTATAAAAAGGCACCTGTGATCTTTGCAAGTTGCGGAGCTGCACATGTTTATGAAGATTATCCGGAAGAAAAAATGCGCGGGCTACTGCTGTTTTACGCCCATAAAAAAGAGACACAGGATTTACTTGCCGATACCTTGGATAGAACTGTGATTGGAGCATTAGGTCCCGAAAACGAGCAGTCTTTTGGAAACCACGCTCGCCACGGCTGGTATGTTGCCGAACCTACTTCTAGAAAACTTGAAAAAGATATTATCGATTTTAGAAAACACCTTCCCCTAGCAAAAGTCAGATGGAAAAACGGTGTTCCCGATCATTCAGCTCATGGTTTCGACTGGCAGTCTGAAATTGAGCACATTGTTGAGTGATCTGAAGTTGTCTCTGTACCGTTCTTGAAATAAAAATACGCTGGCACACCTAAAGAAATTAAAACTAGTCCTACCAATGTTTCTTTCGGGTTAGTGATAACCGTATTGATAAGTAAAAACACAGTTGAAATAAGAAAGACGATTGGCAAAACCGGATAGCCCCAAGTCTTAAACGAGGCAGCGGGAACATCTTTGCGTTTCCTTAAAAGAAAGACAGAAAAAGTAACAGCACCGTAAAAAATCCACGAGGCAAAAACTACCGAATCAGTCAGTTGATCAAATGTACCAGAAAGCGCAAGTACACAAGCCCACACTCCCTGCACAACGACCGAAAAAACAGGCACATGCGTTTTTGAGTTCAGTTGAGAAAAACGGTGAAAGAATATTCCGTCTTTTGCCATCGCATACGGAACTCGCGCTCCGGTTAAAATAGATCCGTTCATCGCTCCTAGTGCGGAAAAAACAAACATTATCGATAAAAAAGTGACGGCAATAGGTCCTAAAAACGTTTGCGCGGCTTTAGCGGCCAAAGGAATCGCATCGGGAAAGCGTGTGGAATTAGAAGTGACCACTTCGCTAAACGGCAAGGCATGAAAGTAGGCGAGATTTACCATTCCATAAAGAAGAAGAACGATGAAAGTACCCGAGGCAAGTGCTAAGGGCACATTTTTAGAACCATTTTTTACTTCTCCCGCTGCCATAGGCAAATTATTCCAACCGTCGAATGCCCACAGTGCTGCTAACATGGCCATACCAAAAGCACTGACAGGATTCACAGCTGTGGAATGAAAGCTTAAGGGAAAAAGATTGCCAGATCCCGGAGCAACGGCGAAACCAACTCCGATTGCGATAGATAAGATGAGCAGCATTTTGATGGAAGTCATAAAGGCCTGTACTTTTCCACCGAATGAAACAGCAAAACAATTTGCGGTTGTATAAAGAAGAATAAAAAAGAGCGCGACCGATGTTTTTCCACCGAAATATTTCAAATCGACGACCGCGCCTAAAAAAGTCGCAGCTCCCACACCGTAAGCAGCCACTGAACCAGTGGATGCTATCCAAAATCTTGTCCATCCAAAAAGAAATGCGGGTAATTTTCCGTACGCTTCTCGTAAGTAAACATATTCTCCGCCTGCCTTGGGAAAACGGCTCCCAATTTCTGCATACGTAAAAGCACCTGAGAGTGAGAGAAGCCCGGCGGCACACCATGCCAGAAGGACTAGCCCAGGAGAGCCCAGTGCCTGCGCCATCGCGGCGCTTTTTAAAAACACGCCGGTACCTATCATGCTACCGACGACAAGGCAGAAGGCATCGAAAAAAGAGAGACCCTTAAGAAGTTGTGTCATAGCCATTAGTATAACTGAATAGCAGCAGTTGCATAATGTCGCCAAGCGTTAACTAAAGAGGTTTGACGTTCATTATCTTCTCATTTAAACATGTGCTCATATGAGAACTTCTGCTGTATATACAAAGCTCGCTTCCAGAATTCACGAAAAAGGTTTCGAAAAAAAATTTCTTCTTCTAGCAGAAACATTTCGTACGTTGGGCGATTTTTCTCGTGTGCAAATAGTTTTTGCTCTTTCAAAGGGCGAATTGTGTGTCACTGAAATCGCAGAGCTTTTAAAGATGAGCCCGTCTGCAGTGAGCCACCACTTGCGCACTTTGAGGAACTTAAAGCTTGTAACAGTAAGACGAGACCATAGAACCATTTACTATTCATTGGATGATGAGCATATTGAACGCCTTTTAGATGAGGGCATGGAGCACGTAGAGGATCTTCTTCAATGAAAAAGTTTTTACTTCTATTAATTGTGTGCTCATTTTCTTTCGCGGCTAATGACGAAAAATCCCCGCGTTTTCTTGTGCATATTCTGGATTATTTAGCCATCGATTACGCAGGTGCCGTACAAAAGGGAAAGGTGATTGAGCCAGCCGAATACGCGGAGCAGATAGAGTTTTCAAACGAAGCCTTCCGTTTGGCAACAGAGTTACCCGGTCTTAAAGAAGACAAGGCACTTGTTGAAAAAATAAAATTGTTAAAAATTAAGGTTCTTGAAAAACAAGAGGCTAAAGAAGTTGCGACACTTGCGCGCGAAATAGAACAAAAAATTATTAGTACTCAGGCAATTGAACTTTACCCCAGACGTTGGCCCAATCTTGCTAAAGGAAAAAAACATTACGACGCAAATTGTGCTCAATGCCACGGGCAGACTGGCCATGGAGATGGGCCCTCTGGAAACAGTCTCGATCCTAAACCTGCAAACTTTCATGCCGATCGCGCGAAAGGAATGTCACCGTTTCAGTTTTTTAACAGCATCAGACTTGGCGTACCGGGTACGGCAATGGCTGCCTTCAATAATTTTTCTGACGATGATACATGGAATTTGGCGTTTTATGTATCTTCACTCAAATATGGAGTTGTTCAGAACGTAAAAGCGCAACCTTCTCTTTCGTTACAAGATGTAGCTTCTCACTCTGATCTCGCGCTGAATGCAAAGAGTGAAGACATCGCAGCCGCTCGCACTTATCAGGTTTCGGAAACGTCGGAAGTACAAAGTCTGGATTTAGCAACGAGTCAGCTCAATTTGGCTTTTTCAGAGTATAAAAATAACGATAAGAAAAAAGCGAAAGAAGCAGCTGTTGCTGCATATCTGGAAGGGATAGAGCCCGTAGAAGCCAGACTACGCAATTCTGATTCGGTACTGACTGCACAAATCGAAAGAGCGATGGCAGATTTTAGAAACGCAATTAATGAAAATGCTTCCAATCAGGTTTTGGAAGATCGCTTAATAGCAGCCCAGAAAAAAATTCAAGAAGCGAAAGATGTCTTGTCCCAGACAAATAGCAATGCATGGATGATTGGTACATTAGCCGGTGGAATCTTTTTGAGAGAGGCATTTGAGGCCGTTTTGATTCTGATTACTTTATTGGGGGTTATCAGATCTATCGGAGTAAAAAGTGCTGCAAGATATGTACATGCCGGCTGGATATCGGCAATCCTATTAGGTGTAGTTACTTGGTTCTTTTCTGGTTGGCTCATGCACATGAGTGGAGCAACTCGTGAATTACTAGAAGGAGTCGTATCTCTCCTTGCCGTATTTATTCTTCTGTATTTTGGGTTCTGGTTGCATAGAAAAACCGAAATGGGTAAATGGCGTGCGTTTATTAATAAAACCGTGCAGTCAGCCGTCACTCGCAGAAAGCTTCTGGGGTTAGCACTTGTAGCCTTCATGGGAGTCTTTCGCGAGGCTTTTGAAACAGTTCTTTTCTTAAGAGCATTGCTTTTAGAAGTCGGAGAAACGGGAGAACAAAGTCTTTTCTGGGGAGTGGGAATCAGTTTTGTCGTCGTACTGATATCTTCCAGCATAGCAGTGCGAATGAGCGCTCGCCTTCCGATACGCCAGTTATTTGCAGTGTCGTCCTTTGTGATGGCTTTATTGTCGCTCATTTTGGTGGGCAAAGCGGTGCATTCCTTCCAGGAAACTGGTTTGATTGCAATGACGCATCTGCCATTTAATATCCGCTCAGAACTTCTTGGAATTTTTCCGACGTATCAGACAGTCGTGCCACAGTTGATTATTTTGACTGTATGCTTTCTTTTCTGGTTCACCTCGAAGAATAATGCCAATGGCAATGCACATTGATTCTAATCAATGTAAGATAAGTAAATGACCAAGTTTGAAAAGCAATTTGGGGAGGATTTTCTCTCTCAAGTTCCCACCTCTCCGGCAGTCTATTATTTTTACAACCCCGATGGAGAATTGCTGTACGTTGGCAAAGCAAAGAATTTAAGAAGACGACTTTCCCAATATAGGGATGCAAAAAGAATCAAACGCCATAAAAAAATGCGATTTTTGGTTGAGAATTGCAATCGAATCGAGTGGGAAAATTGCGATACCGATCTCGAAGCCTCCTTAAAAGAAGCAAGGCAGATTCAAAACTTACGTCCTCCTAAAAATATCGCAGGAGCTTATTCTTTTATGTATCCCATGATAGGGATGCGTTCAGAAACAAAGAGACTTTATTTTTGCCTCACCACAATGCCCGAAAATTTTAAGCAATATCAGTTTCACGGATGTTATCGCTCAAGACGGCTCGCAGGGGACGCATATTTCGCGCTGATGAAAATCTTTGAATATATGGGACATCCCCTTTCTAAAAAAGATTTACTCTCTGAAGGAACGTCTCCTTACTCCTATTTGTTTGGATTTAGACAAATCGAACCGCACTGGCAGCCGCTCGTCAGCACTTTTTTAAAAGGCGAATCGAAAGAACTTCTCGAAGCTATTGTCTTGGCATTGCTAGAGCGCCCAGGCGCCAGAAAAGAATCGGATAAAATTCAAGAACGGTTACGCCTTCTAAAAAGGTTTTACCGGTATGAAGCAAGGCCGCTTGCTACTGCCATCCGCACTGTGCAATTTCCTGATTATCCGGTGAAGCAATTAGATCGGGACCCGTTGTTTTTATCCAGCCGTTTAAAAGATTCTATTGAAGTAACGGAGTAGTTTGAGGCTTATTCAGTTTGCAAGTTGCTCTAGAACCAATTTACCGATGTGTTCAACTTTATGAGGACCAAAACCATAAACTTTTTCAAGTTCGCTTAAACTTTGAGGACGTTTTTTTGCGAGTTCTCTTAGAGTTTTGTTGCTGAATACGATAAATGCGGGAATGTCATTTTCATCCGCATATTCTTTTCTCCACTCTCGTAGCACTTCGTAAACTAATTCTTCGTCTTTCGTCAGCGGACCATCCTCTAGTGGTTTCTTAGTCTTAACCGAAGATTTGGTTTTTGTTTTTGATTTAGTAGTGGAGGATGCAAAGATTTCAACATCTGGTGTGGGGATCTTTCTTTCAGAGCGAGGAGAGCAGATATCACAATGCCCGCATTTTTTTATTCTAAAAGCATCTTTAAAATACGAAAGAATTCCAGCGTGGCGGCATTCTCCGCCTTCTGCATATTGAGTAATTGTATCGAGCGCAAGCCACCTGCGGTTAATGATAAAACTTTCTGCTTCTGACTTTTGAATGAAGTAAGCGTGCAGACCTTTGTCTTTTTTCGAGTAAAGTAAAAGACAGGTAGAATCTTTTTCATCCCGACCAGCTCGTCCCATTTCTTGGTAGTAACTTTCGACATTCGCTGGCATCTGGTGGTGAATCACAAGACGCACATCTGGATAATCCATCCCCATTCCGAATGCATTAGTTGCCGCTAGAATGCGAATTTCTTCGCTCTCATACTTAGTTTGAACTTCCAATCTGTCTTCATCCGTCATGCCTGCGTGGTAATAACCAACGTTGGAAAAGGAAGAAGACAAATCTGCTGAGAGTTCTTCGCATAGTGCTCTTGTTCCACAGTAGATGAGTATTCTTCCTTCGGGAAACTGCAATAGCGCCTGCTTTACCCAGTTGTTTTTTTCTTTTTCGTTCGCACAGTTTTCGACCTGGTAATAAAGATTTGACCTGTAAAAGCCATAGACATGTCTATCGGGTACTTTCAGTTTGAGTTGCTTGGAGATATCTTTTAAAACTTCGGGAGTAGCAGTTGCTGTGAGCGCTAAAATCGGTACTTCTGGTTTTAAACTTCTTAACAGACTCAGTTGGTAATATTCTTTTCGAAAGTCTGGTCCCCATTGAGACACACAATGTGCTTCGTCTATGGCAAAAAGCGAAACAGGAGCTTTTTTAACCCAGTCGGCAAATCCTTCTTTTTGAACACGTTCAGGGGATAAATAAAGAATGAAACTTTTTTCTGTTCTCATGCTTTCAAATATTTTTTTTCGCGCGGGTAACGATTGACCCGAGTGCAGACAGCCTGAGGCGATGCCTTTGGCATTTAGTTGCCGCGTTTGATCTTCCATCAATGCGATTAACGGAGATACGACAATGACTATTCCTGGGCGCAGCACAGCCGGCAACTGGTAACACAACGACTTTCCGCGTCCTGTGGGCATCACGGCCATTGTGTCTTTTCCCGAAAACACGGATTTTAGGATGGCTTCTTGCCCTTCACGAAATTTACTAAACTGAAAACGCGTTTGCAGAACTTGTTTAAGGTCAAGATGGTCTAAAGTTGCTTCCACAATTATGCATACCATAACGATGAGGTCTAAGATACTAGTCAAGGGGAGCGCGTTTACTAGACAGGAAGTAAAAAGAGTGGCATTTTTATTCTCAATGGACGCAGAACTTCGAGAAAAAATCAAATCGCTTAGAAAGTTGGAGCACCAGGCCAAACAACTACTTCGCAAGATGGATCGCATTGAAAGCGACTGGAATGATTTGCAAAAGGAAATCTCAGAAAAAGGCCATCAAGTTCCCAAAACGTTGGGAGATGTTCTTTCATATTGGCAGAAAAAAACTTTATCTTAATGTTTTTTCTTTAAATGTTTGGAAAGCCACAAATTTAGAAGAGAAAAATATTCTTCTTTGCAGAGGTCATTGTGCGGTTCGTGGTAGCCTGAAGGTAAAAACTGCAATACTTTATCTTTCGACGAAAAAGTTCTTATCAATTCAAAACTTCCTTCCGGCAAGATGATGCGATCTGCAGTTCCGTGGATAATCAGTACCGGACACGTAATCTTTTTTGCGGTGAGAAGTAAATGATCCATCGCATTTAATATTTCAACACCTTGGTTGACTGTGTTGAATTGGCAGTTCAGGGGATCTTTATCGTAAGCTTCCACAACTAAAGGGTCACGCGAGACGGGCTCACCGATAGATTTCGGCATTTTTAGTTTGGGAAGAAAGCGGCTGGCAAACTTGCCCATTGCAATTTTAAGAGGAGAAATACCTTCTCCCACTTTGTACGCGGGCGCTGAAAGGATGAGACCAGTAAGTGCCTTGTTATAGTTCGCGGCAAAATGAATCGCAATCAATCCGCCTAAACTATGGCCTAAAACAAAAAAGGGAAGGGGAGATTTCTCTCGGCAGATCCAAGTATAAACTTGCGTTGTATCTTGGACATAGTCGTCAAACTTTTCGATATGTTGTCTAGCTCCGCCACTTAAACCAGCGCCCCGCAAATCAAAACGCACTACTTCGTATCCCATTTTTGTTAGTGCGTTTACCGTGTTTAGATGACGAGCGGAATGTTCGGATAACCCGTGAATCAATAATACTCTGCCAAGCGGTTCTCTTTCAGCAGGGTGTACCCAAACGGCAAGTTGTCCGACGGGAATGGATTGCATAGATTAAGTTTAGTTTTCTGTTTTGGGCAGACCGCTGTCTGTATTTACAGGCGAATTTTCTGCTTCTTTCTCAGGGGTTGCTACTTTTCTCTTGGGAGGATCTTGCGGAAATCTGGAGTTATTGGGGAAGACAAACTGGCGGATAGTGCCGTCGATTTTCAACCCATCTACTTTTTCACCGTTATGAAGAATTTCAGCGCCTGCAGAATTTCCTAGTACGAGTTTTATTTTTTCATCTGCTGCATAAGTATAGGTTTCGTCTGCATTCAGAATTTTTTGAACGGGCGGTTTGCCATCTACAACAAGTTTTGACCAGGATTTATCTTTCACTTTCACTACTAAAACATGCGCGCCTGTCGGAGCGGCGCTAGGAGAAGTAGAGTGAGCTGCTTCTGTCACTGCAGTCGCAGCAACGGGCGCAGTTGCAGTGGCAACTGTACGTTTTTCATCTACAGCAGGTGCAGCAACGGGGGCAGTTGTAGTCACAGCGGCAACTTTACGTTTTTCTTCTGCAACGGGTGCAGCAACTTCTTTCGGTTTTTCTGCAACCGCTTCAGGAGTAGCGGGAATTGCTTTGCTGACTAGCGACTGTACGGATTCGCGTTTTGCCGTGTCATCTTCCTCTGTTTTTGCTTTCGATTCTTCTTTTACTGTAGGAGCGCTAGCTGTAACAGTTGTGGATTTATCTCTGAGAAGTATCGGAACCACGATAAGAATCGCAGCAGCTACTGTTGCGGCTGTCCAAATTTTCCACTGGTGGTTTTTCTTTGGAATTTCATACGCTAAAGTTTTTTCTTCCAATTCGTTTGGTGCAATTTCAGAATGCACCGTTTTAACAGGGGGTGGAGCCACCACAACAACTGTTTCTACGGCTGTGACTGGAGCCACAACGGGTAGTGGGTGCGTTTCCAATTGGTATTTTTCTAAGACATCTTTAGGATCTAAGCCAACGTATCTTGAGTACGCGGAAAGAAAGCCACGGATGAAAGGCTCCGGTGGGAGCGACTTCCATTGGCTGTGTTCGATCATTTCAAGGCTTCGGACGTGGATTTTTGTAATCGAAGCGATTTCTTCGAGTGCAATACCACGTTCCTCTCTCTGTGATTTTAAATATGAGCCAAGGTTGTCCATAAGATATTAACTTTTTAGAAGGAAAAGAGGCTTCGGTCTACTGATTTATTGGAGATATTTTAAAACCTCATTCGAACGGTCCACATAAGGCCCGTTCTTGTGTTTTTCGATTAAATTTTCAAATTGGGTTTTTGCCACCTTGCGTTTACCCAGCTTCATCAAGGCTAAACCCAGTTTGTACTGGCTTTCATCAAAAAGAGGGCAGTTCGTGGTGCTTTTTTCAAAGTATTCAGCCGCCTTGCTGTAATTTTTCTCTTTAGCGTACACATCCCCTAAGTTCTTTTGAGCAAGACAGAAGTCTGGAGCCAAATCCAACGCTTTTTGGTGGTTCGACTTTGCTCTTAAAGTATTGCCCAGCTTGAAATAAGAAGTTCCCATATTTGTATAGGCATTTTCGGGAGTGACATATCTTTCGCTGGAAAGCGCCTTTTCGAAATAAGAAATAGCTTCCATGAATCTGTCTTGTCGATTCAACATAACACCTATGTTGTTTAACACTTCCGGGTAATTCGGGTTTAAAGCCAGTGCTTTTTTAAAGGCTTCTTCTGCTTTTGGGAAACGTTTGGTTTCCATGTACACAAGCCCCAAATGGTTAAACGCAGGGGACAACTTAGGATCGAGTTGAATTGCGTTTAATACAGATTCCAAAGATTTACTGAACTGGCGTTGGCTGTACTGATCGACTGCCAACTGCAAATAAATTTTTGCCTTCTCTGCTTCTTTCGCATCTGCCGAATTGTTCGAAGAAGAAGTGTGGGCGCAGCTTACAAGAGCAAGTGCTGTAATTAAAAGAAAGGACTTATTTAAGGCGTTAATAAAGAATTGCATATTAATAGTATATCCAATGATTGGCATCAAATGAAGCTTCTTGGGGGAGCATGTTTTTGACTGCTGCGGCGTATTAAACAACCAGGCTTGTGAGCTTGACTTCTGAAGTCAACTTTCCTTTAATCCGTCAAACCGAATTATCAGGTTTGAGACGCCATTATTTAGGTTTGGGGTAGTAAAATTATGAATAAAATCAAACATCTAGCTGGAATTTTCACGCTGGTTCTCTGTGCAGTTGTAATGACTCACTGTACACGTAGTGGCAGTCAAAGTACGCAAAGTGCTGTTAAGCCCGTCAGAATTGGCTTCGTACTCGCGACTTTAAACGAAGAAAGATACACAAAAGACAGACAGTATTTTGAAGACTTCGCAAAGGCACAAGGCGCTGAAGTAGAGTTTGCTGCTTGCGATGGAAAAGTGGATGTACAAACTGCAAAAGTAGAAACGCTGCTTTCTAAAAAAGTAGACGCGATTGTGATTCAACCTGTGAACGGTGAAACAGCAAGTTCAATTGTTCAAATGGCAAAAAAAGATGGAGTTCCGGTCGTCGCATACGATCGCATTATTAAAAATGCAGATATCGATGCTTACGTCACTCAAGATAGTTTTAAAGTGGGCGTACTTCAGGCAGAAGCAGCAGTAAAAGCAACAAATGGAAAAGGAAATTACATTTTGTTGATGGGGGAAGCAGGACATTCAGTTGCTGAAGAAATCACGCGCGGTAATCTTTCTGTTCTTGAAAAAACTCCCGGAGTAAAAATTGTTGTAAAGCAAAACCATCCGGGTTGGGCAACGTCATTAGCTCTTGCAACAGTAGAAAATGCTCTTACTCGTTATAAGAACGATGTCGCAGCGATTTTAGCAAACAATGACGGTATGGCATTAGGCGCAATCCAAGCACTGGAAGAACAAAAACTGAGTGGAAAAGTTTTTGTAGCTGGTGCAGATGCGGATCTTACTGCAGTTAAAAACCTGGTGAAGGGTAAACAATCGTTGACCATTCTAAAAGGAATTAAACCTTTGGCAGAAGCAGCTGTAACGGCAGCTTTGCAACTTGCAAAGAAACAGCCGCTTACTTCTGACTCTACAAAAAATAATGGTTTGAAAGAAGTACCAGTAGTAAATACGCCGGTATCCGCAGTGAATAAAGATAATATCAAAACTGAGCTTATCGATAACGGCTTTCATACAAACGAAGCCATCTACGGTAAAAATCCAAACACCTGAAATTAGAAAAATGATGATGCCAGCACCGTTATTACAGATTTCACATGTGAAAAAAGCTTTTGATGGCGTCTATGCGCTAAGAGATGTGAATTTTAATATCCAACAAGGCGAATGCATCGCACTTGTCGGAGAAAACGGTGCTGGCAAATCCACACTGATGAAGATTTTGTCTGGCGTATGGCCTTATGGCACATACGAGGGTGAAGTCAGCTTCGAGGGGAAACCCTTAAAGCTTCATGACACATTAAATGGACGTAAGTCTGGCATTTCTATTATTCACCAAGAGTTATGTTTGTTTCCCAAACTCACGGTAGCCGAAAATCTGTTTTTGACTGAAGCATTTCCGTACAATGGAGAGCCTTCACAAAAAATGGGAGAGCGCGTCCGTTGGAACACTTTGTTTGAACGTGCGCATGACCTGTTTAAAAGTTTGGGCTTCGATGTGGATGCAGAAGCTCTTGTCGAAGACTTAAGCGTAGCGAAGCGCCAGCTTGTGGAGATAGCAAAAGCCTTTCACCATAATGCAAAACTTTTGATCTTAGATGAACCAACTTCTGCACTGTCGCAAGAAGAAGTAAGGCATCTTTTTGAAGTTATCAAACGCATGCGAAATAAAATGACGTTCATTTATATTTCGCACAAATTGGACGAAGTCTTTGAACTGGCCGATAGAATTATCATTTTAAGAGATGGTCAGTCTGTAGCAGAACTAGAAAAATCCAAAACAGATGCGCAAGAAATTATTCGTCACATGGTGGGGCGTCCACTGAAGCCAGTCGAAAGAGTGCAAAAAGAATTCAGCGGCACTCCTGTGTTAAGTGTCGACGCACTAGTGCACTTTGATGATCATGGAAAGAAAATTCTCGAAGGAATTAGCTTTAATATCCACAAGGGCGAAATCCTGGGCATTGCTGGTCTGATGGGCTCTGGAAGAAGTGAGTTACTGCGCAGTATGCTCGGCATTCTTTCTGGCAAGCGTGGTGGGACGGTTACTTTAGAGGGGCAAGAAGTGCAGTGGAGTGGTGTGGAAGAATCCATGCAAAGCGGAGTGGCCTTTGTTCCAGAAGATCGGAAAAAAGACGGACTGTTTTTAAATCACGCCATTGATTTCAATCTTACGATCACTATTTTAAAAGACCTGCTTGGAAAAGCGCATACACTCGATCTCGATGCAGAACAGAAAAAAGTCGCAACGTTGATTGATTCGATGCGTGTGAAGTGCGCAAGTCCACAAATTGCGGTTAAATCCTTAAGTGGTGGAAACCAGCAAAAAGTATTGCTCGCGAAAATGGTAGCACGTTCGCCAAAAGTTTTATTGCTCGATGAACCTACACGCGGTGTGGATGTGGGCGCTAAAGAAGAAATTTACGACATTATTCGAAAGCTTGCCGCAAGCGGTATGTCCGTCATTCTGGTCTCCTCTGAGCTTCCAGAAATTTTATCTCTTAGTGATAGAGTCTTGGTGCTTCGCGAAGGGAAATCGATGGGCGAATTGAAAAATATCAATTTAACTCAAGAAAAAGTGATGTCATTTGCAGCTGGGGAGTACCATGGAACTTGCTAATACATTTATGATTGCTGATCAAAAATACAAACCGATACAATGGAAAAACTACAAGCGTTCCTTTGGCGCGCTCTTAGGACTTGTGCTCGTTGCCCTAGTATTTCACTACTGGAGTTCTGAAGCATTTTTAACATCTCGCAATTTGAGTAATTTGTCTCGTCAGGTTTGTGTTAATTTGACGTTGGCTGTGGGAATGACGCTTGTGATTCTTACTTCCGGAATTGATCTTTCCGTAGGTAGTGTTCTTGCGCTTGCAGGAATGGTAAGTGCGCTCACTCAAGTGACAATGCATTTTTCTCAAATGGGACCGATGGGTGCCGTACTTTCTTTTTTCTCTGCCATTGTAATGGGGGGATTGTGTGGGGCGTTCACTGGATTTTCCATTTCCAAACTTAAAATTACGCCTTTCATTGTGACTTTAGGAATGATGGTGATTTGCCGTGGACTCACGCTGATTATTTCGGGCGCGCAGGCTGTTGCACCATTAGGAGAAAGTCTTGGTGCTTTATCCAGCGATTATCTAGCTCCGACAACTAGTTTTGTTCTTTTAAGCGTACTTCTCGCTTGTAGTTTGGGTTTTTATGGGACTTCTCTTTTTAAAGGAACTGTTAGTCCAGAAGTAGCTTTAAAAAATTCTGTATATATTTTACTGCTCAGTGGACTGGGGATTTTTGTTTTCTGCGGATACCGCGGCATTCCTTATATGGTTTTAGTCGCATTGTTTATTGCCAGTGTGGGCATCTTTGTTTTGAAATACACCCGTTTTGGCCGTTTTCTCTATGCAATCGGTGGGAATAGAGAAGCCGCTGAACTTTCTGGAGTTCCTGTCGCTAAGACACTATGGATGACTTATTTCATCATGGGTGTACTCGCAGGACTAGCCGGTGTGATGGATTCAGCTCGAGTAAATGGCTCTGTTCCTTCTGCAGGCGAACTTGCAGAACTCGACGCGATAGCAGCTGTAGTCATCGGTGGCACAAGCCTGATGGGTGGCGTGGGAACAATCACAGGTACCGTGTTTGGTGTACTTGTAATGGGAATTTTAAATAATGGGATGAGCCTTGTCGGAATCAGTGAACACTATCAAAAAGTATTTAAAGGTGTTGTGATTATATTGGCTGTATATCTTGATTTAAGATCCAAGAAAAAATAACTTTTATTTTGAAATCAATTGGTAGATTTCTCTACCGTCTAAGCTTGCCAGGTGTTTAAAGCGATTGTTCGCTGATACTGATGTGGGAACGCCCTCTGTAAAGACAAAATGGGTGACACCAAGTTCACTAAATACTTTAGATGTGGGTGCTACATTGATTTTTCCGTTGCCTGGCTCAAACGAAAAAGTAGCGTTTTCGGAAGGAGAATCAGTAAAGCGAATAAATGCACACTGATTATAGGTCGAAACAAACTTATTTTCCGGATCAAAACGCTTCAAAAACTCTAGTTGCGGTTGCGGAAAATAACCGACAAGTGCTTTTAAGCCGATAATTCTGAAATAGTTGCTTATCACCATAGCGTCCATAGTATTTCCATATATTACCCATAGCGAATTATTTTGATTCTCTTTGTCTATCTCCAATAGCTTTTTTCCAAGTGGATTGGTTTGCATATACTCATCTCCACCTTGCACTATCGGATTAAAATGGAAAGTATAAACAACGGAAAGAAAGAGCAGTGCGCAAAGAAAGTGTGTTTTGAATTTTGGGGTAAAAAGCAGATAGCTAAGGCCTGAAAAAATAATGATAGGCAAAAGTAAAAGAACTCTATGAGTGACTCTGATTCGTGTAATAAAGAAAAAAGTGGTTCCGAATATAAAGAGAAGTGAAACGAGAATCAGTGCTTTTCTATTTTTAAATAAGTCCGATTCTTTAAGATTGTTCAGGTAGACAATTAATAGACAAAGTTCGCTTAATCCTAGTCCGATTTGCGTTCGATTAACCGTAGCTTTTGACATTAGAGTGATTTCAGCGAGCCACAAGGGAAAACCTACAAAGGTGTAAATCAGTTGAAATATAAGATAACCCAGACAAGCATACGGAATGATGCGCTCATGGGCTCTGCTTTTTTTATGATTCAAAATAAAGAATAAAAATAAGGCAGGAAAAAAGAAAAAGAAATTAGATGCCTCACAGTAATTTCCCAGCTGTGCCCAGTCTTTTACAATACCAGCTGTTGTCATCACATTTTGGGTAAAAAGCATTTGCAAGGGAAATGTTCCTCCCAGAGAAACTCTTCTTCCAGGATAGGAAGTATTCATGATGAGTTCGATTGCATCTTTCGCTTCGGAGAAGAAACAAATTCCACCCAATGCTATGATCGCTAGACCAAGAATCAACGAAAACACGCGGATCCACTTAAGGGTGCCTTGAAAAGGATTCTTATTTTGCTGTACGAGCAAAGCAATTAAGAGAGTTAAGAAAAAAAGTCCTGCGACTACTTGGAAAGGGGGATAGATATTATCTATGACATAACTGACGCTACACCAACCGAATAAGATCCCCGCTACTATTACAGTCATTTTTTTCTGTGAACGGAAAAGAAAAAAAAGTGCTGAAAACGCTAATGCACCATGTATGACAGGTTCATAATTATGCAAACTCCAGTATTGGGTGTGTGGTGCATATAAAAAGATTAAGGATCCGAGGATAGAATAGAGAGAGTTATTTGTTAGAATCCATAATACAAGATATATCCCTGCTAGAAGGCCTAAGTATTTTGACCACCAAAGCCAACTCACGCCGAAGTCGTTTCCGATTAAAAACCCCCAGTTACCTGGACGAAAGACAAGAGAACTATTCCATACCGGAACATTCAATGGAACCATCATGTTCGCACCCAATCCAATATTGGTATTTATCTTTGGAAACCGAGGTGCGTGTGCCGTCTGCGCCAGCATGAGCGGGATATCAAGTAACCAGTCGTCTGATCGAATGGCTCTTACTCTTCCATACAAAAGTTCTGTCGGTTTTGACCTGTCTAGATACGAATGCCATTCTGAGGTGGAAAAGCCATGCAGATGCAGCGAGGAAGCAATCAGAAGTAAGATTGCCAGACTTAAGAAGAAAAATTTTTGTGATTTTGATAATTCCACAAGGTACAAAAAAAGCCCGGAAGTTGACTTCCGGGCTTAAATCAAAAAGATGCTTATTTGCCTCTTACGATTGTGCAGTAGGAAGCGTAAATTCCAAGAATGGAAGAAGCTTTTTCGTCTACAGAAGCAATGGAGGTGATCCCGCCGTTTCTTCTTGCAGCTTCAATGCTTGCATCGCCTGTTGCAACAATTCCGAGAATGGAACTAGCACAAGCTTCACCCCATTTAGGACCAGCTTGCGGTGTAGCAGCTACTCCGGATTGAGTGGAAGTATAAAAAGCGCCAGACAGCGGGGAGCGCGCACTTGCGCAACCGACTGAAAAAACTACAAACGCGGAAAGTAAAAACATTGATACTTTCTTTAACATGATGTGTATCTCCTATGGTTGAATTGAAAATTACAGTGTAAGTGTGGAAAAGAATTGAAAATCCGTCAAGGTTTTAAGCTGTTATCTGTTGACGCTTATCAGCAAGCATCTTTGATATCGAATTTTAATGTAGCATCGGGAAGTTCGATTGTATCGCCGTCAAGTAGCTCAATAGGGCCCAAGACCTTTCTGCGATTTACTGATGTCGTGTCTTTGTCTTTTACAACAGCTTCCAGCCACAAGCCGGTTTTGCGACGAAAGATTCTTACGTGTTGAGGAAGAATTCCGTTTTTGTTTGTTTGGGTAAGACTAAAATGCGCTTGAGGGGAGCTGCCAATGATAGTTTCATCCGCATATAAGAAGAATTCTTTTTCTGATTTTTCTGTTTTTAATACGACACGGCCCACGCGAAGGGGCACGCGGCATTTTTTGCAGTAGCCTGCTTGAGAATTCGCATCTGAAAAACCGCAGAACTCGCAAAAAGTGCAGGCCGATGGGTAAAGTGTTTTCGGCAATACCGACAATTCTACAGGTGAGATAGCTTTTGTATTTCTAAAGGGCCAAATCCCTTTTTTACTGAGTCGCATCAAGTCATCTCTTACTGCTCTGGCTCTTTGGTAGCGTTGAGATGGATCGGGATGTAAGCATTTTAAAATAATATTTCTAATGCGTTCGTCAATTTTACTGAACTTAAGGTCGTTTGCATCGCCGAATTTGGGAGTGACTCCCATTGCGATTTCATAAAGAAGTGCTCCGAGAGAATAGATATCTCCTGAGGGCTGAAACTTTTGGTCAGTTTTCAGAAATTCAGGGGGCGTATAGCCTTCCGATTCGAAAATCAGAGGCCGAGCGTCGGACAAATGGTAAAGAGTTCCGAAATCAATCAGTTTTACACGTGAGCTGATACCATCAAGCATGACGTTCTGTGGTTTTAAGTCGCGGTAGATATAGCCTTGTTGGTGAATAACATCTAAGGCATCGGCAATTTCTTTGCCTAAGTAAACAATCAGACCGTCTTCTACATTTGTTTGGATTTTTCTGTACTCTTGCACGGCTTTCGCAAGTTCTTTTCCGTTAATAAAATCCATTACGAGGTAGAACGATTTATTGCGTTCGAAGTATTCATGTCCTCGTGGAAAAGCAGGGTGTTTGATTTTTCTTAAGAATTTTGCCTCACGTTTGAAGCTTTTAAGAAGTTCCCCTTTGAATTGATCATAAGAACTTTGATCGAGCATCTGTTTGATGAGAACGGGTTTCCCATCGTCAATTCTAGTAGCTCTGAAAGTAGCCCCAAATCCACTACGGGCAATTGCTTCTTCGATGATGTAGGTGTGTTTTGCTTTGAGTCTTTCGCCGGGTGAGAGAAGCCCCTGAGACGCATCCTTGATGGTATCGAAAGAAGACTGCCTCAGTTTCCGTGCAACCTGAACTTGAGTTACACTTTCCCCGCAGCTGTCGCAAAACAGGGAACCGGCAATTACCTTGCTCCCGCAACTTGGACAATTTTTTTGCAAGGGAATGCATCTCCTCTTAAGACATCAAAAGTCTGGTTTTTTTGGATTCGTCTTTTATCGTAGCTAAATCATCCGAAACGGATTTTCCAGCTTTGATATCCACAGCAAGTTTTGTCAAAGCGCGAGTTACTTTGTCTTGGCCGAGGTTAGAAGAAATCTTGGTAGTATTTTCAATCAAACGAGTCGCTTTAGCTTTATCGCCTGATTCGATACTTGCCTGAATCTGTTCACCGTTCAAATGCACTTGAAGTACTTGTACGGCTCTAAATACGTCGGGATCCACTTGAGATAAATCGCTTTCCTTGTCAGTACATTTGATTTTGACCTGATAGGTTTCACTGGATTTGCCATCAAATTCCGCGGTAATCGAAAATAAATGAATTTCCGATCCCGCGGTTCCCTTACCCTGAGAATTCGTCTGAACGATAAAAGAAGTCATGTCTTTGGTCATAGAACCAGTCGACAGCTCAAATACCTTGGTATTACCAGGGATATCGTAGACTACGATCTCAGGAGAAATCTTAGCAATGCGCATAAAGCGGCTGTCGATGTCGTGGAATTTAAGAACCAAGTTACCCACAACTGAACTATCCAACTTTTGGATTTCCGCTTGTAAGCCTTCTTTAAATTTATTCAAATCGTTTGCATGGTAGAAAGAACCACGTCCTAATTCAGAAATACGGCTGATGAAATTAGAGTCATAATCATCTGCAGAACCGATTCCCACACCGGTTAAAGTGACATGTTCAGATTTACCAACAATGTCTTCAAAACGGGATGTTTCTTCGATGCGGTACCCTTCTTTATCTGTAGGGAAACCGTCTGTGAGTAAAATAATGTGGTTAACGCGCTTTACTTTATCGCTGCTGGAACGAGCGTCAAAGCATCCATAAGCCATTTTCAAACCAGCTTCAAGATTTGTAACGCCTGATGGAGCTTCTAATTTTTTCATCGCTTCAATCATTGTTCCACGATTTTGTGAAAGGGATGCAAGGGGGAAAATTTCTTTTGCAGTGGAACCGAAAAGAACGACGCCGACTCTGTCTTCGTCTTTCATGCTTTCGATAAGTTCTACAGCAGCTTGTTTTACTGTGGACCATTTGTTTCCGCCCATGGAGGAGCTGGAATCAATCAGTAAAAGTACGTTTGAAGGAATTCTTTTTGAACCTTGGTCTGGGCTAAGTTCGATTAATGTGGTGGTGCTAAAATCTCCGCCTGTGGGTCTAAAGTCTGAACCATTTCTTGTCGTAATTTTCACTTGTCTCTCCTCTTATCAAATTCTCTTTTGGGACGGCCGATGAGCCAATTGTCCCCTACCTTGTTGTGGGTAGTTTGCAAGCTGTATGCCTTGGGTGTTCAGTAAGGATTGCTTGAAATGATTGGGTTTTTTAAGCGACGCTTGTTATATGAATGTGCCCATTTTTGTGCGAGTGACGAAATGCGGTGAGTTACCGTGCACTGAAAATGATTAATACAACAACGGCGTCTCGAAAGAGACTCCGTTGTTATTTTAACATCACTTTCTTATTGTCCAGCTATAACAACAATTAACGGCACCTATTTTTTCCTTCCTAGAAATGGTAAATAGCGCCAACATTAATCAGGAGGTTTCCAAATGAAATTAGTTTCTCTGTTCACTCTTATTACAGTTATTGCGCTCAATTTGTTCGCAGCTGAGCGCACCAAGTTCGGTTCTGAATGCGGACTTGCAGATGATATAAACGATCTAAAAGAAGTTGGCCGTTTTATTTCGCTTGATCATGCAAGCGATACAAAAATCAATTCACTTCCAACTATAACCAAGCAACAACTCATTATAACTGCGAAAGACATAGCTGCGGATTTTGGACACCGCGAACCCATCAAAACTACGCTGGATGCCGTTTCTGTTCTTCGCTCATTCAGCGAAGGTGGTGGTTTGAGCGTACAAGACTATCTATCAAAAGGAGTTCGCTATACCTCTGTGCAATTCTATCCAGGTGGAAATCCGGTCGGGCTTATCTTCAAAGCAGGAACAAGACATGCAGTCGCTTCCAATGGCGATGAAACTCTGACCTGCAAATAAGATTTTAACGCTGATTTTTAGTAGTTTAAGACGGCGTCTCGAAAGAGACGCCGTTAATATTTTAAAGCATGCGGGGCCGTTAGTTGTTCGATGCAATTTTGCGGAGTACAGAGCAGCTTTTTTTCACAAGTTGATAACTATTTTTAGCTGTGTCAGAGAGATAACTACCAGCTATTTCAAACACGCTTTTTTTAATGAGCTTCTGTTTTTTTATTTCCGGAATCTTACTGTCCATATCGTTCTTATCTAATGTGTGAATATGGGTAGATTCTAAATTTTCCAGCTGGTTTAAGTGGTTTCGATTATCAATTTTATTATCGACAAGAATTATTCTGTCATTACGTGTGGATCTGGTTAAATTGACGGCACCTGGTAACAATGTAAATGCCCAAAGTGGACCTATCGTATAGGGTAAAAATTCTAGTATTTCGGGGCGGCCACTCGTTGCGACAGCTCCATTAACTGTATAGATAAGACCCAGTGCTTTTCGATAGAGATCGGTAGCCGCCTGGTTGGATTGACCTTTTTGTTTTAATTTTTCCGCGCCGACAAATCCGCCGAAGTAAATGCCAGCCCAAAGAAGACCCAAGTTCACATTTCTTGAAATATCTACAGACGTGTACGCCCCATTTACTTCTGGATTCGCAAAATGAGCGCCCATTTGCTGTAAACCACTTACTCCGATAGAAAAAATGGGAATATTCGTAACAGTGGCTTTTATCAACCGTGCTACTTGAGATTCTTTATAGATGGTATTCAGCCGATCTAGCCCCAATCGTTTTGCATAGGGAAGTGGGTGTTCACTTTGCCATTTACCTACCAGATTTTCATATTTCGTAATGAGGTAATTATAGCCCGCGTCTCCGAAGACAAGAGATATTGCGCTTGAAACAGCTGCAGGAGAACCTTGAACACCAGATAGATAAAGCTGCAGTGTACGTTGAACGCCTGAAAGCATGCCATTTGTTTGTGCAGAGTATTCAATAAATTTATTTGTATTTGCTGGATCTAGATACGAAGGCAAATTATTTTCAAAAGCCTTTGCGTCTTTTAATGCTTCTTGATTGGCTTCGTGTAAAACTTTTTTTGCAGCTTCTGTTTCTGCATCATTAGGGGATGAGCTTGCTGCTGACTCAATGGCTTCGTCGATTTGCTTGGAAGCTTCCTCTAACTCAATCTCATTTTGAATGTATCGCGTTTCTACTTTGAGTGGAAGATGAGGGTATTTTTTCTGGATTTCTTCAGTCGCCTTTTCTACCATTTCTTTTTGTTCAGCCGCAGATCTTTTCTTTGATAAATAAATGATCAATTTGGGCGGTTTTTTTGCGTCGAAAGTGGGGAGGATTTCTTTGGAAAGATCCAGAACATTCGACAGGTCAGTGTGGCGAAGGTTATGAAATTCCATTGTGTATGGATCCACTCTGCCAGGTACAGAATTGTAATGCGCAGTAGGGATAAAAGCATTAAATCCAATTTGATTTTCCTCGGCAGAAGCCGAAGGCACACAGAATAAAAGTGCACATAAAAGAGAAACTAATTGTAGACAAAGTGAATTCAGTCTATCCCCCGATTTCTAAATTCTTGAATTAGTTAATGAGTGCAAGGAATAAACCAGTGTTGCAGGCACAAAAACGTAGATGTATTCGGGGAAGATACACCTAGCAAATATACGTACCTTCTAGTGTCTGGACACTTTAATCAATTTTACGGATTAACGGGTCCAATTGGAAGTTTGTCCATTCGTATATATCGTTAGTAAGTTTCCAGAAATACTATAGGGTTTACTACCTGCTTGTAGAAGAGCACCACAGGTTCCACCCACATAACTTCCCTGACGGATTAGGATTGCGCTATCAGTAAGTGTGATGGAAGAAGAGACAGTGGCATACCCATTCCAACAAGTAATCGACATTCGCAGATAATTTGCTTCGATGTGTAAATCTCCGCGAGTAATATTACTTGCATTGCCGAGTGTTCCACCGCCAGTCCACTTCCAATCACCCAAAATAGATTGGCTTCTTACCGAACTGTTGCCTTCTACGGTCAACGGATCGTGTTCTTCGTTAGAATTGCCACAGGCCGTGATGAGAATCACTATTAAGAAGGTTGTTATTATGTTGCCACAGATTTTCATTTGTATCCTCCAAGTTAAATTAAAATAAAAAGTTAACTCCGATATTTGGTTGCACTGTAAAATATCCACTTAAAATTCCAAAACGAGTTTCTCCTTGCAGAAGAATGGCGTGCGCTACGCGCCAGGCTATGCCGGGACGTAATAAAATTTCGCCCACAACATGGGCATCTGGGGAAAGTACGAGATATGGGCCGACTGCAAAACCCGCGTAAGGTGACAATGTCGGAAGTTTTGGGAGTTCAAACTGATAAAGAAGAGTAAACAGTATAGGCATTCCTAATGTGGATTGCCGGTAATGGTAGTAATTGTAATAATAGGACCGACTGTTAAACCAATCAAATCCAGTTTCTACTCCTAAAAATAAAGGCTGCGCGGAAACACGGTATTCTAATCCAGCATGCAAACCCAACCCGACCCCGCCGTGAACGACAGGCATACTCATGCTAAGGGGGATTCTGTAGTTTCCACCCGTCGCATTTTCGCGTTGGGATCGGATTTTTGTTTCATTGTATTTTACTTCGTCTTCGCTCTCGCCCCAGGGAAAGCTAAACGGCAAGCACGACTGAGAGAGGGAAAAAAGAAGTGTAAAAAGTATCCATGCACGTTTCATTTGTGCAGGAAATACACCTCGATTTCAAAAAAATCTCGTTTTTTATAGTTTTGTATGGGCATTCTTTGCCCACGTTAGTTTATGTTTATGGCTGGCTGTTTGAAGTGCATGCCCACTCAATAATCTCGCACTTTTGCCCGACGTTTTTTTCTTCACATCTTTTTAGACTTTTTTCCAAAGCTTTAGTTCTACTGGTATCGAAATCCCAACCAATGTAAAAACGTTTGGAATAATTACTTCCCGTCACACGGGATAAGGCGGCACAGGAATTTTTAAACCATACTACTGTTTGGCAGTCATTATAACCACATTCGAAAAAGGCACTTTCTTCAGCGCTGCTTCTAGTTTCAAAATCCCACTTAGCGGCTGATTGACCAGTTATAAAGGAATACGCAATACTACCGTAACGGTCTTTCGGATTGGTAATGGCTTCAGGAATTTTGTATTGCGCGCGCCAGCGTTTGTATTCCTGCTCACTAAAGTGGACCGATCGGGTGAGTTCATAAAATATATCTATCCCTTCGGTGCTAAATACCTCGTGAGCGACTAAAGACTGCAGGTCGATAGATTCAGCTTGAGCAAGTGCTGTGATGAACTTAGAGCGATCTAAGAGAATATATTTTTTACCAGGGAAAATGGGGTCTTCTAATACTCTGCCAAGAGTAGGCAATGAGTCATTGGTAATGTCTACTCGTAAGTACTGCCAAGCATAAGCATATTTATCTATGTACTCAGGGATGAAAGGATTCGTCAGCCGTAACATATTTAATACGAACAACGCTCTTTGATGGAATTCTACGATATAGGGATCTCCGCCAGTTCCTTCTTTTTCACCAGCGATTATTAAAGAACTAAGTAAACACCAGAGGATGAAAAATTTTTTCATTTTTGTTTTCCTTGTGATTTTGTGAGTGGGAATAAAGATATTGTTAAAGAGTAAACAGAATCATTTTTGTCAGACCGGGATAAAAATGCAGACATTTCTCTTCTGAAACGTTTGATTTTTTTCTTAGCTTCTATAATTTTTTTCGTATCGATGGCCATCGTCATGGAAGAGTGGTCACGCAGATCAACAGGTACTGTCTCCAAGCTCGCAATCGATTTTTCTAGCAGCTGTCTTTGCATCCAGCGCTTGGCCGGTGTCGTTTTACCTGGAAGATCATTGGTCAATTTTGGACCTTTTTCCTCGTGCCAGTTTCCTTGTTCGTCTACTCTTAAATAGCCTAATCTTTTTAATCTTTGTATTGCGATGCCCGCTTCTTTAGTATCGATACCCAACGTTTTTGCTATCCAAGGCAAAGAAGGTCGAAAAAAAGATAAATGCATTAATTCTAATATTGCAAAGTGATACCAATCTGCCATTACTGCAAAAACATCCGCATCGAGAGGTGTGAACTGACCGGGACTGCTTTGAACGAATTCTTCCTGCAGTGACGCAAGTCTTGTTTCATATACCAAGTCATAGGTTTTTTGAGGCTGGGTGCCTAAGCGCTCCGAGATAATTTTAATCGTCTTAGGGCCTGCAGGACGTCGACCTCGCATTATTTTAGAAAGTGTGGACACATCATAATGAAGCCCGCGAGCGAACGAGCATAAGGAATAATTGGGATTTGATCGTTTGCGGCGAGAAAATTCGTCATTCAAAAAGGATAAGAACCCTTCTGCACTGATCGAACTATATGATTCCTGAGCGGTGTTCATTGGTGGTCTATTTACCTGAGTGTTTATTTATATGCAACACGATTTGCCCATACTGTATGGGCAAGTGGCTTTCTTTAACGAAAATAGGCACATAGATTTTTCTTTTATAAGCGCTTGCCTGCTTCTATAGATATTTGTAGTGTTTTTCAGTGCGTAAAATTCAACTCTTCTTTATCGTTTCATTACTCTTTTTCGCTACCACAGCTCAAGCGAACTGCACTTTTTCTATACCGCTTCCGAAAGAAAAAATAGTTCACAGACAACCTTCTTCCTTATCGAATATGACTCGAGACAGTCTTGTTTTTATGCTTTCCGCATTCACTGGTACCGAAACGAATTTAGTCTTAGAAGAAAACTCTATTCTGATTCCCTGTAATGACGTTACTAGTGACGCGAAACCTTTATTTGAGGAAATGTCTCAATCCGAGACTTATCTTGCAGCCTATTCTTTAATGAAGAATTTTCTTAAAACGGGCGCTTATCAAAAAGCGCAATACATGCGACATTCAAAGTTTTTGCTCCCACCTACACTTTCAAGATTGGAAGAGCAGCTTCATTTTAAATCCTGGGAAAGTGAAACTGTCGAGTGGAGTCAAGTAAAAGGCAAGACTCGCATTCTTTATCGAAGTCCCAAAGAGTATCCAAAGATGTCTATAGCTCAAACGGTTGAAGAAGGCGGAAATATCCGTGAGACTGAAATCATTTTAAAAAGAGAAGACGGAAGTGGAAACTACGATTTCTATGCTTATGATCGTGAGGGCAGGCCCGCGTTGCGCTCTCATTTTTTTAACGCTAGTAGTAAAGAAACTTCCGGCCCTGTTCCGCATACGTGCATGTCTTGTCATTATGACGGACACACCCGTTTCTTCCAAACAAGCCCTGCGTCGTTTCACCCTTGATTATTTTTTCTTCTTAGCTTCTTTTCCAAGGGAACGTACTTTTTTACCAAGTTCAGCAAGTTCTTTTGAAAGGCTATCGAGAGCTTCAGCTGTTACTTCTTTGGCAGTCTCTTTAACTTCTTCCGTTTTGCTTTTCACTTCTTTTTGAGCCTTGTTGCTTTTCGATTTCACTTCATCTTTTACATCAGACTCAAGTTCTTCAAGCTGTTTTCCGAGTTCCGCTACTTGCGATTTCACTTCTTCAAGTCTTTTTTCAATTTTTGACTGCGCGGCTTCTTTGTCAGAAGCATTTAAAAGAGCCGTAAAAGATAAGCAGATTAATAATAAATGTATGGATTTCATATTCTAGTTGTTCCTTGCGTCTAAGTATTCTTCAGTTTGTCTTTTGTACTTTTTATTCAGTTCGTCGATTTCTTTTGCTAGCTTATTAGCTTCTATTTGTGAGTCAGTTGCGTCTTTTTTAGCTTCCAAAGTTGCAGATTCAAAATTGCGTAGCGAAAAGTCTTTATCTAATTTTATGCCTCGTTGATCCACCAACTTTGCTTTTTCCAACTCCTGTTGGTTTAGAGTAGCGAAAATTTCCTTTTTCGCATTGGCTTGATTAAGTCTGGCAAGTTTCAAACGCTGTTTTGCCAATGTATAGCCGGTTTCAGCAGTTTGTAGAGAAAGTGTAGCGATTTTTAGCTGGTTTTTTGCAGTGTCTTTTCCCTTTTCGGCTTCCGTTAAGTTTTTTTCCGCAGTTTCTAATTCCTGATCTGCTGCTTTTTTTGCCTGCTCTGCTGTTTGTGTGGATTTTTGCGCCTGCACTACTCCCAGTTTTTCATGAGTGGGGATATTTTCAATGGCGGAATCATCTACAGTGTACTTAGGGCCGTTGGATGAACAACTTGTGAAAAATACCAGCAATAAAATCAACGCTTGTACCATTATTTTCTCCCGTTTTAGTGTTTACTCTACCGTTACGCTTTTCGCGAGATTTCTCGGCTTATCCACATCTGTCCCTTTTTGCACAGCTACGTGATAGGCAAAAAGCTGCAAGGGAATCGAAGCAAGAATCGGATTCATTGCCCAAGAAGCTTTTGGCAGGGAACAGAAATGTTTCGACTGATCCGAAAGTGCTTTGTCGTCGTCGCTTCCGATAGAAAATATCACTCCACCACGCGCTTTTACTTCTTGAAGGTTACTAATCACTTTTTCATAGATGGTATTTTCGCCCTGCACTCCGATAATCGTATCGGGGGCCCCATAATTTCTGGGGGCGAGGACTATGATCGCGGTGTTTTTATCAATGAGTGCTATCGGCCCGTGTTTTAATTCACCCGCCGGGTAGCCTTCTGCATGCGCGTAACTGATTTCTTTCAGCTTTAATGCGCCTTCGAGTGCAATGGGGTATTCATTATCTCTTCCAATAAAGAAAAAGAAGTTTTTATCCTGTAGCTCAATCGCCAATTGCTCAATCTGTTTATCAAGAAGTAGAGCTTGGTCCACCAGTAAGGGGAGTTTTAGCAATTCCGAGGTCAGTGCCTTTGCACGAGGTGTTTTAATATTGCCGTTTAACTGCCCGAGTTGCAGCGCAAGCATATAGAGCGTAACAAGCTGGGTAGTAAACGCCTTAGTGGATGCTACACCAATTTCTGGACCCGCATTTGTGTAAAGAACGATGTCTGATTCTCGCGCTAATGAACTTTCTCTGACGTTACAGATGGAAAGACACGGAACATTCTTTGATTTCGATTCCCGTAATGCAGCTAAAGTGTCGGCAGTTTCACCTGATTGAGAAATGAGAATCGTTAAAGATTTTTTATCCAAAATGGGATCGCGGTATCGGAATTCCGAACCAAAATCGACATCTACCGGAATTCTTGCGAATTGTTCAATAAAGTATTTACCGATAAGACCTGCATGGCGTGCAGTTCCACACGCCACAATCGAAATGCGTTCTACCTCTTTCAGACGAGGTAAAAGATTTTCTACTTCGCTTAAGTGAATAATCCCTTTTTCATGGTCTATATTGTTTTCGATTGTATTTGCGATCGCTTGCGGCTGCTCAAAAATTTCTTTCAGCATGTAATGGCGGTAGCCTGATTTTTCGAGTTGATCCGCAGTCCAATTAATTGTTTTTAACTCGGGCTTTGTTTCTTTGCCTTCAAAGTCATAAATTTTGAGATCTTTTTTATGGCAAACGGCAATATGCTTATCGGCCAAATAAATAATTTTATTTGTACGGTGTAATATCGCCTGCACGTCAGAGGCTAAAAAGTTTTCCTCTTTTCCGACACCAGCAAGAAGTGGCGCGCCATTTCGTACTCCCACCAAAGTATCAGGTTCGTTCGCATTTAATATGACAAGAGCATAGGAACCACGCAAATTGGGTAGAACTGAAAGTAGGGCTTGAAAAGTCGTTTTTCCTTTTTCTACTTCTATATCGAGCAAGTGAGCAACGATTTCAGAATCAGTTTCACTTAAAAGTTTTCTGCCTTGTTTAACTAAAGAGTCTTTGTGATCAAGATAGTTTTCGATAATTCCATTATGAACCAACGTAATGTTACCGATGCGATGTGGGTGCGCATTTAATTCTGTAGGAGCCCCGTGCGTGGCCCAACGTGTGTGGCCAATTCCAAGACCACCTGAAAATAAATGATTTGTAAGTTTCGTTTCGAGGTTTTGTAAACGGCCTTCTGAACGATAGACTTCAACTAATCCCTTGTTCAAGGCTGCGATGCCGGCTGAGTCATATCCGCGGTACTCTAACCGCTTTAATCCGTCTAATAAGATGCCTTTTGGATCCTGGTTGCCGTTATATCCGATAATTCCACACATGCTATTCTCCCCTACCTAAAAACTTGCTGTAGTCTACGACTTCACTTACTTCCTGTAAACGTGTTCGCAAGTTCGATACCGAATTTTCGAGTTTACACTTTAAACGTGTAAATATTAGTAATTACAGGTACTTATGGCTGTTGTTTATGTCCTTTAAGTTCGACTGATGATTTCAAAATTAGAAATAATTATAGGGAGCAGAAAGGGAGTAGTGGCAGAAAGGAATTTTTTGAATTCCCCCCATTTGTTTGGGACAATTCCCCCATCCAAATGAAAATCCTCTTTATCATGGTGAAGGAAGACTATATTGACCCTTTGAATATAGAACTACTTTCTGCGCTGGCAAAAAGGGAAGGGCACGAAACTTTCTTAAACGTCCTAGAGCACAATAATTTAAAAGAAGAGATAGCAACGATTCTCCCCGATGTGGTTGCGTTCAGCGCAAAAACAGGGGAGAGCAAAGTACTCTTGAACGCAAACAAATGGATTAAATCCCAATATGGAAACCGCGTTCTCAGCGTAATGGGGGGGCCACATCCCACGTTTAACCACGCGCGAATGAAGTTGTACGATGAAGATTTAAGATTTACGAAAGATAACCCTCTCGTATTATCTCCAATTGAAGAAACTGAATTAGATGTGCTTGCAGTAGGTGAAGCGGATGAAAGTTGGCCGGAGCTTTTAAGAAGAATAAAAAATAACCAAGAAATAGATTCGATTGCAGGTCTAGTAACAAAAAGAAATAGAAGGGCAGACGGAAAAGTTACACTAAAAGATCGCACAAATTTTTTGGACGATCTGCCTTTTCTCGATAGAGATCTCGTCTATTCAAAAACACGGCTTAAAAATTTCGGCATGAGAAGTATTATGGCAAGCCGCGGTTGCCCCTTTGTTTGCACCTATTGCTTTAACGCAAAATTTAACGAGTTGTATCAGAGTAAAGGCAAGACGGTAAATCGCTACTCGGTTCTCCGATTGATTGCCGAGTTAAAGGAATTGGTTCGTAAGTACCCCACACAATTTATTAAGTTTTACGATGATGTATTTACCTTTCGATCTGACGACTGGTTGAAAGAATTCTCAGAAATATATCCCCGAGAAATCGGAGTGCCTTTTCATTGTCTGACAAGAGCAGATCTTGTTAAAAACGATCCGCAAATTATTCACTATCTCAAGCAGGCAGGCATAAAGTCCATTAGCATGTCGATTGAATCTGGGAATAAGTTTTTGCGAGAACATGTTTTAAAAAGAGGAATGACAGAAGAACAAATGCAGTTTGCTTTTGATCTATGTCACAAAAATAAGATTAATACGTTCTCAAATACTATTTTGGCAATTCCTGCTCCTATCCTTCCACAAAATACTGACCCGGAATTTGAAACGAAAATTCTAAATTTGTCTTATAGATTGAAACACTACTTCAAGATGAATTTAAGTCACATCGACTTTGCACAAACCGATCGCAAAACTTTATTGAAAGAGTTAGAACTTTTGGGCTTACGCTATAAAACGATAGATTATGATATCGAATCGGTAGATTTTAATATAAAAAACCGTGTCGTCTTCGGAGAGTTTCCCGTGTTGTTCCCCTATCCAGGCACGCCCGTTACCCAGTACACAATTGATGCAAAAGCATTTGATGGTGATTTTGATAAACTGCACCAAAACTATCAGAGCGAATCGCCTTTTCAGTGTTTTTCGCCTTCTGAAAAACTGCAACAGTATAACTTATCTCTCTTGGGACTTGTGATTTTGGCGTTTCCTCGTTTTAGAAATATTACTGTGAAATATTTGATTCGACTTCCATTGACGCGCTTATACTTCGCTTTATATTTTTTAGTGAAAGCATATCTTGTGGGTAGAAAAATTTATCCAATGCATTACTCAATTAGGCATATACTTAATACAATAAAAGAAAGCTTTTTGTCAGAGTGGTTAAAACATTCTCACAAAGCAGGCGAGAAGTTTTACAAAAAGAAACTTTCATACAGTATGCCAGCGCAAGATATTTTAGGCGGACCCTGGCAGAGTTAGGAGCATCCATTGAATATTTCCAACCGTAATAAAATCACACTGTCCTATTTCCTTGTCTTATTGTCGGGAGTTTCTGCTCTGATTTATGAAGTGGTTTGGCAACGGTATCTTTCCATCTTGCTCGGCGCTCAGGCAAAAGCCACGGCGATTGTGCTCGCCGTGTTTCTAGGGGGTATGAGCGTAGGCTATTTTTATTACGGAAAGTTATCAAAGAATAAAAACCTATCTGTGTTTCGCGCTTTTAGCTTTATTGAAATCGGACTTGCGGCTTGGGCCACTTTTTTTCCCTTTTTGTTTCATCTGATCTTTCGCAATATGACAATGTTGTATTCAAGTTCTCAGGGCGAAAATATCTTTATTGATTTGCTGATTTCGATTGCCCTCATGGGAGTCCCCACAATTCTGATGGGCGCAAGTATTCCTCTTTTGACACAAGGACTGTCCCAAAATATTTCCGGATCCTCACGATTACATTCTCGTCTGTACGGATTTAATACTCTGGGCGCAGCCTTTGGTGCGTTTTTAGCTGGTTTTATCCTGATCCCTGAAAGCAGTTTTCGAATTGCTCTTTCTTTTGGCGCAATGTTAAATCTTGTCGTAGCAGTAGTGTCTTATTCGGTCTATTCAAACGGGCCTAAGGCAGAAGTAAAAGATAATACAGTAGCTCACACGCACCCTCTAACTAAGAGACAGTGGTTGCTTCTCTTGGTAGGTTTTTTATCTGGAATTTATGTCATTACTTTTGAAACTACTGCTATTCGGCTTATCAGTCTTTCCACAGGTTCATCTAATTATGTTTTTTCACTTGTGGTATCCATCTTTATCTTCTCTTTAGCGATTGGTGGATTGCTATCAAAGAAAATTAAAAACTATTCGGAATCAAGGTTATTCTGGAACCAAATTATACTTGCTGTATCTTTGATTTTACTTTTTGTAACTGTAAATTATTGGCCGTACTGGGTGCATTTAGTACGCATTCAGCTGCGGGATTTTGCCTCTAGCTTTTATGTTTATCAAGCATGTCTCGCGCTCCTTTTCGTAGTGCTCTTATTTATCCCCACACTTCTGTGTGGAATGGTTCTTCCGTTATGCTTTCATTTGATAAAAGATTCGAAAGAAACTCTCGGTTTTAGAGTGGGCCAACTATACAGCGTAAATACAGTAGGCTGTATTACTGGGGCTTTATTTGGCGGTTATTATTTATTTCATTTTTTAAATCTAGATCAGGTGTGGAAAGTTGTAATTGTTCTCATCTTAATTTCATCTCTCGTATCTTATGGTGTGTATTTAGTAACGTATAAACCGTCCAAAATTAAATTTGCTACACATGTATTGGGCTTTCTCATTCCTGTTTTCTCTTTGACGAGCATGCAACCACTAAACCCATACATTTTTCTTCAACCTTTTAGAACACAAGAAGCGGTAGATGAAAGCTTTTTGGGAGCTACGGAGTTTTATAACAAAATTTCTAAACATACTAAAATTTTGGCTTGGAAAGATGGGCCTAATTCCACAGTAGGCATTGGTGCAAGTCCAGGGACAGGGGACGAAGCCTCAAGAAGCATATTTGTAAATGGAAAGTCCGATGGCAACACCAAGGGAGATTTTTTTACGACAGTAATGTTGGGAGCAATCCCGGCACTTCTCAATCCAAATCCAGAGAAAGTATGTGTGATAGGTTTCGGCACTGGAATTACTATTGGGACTTTGGGTGTTTTTAAAGATGTTCATAAAATTGATGTAGTGGAAATTTCAGGTACGGTGATTGAAAAGGCACCGATGTTTGATGGTTATAATGGTGGGGTGTCTAAAAACCCCAAAGTGACTATTCATGAAATGGATGCTTTTCGTTTTCTCGAGGCTAAAAACAAATACAATGTCATTGTAAGTGAACCCAGTAATCCTTGGGTGACTGGAATAGAAAATCTCTATAGCCGCGAATTTTATCAAATGGCTAAAAATTCGTTAGAGGATAAAGGAAATCTTGTCCAATGGGTTCATACATACTCTTTCAATGATGATTTGTTAAAAATGGTATTAAGAACGATGGGAACCACGTTTCAGTATGTTTCTGTTTTTCAATTAAAAGGTGGCGACTTGGCGCTTGTGGCTGGCAATCATCCGTTGAATGTCACACATTTAGCAACCGCACAAATCAGAATGGAGCAAGCTCCGGTAAAGGCGATTATTAATTCAGCCGGAATAGAAAATCTGGCAAGTTTAGCAGCTTTGGAAATTATTCCTCCAGCATTGTCGCGTGCGGTCTCGAACGATGCAGAAGTACATTCCCTGGAAAGCCCTAGATTGAGTCAAGGAGCATCGAAAGCTTTTTTTATGGGCACACAGGCAAATACAGTCCCAATGAAAAGATCCGTTCCTGCACTTCTTTCTTCTTCTTTGCTGAACCAATATTGGATGCAATCAAATACTAAAAAGGATGATTTGCCTGTAATGTTTAAAACTTTTTGTACGTACTCGACTAGCAAAAATTCCAGAATCTGCGAAGAGGTTCAAGTAGCCACTGAAATGCTCGGATCTAAAATGCAGGTTGCTACGACTGAAGAATATCAAAAAGTGGATTCAAGAGAGCTTGCTGCTGTCAAAACAATGGTTACGAGAAACAAACTAAAAGACTTTAAGGATTTAATGCAGGAGTACAATCTTTTTGATTCATACCGAAAGTATATTTCTTCTGTTACTTACCTCTCTCCAAATGCGTTTCTCATCCCGTTAGAATATTGTTTGCACACCATTCAAGCCAATACAGAACTGTGGGGAGAATGCTTACTTCAAAAACTGATTGTGATGGATACTTTGAAAGTAGACGATATTGAATTTAAAAAGGAAGGCTCCCGTTTCCTCGACTGGTCAAAAGATATTTCAAAAGAAAGTCGTATCTATGAGAAGGTGCAACAAGCGCGTCAGATAGTGGTTAATCTCATTACAAAGTAGTATTTATTTTTCGCTGGTAAGCTTCATGATAGAAGAAGGTGTTCTTTTATCGGTATGGTGAATACGTCTGTACCAATAATAATTTCTGAGAACTGCCGCCACATAGTCCCGTGTTTCTCTATAGGGGATAAGATCAATAAACAAAACAGGCTCAGTCACTGGGTATCTATTCGTCCACTGACTGATTTTCAGTGGGCCCGCGTTGTAGCCGGCCAAAGCCAAATGCAATTGTCCATTAGCCCGCGTTACTAGTTCCGAGAAAAATTTAGAACCCGCTTTAATATTGTTTTCAGGATCGTACAGATCTACTCTTGTTCTGAATTTTCCCCGTCTTTGCGGTACTACTTGCATTAACCCCCGGGCATTAGCGGAAGAGAGTGCTCTTTTGTTAAAGGCGCTCTCACGTCTTGCAATTGAGAGGAGTAAAAAAGGATCCATCCCATTAGAATTTTTTTCAAATACAGGGAAGTATACTTTAGGAAAATACTGTTCCATGGTTTTTTTACTGATGAGATCCGGATTTTTGTATAACACATCAGAAAGAATATTCAGCGTGGATTGGTAGGAACCGCGCTCTTCTTTTAGTTCAGCCATATACAACATTACTTCTGGCTCGATTCCTGGTGATTCGAGCAGCGCCCAATCCAAAACTTTTTCAGCACTTGTTTCATAGCCATATTTATTAAGCGTCTCTACTTGCTTCAGTAGTGAGTTTACATGAGGTACGCGGCTCGTACGGGTGAGTCTAGAGGCTGGATCGTTTAACAATAACTCTCCAGGATCTTCATTTAATGCTGTTAGTGCAACCAATGTATGAAAGGAGAAAGGGTAAGAGGTTTGCAAGTCTTCCAATGTTTTGGTGGCGTCTTTCTTTTTGCCCAATGCAAGTTGGCTTCTGTAAAGCCAGTATTGAGCTCTCCCTCTATAAGTATTTGTAAGTGTGCAGGCCTTCTTTAAAGTTTCTATCGCTTTATCAAAGTTTTTTGCGGCAAAGTATAAAATTCCAGCTCTAGACAACAATACAGATTGTTCTTCCGATGAACCTGAATAACAACTCGAGCCTTTGTCATATAATTCCGCAAGCTCTTCCATGTTTGCTAGAGGTAGTTCATCTTCCAGAGTAGCTGCAGTAGCTATAGCGATGTTATTGGGACAATTGTTTTCTTTCAGTGCTTCAGCATGAATATGTTTTATTTCAAATGGTTTTAAACGAGAAAGTCCTTTTATGAGCGATTGCACAGTAGCAAACCGCATTTCCATCCAATTTTCAATTTTCCCTTTTTTGATTTTTGCAAGTACAGGACGATTTTTAATTTTAGAAGTAACTTTGCTAGCGCGAATATCTTTTAATTTTTGATCCAGGTTTTCTTTATTTAAAATACTGTAACAAAATAAGGAATAGTCTTCTGAACTTTTACAAGCTGACTTTAATTCGCTTACTTGTGTAGGTTTTAATTTATTACTCACAAATTTATCAAAACTTTCTGCCTGCTCTTTTTCAGTCAGCTCCGCTGCCAAAGTGGGTTGAGTTACTAAGATAAGCACGAATAGAGTGAACACGCGAAGCATGATTGGTGTTTTCCGTATGTGAAATGGATGAATAGAAGATTTAATTATACCTCATAACTCTAACATTGCAGATTTCTAGAGGATTTATCGCATTGAATAAATTTAACTTTTTGCGTTATGAGTTAGCTACTAAGGCCCAAGTTTTCTCGCACAAATTGTCACCCTCCGCTTAAAAACGGCAATTATTTTAACTTCCTAGCTTCATAGTTGATGCTAAGTACCAGTGCTGTATCCCATTTGTCTTGGCAGACTTATTGCTCACTCTAAGGAGGCTTGGCCAAAATTAGCCAGGATCGGAGAGTTTTATGACAAAAAAAGTTTTGTTTTATGTAGCTAGTTTTTTTCTAATCGTTGGTTGTGGAAGTAATAACGACTGTCCGAATGGAGTAAATACCACTAATCCAAGTTGCGCTGGTTACGTAGCCCCTCAACAACAGTATCCGTATCCCCAACAACAATACCAGCAACCGCAAGCTTGTCAGCCCGGTTCGTCCCCTTATTGCGTGAATGGATATATGCAATATCCTCAACAACAGCAACAATACCAGCAGCCGCAAGCTTGTCAGCCCGGTTCGTCCCCTTATTGCGTGAATGGATATATGCAATATCCTCAACAACAGCAACAATACCAGCAGCCGCAAGCTTGTCAGCCCGGTTCGTCCCCTTATTGCGTGAACGGGTATATGCAATATCCTCAACAACAGTATCCTTACGGATACCAAGCTCCTACAACTCAACCTAGATATTATTAATGAGAACGTCGGATAGGTGTTTTTAGTTTTGTGTCTTTAAGATTTTTGCGGATTCTTCTTTTTTAGCTGTAAGATCGATAAACAATTTTTGATATTCTTTTTCTTTTGAAAGCCACTGTTGTTGTTGCTCTTTGAGCGGAGTTTTTTTCACTTCGATAGAATTTAGATTTGCGTTTACGGACTTTATCAGCTCATTGATTTTGCCGACTTTAGCCGTTGCCTCACTTTTCCACTTTTCCCGATCCATTTTATCTTTTTGCGACTTCATGATGTCATCTTGTTGTGCTGTTTGAGCATTCGAGCTGGAAGAAGAGTTTTTGCTAATATTTTTTTGAAAGTTGTCCAGTTCCTTCATTGCCGTATCGTTTTTATCCAGTTCTTTTTGTATGTCAGCAATCTGTCCTACGTATTTTTCTCTGAGTTGTAAGTGTTCTTGTTCCAGTGCTGATAACTCTTTCAGTTCCGAATCGATGACAATGGCATTTTTCTTACAATTAACGATATTGCCTTTTACAATCGTAATATTCTTATCTAGGGACGCGATATTTTCCAAAAGTCTTTGCTTCCCAGAGCTGCTTAAAACTGGCGCATAATCAGCAAAGATGAAAGTTAGAGGAAATAAGAAGAAGAGAAGTTTTCGCATACATAGAGTTTAACTTAAAACTGCGTAATCGAGTTAATGCAATGAATTGTAAGTGAGGCTCTGGATAACGTTGGCAGAAAGCCAGTTTTGTGGACCTATCCACTTGCGTAAGACTTTACCCTGTTTATTGATAAGATATGTCTCAGGAAACTTCGTTGTTCCCATACTTTGTGAGAGCTCGCCATCGGGATCGTGTAAGACGATAAGAGAAGGTGTAAAATCCAACGTTTTAAAGAGTTTGGAAACTTCTTTAGCATCTTCATCGACAGAAATCGTGACGAGTAGGGGGAAGTTTTTGTTTTCTTTTGCGTTCAGCTGACGGCCTAAGTATTCAAGCCCCGGCAATTCTTCCAAGCAGGGAGGACACCAGGTTGCCCAAAAATTAACCAGTATTTCTGACCTGTCTGCAAAAAGTTCTTCTAAGGAAACAGCAGTACCTTTAAGGGGTACATTAGCTACCACAATGAGCTTTTTCGCTACAGGAAACGAGGGAAGTGCAGTCGAATTTGTGCTGATAAAATCGTTCGAACTAGAAGGCGTAGGTGTGCGATACGAAAAAAGCACTAAACCACCTAGAAATAAAGCTATCAGCATTATTCCTATTAGGGTGCTCCCCCGATTGAACAAGGTTACTTGTCCTTCTTTTTCGCTGTTTTTGGCTTGTCTTCAGGTGCAGACGCTTTTTTCGCGACTTTGTCAGCTTTAGGAGCTGCTTCTGCCTTTGGCTTAGCTTCTTTTTTAGGAGCTTTTACCTTAGCTTCTTTTTTGCCGCCTTCAGATTTCTTCTGATCTGCTTCAGAAGGAATGTAGCGCATAATGCATTGATCTGCATTGTCACCAGCTCTGCGTTTAGCGAGTCTCAAAATTTGAGTGTATCCACCCTGACGATCTTTAAATCGTGGAGCAAGTTCACTGTAAACTTTGTCGATAGCCATACGAGCACGGTTTTCACCGGTTTTGTATGTTTCTGTGCTACCAAGCAACTTTACCATTTGGCGGCGAGATGCAAGGTCACCACGCTTTGCTAAGGTGATCACTCTGTCTGCCCACCAGCGTAATTCTTTAGCGCGTGTAGGTATTGTTTTGATGGTTTCGCTCTCAATGAGAGCCAATGTCATAGAACGCAACATTGCGTTTCTATGAGATGAATCCATATTCATCTTTCTACCGGAGTGTAAATGC
>CAYNEF010000030.1:0-28454 GCA_964396165.1 uncultured Pseudobdellovibrionaceae bacterium
TCCATAAACTGCGCTTTTCGTTGAAGATCTTTGATTGTTGCAGCACCGCAATAAGTCATTCCTGATCGAATGCCACCCATCAAATCCTGCAATACATCTTTTGCTGATCCTTTACAGGGAACTTCTACAGCAACACCTTCTGCTGTCTTCCAGTCAGACATGCTTCCCATGAAATCTTCTTGAGCTTCGCGAGAAGCCATACCACGGAATCTTTTAATGTAATGTTTTTTGCCTGAGGAAGAACTCACTTCAATCTTCTCTCCCGGAGTTTCATCTGTTCCTGCGAGCATTCCACCCAACATGACAAAATCTGCACCTGCGGCAAGCGCTTTCACGGCATCACCCGGAGCTCTAATCCCGCCATCTGCAATCAACATGCGATCTACTTTGCGACACTCCTGAATTGCAGTTAACTGTGGAACGCCAAAACCGGTTTTAATACGTGTAGAACAAACAGAGCCCGGACCAATTCCCACCTTAATCATATCAGCACCTGCTGCTGCCAAATAATCTGCACCAGCATAAGTGGCAACATTACCGGCGATAATGAGAATATTGGAAGATTGTTTTTCTCGAAGCAGTCTTACAGTACGGTTTACTTCCTTTGAATGGCCATGCGCCACATCGACACAAATGATCGAGCAACCTGCTTTTATCAACGCCTCTGCTCGTTCCATTCCATCTTTACCAATTCCGATAGAGATACCGACTTTTTCTTTGTGTTTTAATTTGTTGAACATCTCGACGTTTTTTTCAATCGTCATAAAGCGGTGTAAAATTGCCATTCCACCCAGTTCAGAAATCAAGTCAGACATTGCGAGTTCGGTAATCGTATCCATATTGGAACTAATTACGGGAATGCCGAAAGTTCGGCCCATGCAATCCACGCTGGTCGTGACATTTTGTCGGGATTTAATACCGTTGTAGCCAGGGACCAAGATCACATCATCGAAAGTCAGACCTCTTACGTACATAAAAAATATTCTTCCTTTTTTCTCGTTATTTAAAAAAGCAAAACAGGTCAGAAATGCCTGACCTTCTCGCATTTGTCATGACGCGCTAATATATTGTTATTGGAATCGAAAGGAAAGACTGATGTTCATCATGTAGGCAATAGACTTATCTATAATACCGGGGCGAAATTGAGCACGAATGCTTGCTAGATCGTCCAGCTCTTGGGAGAGGGAAATATCGAGAAAACCTACGAAAGGCGAGTTGGGGAATTGAGGCAAATAACTTGTAAAACCTGTTCCCGCAATCGCACCCACAGACAAAGTTAGGTGCGGCGAGCCATAAACTCGGAAGTCATACCAACCGCCCGCAGCAAGCGAGAAAATAGAACCAGGTGAATAAAGCACAAATGTAAATTCAGGACCTATGTAAAACGGCACCGAAGTAAAGGGCGCGTACCCAAACTGCATCCCTGACAACACGCCAGAGCCCTGAGAAATATTGATACCAAGCATCGTGTTCAAGCGGTATCTGAAGAACCTATCGTCTGTTAAAGTTTTTTTGGTGTCCGGGCTGGATTGACTCGTTGAGTTTGAAGCAGCGCGAGCTTGAGCTGTTTGCAGCATAAATAGACAAAGAAAAATTTGGAAATATTTTTTCATATCCAGCGATTAAGTCTATCAAACTATGTTAAAATTAAAAAACATTCTTTAGCCAACATTCATCCTCTCAAATAACTTAAATGGAAGATATAAAAATCAATAAAAAGATAGTTTTGCTCGTTGTTTTATTGATTTCATTTGGCATAAGCGCGTGCTTTCTCGGCCTCTATGGATTCAAAAAAATTCTGGTAAGAATGCCCACGATCGCGACTCAAAAACTGGCAGAAAACGGAATTACTTTTAAATACGAACTGGAAGGCTTAAGTAGAACAGGTTCATCCGTCGATGTTTACGGTGTTTCTTTCAGTGGGGAACAACTCCCGTATTTGATTACAGGAAAAGGAATTGGGTTGGACATCAAGTTCAGTTTTTCTCCTCTATTGCATCTGAATATCCGTCTAAACAAACTCAACTTCAGTAAAAATCCAGATTATAAAGAAACTGCGAAACCAAAAGCCGTGGCGCAATCGAACAGGGCACTTGGACTAGTCGGTGCACTTTTAAAGTTTACGTATATTACCTTCGAAGTTGTCGACGCCTCATTTGCGGATTACGGCGTTTCTGATTTGAGTGCGACCGCAATCTTAAACTCCGTTAAACTCTCTTCTCGCGGACTGGAATCCATCAGTCTCTTTCATGAAATGAATTTAAGCAGTCTATCTACAGTACCCTGGTTTCCGGGTGTTTGCTGGAGAGGCGTAACGGATTTTCACGATAACAAACTCGAAATGAAAAACCATACGCTGGGATTAGGAGTTTTTGCGACAGTTCTCAAGGCGGACTACGATCTGACTTCACAAAAATGGAGTGCAGATATCAGTATTGCTGACGGCGTAATAAAAAACAAAGAGCAGATTGCCAGTTCCTCTAATTCTTTTTGGCTGACTTCTGCAAGTGGTGAAATTGGAATGAAGGTAACCTTACAAGGCGTTGGCGCAGATAGCGCCAGCATCATTGGTGAGGGAACGGCTCGCGCAAAGGATCTCGTTCTCGGAATGAATCACAATTACGTCCGAGGAAATTTAAAAGCCAACCTAGATCTGACATTTAAAAAAGCAGCTGCTCTTGAAATGTCTGCAAAGTTATCCACTGACTTAACGGATGCAATGGTAGTGAACAAAGATGAATTTCGAAAAACCAAAGGCATCCCCCTTTCCCTGCAAGCTGAAATAGAAGGAAAAGAAAATTCATTCCAGATTAAAAGCGCAGAAATTCTCTTTAACAACATGAAGTCAACTATTGCGGGTATCTGGTCTTATTCCCCTCAGAAATCTGCTGACATAAAATTTGAAATTGATCCGGTGAATCTATCAGGGTGGCAACAATTTTTTCCAAAATACCCTTCTATGATTGCGCAGGGAACATTGGCACTCTCTGGAAGTTATCTGGGACCAACAGAAGACTGGAAAACGGCAACTGTGGACTTGAAACTCAATGCGCAAAAATTGAAATTCCCCATTTTAAAGATTTGGAATCCAAGTAAGGACTTTGAAATTGAAGGGGTCACGCAAATAAATTCCGACACATCACTTTCCCTTGCCTCCGGAAGTATTAAAACCCTTTCCACAAGCAGTACAATAGAACTTAAAGATACAAAGCTGAAATACGGAAACCTCTTCACAAAGGAAGAAGGCACACCGCTGGACTTTGATCTCATCATCAACACAACTAAAAATTTGGCAGAGATTAAAAAAGGAACTGTAAATTTTGGAAATTTATCTGCAAACGCAAAAGGCAAAATAACGAATTTTGATTCTCCCATTGCTAACCTCACTCTCCAATCTGACTGGCTAGACGTTGCTGAAATCATGAAGTTCTTGCCTGCAAACCTCAAGCTGAAAACAATAGAAAAACCAAAAGGGGAAATTTTAGTCAAAGCTAAAATAGCTGGACCTCTGCTCTCAAAGGCAGGAGCAGACTACTCTGCTGACATTGAAACTAGAAAACTGTCCTTTGTTTACAATCTGGAAGACAAAAAAAAGAAAATAGCGTTTCTCAATATTACAGGCCCTATCTCCATAAATCCGACGACAGTACAAACAAAACGGCTTTTTCTGCAGACGACAAGCTCAGACGGCTTTCTGGACATGCATCTGACCAATTTCACAGAACCTGATGTGCAGTTTTCCTTTCAAGGAAACCGCTTCACATTGAAAGATTTCTACGAACAAGAAAAACCAAAACCGATAGAGGCGGGTGCTTCCGTAGCGCTGAATGCGGATGCGGAAGACTTTAGAAAAATTCCCTTCCTTCAAAAACTAAAAGTCCGCGGCGAGGCTACTGTTAAGTCTGCAGATCTTGGTTACACAATTGCGGATAACTTATTTCTTAAATTCAATTACGACCAATTAAAACTTGCAGTGCACCCACTCAGTTTCAATGCCTTTGGTGGTTCGATTTCATCAGAAACCGATTGGGACGGAACAAAAGAGGTGCCGACCACGAAACAAAGCTTGAAAGTAACTGGCGTAGATTCCAATAAATTTCTCGCCACTTATTCTGAGAAAGCAAAAGACGTAATACTTGGCAAACTAAGTACGAACTTTAACTTATCCTTCTCGGGCTTGAAGCAGGCGGACATTCAAAACTCCATGATTGGAAATGGGGATTTCGCGCTTTTAGACGGTACTCTAAAGACTATTCGGTTTACGACTGAGCCGATGCAAACACTCAAAAAAATACCTCTTATCGGAAGCCAAATTACCAAAACAGATTGGGATGAACGGTTCAATGACATTAAAGGGGCTTTTGCAATTGAAAAGGGAACTTTAAAGATTTCTCAAATTGTATTTAATAGCCCCTACTTCGAAGGCACAAGCAAAGATGCAACGGTCGGTTTTGATCAATCTCTGAGTGCGCTTGTCACAATCATCCCAAGGGAAAATATGTTGCCTTCAAATCTCGCCGACATAATACGGGATGAAGCAGGCCGACCTTCTTTGCCAGTAACACTGACTGGAACCGTACAATCGCCGAAAGTAGGACTGGATAGCGGTATTCTCATTCCGAGAACAAAAAACTACCTTGCCCGTCAAGCGGACAAAGAGAAAGAACGCGCAGTAACGGAAATTAAGACAAAAGCTTCCGATCAGGCTAAAAAATTGATTAAAGGCGCTGCAGGCGGGTTATTCAAATAATCAATTAGAAATTTTTTCCAGAAAATTCTTCTGAGACAAACTTACCGCATCTACCATTTTCCCCTTAAATAAGGTTCTGATAAATCCGGATTTTTTTAGCTCATCTACTTCCAGGACATCTGTGACTACAAGAATGCTTTTTTCTTTATCCGGTATCACTTCATAAATCGTGACTGAAGAATCAAAGTAGTGATTCGTATATACATGTAAGTGCACGAAAACTTCGCTTGCGCTTTCGTTAAACTGAAATACCTCTCCCAATCTCCAGATGGGCTGCAGCTTCTCTGGTGCGATCACCAAAGTCTCCTCTGTTAGGAATGAATTCTTTGTGAAATTTTTGATTTTATCTCTGTTTTTCCATTCTTTATTTACGAGAAACTGCGTAATCTTGGGATATCTAAATTTTAAAAATTCCTGACCTTTGGCCATATCAACGATGGCATTTTCGTTGTTCTCCCGATCTTCATACCCTTTAAGTGTTCCATTTTTTGTATAAGCAACAAACCTGTCGTCCACCAGCTGGTGATAGAGCTCTGTTTTTGCCTTACTTTCTGTAGCCGAGAGTTTTTTTCCTTCCTCTGCAAGAAGTAGCTTCATATTGCATTTTTTGGCTGAGCATTCCTCTATCGCCTGTAATTGCTCTCCGGTTGCAAAAATACTGGGCATATCGGGTTTGGAAGCGGTAGTTTTTATTTTAAGAAGCTGCTGCAGAAGTTTTTGCGCGGTTTGATCAGCCTTTACGTCATACACGCGAGCAGTTTGCACCGTAAGAAAAGGAAACTCGTAGTTGTCCTCTTTTACTTCTTTTTTTTCTTTTAGCTCGTCTAGAAATTCCCTGGTTTTATCCAAGGAGGGAGTATCAGAAGCTGCTAGTAATAATGAAGCAAGCAATAGAAAGAGGGTTTTCAATTTTAGGCACTGGGATTGTGGTAATTGCTTCTGTTGTTTGGATTTGGAGTGGGCTCGTATTCGTACATGCTCAAATACATTTGCGCCGACTTGTTATCCGGATCAAGCGTAATCACTTCTTGCCATTCACGGTAAGCTTCATCCAGTTTTTTTAGCGAATGGTACAAAATTCCAAGTTGAATTTTGGCATCTGTGTTTTTCGGATAAGAAAGGAGCACGCGTTTTAACAAATCGACTGCACCTTCTTTGTCCCCAGTTTTGGAAAGACATTTTGCCATTTGAACCGAGATCTGAACATTGCTCGGATCAAGATTTAAAGCTTTCGCAAATTCCTGGTGCGCTTCCAAAAATCGTTCGTATCGCAAGTACATAAACCCCAGTTCGAAGTGCTTTTGCGAAAGACCCAGATTGATTCTAGGATCATGCCCGGGTTGAGTGCGTTCCAATCTCTTTTTCGCACGCGAAAATACCTGAGCTCCTTCTTTGTAGTCACCGACATCGTTGTACAAGCTACTCAATGAAATAGAGGCTTCGGTATGAAAGGGATCGAGCGCCAATGCACGTTGAAAAGACAAAATTGCTTTTTTGAATTTGCCTCTTTTGGAATATACCGTTCCCAACAGGTGAAAGGCTTCTGGAACCTGGTTGTTCATCAAAATAGCGCGCTCTAGATTTTTTTCAGCAGAAGAAAGCGAGTTTCTTGCCAAGTCTTCTTTGGCAAAGCGCAATAAATCTTCCAGAGTTGAATAATCCAGATTTTGAGACATCAGTTCCACCTTTTTAGTTAAGCTTTGAAAGCTCTTCTACTAATGATTGTACTTCAGCCTTATGCCCAGTGGTAGGGAATTGATTTAACAGGCGCTTGAACGCATCGTTCGCATTATTTAACTGCTTAATATGGTAATAACATTGCCCCAATCGATACAGCGCTTCCTCATCAAAGCCCATATTGGAGTAATCTTTTAACAGCGCGGCATACCTATAAGAAGCCGATAGATAGTGCTTTCTTTGATAGTAAAAATCAGCCACATAGTTTTCATGTTCTGCTAATTTTTTTCTCGCCTCAGTCCCCAATTCTTTAGACTTGGCCACATATTCAGAGCTCGGGTATTTTTCAACAAGCACCACAAAAGCATCAATTGCCTTGTAAGCCGCACTTAAATCTCTCGACGTATTGTCAGGTATTTGTTTGAAGTACGACATCCCAATCCGAAACTGCACGTAATCTGATTTCGGATGAGTCGGGTGCAATTCTTTGAAAATTTCGTACGCGCTTTCCGATTCAATATAATTTTCTTGTTCGTACTGCGTGTCTGCGATACGCAATTCAGAATCCACGCCACGTGTGCTGTAGGGAAAACGATTTTTAATGTCGCGGTACTTTTCCAAAGCGATCAAGTAACGCTCATCTTTGAACGCTTCTTCTGCATCTGCAAACAGGTTATCAGGATCGTCCTTATTAACCTCTTTGGATGAGCAATGAGTGAATAGAAGAAACAAAAAAGGAAGCAACAATACCGTAAGGCTAAACTTCTTCCCTTTTTGCCAACCAGCAAATCTTGTAAGTATCTGAGAATTCATAGTTTTTTAACTGCTGGGGGGAGTTTATCACACCTTCTAAAAGTAGGCACAAAAAATACCATTAAACAACGCGTCATAACTGCCGATAGGTATAACGTGATGAGTCATTCAGGGGCTCAAACATTAATAGGAGCGGTATGAGCAAAAGTAAAACACATCTCAAAGTGGAAGTAGAAGAATTGCTAGAAAAAGCAGTACTGGAAGAGGCTACAGAAGCAGTCTGGAAGATTTTCGAAGAAGTTCTCTCGCAGGTAGACGAGTCCAAACTCGTTTTATTGAAAGATCATTTTAACGGAATGAGTGACGAAAGACTTTCCGAAAAAAGCGGAATTGAAAAATCAGAGCTCAGCAAAGTTTTAAAGCACTCCAAAAAAGAAATCGTTGAACGCGTGAGAAGAGAAAAAACAACGAGGAATTAAATATGAGCACAGAAAAACACAGCAGCGATCCTCTTTTTTCCAGCAATCAAACTTTGCTCACTTTGGTGCATGATTTACTGGCAGAAGATTTTGCCAGTAAAAATTCCTTTCGCGAGCAAAGCCTTGACGATATCAAGCAATGCATTCTGGAAATTGACTCGGACACTTCGAAGGAAGTCTCTTTCTTGAGATCGAAAGAGAGTCTAATTCTGATTTTGCAAGAACTGGAGCTTTGCGGATGGGAAACGATTCCGACAAAACCTCTAAACCAGTTATTTGAGTTAAAAGATATTCCCCAACCGGCGAAACCAGAAATTGAAAATGATTTTTTTGCACTCTATCGCTTTTTTAAAAACGATAAGTCGTTGCCTTTTAGCGACGAGATTAAAAACAAACTTCTCGGGCAACAATTGGCATTATCCCTTGGCAATCTCGGGCAAAAATCCCTGCATCCATTTTTATTACAGTGGTGGCCTACTAGAGAAAGTTCGCTATCTCTCATCTTGAATCCAGAAAAAGAAGATGTACACCTTCACCCGGATTTGGTGACTGCACTGAATAGACTTACTGTTCTGCATCAAGAAGTTATCTCGGATGTTGCCTTCCCAGTGCAAACCGTTGAGAACTCCCTGAAATATATTATTTCCCTCGGTAATGTTGAAGAGTTTGTTCCTGCGCCGATTGAAGTAGGTTACTTGCTTCTGTTTTTCGGCCAAAGCGAATTTTTAGAACGTTTTCTTCACAACAGTTTGAATGTCGAAGGTGTAGAAGCGGATGAAATTATGGATTTTGGGTTTAGAATGATCCGCACACAACGATTAAAATCTAAAGCTTTTTCACAAAATCTGGATTTCACAAAACAAGATCTGGAAATGCTGGAAGAAGATCACGAAGTTTTAAGCCAGTTTTTAGCAAAACTGCATCCTCCTAAACAAGCTATTACCAGTGAGGCAGCCTGATATGCCGGATCCACTCTCAGTATTGAATGAAGCGGAACAGGAGCACTTGCTAGATTTGCCTGTTGCCGATCCGTTTCAAAGAGGAGCAGCGGCTCTTCTGGATTCGATCATGGCGTTTTTACTCGGAAGCGGTGTAGATCACGCAGGCAATGCCATTTACGCGCATCTAGCAAACCTGCAAAACACTCTGTCTTTTTCTGAAAGCCTGTCTCACTCGAAAATGGTGGTTTTTATCGTGGAAAATTCTGGCGTGATTACCCGCTATGGAGCTATCGGTTGCAAAATCAGTTTTCTCACTTTTGCCTTTGGCTGGCTTGTCAGTAAATTTGGCGGCTCGCCTGCAATGCTATTGATTGGATTAAAAATCATCGATTTGCGTTCTGGAAAACCCTTGCAGGTAAACCAAGCGCTTTTAAGACAAGCGATACTTTTGGCTCTTCTGCCTGGAATTTTCATTGCATTTGTCAGAAAAGACAAAAAGACATTACATGATCTTTTGACAGGAACTTCCGTCAGAAAGGTACACGGTGTGAGATGATCTTGATGGTGCCCATATCTCCCGAAGTGCCAAAAAGCCACAGTCCGAAATGGTGGCCGTCACTTTTGATGGTGCTGACACTGCAACTTTGCTTTGTCGCAACTTATCCCACTCTCGAAGCAGACAACAGATATGTGGAAAGTGTGCAATACGTCTTGGAAAACAATCTTTCTCTCGACGAAGATGTAAAAGATCAGGCAAACCGACTATTAGCAAAGCGACCGCTTTTAAAAATTTCTCCCGCACGCGGTGATTGGACAGTGGAACGTCTGATGTACGGAAATTTCGTACACGGAACTGTCACGCATCTTGCGCTAAACACAATCGGGATAATGGCGGGATTTAGAATCGTTACCACCTTCATTCCTTTTCTGTGCGCGCTTTCCATTTTCTTGATTGGCGGAAGTCTTGGCTTATTTGCCAGCATGATGCTGACAAACCAATTTTCGACTTACATTCCTCACGTAGGTGCTAGTGCAGGAATTTTTGCACTAATGGGAACCTATTACGTTTACAACTTTCGCTACCGTACAAAATATTTTTTCTGGTACCCGAGCAGACAAGCCGGTTTTATTTCACTTCGCACATCCTGGTTTTTCTTCGTCGATGTAATTCTATTGGAGCTAGTACTTTCTACAGCGCAATTTTTTCCGGAAAGAATTGATAGTGTCGATCACATTGCACATGTAGTTGGCTTTCTGTCAGGTTTAGCGCTGGCGACACTTCTTAGAACCACGCAACGTTGGCCGGGTTTTCTGCAAACGCGTGCAGAATTTATGTACTGGAGGTTTTTCATTACCCCCAAGTCCCTAAGAGGCACAGTAGGTACTGAGTCTGACAGATTGCAGTTGATGTATCACGCATGGCTCGAGTTATTACAAATCAACAGATACAACGACGAATTAAAAATGCGCCTTGCAAGAACCATTGCCGCACATCCCAAACATTTTTCTGCAGAGCAGGTTGAAACTGCGTTCCGTTTCTTCGGGCCCACGTTTGTTCGCATCCATACGCTAGAGCTGGGAAATTTGATACGAGCCCTTTTTGCTCAAAATAAAAAAATTCCACAAAGGTGGTTGCAGCGCTGTCCGTATGACAATATTATTCAAGTCGCAAAAGTACTTTCCAGAAGTGAACACGGCCGGGAATATCTGGTTGAGTTTGTAAACGAATACAAAAAAGCCCAGAGCCACAAACCAGAGCTTGCTAAAAAATTAACCACATTAATTGATCGCCTAGTAGTGGCACTTCCCGAAGAATCTACACAGCAGAAGAGTTCGTAAGTACTTTCGAAAAATTTCTGTACTTGAACTTCAAGTAATACCCAGAGACGAGTAAGACGACAAAAGACACGATAAAAGGCTGTGTCGGCAATTGAAACTTGCCCATAATGTAACGAATGTAAACGTAAGGCAGCCACGTATTGAATGCCAAGAAGATGAGAAATCTACCAAAGGCAAATACGTGTGTACCCCATTCCAAGTCCGCTACTTTTTCATCTCCTGTGGGAGAGAAATCGTAATTTACTTTGGGAAGTTCCGACGTGCGTGCACTTGCCACTTCGTTTACTTTTTTGAGAATTTCTGCGTTTTCTTTGATCGCTCTATATTCCAAAAGGAAGGTTTTCAAATTGTAATACACGGTAAATAAGGCCATCATCCCGTGTACAGTACGCATCCAAACTGCACCGTGAGCAGAATGGTATCCACCTAGTGAAGTAGTAATGAGCAAAAAGAGAATTGCGTACAGGGCTTTAGGAAATACTGTTCTTTTATAGACTTTGGTCTTTTTGACGTAGTCAGCGCTTAAACTTAAATCTTCTACCAATTCACGCGTGTCTTTACCGCTGCCTGTGAATATTCCAAAAATGAGGCAGTGAAGGGCTGTTGCTAAAATGGCGCTCGATAAGCCTAAGAACAGGTGGTTTTCCCACCGCAAATAGCCCGCAATGGGGCTTAGAATAAGAAGCAAACTACCTAAGCAGGAACTAACTAAAAAAAATGGTGCCATGATGCGTTGAAAACTACTCGAGTCTTTTCTGGCAGGCAAGTACGATTTGTCAGGGGTAGTCTTGCCGGACTTTGCCGGCTCGTCTATTACTAGCGCCATGTCACCTTCACCCAATATTGAAAACTTAAAAGCAATAGCCACTGAGTGCCGAATCGATATTTTAACGATGCTGGAAAAAGCAGCTTCGGGACATCCCGGAGGCTCCCTCTCTGCCATCGACATCATCGTCGCACTTTTCTTCTCCGAAATGAAAATGGATCCCAAAAATCCGTTTTGGGAAGACAGAGACAGGTTCATTCTGTCCAAGGGACATGGGGTGCCGGCGCTGTACGCGGTACTTTCCAAAAAAGGAGTGATTCCCAAAGAGGAACTTCTGACTTTAAGACAAATTAACTCCCGCATCCAGGGACACCCTGACAGAGTGATGCTTCCTTTCGTAGAAGCTTCCACCGGTTCGCTCGGACAAGGGCTTTCCATCGCGCAAGGAATTGCGATGGGATTAAAACTGCAGAAAAAATCGCAGAAAGTATTTTGTTTACTCGGCGATGGAGAAATTCAAGAAGGCCAGATTTGGGAAACGGCGATGTCGGCTCCTAAATTCAAACTGAATAATCTTGTGGTTTTCCTCGACAACAACAACGGACAAATCGACGGGCATGTAAATGAAGTGATGGATTTGGAACCGATTGTCGACAAATGGAAGAGCTTCAATTGGGCCGTGCAGGATATTGATGGCCATGACTTCGGACAGATTTTAGGCGCGCTCGATAAAGCGCGTGCCGAAAAAGACAAACCTACATTCATCCGCGCAAGAACGGTGAAGGGTAAGGGCGTCTCTTTCATGGAAAATAATATTGGATGGCATGGTGTCGCACCCAATAAAGATCAACTAGCTCAAGCAATCAAAGAACTGAACGGAGCCAAACAATGAGTGACAAAGCAACACGTGATTCGTTCGGCGAAGCAGTAAAACAGCTGGGCAGCGAATTTAAAAATATCGTCGTACTGGACGCGGACTTAAGCGTCTCTACAAAAAGCGTTACTTTTGCAAAAGCATTTCCTGACAGATTTTTTCAGATGGGTATTGCCGAGCAAAATATGATTGGAACTGCTGCGGGGCTTTCCTTTACAGGACTAGTGCCTTTTGCTTGCAGCTTCGGGGCTTTTTTAGCGGGCCGTTATGAAACCATCCGCGTTTCTGTCGGTTACTCTAATGCCAACGTAAAACTTGTCGGAACACACGCAGGTTTAGGCATTGGAGATGACGGTTACACGCAGATGGGTCTGGAAGACATGAACGTGCTTCGTTCAATCCCAGGCATGACCATCATCGATCCTTGCGACGATATCAGCACGCGAGCTGCGGTCAGATGGGCTGCCACAACAGAAGGACCAGTTTACTTGCGTCTCACAAGACAAAAACTTCCTAACTACTACAAGAGCGAATCCGAATTTCAAGTTGGTAAGGGACATATCTTAAAAGAAGGAAAAGGTGTAGCCCTTTTCGGTACTGGTGCAGCGACAGCAGAATGCATGAAGGCTGCTGAGACATTGCAGTCTCCCACAGTCGTAGATTTTCATACGATTAAACCAATTGATAAAGATCTCATCAAAAAAGTAGCGGAATCTTCTAAACTGATTGTGACTGTAGAAGATCACCAAGTGATTGGTGGGCTCGGAACAGCGGTTGCAGAAGTAATGGCCGAACTCGGCTCTTCTTGCAAACTGATCCGTCTGGGCGTGCAAGACACTTACGGCGAATCGGGAGATCCAAAAGCCTTATTCGAAAAGTACGGCTTCTCCGCAAACAAAATCGTAGAAAAAGTAAGGGCGTCTCTTTAAGTCATTGCGAGGGCGTAGCCCGCGGCAATCCCATCGAGATTGCTTCGGGCTACGCCCTCGCAACGACGGCGCTTTACCCGCGCTGTATTTAAATGTCTAAAAACAGTTGTGAGTGTGTCGGTAATAACCCTGTGTACTTGCTTGGGCCTAGGATCATGATTTCTGTGGCTCGGTAGCGACTCGTCACTTGGATGGGAAGTTTGTCTCCTAGGATTTTTCTATTTGTTTCGAGCGCTTTTTCGGCCGTGTTGTTTTGTGCTGAAAGATGCGCTAGACACAGCCATTGCAAACGATCTGTTGCGTTTTTAGAAACCAGCTCTGCGGCTTCTCGGTTTGAGATGTGTCCCCCTGGGCCGCTGATGCGTTCTTTTAAAAATTTCGGGTACGAACCTTTTGAAAGCATCGTCGCATCGTAATTGCTTTCTAAAAAGAGGCCGTCCACATTTTTTACGAGGCTTTTTAGATCCTGAAACACGTGTCCGAAGTCAGTGCAGATGCCTAAGCGTTCATCACCATCGTCCACTACGAAAACAACACCATCTACGGCGTCGTGTGGTGTGCATATCGTTTCTATCGTTACGTGACCGATCTTTACTGAATCTCCAGATTTAAAATGCTGCAACTCTTCAAGTGCTGCAAGAGGAAGAAAGCGGCTCGAAGCTTTTAGTGTCGGTTTTGTAATATAAAGTGGAATGCCAAAGCGTTGCGTATAGGTTCCCGCGCAACGGACATGATCCGAATGGTTGTGGGAAATAAAAAGCGCGTTAATTCCATGCGCTGTACGGTTGTGTACAGCAAGGCGCTGTTCTACCTGACTGGCGCTTAGCCCCGCATCAAAGAGCAAACGGATATTGCCGGACTCTACATAGATACAATTGCCGCTGCTGCCAGATTGGAGGGATATAAGAAGCATCTTTCTCTACTGTGCAGAGAAAATACCTTTAGCGCAATGTTAAATTAATATGCGGGGACGCAAGCAACTGCGATCTTCTCGGTTTTCACTACGTTTTTCGCTGCGTCTAGTTTTTCAATCAGTACATATGTATTGAATGGTGCCCCTACATTTGGGTAGTCAGTTTTGAGCACCAGGTAGGAAGATCCAATAAAAAACTGCATGGGCAAGGCTTCTTTGGATTCGTAGGAACCGATATAAGAACCAATCGGGAGCAGAGAATTCACCGGCGTTTCTTTCACCGTTAAAACATTGTCATCATCGACATTCGTTTTTGTGTGCATGTAATACTGCAAGGGAAGAAGAGGTTCGATACTCTTGCAATAAATATCTCCGGCGTACACCGCAGAAGAAAAAGACATAAATAAAACAGCTGATAAAAACGCAGAGAATATATTTTTCATAGCACTCCTTTAAAAGTGCTTTCTTGTCACAAATACCAACGCATTTGTAAAGTATCGATATATTAATTTTGTGTTAGGTGAGAGGCGGTTTTTATTGCAGCTGCTGTTGTAAAAGCATAAACAAATATTTATTAGCGGAGGTTTTTAGTCGTGTTTTGTGGAATCGCGGTGGAAGAGATCATTTAGTCCAGCTGGGTTTTTGCTCCCTGAGCCGCTAGTGTTCGCGGAACATTTTTCGACAGCGCTGCAGAGAGATTTTGATTCGAGAAGGCCTTCCATCTTTTTCTGCAGATACTGACCGATAATACCTTGGTCATAAACACTTTCAAGGATAGCTAGTCTTTCTTTCGTGTCATAAATTTTCTGTGCACCTTTATATACATCGTCCAATAAACTTCCTGGACCTGCCTGCTTAAGTTTTTCTTTGATTCTTCTCGAATCTAAAAAATTATTTACACTTTCTACTATTTCTTTCTCTTCTTTTTTTCTCTTAGCGTAATCAGCTTGATTATATATTGATTTTTGCGCTGCAGTGTTTTTGCCTAGTCTTTGTAAGAGAAGCATCGTTTGTAACTGCTTTAGTTCTTTGTCAGAAGGAGAACTCTTCAATAGCTCACGTATATTTTCTATCTCTTCTTCGATAGTGCGCGGAAGCGTATTTTCTAAATTCTGTATGAATGTACTTACCGGCGGATCATAGGAACTTTGTATACCTTCCATAAGCTTATCGAGCCCACCTCCAGGTATAACGAGTACGCGTTTAAATTTGGATTCTGTCGGTTCCGGTTCTATTGCGAAACTTGAAGCAGATATCAGGACAAAGAGTGATAGAAGAAATAAGTGTTTCAAAGTTGCCTCCTATACAAAAACGAGATTATTATTTTTGAATGCTGTAGGACATTATTGGGGCACTTAATCTTGAACTGGATATGGGAGAGGTGCAAGAAACAGCCGCATCGTCCCTGCATTCGAGGCTTTCCGAGTTCCATGTGCATCCGGGGTTTACATCACAGCTTTCTTGATCAGGTATTTCACAGCAGGAAAAACAAGAATTGCTATTGGTATCACATAATCTACAAATGGTTCCACAATCGGCATCTGAATTACAAAAGCTACCGCAACTTTCCGCTGCAGAGAGCGTTGTCGCGTTGATAAAAAACAAAATGCTAAAAGATAGAACAAATAGGTTTTTCATTGTTTTTCCTGATGAGAGAGGATTAATTTACGACTTCGCGGTAGCCTTTGAGCATGCCGGCGAGCTTTTTGATTTCGGCGACGTCTTCGGCGTTGGGGCGGTTGTCGAGATAGAACTTTAAATCATCGACAGCTTTTGAGAAGTATTCCATTTCGCAATATAGAACGCCGCGATCGCGCGTGAGTTCTGGCGATGCTGGAAAAATTCCCGTAAGAAGTTCTACTGCACGCAAGGCTTCGACTGCACTGCCTTTTAAAATATAAATGTGTTTAAGCTGTTGTGCGAGACGGGCTACGAGTTGCGAGGTGCTGACTTTTTCAAACAGGCTTTGCGACATCATGCGGTTTCTTTGCATTGCGCTTTTGAATTTTTTCTGAAAGTCTTCGCCCGTGAGAATTTTTCCGTGATCAAAGGGATCCAAATAATACTCTTCTTCATCATCAATTAGCTTAAGCAAGAAGTAAGAGGGCAGAGCTAAACACTCATATTGCAAACCTACTTGATCGGCGAGGATGCAATACAGAACAGTAAGAGCAAGCGGACTAGCCACTTTTTTCTGCATGACTGTGTGTAGATAAAACCGGTTGGGATCGTCTATGACTTGTTTATAGCGATCGCTTTTTCCTTCCATTCCATATTCCTGGAATAGAACCTGCGAAATTTTCTCCGCCTTAAGAAGTGCCTCGTGCTTTCCGCCGCACAAATTCCAAATACGTGCGGACATCTCAAGCAATTGCTCTTGATAAGGTTTCAGATTGAAGGCCGCATCTTGTATCTGACCTACCAACAAAGAAGCACGTAAAAGGTCATTCCGACGCAGAAGCCCGATAAGCTCTGTTTTGATTGACTGCATATTTGATTTTAGGATTGTTGTTGTTTGACGGGAAGACTAAGAGAAGTGTTGTCCCGTTCTTTAAGTTTATAAAAGCTGCAAAAAAAAATCAATGCCCTTAGGCCATTTTAAGAGTGAAAAACAGCAAAAAAAAGAGTCAAAAATTTGGCAGTAAATAAATAGCGCACGAAGATTTGCGTCACGCTCCCCGAAGACTCTTGACCACGAGTGTCCTGATGAGAGACAACAGGTACATGAAAGAAAAATGGGTATTTATCTGTCAGCAATGCGGTCAAAAACACTCGAAGTGGGCGGGCCGTTGCCAAGGTTGTGGTGAGTGGAATTCCGTAGTGGAAGAACGCGATCTTACTTCCACAAGTAAAAGCAAACGCACACTGTCGGCAACTCTTTCAAAACCAACTCCCATTAATGAAGTAATGACAGAAAATTACCCGCGCATGCTGACTGACTTAAGCGAGTTGGACAATGTGCTCGGTGGAGGCTTGGTTCCCGGAAGCGTTGTACTTTTAGGCGGAGAACCTGGTGTAGGTAAATCCACAATTCTTTTGCAGGCTGCAGAACAATACACAAAAAATGGAAAAAAAGTTCTTTACTGCAGCGGTGAAGAATCGGTTTCGCAAATTGGATTAAGAGCGCAACGCTTGGGTGTGAAATCACCCAATATGCTTCTTGCCTCTGAGACATCCCTGCAAAAAATATTCGGGCACTTAGAAGACATCAAACCAGATTTATTTGTGCTCGATTCCGTGCAAACAGTTTATAGCGAAGAAATGGATTCGCAACCCGGAAGTGTCGGACAATTGCGTGAGTGCGCTTTTCGCATCATTAATTACGCCAAGGAAAAAGGGATTGCGTGTTTTCTTGTCGGCCATGTAACGAAAGAGGGCGCGATTGCTGGTCCCAAGATTTTAGAACACATGGTGGATGTAGTTTTATATTTTGAGTCCACTGCCTCACAAAATTTACGGCTTCTTCGCTCGATTAAAAACCGTTTCGGTTCGACAAATGAAATCGGTGTTTTTGAAATGCTGACGGAAGGAATGAAACAGGTCACAAACCCTTCTGAACTTTTTCTTTCAGAAAGACCGAAACTGATTCCCGGTTCTGTGATTACAGCAAGCATGGAAGGAACCAGGCCCTTACTCATCGAAGTACAGGCTCTTGCCTCTACTACATCCATGTCGATTCCAAGGCGCACTTCCATTGGTTTGGATCCGAATCGTGTTTCCTTACTAGTCGCGATTTTAGAAAAACGCGGCGGGTTTCGATTCTTTGATCAAGATGTATACGTAAATATCGCAGGCGGACTGCGCATTTCGGAACCTGCAGTAGATCTTGCTGTGATTGCCGCTCTTATTTCCAGCTTCACAGGCAAAGCCGTGGAAACACAAAGCGTATACTTCGGGGAAGTTGGTTTAGGGGGCGAAGTAAGAAGCGTATCTCAACCGGCATTAAGACTTAAAGAAGCAGAAAAAATCGGGATGAAAAAAGCTTTTGTTCCTTCTCGAGTAGCGAAAGATCTCAAAGGGGATAGCAAGCTTGAAATCATCGCTGTCGATCACGTGCAGGAACTGGTGGATAAAATTTAATTGTACACAAGCGCATATTGACAGCGCTGCCCAAAAACCCATAAAGTTACCTTCATGAAAATAATTCTATCCATTCTTTCTGTTTTTTTTATCCAATCAGCCTATTCAGCTTCAATGTCGTGTGTTGGCCGTGATTCTGTAACTGGTAAAAAACTCTTGGTTACTTATTCGATAGGTCGCCCCAATAAAAATTTAGGGGTAGCTACACTGGATCGCACATCGAAGCTTTGTTCTGAGGATAACGAGTGCAGCACTGAAATTAACGATCAACTAATTGTGTCAGAACTTCCAATCGATCATGTCACTCTAACAGCCCTTGAGCAAAATGCTTTTGCACCATATCACCATCCAGGTGATATTTCTGAATACGCAAAAATTCACTTTGAACGCCCTGGATTAGTGTGGCTAGCGACTCCGGGTAACAAACAGCGTATCGAATTTTGGTATGGCAGAATTGATGTCTCTACACAGTGGGTAAACTGGTATGAGCACCAATACGTTGACTGCATCTCTGAGTAACGTTCGATTAAAAGCCATGTAATGGAGAGTCTCTAGGGTTTTTCATTCGGGTTGAAAAAGCATTCAACCGAATATCCGCCGATTTTGATGCCTTTACCACCCGCTTGAAATTCCATAGCAATCATACGACCTAATTCTCCCATTTCTTCAGAAAGTTTCATTCCTTGAATGATTACTTGGTCAAACCGGAGGAATTCTTTGTTCTGGCTGGAATAAACCGCGTAACTGATCGTTCCTGTGCCTAGAGAGCAGAAGTGACTTGCCTTCAAGCTCAGCTGAGGAATTGAGCAAGTAGAGGAAAATTTTGAAAAATATACTTCTCGAATAAATTCCTTCTCCCCCAGTAGTCCGGCTGCTTTTAGCGCCTCTGTCGCCTCAAAGTCATCGGGCTTGAGAGCTGTGTGCAGAAAGCTGAACTGGCCATTGGCACTGTAGAAATGCAACGTTTCATCGGAGCAAGATGCGAACTCACAATACGCAGTCTTTCCGGCGTAAACAGCGTGGTTTAGAATCAAAAAGACAAATGTAATAAAGAAGTATCTTGTTTTCATGATCTTATTATGGAATGGATGGAGATTACATCCGCACTAGAAAATTTCTATAGCAGATATAAAAAAAAACTATGCCTCTTAGATAAAATTAATGATTAAGAACTAACAGGATCTTTTCTCCATTAATGCCGTAAAGCTTTAAACCTTTTTCAGAGACTTCAAACTGCACTGGACGTTGCTTACCATTCGCCACAAGAATTCCAGAATAATCTGCACGTCTAAATCCGATCGCACTTAAGAAAGCCGTTTTTAAATTCGGATAGAGTAGATTTTCCGGTGTGAGTTGCACCATGACTGTTGGTTCCACGCGCTTTGACTCAAACTTGATATCTTTTATTGTCCCGTAAACTGAAGGGATTCCTAAGTGGTTTTGTACCAATAGTTGAAACCCTTCAGGTCCCACATTTTGTGTTACAACACACAAACCTGTTGTTCCTAACCAATTCCAAGCATCGTCTTTTAAACCACAGTTTTGCCATGTCGAACCGCCAGTCCAAAACTCTGGCTGATTACCGTCCGGAATCAGAACATATTTTTGAAAGTACACTTTGGATAATAAAATATCGGCAAAGTTGTGGGCCATCACGCCAGATATTCCTGAGAGGGGAAAAGTTGCAATATGGGGAATTCCAAAAACATGTCCGAGTTCATGCACCAAGATCCAATAAAGAAGTCCATCATAACGCCAAGGGCTTTCCACACCGTTTAAAATTCCCAGCTTTCTGTCTTTGAGTTTATCGGACGAGATGTAAATAAATCCTTTACCAACAAGCTGCACCGGATCGTATTCCGTACGCACTGTCAGTCCGACTGTTTTGTCTGGTTCCGGTAAATAAACTTTTTCTGTAGATTTTAAAGTTCCCATTCCCACTTTGAATTGGAGAGTCGCCTTGTCACAGCTTGTTTTTAAAAATGTCTGTGTCGCAATCAAAGGAACAGTTTCACTTTGAAGAAGTTGCACGGAAAACTGTACTTTCCAATAGTGGAGGGCTTTTTGGATAAGAAGTTCAATTTTTTCGGGAGTCGCAGAAACCGTGGCAGTATCCACATCGATGCAATATTTTACTTCCTTGGTGTTTTGCAACCACCAGGGATTGATACCGTCTTTGATTAAATCTGCTCCAGCAGAAGTACCACCACCATCGAACACAGCAGTGATATGGGCTGAGACACAAAGACTGAATAACAGGGCAACTACAGTAACTCTCCACATATCGGCTCTCCGGAAATAGCTAAAGCGGCGATCTTAAAAAAGATCACCGCTTTCCATACTATTCAATTAGTTTTGCTTTGTACCGATGCATTCGTCTTCATAGGTAGATTCACTGAAGTGTAATACACTTTTTGCTATTAGTTTGTTGTCTACAATCGAATAAGTAATCTGACCGGACATGGGCGATACCTTCATCGCAGCTTCATGAGATGATTTAAAGGTATAAAGCCCACCCAGTTTCAATTGAAATAGATCCTTTTTCTCGCTCCATACAGCAGCCGATCCTAATTGGTAGCTTATAGTCAGGTTTTTTTGCGGGACGTAATCTGATTTTCCAGACATGCCGCCAAAATACAGAAAGTCGCCGCCCAGTTTAATATAATCACAAGATGGTTGGGTAATTTCCAAATCAGTTGGTTCTGTAATTTTCGTACATTTTACTTTCCAGCGACCGCTGTAGTCTGCACATTCAAGTTTTGCTGTCGGACGGTGATCTACTTGTCCAGTTACTCCACCAGACAAATATTTTTTTAGAATTTGCTCACCTAACGAATTAGATGCGTATCCACTGGTCGGGATAACTGTTAGTACTGCGATTGTGACTGCGATGATTGTTTTCATTTTGCTCTCCTTGGTTTTGGTTTAACTACTATCTGTTTCTTACTTTAACGAAATAGTTTTACCAAAACGATAAATTCTGAAGATAATATTTGCAAAATAGTTATAGTGTCACCATAATTTTTATTCATATGCACCTAGACTCATCGCACAATTACAAATGCATTATCCGCGACCGGGTAAAGCAACTTAAAAAAAACAAGAAAGAGATGACGCTTAAAAAGCTCGCGCATCTTATTCCCATGCAGTACACATTTCTCTCTAAAATATTAAACGATGAAGATTCGCATTTAAGCCGTTCGCATCTGTATACGATTGCACAATATTTGGAATTTCTGCCAAATGAAAAAGATTATTTGCTCCTTTTGCGTGATCATGAAGCCGCCACAAACACTGATTTAAAAAAATATCTTTTTGGAAAAATCGAAGCTTATAGAAAGACAAAATTCATTGAGGCCAAATTCGAGTCGGGAGAATCAAGCCTGATGACACTCGAGATGAAATACCTTCTCGATCCGGTCACTGTCGTTACCCATTCTTTTTTAATGGTTGAAAAATACAAAGACGATCCCAAGAGAATTGCGAATGAACTAGGTGTGACCTTTGAAATAATCAAACAAGCTATTCTTGATCTTGCCCAAATTGATTTTATTGAACTCGAAGAAAATTCGTTGAAGGTAAAGAGGGTATTGCAAAGCCGGTTGCACTATCCAGCAACGCATCCCTTGATGCAGACCTATTTAAAACTCATGAGAAACCACTGCTCCAGTGAAATCGCCAAAAAGCCCGGTAGCCAAAAAAAGTCTTTCTATCTTACTTACGTAGCGGATGAACCAACTCAACAAAAAATAGCAGAGAAGTTTGATAAGTTTATTACAGACATAAACAGTATGGTGCGAGATGCAAAAAACGAATCTGTGCACCAATTAAATCTGGATCTGTTTTCGTGGAGCAATTAAAAACTAGTCTTTAGTTTTTAATTTAGAATCATTTTCTTGGATGAACGCGAGCAGCTCATCTTTTCTGTCTAGAAGACGAATCCATTGTTCTTTGTAAAGAGTCACAGGAAAGCGGCCCATGCCGTATACAGAAACTGCGCCTTTTTCACTTACTTTGAAAGAAAGTCCTTTTGCAGGCGCTTTTTTTAAAGATTCGTTTTCGGCTTTTAATCTTTCAATTTCTCTTTGTAGTTCTTCTTGTGACATGTTTCCTCCAGAAAAAAAACAATACTACTCCCGAACTTTGATTTTAAGCAAGCACCTTAACGGCCTTCATTGCCTTGTTCCAACGCTCCATTTCAAGTTTGCGTTGTTTCGGTGTGATCTGAGATTCGAATGTTTTGGAGCTTTTCCATTTCTTTTGAATCTCATCCAGATTTTTCCAAAGCCCTACACCTAAACCTGCCTGAAGACCCGCGCCCAGTGCCGTTGTCTCCATAATCGCCGATCGCACTACAGGCACCCCGAGCAAGTTTGCCTGAAACTGCATCAGTAAATTATTGGCGGATGCACCCCCATCTACTTTTAAAGGAGAAATTTTTTTACCAAAGTCTTTTCCCATCGCTTCTACAAGTTCAGCGACTTGAAACGCTATTCCATCCAAAGTAGCGCGAGCTATATGCGCCTGACTTGTTCTTCTACTGATTCCGGTAAAAAGCCCAGAGGCTGTTGCAAGCCAATGGGGCGCTCCCATTCCAGAAAGTGCAGGCACAAACACCACACCATCCGCATCTGGAACAGTTGCCGCGAGCGCTTCGATGTCGCTTGAGTTTGAAATGATTTTTAGACCGTCGCGTATCCATTGAACAGCGGCCCCAGCAATAAAGCTCGAGCCTTCCAGTCCATAAGTCACTTTATTGCCGAACTGCCAGGCAACGGTCGTGAGAAGTCTGTGTTTTGAGAAAATGGGTTTGTCGCCCGTATTCACAAGAACGAAAGCTCCTGTTCCGTAAGTAGACTTTGCATTTCCCCGAGCAAAACATGCCTGACCAAAAAGTGCTGCTTGTTGATCGCCAATCATCCCTGTGATGGGAATCCCGTCGGGAAGACCGGCAAAACTTTTTGTCTTTCCATACAAAACAGAAGATGGGCAGATTTCGGGCAAAATGGCTTTTGGAATTTTAAAAAGCTTCAACAAGTCGTCGTCCCACTGACATTTATGAATATCCATCAGCAGAGTGCGTGAAGCATTTGTTACGTCGGTTTTATGTTCACCAGACATTCTGTAGAGGAGAAAACTTTCGATGGTACCAAAAGCAAGTTTGCCTTCTTTGGCAATTTTCATAGCGCGTGCATCCTCACGTAACATCCAAGAAAGTTTTGTTCCGGAAAAATACGGATCTAAAAGAAGCCCTGTTTTTTTATTGATGTTTTTTTCTAAGCCTTTTTTCTTTAGTTTTTCACATTCTGCAGCTGTACGGCGATCTTGCCAGACAATCGCCTTACAATGCGGCTTTCCGTCCGCGCGGTTCCACAAACAGGTTGTTTCTCGCTGGTTGGTGATTCCAATCGCTGCAATATCCGTTGGTGCGACCTTAGAAACTTCAAAAACTTTGCGAATGGAAATAAGCACGCTATCCCATATTTCTTCTAAGTCATGCTCGACCCAGGAAGGTTTTGGAAAATGTTGTGGAAACTCCACAGTTTGTTTTCCGAGCAAGTTGAGATCCGCATCAAAAATAAGTGAGGTAGTTCCAGTAGTTCCCTGGTCGATAGCCAATATGTAGCGGCGCATTATTTTATCTCCCCATTCTCATGAAAAAAGTCTCTTTTTCCGACAAGTGACTATATGACCGCCTTCAGGAAGAAACAAGATTTAGATAGATTCAAAAAAACGATGAGAGGACTCATTGATTTTGCGACGTTGCTTGAACAAGCAGCACCGACTATGCGAGAGCGGATCTTGCACGATGTAGAAAAAGAAGACCGTGTTTTTTTGGCCAAGGTATTACGCCGCGTAGTCTACTTCGATGAATTGATTTACGTAGATCCCAACATCATTTCTGAAATCATCTCTCGCACCACTCCACGCATTATTGCTTTTGCCACGTTTGGGATGCCGCCTCACCATATCGCGTTTTTCACTCGCCTTATGGGAATACGCGAAACCCACGAATTTCGAGAAGAACTTGAAAAAATGCCCCATGGAATACCCCGCGATTTCGTACTCGGAGCTCAAAAATCGATGCTGAAGCTTGCTCGTGAACTGGAAGCGCAAAACAAGTTCACCTTCGAATGCCCCGGATGCCCCCGTCTGATGAAGAAAAAATCCGTAGGTTAACTGACCTGTTCCACTAAAAATGATTCCGTGCTAAATGCCTGTCAGTGGCAAAAATCAATAAAGACAAGCTTGTACCGTTATTCGAGTGGGCCTACCGTGAATACCATGCAAAAGATCACCGTTCGCAAGATCCGCTGGACGTCGTACACACATACAAAGACAAAAGAGACCGCGAAATTGCTGCTCTTTACGGTGCCTTGCTCGCGTATGGAAATGTGGCCACAATCATCTCGAGTTTGAAAAAAACGTTGAAGCCGCTTGGCGTTTCACCCTACGAATCCCTTCTGAATTTGAGTAATGAAGACCACTGGATCGGATTTAAACACCGCTTTACCACGGGCGAAGATATTCAAGTTCTTTCCTTCTGGATGAGTCGCGTTTTACAATCTCATGGCTCTCTTGAAAAATTTTTTATCGATTCAAAACATTCTTTAGATTCGCCCATGAAAGATTTGATTTCTGATTTTGTCACACGGCTTTGGAGCATTCCATTGCCCAAACATTTATCTCCAATCAAAAAGCGCAGGGAGCGAAATTTAAAGTATCTCCTATCCAATCCTTCTGATGGTAGCGCTTGCAAACGGTTGAACATGTTTTTTCGCTGGGTAGTGAGAGAAGATGACGGAATTGATTTGGGTTTGTGGAAATCGATTAGTCCCTCAAAGCTTATGTTGCCTATCGATACGCACCTTTTAAAAGTGCTCAAGCAATTAAAATGGACCAAATCTGACTCGGTCACCTGGAAGACTGTGGAAGAAACTACGGGCTATTTGAGACAGATTTCACAAACAGATCCCTTAAAATATGATTTTGCTCTTTGCCATTTAGGAATTTCTGGCAAAAAATTACCTAAGGAGGTACCCATTGCGTAACTGGGGCGACGATCCTTTTACCAAAAAGGCGAAGAAAGAAAATTACGAAGCCAGATCAATCTATAAACTCGAAGAAATAGATAAGCGCGAAAACCTTTTTAAGGGCGTAAAATCCGTTTTGGATTTGGGCGCTAGTCCTGGTTCTTGGACGCAGTATTGCCTGAAGAAACTTCCCGTGACTTCCAAGATTGTTTCTGTCGATATTTCTCCACTTGGATTTTCTGATCCGAGAGTCATTTTTTTGCAGGAATCTATTGAAACGGTGGATCTCACGCCCTATATCGAAGGTGGAAAAGTCGATTTGGTGATTAGCGATATGGCGCCCAAAACTTCGGGCCAGCACGACAGGGATGTGGCTCTTTCGACAGAGCTTGCAGAACTGGCGCTTGCAACTGCCGAAAAGTTCTTAAAACCAAAGGGAAATTTTGTCGTAAAGCTTTTTATGGGAAGTACTTTCGAAGAGTACAATAAAAATCTTAAAACCCGTTTTGAAACGACAAGAGTTTTAAGACCAGAAAGCACGCGCAAGCATTCACGCGAAGTCTTTTTGATTGGAAAAGGTTTTAAGTAAGCACTTTTCTTAAGTCTTCAAGCATTCTGGCGCTCGCACCCCAAATCAGTTCTCCTTCGTGTTCAAACCCGATGCTTTTGATTCGAAACCCGTCAATTTCCACAGTGCGCGCGGGAAGTCCTTCTTTCACTATCTTTTCAAGCGGGATGTAGAGAATTCTATCGACTTCGTCTTTATTCAATTGAAACGCATAGGGAAGAGATACGAGCCCGACAAACGGGTAGATGAGTAAATTACTTGTGTGGGTGGTTACTTCAGGAAGTCTTCCCAAAACTTCCACGTGATCGGCAGACAGACCAACTTCTTCGTGCGATTCTCTCAGCGCAGTCGCCAAAATATCTTTATCAATCTCTTCTCTCATTCCCCCGGGAAATGAAACTTGTCCTTTGTGCGTCATCACCGTTGAGGTCCGCTTGGTCATCACAATTTGAATTGTTTGATCGTCGGCATTTACTCCTAGAGGAAGCAATACGGCACAAACCACTTCCACCTGTGCAGGTATTTTCACAGGCGCACTAGCCGGCAACAAAACCTTAAGCAGTTTTTCTCTGAGTAACATTCCGATAAATTACTTCTTTTGGTTGACGAATCAAGAAGACTTTTAATCCTTCTGAATTGCCACCCGTCTCTTCCTATGGCACCCTAGTCACTTAATAGTCGAGGAGAAAAAGATGGCACAGAACAGAACTAAAGAATGTATTTTTTGCAAAATTATCCAAGGAACTCTTCCTTCAGAAAAAGTTTTCGAAAATGAATACGTCGCGGCCTTTAAAGACATTGCTCCTCAAGCGCCGATTCACTTACTCATTGTTCCCAAAATGCACGTCGAAGATGTGCTGGATGTAAAGCTGGATGACATTTCTGTCTTCTCACATCTATTTCGCGCAGCTCAACATCTTGCAGGACAAATGGGCATTGCTGGCAGCGGGTTTCGCACCGTATTTAATAGTGGCGATCATGCTTGCCAAACGATCTATCACCTCCATCTTCATCTTCTTGGCGGCGCTCAAATGGGCGGCAGCATGGTCGGATAGTAATTGTAAAGATCTTTATTTTTACTAGACACTTCATGCGTCATACGATCATTGTTGACGGTTCGATCCGATCTTTTTATTTTCGTAATTCATTTGGGGCGTACACGCCTTAAAAGGAACCCTACCCTTTGGCAGCATTTGATAGACCTCTTAGAGAAGGGGTAGGGGATTACTTTCTTTAAGACATCGGAGAACGGCAACGTGCAAGTCATCAAGCGAGACGGAACAAAAGAAGATGTAAAAATTGAAAAGATTCTTCATGCGGTCAACCGTGCTTGTCGCGGCATTCCAAACGTAGAATCCCTTGAAGTTGCAAAACGCACCATCAATGGCTTGCATGACGGAAGCACCACAGAAGAGTTGGACAATCTTTCCATCTCTACTGCTGTCATGCTCATGTCAGAAGAACCCAACTACTCCAAAGTTGCTGCACGCATGCTTTCTGAAAACATCAGAAAAGAAGTGGGAAGAGATTCTGCTTTCAGAGACTACGTAAAAAGAGCTGCTGAAGTCGGCGTCATTAACGACACTGTGCTTGCGCTCGCGCAACAGGACATCCAAACAATAGAATTTTCCATTCGCCACGAACGTGATGATTTATTTGAATACTTTGGTTTGAAAACCGTTGTGGATCGTTATTTGTTAAGACATCCAGAAACCCGCAAACTGATCGAACGCCCACAGTGGCTCTTCATGCGCGTTGCTTTGGGACTTTCTAAAACAATTCCTGAAGCCATCGAGTTTTACGAAATTATCAGCCAGTTTCATTACATGCCGGCAACTCCAACCTTGTTCAATTCCGGAACAAGACACCCACAGATGAGCTCCTGCTATCTGTTAACAGTGGCAGATGACAGCTTGGAAGGGATCTACAAAACAATTACCGATTGCGCCCAACTGTCCAAGTGGTCCGGCGGTTTAGGTGTCGATTGGACTCCAGTGCGCGCATCCGGCACGTTGATCAAAGGGACAAACGGACTAAGCAACGGCATTATTCCTTTCTTAAAAGTTTTTGACTCCTCCGTGCACGCCGTAAATCAGGGCGGAAAAAGAAAAGGCGCTGCAGCTGTTTATTTAGAGCCTTGGCATTCGGATATCGAAATATTTTTGGAGTTAAGAAACAATACTGGCGCAGAAGAACGCCGTACGCACAATTTGAATCTCGCATTCTGGATTCCCGATCTCTTTATGAGACGCGTTGAGTCAGATTCGGACTGGTCCTTATTCTCCCCCAGTGATGTACCGGAACTTTTAAATTCTTTCGGTAAAGAGTTTGACGCCCACTTTGAGCGGTACGAACAAGCAGGCAAGGCGATGAAAAAAATCCCGGCCCGCACACTTTACTCGCGCATGATGCAAGTTCTTGCAGAAACTGGAAACGGTTGGATCTGCTTTAAAGACAAAGCAAATTTAAGAAGCGCGCAAACTGCGAAGCCAGGTAAGGTTGTTCACAGTTCCAATCTTTGTACAGAAATTTTGGAAGTCACAAGCAAAGAAGAAACTGCAGTCTGTAACTTGGGCAGCATCAATCTTCCCCAACTTGTCACAAAAAACGGTACTTTCGATTTTGAACAACTAAAGAAAGTAACTGAACGCGCTGTTACGTTTTTAGATCGCGTCGTCGACATTAATTTCTATCCTATTAAAGAAGCACGTAACTCCAACCATACTTGGAGACCTGTCGGTTTAGGCCTGATGGGCATGCAGGATGTCTTCTTTAAAATGAAACTCGCGTTTGAAAGCGAAGAAGCGCAGAAACTTTCCGCCAAAATTTCGGAAACTATTTATTACTATGC
>CAYNEF010000030.1:28554-36818 GCA_964396165.1 uncultured Pseudobdellovibrionaceae bacterium
AGTTACGAAAGTATCGAGCCGCAAATTTCGAACTTCTTCAAGCGTGAAACCTTGAGCGGCGAATTCTTGATTGTGAACCGTTATCTGGTAAACGATTTGAAAAAAGCTGGTATCTGGAATTCCGATACACGCTCTAAAATCATCCAGAATGAAGGTTCGATCCAGAATCTGGATTTCATCCCGACTGAGCTTAAAGCCATTTACAAAACCGTATGGGAAATTCCGCAAAAGACGTTGATCGACATGGCTGTCGCCCGTTCTACGTTTATCTGCCAGTCCCAATCGTTGAATTTATTTCTGGAAAGCCCGACAATCGGCAAGCTTTCCTCCATGTACATGTACGCGTGGAAACAAGGGGTAAAAACCACTTATTACTTGCGCTCACGCTCTAAGACGACAATTCAAAAAACAACAACTGCAGATGCACCTGAAGTCTATACGGTGGAAGAAGCTGTTGCATGTTCCTTGGAAAACCCGGAAACCTGCGAAGCCTGCCAATAGAGGAAAAAATGATACTCACACCTGACTTAAATTTAACATTGCGTCCGATGCAGTACCCGCAGTTCTTTAAAATGTATAAAGACTCGATCAAAAACATCTGGACGACAGATGAAATCGATTTTTCTGTCGACTATGAACACATCCGCGACAAATTAAACCCCAAAGAAGCGCATTTGATTAAACGTCTTGTGGCATTCTTTGCAACCGCAGATAATATCGTTGCGCAAAATCTTGTTTTGAATTTTTACAAACATGTAAACAGTCCTGAGTTTCGCATGTTCTTAGGCAAACAGCTTTATGATGAAATGCTGCATGTCGAAACTTATTTGTTGTTGGTAGACAACTACCTGCCGGATCCGGTGGAACGTGCAGAAGCGTTCGATGCTTATCGCTCTATACCGAGCGTAAAACTAAAAGCAGACTTCTGTTTTAAATACATGGATTCCATCCATGAAATTGACCGGCTCGATACGGATGCAAAGAAAAAACAATTTATTGAAAACATCATTTGTTTTGCTGCTTGCGTAGAAGGTCTGTTTTTCTTTGGCTCTTTTGCATACGTTTATTTTTTAAGAAACAAAGGTTTGTTGCCAGGTCTTGCGACTGCAACCAACTGGGTCTTTCGCGATGAAACCATTCATATCGAAGGCGCAATGGCTGCTATTGCAGTAATGCGTACCGAGTACCCACACCTTTTTGATGCAGCACTTGAAAAGCGCGTTGAAGAAATGATTCAAGAAGCGGTCGATGTAGAAATGCTCTTCTGTGAAGACGTTTTAACCATGGGCGTATCGGGTCTTTCTCCAGTCATGATGAAAGAATATCTGTACTACTGTGCCGATCAGCGTTTTGTGCAGTTGGGTTACCAAAAAAGATACAATGCGAGAAACCCATTTCCGTTTATGGTCTTGCAAGACGTACAACCGCTCACAAACTTCTTTGAAAAGCGCGTAACCGAATACCAAAAAGGTTTTGGCGCTACCAAAGAGGCAGTAGTCTTCGACGAAGCCTTCTAAAAAGCTTCTAACGAATACCGGCTGGCTACGCAAAAAACGTTACTTTTTCAAAGACTTTTCAGCCTTTTCTGTCACCTATACAGCCTGTCTACGCACGAAATCCGTGGCCATGCCCTTGCACAAGGGGATACCCGGAGGTAGGGCAGACGAGGTGTCTAGCCCCACATGAAATGCGTCACTTTATTTTGCTGTCCGTAATTTGCTGTTTGCTTTCGTCTTGTGGAAAAAAAGACGGCGCATCTAATTCGCCAGGTTCTAACCCGCAGACACAAGTCCCTAGCACTCCGGGAACAACCTCTCCCTCCATTCCCAGTATTATTTACGACTCTTCCGTTTCTGCTTCTGACAAAACTTTAATTGAACAAGACCTCAATACAATCAATGAACTGAATATCACCACTAAAAATTATGCCTACATTCTGGGAATAGAAGATTTTAGCGTCACAAGTTTAAAAAAGTGGCTTACCGAACGTACTAAATTCATTGTTGGGCAGACATACGAACACAAAACTTTGGCAAAACCAATCCAAGAAGGAAAAAGTTATAGTCCGTCTTTGATTGCAGATATGCTGAATGCGGAAGCGCCTAAAGTTTACACCTTGATGTCCAATGCAGGTGCGGAAATATATTTAAATGGCAAAGACACAAATATCGTTTATTCACTTCCCATCAATGGAGTACAAATCCCCATCAAATCACCGCGTGTTGGAATTGTTAAAATCGGTGAAGGCCATTTTTCCGTCAATAAAGTAAGCGGTTCCGACTTAAGCAGCAAAGCAAACCGTCTTCTGCGCCTATCAGTATTGTTCCATGAGTCCAGACATACGGATGGTAACGGAAGTAATGCTGCCTTTCCGCATCTTAAATGTACTGAAGGGGATTATAAGAACAGCTACGCTTGCGAAGGAAATACAAACGGCCCCTATATGGTTGAGTGGGTTCTTTTAAAACACTTTTATGATCAATGTACAAACTGCACCTCGAGCGAACTTGCAACTTTGCAACTAAAAATAGAAGACAAGTTAAGCCGACTAGTAAGCGGCTATAAAATGTCAGATGCGAAACCTGAGGCGATTCAATGAAAGCCTTTACTATAGCGATCTCCTTTTTAGTCCTCTTTTTCTTCGCACTTCTTTTTTTCAACGATAACACAACTTCACACACGGGAAGTGCTATAGAACAAAACGCACCCGTAGAAAATATAATGCAGACTCAGAAACAGGCAGAATCCATTCAAAAAAATATTCTTTTACCAAATAAAAAACAAGTTTCAGAATCGAAGGACTCTTTTAAATCTTATGTAAAAGAAGCTGTTGAACAGTTACCTACGCCAGCACAAGCCCGTGCAGAAGTAGAACTAAACCCACATGACACACCGGAATCCGTAATGAAAGCGGGTGCAGTCATCGGTTATGTTGCAGATCAAATGAAGGCTGATAAGAAGAATGTAGATTCAGGACTTAAGTTTTTCAAAAACTGTGCGCAGAGTAATAGTGTGGCGAGCACTATCCGCGCTGTGTGTTTAAGAAACCTGGTAGATTTTTCTTCCCGCTATCAAAACAATGTCCGTGTTAGTTTTGCCGACTACCCAGAAGACATTCAACGCATTGCCCGACACATTCCTCGACTGAGATAAGACTTTGCCTTACAATAATTAAGTGATTCAAACGAACGAAGCTATTATCCTTGCGGGCGGCAGAGGCTCTCGATTGGGCTCTCTCACCGACAATACGGCAAAACCCCTTCTTGAGGTGGGTGGAAAACCATTCATTCTTTATTTAATTGATTACCTGGTAAATCAGGGCGTAACTAAAATCATTCTCTCTACCGGATACAAAGCAGAATCCTTTAAACAGCTTCTTACTTTAAAAAAGAAAAATGTAGAGATCTGCTTTAGCGAAGAAAAAAATCCTTTAGGAACGGGTGGAGGAGTGAGACTTGCTCTTCCCCAAGTAAAAGGCGAGCGAATTCTTGTATTAAACGGAGATACTTATTTTCCCGTGGAATTAGAGAAGTTAGAAAAAATCCACTTTGCCAATCGCGCACTAGCTACCATCGCTTTAAAACTTCTCAAAAATTGTGATCGGTATGGAACTGTTCAATGCAAAGATAACCGTATCACTGGATTTACCGAGAAAAAGCCGTGCAAAGTAGGCCTTATCAATGGGGGAATTTACCTGTTAGAAAAGTCCGCGCTTTTACCTTACAAAGAAAACGCCTCGTTTTCCTTTGAAAAAGAATTTCTAGAAAAGCACGCAACAGATTCCACTCTTTCCTGCTGTGAGTTTTCGCATTACTTTCTTGATCTCGGTGTGCCTGCAGATTTCGAAAAAGCGCAATCAGACTGTACAAACTGGTAGGTTACGTCTTGGGAATATAGGACTTTGTCTTACTCTCTTGGATAAACTGCATGATTCTATTTGTGCAGTCGGAAGAAAGATCCAGAAATTCAAATCCAGCACCCACCGGAAAATTTTCTTGGGCTGTTTTTCTCGTCCAACGGCAGAGCGCACGCCCCTCGATACTTGTCCCGTCAGTTTGAAATCCAATCTTGAAGTAAACAGTAGAACCTACTGGTGGCAGCTTGTCTTGCACGGCTAAAAATATGCCGCCTCTTCCGATATTCATCAACTTTGATTGAATAGAGCCAGACTGATTTTGAAAACTAAATTCTATGGATAAATCTGTCGGCACTCTTTCAAACTTACGCACCCAGCGCTCTTTTTCGGGCATCAGCGCTCTTTCCACAGACCTCATCATTTCTTGCAAGTTGCACGGCTTTGAAAAGATCGCATCGGCGCCCTTATGGTAAGCGTCTTCATGTGTAAAATCGGCGAAACCGGTAATCAACATCACTACGGGTACATTTGGACTTAATTTTTTCAAATTGTCTAAAAGCTCTATTCCGCCACCGCCCGGCATACGAATATCTGTAATCACAGCGTCTAATTTTTCACGTTTTGCTATTTCTAAAGCAGTCGTGCCGTTTTCAGCTTCCAGGACAGTTGCGCCCTCTGATTTAAATTCGTCTGCGAAGATTTCTCTTAAATCCGGCTCGTCGTCTACGATAAGAATTGTTTTTCCAGTGAATTTTTCCATGATTTTGTAATGTGCCCAGGGAGGGAATCGAACCCCCCACACGAGGATTTTCAATCCTCTGCTCTACCGACTGAGCTACCTGGGCACTACTAAACTGCCTTTAAGCCGTCTGGAGAAAAATCCTCTGCTCTCCCGACTGAGCTACCTGGGCATCTGCGGTATTAATAATATCGACAGGCAGCTAAACTACCCACCAAAAAAGCAGTGGTCAAGGCTGGTTTATCACCCAATTTTTAAAAGCTACGGTGGCCCTACCCCGGTGAGATACTTGGGATTTTTCCTCTTTTGTGGCGTCTCCGAACGATTTTTTTAATTCGCTCGAATAAAATAAGGGGTCATACCCAAAGCCCAACTGCCCTTGGGGCGTCTGAGAAATGCTTCCTTCTGTGGTGCCCTCAAAAAAATGGCACTTTTTTCCGTCGAAATAGCACAAGACGCACCGAAACCGTGCCGTCCACTCTTTTTTGGGTTGTTTTGAAAGTTCCTGGTAAAGAAAATTCCAGCGATCAGGCCATTCCAGTTTTTCTCCGCCATAATAAGCCGAGTCGACCCCAGGTCTTCCGCCCAAAGCATCTACTTCCAGACCAGAGTCATCAGTTAAAATGGGGACATTGTAATGATTAAAATAGGCTTTTGCTTTTTTCTCCGCATTTGCCTGATAGGTTTTTCCGTCTTCAATCACTTTTGGGGCTTTTTTGTCTAATGACGTAATCGTAAAGAGATCAGACAAGAGGCCGTGAAATTCATGGAGTTTACCGAGATTTGTCGTGGCAATAAGAAGAGGCTTCACCCTTGTAGTGCCTTTTTCTGTATTTCAAATAGCTGGTTAATTCCCAGCGAGGCAAGACTGAGCAAAGATGCCAGTGCGGCGTCATCGAATGGATTTGATTCTGCAGTGCCTTGTACTTCAATAAATTTTTGCTCAGAAGTGCGAACAATGTTCATATCTACTTCTGCGTCTTTATCTTCCACGTAATTTAAATCAAGACAGGGCGTATTGCCCACCATGCCGACAGAAACTGCAGCAACCTGACATTTAATTTTTGGATTGAAATTTTTTAGGCCGCTGATTTTTTTCAAAGCCAGCATCAACGCTATATAACTTCCCGTAATGGAAGCAGTACGCGTTCCCCCATCAGCATCGATGACATCACAATCAAGCAAAATGGATCTTTCTCCAATGGTATTGAGATCCAGACACTGTCTTAAAGATCTGCCTATCAGTCGTTGGATTTCATGGGTGCGTCCGCCCACTTTGGCGCGCTCTCGCTGAATGCGTTGTGTGGAACTGCCTGGAAGCATGGAATACTCGGCGGTAAGCCAACCTTTGCCCGATCCTTTTAAAAAAGGAGGAACGGACTCTTCAACCATCGCACTGCAAATCACACGGGTGCCGCCCATCTCGAACAGACAAGAGCCTTGTGGACCTGCTTGAAAATTTGGGGTTACTTTTATTTTTCTCAGCTCGTTGGAAGATCTACCGTCACTTCTCATTATCCCATCCCGACTTTTTGTTTTTTCAGTGCGCGTTTTTTCGCGAACTCCACTACTCCGCCACTTATAGCACCCGCAAGACGTTTTAGGTAGGGGTCTTGTATCAGGTTTTTTGCATCTTCAAAATGCGTTACGTATCCAATTTCGATAAGTACCGCCGGCATTTCTGTGCCGTGTAAAACAGCAAATGGGGCCTGTCTTACGGCTCTGCCATTCGAGACAACTTTTGTCGATATCGAGGAAAACATGGTCTCTGCAAACTCACTACTTTCACTGACATGTTGATTTAATTGCACGTCAGACAGGATAGATTGCACAGGCGATTTCATTTCCACTTTCATCCCCTGGTTTTCAATACTTGCTAATTTAGAAGCAGCCGCATCGGATGCAGTGGGACTCATGAAATAAACTTCAAAGCCCCGCGCGTTTGGCGCAGGAGAAGAATTTAAATGAATACTTAAAAAAAGATCGGCATCCCATTCATTCGCAATTCTGTTTCTGTCTTTTAAGGGGATGAAAGTATCATCGGCACGCGTGAGCTCTACCTGCAGTGCAAAGTCGTTCAACTTCGAATATCTTTCAAGCTCTCGCTGCACCATTTTGCTGAGTTTTAAGGCAATGGATTTTTCAGAAATTCTATAAAGACCTTGCGCACCGTCGTCTTTTCCCCCATGGCCGGGATCAATCAATACGCGCAGTTTTCTTTTTTCTACTTCACTTCCAAGCGAAGCAACTCTTCTGCCGTGCGCTTTTTCTACTGTGGGGTATTGGTAATTTACGCCGCGAATTTTAGCTTCCTGAACGCGATCAGTTATTGCTGTAAATACCATTACTTCGTCAGGCCAGGTTAAGTCGACTGGCGCACCAAATAAATTGGCGCTTAGAATCAAACAGCAAATAAGTATCGTACGTGTTCTCATGGTATAATTCATTAAACGCTTCTCTTAAAAAAGATTCCCAAAAAATTAGACGATTATGACTCGAGACTTATCTCTTAAAGGTATTCTTATTTGTTTGATTTTTTCGAGCCTGTTGGCTGGAAAGGATACTTCTTTTGAGCCACTCTTAAATTCTAACACAGCTATCAAGGTCCTTCTAGAACGGGATGCACAAAGTGCAAAGTTTTTTTCTGTCGAACATGATGTGTTTGTGAAGTTTGACGGAGCAAGTCGCTGGACCAAGTTATCGAAAGAAATAACAGTTTCGTTTTCCAAACAGGGAAAAGAACCCACGGTCGCAGTTAGTCATTCTCCCTTTAACTCAAAGAGTCTTATCATCAGGGGAGGCCCGCTGCCGAAAGACAGAATCACTTTTCGAGACAATACCTATAGAGGAGCGATCAAAGTTTTTGCGACTGAAACAGGTTTCAAAGCAATTAACATTATTCCACTCGATGATTACTTAAGGGGTATGCTCGCTTCTGAAATGAGTCCGTCCTGGCCACTCGAAGCATTGAAAGCGCAAGCGGTTACTTCAAGAACGTACGCACTTTATATGATCAACCATCCCAAATCCGACGAATTTGATTTGGAAAAAACCACGCAAGATCAGGTTTACTCTGGGGCAGATGTCGAAGCAGACAAAGTGCGTGACGCGATTGAAGCCACAAAGAATGAATATTTAGAAGCAGAAGGAAATCCTATCAAATCTTATTTTCACTCGCGCTGTGGGGGCACTACCGAAACGGCAGAATCAGTCTGGAATTACAAAGACAAAATACATGAAAAAAGAGTTCCTTGTCCTTACTGTCAGAAAAATCCACAAAAATGGAACGTGCTTGTAAAAGCACAAGACATTCTCAGATATTTCAAATTGCCAGAAGCAAAAGCGTTTGATCTCAAAGCTATTAACCGCAGTCCTTCGGGAAGAATTTCTTCTCTTAAAATAGTTTCAGGAAAAGAAGAGAAAAAGGTGCCGGCAGATTATTTCAGAAGTCTCATCGGTTATACACGACTCAAAAGTACAAAATTCACCTGGAAAAGAACAGGTGACGAAATTGATTTTGAAGGCGTGGGCGCAGGTCACGGCGTAGGCATGTGCCAATGGGGCGCAAAGTATCTGGCAGAACAAAAGAAATCTTACCGCGAAATTTTAAAACACTACTACCCACAGGCAACTCTACACCGCATGGAAATGGCACGCGCTTATTACTAA
>CAYNEF010000030.1:36918-41480 GCA_964396165.1 uncultured Pseudobdellovibrionaceae bacterium
AGAGTTCGCTTTTTGAAAGACTCGGTGCAACTGGGGCTGCAGAAGTTAAGCTTCAGCTCGTCTTTTGTTTTTACGAGCGCCAATACCGAGTGCGGCACTCCGGTTAAAGTAAGGGGAATAATCTTTCCATCGTATTTTTCAAGTTCTTTGGGATCTACGAAATTCGCCTCAGTTTCGTAGACTTCTTTACCATTCGTAATGCGCTCTCGGCACCAGCTGCACGTATGCATGAAGAGAAAGTGCAGTGCAGATTCCGTAATATGGGGGATTTTGTCGTTCATATTCAAAGTTCTCCCTACCTGTGCTATCAAGAGGCGGATGTTGTTATCACAGTTTAAATTCAATCTGCCGGAAACACAAATCGCGACGGAACCGGTCTCTCCGCGTGATCATTCCCGGCTTTTATCGGTAAAACGTGACTCTGACGCACTTTCGCACAACCACTTCTACAATTTGCCTGAACTTTTGAATGCCGGTGATCTTCTTGTATTCAACAATACCCGTGTTTTTCCCGCACGTGTCTTTGTTACGCACCCTGAGAAGGGAAAAATCGAAACGCTTTTACTAAAACCCGTGACGAAAGATCTTACTCTGTGGGATTGCCTGGTGAAGCCCGGCAAAAAAATTAAAACGACACTGGATGTAGTTTTAAAAGACGGTACACGTGCAACTGTCACCCGCAACACACCTGATACTTTTCAAATTCAATTTCCCCCCCAGACTAATTTTTTTGATTGGGTAGCAACTGTGGGTGTTCCGCCCCTTCCCCCCTATATAAAACGCGAAGCCAGCGCGACTGATTTTGAGCGCTACCAAACAGTGTATGCGAAAGAAAACGGATCGGTTGCAGCACCCACTGCAGGGCTGCACTTTACCGATGCACTCTTAGAAAAACTAAAAGCAAAGGGCGTTCGCTTTGCTTATCTGACTCTTCATGTGGGTTACGGTACTTTTTCTCCTATCAAAGTAGAGAATCTCTTAGATCATAAAATGCATGAAGAGTGGTACTCCATTCCTGAGGAAACTCTGAAAGCCATGAAAGAAACTCGCCAATCAGGCAAAAAAGTCCTCGCGGTGGGAACCACTACATTAAGAGCGCTAGAATCGATGTCGCAAGTCGGGGCACAGGGAGGGACCTCGATCTTTATCTATCCCGGCTATAAATTTACGCAAATAGACGGGCTCATTACGAACTTTCACCTACCTGAATCGTCTCTTTTCATCCTGGTTTCTGCTCTTTTGGGGGTGGAAAAAACCAAAAATGCCTACGAACAAGCTATCCATAATGGGTACCGCTTTTATTCGTATGGTGACGCAATGCTTGTGATCTAGCGGTTAGGCTTGACTAGCCGAGCCTAAAGACTTGACGGATAGTTTGGTTCGCCCTATCTTCACATCCTCTAAAGGGAGTGTTTAGATTGCCAGGACTTAAAGTAAAAGACGTTGAAGCTTACGAAGGCGCCCTTCGCCGTTTTAAAAAAATGTGCGAAAAAGCAGGGATTCTTTCTGAAGTTCGTCGTCGTGAATTCTACGAAAAACCTTCGGTAGCGAAGAAAAAGAAATCCATTGCAGCTCGCAAGCGTGCTTTAAAACGTACTTTCGAAAGAAGGTAGTTTTAAGTGGATCTCAAATCGCAATTCCAAAGTGACATGAAAACCGCCATGAAGGCCGGCGAAAGTGTGCGCTTGGGCGTAGTTCGCATGCTGATTTCCGAAGTTAAAAAACGCGAAATCGACAAAAAAGCACCGCTAGACGATGGTGAAATCCAAAAAGTTGTTTCCTCTTTTATCAAACAACGTAACGACTCTGTCGACGCGTTTGTAAAAGGTGGCAGAGAAGATTTGGCAGACAAAGAACGTCAAGAAATTGAAGTTCTTAAAGTATATTTGCCAGCTCAGCTCTCTCAAGCCGAAGTGGAAGCACTAGTTGTAGCAGCCATCGCTGAAAGCGGAGCTACTTCGCCTAACGATATTGGAAAGGTCATGAAAGTGGCTTTGGCAAAATCGCAAGGTAAAGCGGACGGCAAATTAGTGAATGAAATTGCTCGCGCAAAACTTTCTCCGAAATAAAAAACTACCTGTTTTATCGCCCCAATTTTACCTACGCGACCCGATTACGGTTGCGAGAGAACTTTTGGGCAAGGGTCTTTATTTCAAAAGTGGAAAAACGGTTTTCTTGTGCGAAATTAACGAAGTAGAAGCGTACTTACACGAAGACGATCCCGCCTCTCATTCCTTTCGGGGAGTGACCAAACGCAATTGGCCGATGTTTGAAGCGGGCGGTACTTGCTATGTGTATTTGTGCTACGGAATAAATCACTGCGTTAATATTTCGACGGAAGGAAAAGGCCGAGGTTCCGCCATTTTATTGCGATCTGCGATTCCGCTGCAGGGAACTGAAAAAATGCGAAAAAATCGGGGCTATGATGGCCCCGAGAAAAAACTGTTAAATGGTCCCGGTAAGCTTACTAAAGGATTAGGCATTGACCTCTCACAAAATGGGCTTAATTATTGGGATAAGAATTTAAAAATACTGGATTTGAAGCAGAACTATCCAGACTCAAAAATTATCATCACACCTAGGATTGGCATCTCGAAAGGTAAGGATTTGAAGTTGCGCTTTTTACTTAAGGATTAACGCTATTGTTTGCTGATAATACAATTAAGGAAATTTTAGACCGTACGGATCTCGTCGAGTTTATCGGTGAATACGTGCAGTTGAAAAAAAGCGGACAAGGGTATCAGGGCCTTTGTCCTTTTCACGCTGAAAAAACGCCTTCGTTTCATGTATCTCCTATGAAAGGGATTTTTCGCTGCTTTGGTTGTGACAAGGGCGGCAATGCAATCCACTTTTTGCGCGGCATAGAAGGTCTTTCGTTTCCAGAAGCAGTGGAACGCCTGGCGAACCGCGCGGGTGTAAAACTTGAGACAGTCGCATACTTTAAAAAAACTGAAAACGCGCCTTCCCCCAAAACGCTGCGCACTCTCGATGCTCTAGAATGGGCCGCAAAATATTTTCATTATCTTTTAACTGAAACCAAAGAATATGCTTTTGCAAAAGAGTACATCAACAAGCGCGGCATCACTGAAAACACGATTAAAAAGTTTCGCATTGGTGTGTCTCCCAAAAACCGCGACACACTGAAACAGCAAATGGAAAAACGTGGGTTTCTCTTAGAAGAACTCGTCGCTGCAGGGCTTGTCGGTTTAAGAGACGATAATTCGACAGAAGGCTATGACAGATTCCGTAACCGTCTGATGTTTCCCATTACCGATAAAGAAGGAAAAATTATCGGTTTTGGCGGACGATCTTTTGACGAAGCTGCAAATCCACCGAAGTATCTTAACTCGGTAGATTCCCCCATTTTTTCAAAACGAAAAAATCTTTATGGCCTGTATGAAAACCAACGCGGCATTCGTGTAAAAGGCGAAGCCATTGTGGTTGAAGGTTACATGGATGTTGTCGGGCTTTACGAAGCGGGAGTGCAAAACGCCGTCGCGACGATGGGTACAGCACTGACAGAGGAACATTGCCACGAATTAAAAAATCTTACCAAACAGGTTGTTACCGTTTTTGATCCGGATAGAGCAGGGCAAGATGCGTGGCACCGGTCTGTGCATTTATTTTTTCAGTCTAAAATTTTTGCAAAAGATCTTTCACTTCCAGACGAACTGGATCCGGATGAATTCGTATTAAAAGAAAGTGCAGAAGCCTTTTACAAACTTTGCGAATCGGCACCTCGCCAAATCACAAAGTACTTAAAAGAAATCGCGTCTAACGGACATCTGACTTCGAATCAGGTTAAAAAATATCTCGAAGAATTCACACCGATTCTGATAGCCACTCGTAATTCTCCTGAGCGCGCTATTATTTGGGATGATATTGCGACTGTTTTAAATGTCACCCGTGATGCTTTGGTGGAAATTGTGGAACGCGCGACCAAGTCCATTCGCAATGATTCCCCTCAAAACGCGTACCCTAAAAGACCGGTTCAAAAGGCACGTGAAGTCCTTCCTCCAGCTCCCAACCAGTTGGATCTCGAGTTTTTGGAAATTGCACTTCGATGCCCCGAACATTTTTTAAAGACCCCAGAAGACAAGTGGAAGACCGCAATTCGCGACCCAAAAGTGCTGGAATGGCTCACCGCTCTGTACAGCGTTCCCCTTGAAAAATTTGATGAGGTCGCTTCAAATACTTTTCAAACAGTTTCCCACCCTAAGATAATGGCCCATATTTCCGCAGGGTTAATCCGCGAGGGTGGCAATTTTACCGAGATCAAACCGGAAACTTATTACGATTTAATTTTAGAACGCATGATTCTTAGACGCCACGAAGACACTGTCAGAGCACTGGCTGCTCAGATCAAAATGACGCAGCGTCTTGGCAAAGAATCTGAAGCGTTAGAACTTATGAAAAAGTTAAAAGAATTAAGGACTTCCCTTTAATTGCGAACTCACAGTGTGTATGGTACTACTGTTGGTTTAGTTTATCTTGGGTAAAGAGTCTCTTTAAGAAGGTGCGTGTAATGGCGAAGCTCGAAAAGAAGAAAGAAATTCAAAAAC
>CAYNEF010000031.1:0-2055 GCA_964396165.1 uncultured Pseudobdellovibrionaceae bacterium
ACCGTAACCAATACGACAAATATCCTTTGTAAGCTGCTCTTACTTTTTGCGGCATGCGATCGTGGTGGCCGATGATTTTTCTGCACTTGTCGGTGCCGCACTGACAACGTAAGCGGTACCAGTCGCTTTTTTCAGTCATTTCGTAATCCCAGGTGAGTTGCTCACCCGCTGCAATATCTCGCATGGCCACTATCCGGAAAAATCCACGAATGCCGCAATTCGGATCACAAGAATGATTCAAATAGCGCGCAAGCCCTTTTGAATCGCGCCACCGAGTGCGCCCATATTGAATCGCGTGCGAAAGTAAATCCTCCGTCCAACCATCAAAGCGGCCGTCGTAACGTGTTCCATCAAAAACAGCGACAATCTCACCTCGCTTGATTTTTTTACGCGTGAAAACACCTTTGCCAAATTTTTTTGTGTTTTTTAGATATATCTTTGGGTTATCCATTTGTTTTATTTTTTAACAAATCAGATAGCGCAGCAAACGGATTATGCGACAACTCAGGCTTTGCAATCCCGCTAGAAGAATCGGCACCACCCGCATATGCATCGGCCACTGCATTTCTTGCGTGCTCATTTTCGTGGCAATAAATACAAAGTAACTCCCAGTTGCTTCCATCTGGAGGGTTATCATCATGATTATGGTTGCGGTGATGTACTGTGAGTTCTTTTAGCCTCTTGCCACTAAACTCTCTTGCGCAACGTCCGCAAACGTGTGGATACATCGCTAGCGCTCTTGATCGGTAAGTTTTTTCTTGTGCTTGCTGCTGACGGCGAACCTCGGCAATAAATTTTTCATCACTGCCATTATTTGAATTGCGTCGGTCGGAAGACATCACGCCTAAAATAGCACCAAGTGATAGACCAGTCTATATTACAGTACTCTTATCCTACAGCTAGAGTAACGATCTGAACTGAAATCCGTTCACATATTTAAGAATTGCTATTCTTCTTATGTGAATAAAGATAAAATTATCTTTAGGGGGGATGAACATGCAAACTAAAATACAACTCGCTGTTCGCATACTAATGGGTGCTTTATTTCTTTTTGGAGGAGTGGCCTTTTTCTTTACCACCCCACCCCCACTTACCGGAGACATGGCCACCTATTTCGCGGGCCTTCAAGCTTCGAAGTATTTTTTCTACCTGCTTAAAGGTACAGAAATCGTCTGTGGATTGTTCTTAGTCTCAGGGTTCTTTGTTCCTCTAGCGCTTGTGATCCTTGCGCCAATCGTTTTAAATATTTTCTTATTACACTTATGTCTTGAACCCAGTGGTCTTCCTATGGCGGTGGCGTTGCTAGTTGCGCTGTTGTATCTATCTTTCTTCTCACCCAGCTATAGCCCCTCGATAAAGCGTTTGTTTGTAGCGAAATAAAAGTATTTAATTTTTCTTTTCTAGAATATAAATTTTTTGCTGTAAGCCAGCTACGGAAGAAAGTCTTACGCCCTCTTTTGTTGCATCCATCGATTCCATCAATTCGATTTTGAATTGCTCTTGGTACAATGCGTGAATTTCATTTGTATCTACACTGAATGGAGGACCATCCATTTTGGTTTGATCGTACTCATACGCAATCAAAAGACATTTTCCACTCGGCTTTAATAGTTTCTGAATACGTTCTGCATAATTTTTCCGCATTTGGTGCGGAAGAGCCACTAGCGATGCTCTATCGTAAACCAAGTCGTAAGAATCCTCGGTACCGAACTTAAAAAAATCCCCCACACTAATAGTGATATTTTTATAGCTGTATTGGATAAAATTTTTCTCTACCGTCCTTTGGACAGGAGAAAGATTATTTTCTGCAAAAAATGCTTCTACCGCCTTTTCATGCAATTCTACTCCGTGCACCTGAAGATTTAGCCCTTGCAGCCAAAGTAAATCTTTGGTTTTTCCACAGAGCGGGACAAGTACTTTCTGTTCCTTTTTCGGGCTCAATGCAGGGAAATATTGCAAAAGCTTATCGTGGTAGTGTTCTTGATGAAAAGCAGTTCTGCCTTCTTCCCATGCCTTAATCCAAAAGTTTGCGTCCATGTGTTTATTTTACCCCAT
>CAYNEF010000031.1:2155-41411 GCA_964396165.1 uncultured Pseudobdellovibrionaceae bacterium
CCGTAATTACTACTTTGCCTATACTTGCATCTTCTTTACTGTTAGTGATCTCCCAATACTACAGCAGTACAAAATTCACTAGCGAACTGTAGTTTAGGAGATGCGATGTCAGAAAAACCTAGAACCGGAATGTTACAACTCAAAAAACACCACTTATTTATTTTGGGTGCGATTATTGTCTTCGCTACCGCGTGGGCAATCTGGACATTTTTTTGGATTCCTCAAACTGTGCCGCGGCTAGATCCTGCAGCCCAAGTACCCGCTGCACAACACTAATAGACAAGACTAAATCGCATCAAATCACGTCATATTTTGTCGAGAAGTGTTCGTGGAGCGTTTTCTGAAATTTCCGTAGAGTAAGTATAAGCGGTCATGTTGTGTGGCCGCATCACAAAACTCTAAGGAGATTAAAATGAGAGCAATCAAAAAAGTAATCCCTAAACTCGTTAAAACAATTATTGTGATGGGAATGTTAAGTTCTCTTCACGCATCTGCAGAGGAAAATGTTCCCGATACATCGAATACCGCATTCGTCGGAGAATGCAGTGTGCGTACAGATGCGGGCAATTTCCAGTCCTTAGGGAAGTTTAATTTGATCGTAAGAGACAACAAAAACGATTGTCCTCATCAGATTTTCTCTCTCATTGGCTTTCACCCCGAAGCTAAAGGGAATGATATCTATGTGGAATACCAAGGCTCCAATGCGTCTCCTAAAATTTTAACTTTCTCAGGCACTGGAGATAACGATATTCGACTGTACAACGCGCAAGTCGGAAACCATCTTAGCGCCGTTGTTACGTTAAACAATGGTCGAGAAGCCGTGTGTTCTGGCGACGTTGTAAAACTTCCCCAATAAATAGTTTTTAAAAAGTCCGGCTCAGGTACGGCGTTTCTTTTGTAAAATGTATTTACGAAAGGAATGCCGTACTTTTTTTGAGGGCAATGTCATGCTACGGCGAAACCCGGAAGTATTTGCCGAAAGTGAAACTACCCCCAGTGAGCCGGAGGCAGAAGTCGTTTACGGCGCTGAAGCGGGTTATGACTTTGGTGGCGAACGCAGAGCTTCGTAGGCCGGAGCGTATCGACGTTGAGATGAGACTTTTTGCCACGATTAGTGGGGGTTCAAAAAAAGCGAAATTAGGTGTAAAATAGTATCTACTTTCCATTTGACGGCTGAAAGTTTTTCCCTAAAATCACAATCACTCTACACGACGTGTAATTCGTCTTTTAAGCGAGGAAACCACCATGAGCGCTCAACGCATCGTTAATGACTTCAGTATCCGGGTCGCCACTGCGAATGGCACAGGGAGTCAAAGCTCCAATAGCTTACTTTATAAATCTCTTTTCAGAATGGGGATTGGCGTTTGCGCCAAGAACATGTTCCCCAGCAACATCCAAGGGCTGCCGACTTGGTTTCAAATCCGCGTCAGCCCCAAAGGCTACCAAGATTTGCGCGAACATGATGATATCGCGGTGTTGATTAACCCTGAAACGGCAAAAGAAGATATTGCCTCGATGCGTCCAGGAACAACCATCTTCTACAACTCTTCTGTTATTAAGGTAGAAGACTCCCAGAAAAAGCCTGGCCAGGTCTATTACCCAATTCCAGTGGAAGAGTTGGCAAAAAAGATTACCGACAACAAATTACGCCACCTTTTAAAGAACCTCTTCTACGTGGGCGTACTCTCTCATTTATATGGCATCGAAGAAGATGTGATGAAGAGCGTGATTAAAGATACCTTTAAAGACAAGCAAGCCGCCATCGACTCCAACGTGGCAGCTCTGCAAGTTGGTATCGACTACGCCAAAGAAAATTTGAAGAAACAAGACAACTTTGCATTCGAACGTGGCAAAACAAACGAAGGCAAAATCATGATGGAAGGTAATGCGGCTACAGGTCTTGGCGCCGTATACGCCGGATGTACCCTGTTTGCTTGGTACCCGATTACTCCTTCTTCTTCTGTGGCAGAAACTGCAGAAGCTTACATGAAAAAATACCGCGTTGGCGCAGACGGTAAAAACAAATACGCCGTCGTTCAGGCAGAAGACGAACTTGCTTCTATCGGGATGGTGATTGGTGCAGGTTGGGCGGGCGCAAGAGCCATGACCTCGACTGCCGGTCCGGGTATTTCTTTGATGAGTGAATTTATCGGACTTGCGTACTACGCAGAAGTTCCAGGTGTGATTGTAAACGTACAGCGTGTAGGACCATCGACTGGTCTTCCAACCCGTACGCAGCAATGTGACGTGCAAATGTGCGCGATTGCTTCTCACGGCGATACAAAACACATCATGCTCTTTCCTTCCACTCCAAAGGAATGTTACGAGCAGATTCAAACCTCGTTTGATTTGGCAGAACAATTTCAATCCATCGTCTTTTTGATGACAGACCTGGATTTGGGAATGAACTCCTGGGTCACAGACGAATTGGTTTACAAAGAACCTAAATTTAACCGCGGCAAAGTATTAAATGCGGAACAGTTAAATAACATGAAAGACTGGGGCCGTTACTTAGATATCGACGGCGACGGTATTCCCTACCGCACATTGCCCGGCACAAACCACATGAAGAGTGCTTATTTCACTCGCGGTTCTGGCCATGACGAATACGCTCGTTACACTGAAAAACCAGATGCGTATGTCAGAAACATGGATAGACTTCTGAAAAAATGGCATACCGCTAAAAAGCATGTGCCTAAGCCGATTGTTACCGGCGATTTAAAAGCAAAAACCGGAATCATTGCTTACGGAACAACGGATCACGCAATTCAGGAAACTTTGGATCGCATGCCGAACACTCCGATCAAGTACATGCGTCTGACTTCTTATCCCTTCGCACCTGAAGTGGAAGATTTCTTGAAGTCTTGCGACACAGTTTACGTAGTAGAGCAAAACCGCGACGGGCAAATGAAGCAACTCTTGGACAGTGATTTGCCAGGTTACCAAAACAAACTAAGATCCATTCGATACTATGGCGGCTACCCGATTTCTGCCGACTTCGTCGAACGTGACCTTAAAAACCAGATGGGGAAATAATCATGGAAGCGAATTGCAATAGAATTGGTTTAGGAAAAGCGGACTACGCTGGCAAACCTTCTACACTTTGTAAGGGTTGCGGACATGACTCCATCACTGCTTGTATTATCGAAGCGTACTACCAGATGGGTGTACCGCCACACCAGGTGATGAAATTTTCAGGCATCGGCTGTTCTTCAAAAACACCGACCTACTTCGTAGATCGCGGACACGGATTTAACTCCGTCCACGGAAGAATGCCAGCTGTGGCAACTGGCGCAAACATCGCCAACAAGAAAAATACTGTCATCGGCATCAGCGGTGACGGGGACAGCATGAGCATCGGCATGGGCCAGTTCTGCCACGCAGTACGCCGTAACATCGACATGGTTTACATCATCGAAAACAACGGAACATACGGGCTAACAAAAGGCCAGTTCTCTGCCACTGCAGACAAAGGCTCGAAGGCAAAAAAAGGTTGGACGAATCCTTATCCAACTATTGATCCTTGTGCTGTTGCCATTGAACTGGGTGCGACATTTGTTGCACGCTCTTTTTCCGGCGATAGAAAGCAAGTCATTGCGCTTATCAAAGCTGCTTACTCTCACAAAGGAATGGCAGTTCTGGATATCGTTTCTCCTTGCGTAACCTTCAACAACCATGAAGGCAGCACAAAGAGTTACACATTCGTAAAAGATCACGATGTTCCACTTCATGAATTGGGTTTTGTCCCCTCTTTCGAAGAAATCCAGACGGATATCAAAGAAGGCGAAACAAAAACCATCGAATTGCATGACGGATCCAAACTCAACATCAAAAAGCTACACAAAGATTACGATCCGACTGACAAGATGGGTGCAATGAAGCTCATTCACGACACTCGCGCTACAGGCGAACTTGCGACAGGTCTTTTATATGTTGTGACAGATCACCCTGATCACAACGAACTAATGAACTTGACCGATACTCCGCTTTGTCAGTTGACTGAAAAAGACCTAAACCCTGGTCCTGAAGTCATTATGAAATTAAACAAAGCGATGAAGTAATGTTTGGCCACCGGCTGATAGAAAATCCCAGCCGTAAAGTAGTCGCACATTGGTTTCTCATGAGTTTTAACGCCGGCGCCATAAACGCCGGCGGTTTTCTTTCTACCGGACGCTTTGTCAGCCACATCACAGGCTTTGCGACTCTTTTCGGAGTCGATCTTACCAACAACCGCTTTCACGCAGCCTTTGGAATTCTCTCCGTACCCATGTTTTTTCTTTTAGGCGGATTTTTAGCAGGTCTGATGATTGATCGCCCTATTTTAAAAGGCAAAAAAGCACATTTCGATTACGCCATGGGGCTGAGTTCTCTGTGTTTGTTTGCAGCTGCGATCGCTGGACAGCTTTCGCAATTTGGCGTCTTTGGTACAAATACGCCGTGGGATCAAACCTATATCCTGATGGCGTTATTGTGTCTTGCTTGCGGGATTCAAAACGCTTCCATCACGTCATCATCTGGAAGTACGGTTCGCACCACACATCTGACCGGCCTTACAACCGATTTGGGACTGGGGCTCTCACGCCTTGTGACTTTTGATAAACTAGACCCACGTTTTTTAAAAGAAGATCGCGCAAATAAATTGCGCATGGGAACAATACTATCTTTTGTACTGGGATCCGCTGCTGGCGCCTGGATTTTTTGGAAACTGGGGTACTTGGGCTTTTTGATTCCGGCCTTTATCGATGCCTATATCGCCTGGCATGGCAGACGGGCAAAAGCCATCGCACACGTCCTGCATTATTAACAAACTCGAGCTTAGCTCGTGCCCAAAGACGTCACTTTTTAAAGGGTGAGTTACTAGAATACTGCGTGAATACGTTGGGCCCGAAACTTGCTCTTCATCGCGCCTGAGAAGACTCCATCCCTATGGAGTCATAAGGGGTAGTTAGTATGGGCGAGGCCGACAAACTTCAGTATCTAGCAACAGCTGTCCGAGTTCTATGGCTAGGACTTGTTATCTTTTCGATTTCCCTGATGTGGATTTAACTTTAAGAACTAACCGTTTTTTCAATCTGAAAACGGTGAATATCCATAATCGGACTATCAGGTCCCATCCTCACTTTATCTTCTAAAGCCCCTGTCCTTAAATTATAAATCCAACCATGTAAAAGCGGACGGTTCTCATTCTTCCATGCTTGTTGAATCACGTGGGTCTTTGCCAGGTTATAAACTTGGGAAGCAACGCTTAACTCGACAAGTTTATTAACCCTGTCATCCAGGGATTCACACTTTTCAATTTCGCTCGAGTTTAAAGCGTACGTATCTTTCAAAGGCTCAAGCCATTTATCGATAAGGCCTAAGTGCGCGCGACTCACAGCTCCCTTGACGCCTCCACAGCCGTAATGGCCGCAAACAACAACATGTTTCACCTTTAAAAAATTCACGGCATAGTGAAGCACGCTTAAAAGATTTAAATCTGTATGCACAACAAGGTTTGCCACATTTCGGTGCACAAAAAGCTCACCGGGCCTTGCGCCTGTGACCTCTTCAGCCGGCACGCGACTGTCGGAGCAGCCAATCCACAAAAATTCAGGCGTTTGATCCTTTGCCAGATTTTCGAAAAAAACCGGATCGTGCATGGTTTTTTCCTGCACCCAGGCTTTGTTATTGAGTAGGAGTTTTTTATAGCTTTCCATGATTTTCCCTTTTGGCTTTTTTATTTTGTACGTAAGTTTTAGTCATTCTTGAAAATTCTTTATTCGCTACTTCGACATATTCGATTTTAATGTCTTTGATATCCGCAACCCATTTGAAATCTTCGAGTGTGCTGTAAATATCATGATCGATATAAAGAGCGCGGCTACCATCTATGAGCAAGCGTGAATTCTCAGGCAAAGACATGAGTATTTTTTTTAAGGAAACTCTGTGGATAAACGTTACGTCTTTTGTGAATTTGATGAGATAGTCTTTGCCGGTATTTACCACCTGGATGGAAGAGTAGTAACTGCTCCAAATGATAAAGAGAAATGCCGAGACAAATCCGATTAATATCCCATTGAGTAAATCCGTCGATAAAATCGCAACCAGCGTAATTAAAAACGGAATGAACTGCACCATTCCTTCTTTATAAACACTGATAAAAACGCGCGGATTGGAAAGTCGGTATCCCACGATAATTAAAATTGCGGCAAGACTTGCAAGCGGAATCAGATTTAAGATAGGGGACAAAAATAGTACCGAGCAAAAAAGAATGCACCCTTGAATCAGGGCAGACAATCTTGTCTGCGCTCCGGCAAATACGTTCGTCGAACTTCTCACAATTACGGCAGTGATGGGAAGCCCTCCGATAAAGCCACAAAGTGCGTTCCCTACTCCTTGGGCAATGAGTTCTTTACTTGTGTCAGAAGTACGGTGGTTGGGATCTTGTTTATCGGTCGCCTCCAGACACAATACGCCTTCAACGCTTCCGATAATTGCGATGGTTATTGCAAGCCACCAAATTTTCGCATCACTTAACATGGCCCAATTGGGACTTCTAAACTCCATAAAAAAACTCTGTAGAGTCGTAATTTCCGGCAGGGTGACAAGGTGGTACCCATCTTTCTGATGTAACGCGAGCCCTGGTTCATGCAAAAGAAATAGCTGGTTAATAGCAACAGAAGAGACGACAACAATGAGCGCACCAGGAATAAAAGACAACCAGGCAAGTTTGTTTCTTAAAAATGTATCCCAGAAAACATAGAGAAAAATCGAAACACCAGAGATGAGTACCGCTGTCCAATGCACAGAGATTAACCCTGTCCAGACTTCAGCCAAATTCGCAGTACCACTGAACACATCCCAAAACTCCGATTCGTTCTGGTAATTTGTCATGGCACCCAAGGCATGCGGCAACTGGCGAATAATGATGGTAATTCCAATTGCTGCCATTACCCCTTTCATCACATTCGTCGGTACAAGACTGGAAAGTTGTCCTGCTTTGAGCGTCCCTAAAAGTATCTGTATAAAACCCGCAAGAACTACTGCCACAAGCAGGTTTTCAAAACTTCCCACAGTGGCGATTCCATGCACCACGACTACTGTCATCCCAGCAGCAGGTCCACTGATACTCAGTTCTGATCCCGAAAGCCAGGCGACTACCGTACCTGCGATTACGCCGCTGATAATTCCTGAAAAAAGCGGAGCTCCTGAAGCCAGTGCTACCCCCAAACACAAGGGGAGCGAAACCAGAAAGACCACCAAGCCAGAAGTCAGATCCTGGCGCCAAAATTTAAAGCTAATATTGCCCATAAGTATGATTCCAAATTTGTGTAACTATTAATTAACAAGACTCATCTAGCAAGAGAAAGGAGGAGCACGTGGAGAAAGAGGCGAAGAATTTATCCACTCAAGGGGAATGGAAGAAGTTGGTTCATACGGGCGTAACGAAGCCGTCTGAGGAGAAAGAGTTGCGTGCACAGTCGCGCAACTTTTTCGCAGTTGTCTTAACTGCTTTCTCACACGCACTATACTGTGCGCTTGAGTGAGAAATGACAGACCATCAGACGCACCATCCAAGGGTTCCGCTTTTATTTGAGCGTTGCTTTGGATTTCCACAAACTCATGAAAACCATCTAATTCCATATCAAAAGAGATATTGAAAAAAGACAGGATCAATAAAAAGTGAAAGAAGAGTGCGCCTGATTTTGTAGTAAGCTTATGCATTAATCGTATCGAGTGATTCTATTTTGTTGTTACTACAGCCGGCTTTAATGCACCGAATTTATTTTGCAGGTGTTCCCATTCGACTACGAACTTGCCGTGATTCATTTCGAATCTTTTTTTGGTGTTTTCAAAAAGTTCGAGACAAGCATGATCAACAAGCTTTAGTTCATCGATATGTAGATGCAATTCATAATCGGAAGATATTTCATCGAGGGCACTTGCAATTTTAGGCAGTCTTAAGAAAGTCGCAGTACCGCTCAGTCTGAGCACTGCTGTTTTCTTTTTATCATCTTTTTTTGTGTTTACATCGATGTGAGTTAATGTGTAGAGCAATTTTGCAACTGCTAGAATCACACCGACAAGAATACCTTTTAATAAGTCGACAAACACAATTGTCGCATACGTTGCAAAGAAAATTGCCACTTCCGTACGGCTTTGAGTCCATAGTTTTGCGATTTGTTTTGCATTCACAAGTTTGTAACCGGTAAATACTAAAATTGCGGCGAGTGCCGATACAGGAATCATTTTAAGAACAAAAGGAAACCCAAGAACAAATACCAAGATCCAGATACCGTGCATGATAGCTGAGGCTCGGGTCTTTGCACCTGCTTGAACGTTTGCACCACTTCTTACAATTACACCCGTCATTGGGAGTGCACCAAGAAAACCGCAGATGGCGTTCCCCACACCTTGCGCAAAGAGTTCTCTATCGTAGTTTGCGCGCGGTCCATTGTGCATCTGATCCACTGCAATTGCAGAAAGCAGAGTCTCTGCAGAAGCAACAAACGCCATTGTGGCTGCCGCAAGTAAAATATCTGTCAAATGAAAGGAGGAAAAATGTTCAAAACTCATATAATGAATCGTGGACAAAATATTATCCGGTAATGCGATTTTCTTCACACTCAAAGCAAAGACAGAAGCAATTGTCGTCAAAAGTACGGCCGCAAGAAGTGAGCCTGGAATAATTTTTAATTTCTTAGGGGCAACGACTGGCCAAAATGCCATGATTAAAATCGCAAGCACACCGAGCAAAAAAGCAGGCAGCGAAACTGCAGCATCCCCTTGTATCAAGTGTTGAATAGATTGGGGTATAGCGACCAGGTTATGCAATCCGGTACTTAATGGTTTTGAATCGAGCATCACATGCCACTGTCCGAGCATGATAAGAGTACCAATACCAGCGAGCATCCCTTGAATGATTGCTGGAGAAATCACACGGAATAACTGCCCCAGTTTAAAAAGACCCATGAGCATCTGGATGACACCTGCGATTAATATGATGTAGGCAAGTCCCTCGATGCTGAACCTATCTACAAACTGCCAAACGATGACTGCAAGGCCGGCGGCAGGACCACTCACTTGAAGCGGAGCTCCTGATAAAATCCCCACTAAAATTCCGCCGACTACCCCAGTAATCAGGCCGGAAATAGGCTGAAGGCCCGAGGCGATGGCAATTCCCATACACAAAGGAAGCGCAATTAAGAACACAACTAGCGAAGGCAGCAAATCCGTTTTAATTTTATTAAACATTTTTCTCTCTACAATTATGAAACTGGTTGATGAAACTAAAAAAAAAAGAAGGCGAGACGTCAAGCGTGAGGGGGGCCGCGGTGGTGTTTAAGAAGTAACTCAGAAGAAAGTAAAATGTGTTTTGTACGCGAAGTGACTACTGTCGAAGTTTCCTGCGCACTAATCGTTACGGACTCAGTCGCTAAAAAGGCTGGCAGAATGCGCTTTAAACGGCGAGACCGTTGCTGATGATACGAGTGCAAGGAAAGGGTGAGACCGTCCGTTGTGCTATCAATGTCAGAATCCTGAGAAGAGAGGGAAATCGCATTTCTTTCCTCAAAGGAATCCACATCTATCAACTCAACTGCAAAAACCAAATTCAACATCGAAAAAATAACTACTGATTTCAGTAGGTTGCTCGCCAGTTTGTAGGGGTTGAATTTCATAGTTTTATTTTGAATACGCACCTTACCATAAATTACTTATTTCTTGTTAGAAGCAAAAATTGTCACAACAAAAAAATAATAAATGGATTTTTAAGCCTGATACATGACGTTTTTAAGGATGAATAAGTGACAGAAAAGATCACTTAATTTCTATTTATTATACACGGATTTTAGAAAGAAATAGTAGTTTCAGCCATGGCGCCCGTAAAGGCAGGTACATTGCGGCACATGCCGCCTGAGCACTGCGCGCCTCCACTTGTTTGGCCCACAAAACCCCTAGCTACTACAGCCCCGGTTTTATAGTTTGCGCCTAGACTTGGAAAGTGTTGACCCTGTGCGTATTCATTTGTGGGAACAAATTCATAACCCAAAGTAGCGCTGAAGCTTTCCGAAAATGTATAGGTGAGTAACCCAACATACTTATCTAACTCATCATACAATTCGCCTTTGTCCAAACCGCTTCTGCCGAATTGTTTTTTTAATTCGAGTTCAACATACTGGCCCTTACCGGTACGCAGTTTTCCTTTTCCACCTACATGAAATAAATAACTACGGTTCGGCTCCCAACGGTAACCCACTTTGCTGTCTAACTCTGCGTGATTGGGAAGAGGGATTTTTGCGCCGACAATCGGATGATTGATAACCGCATTGTCTTCTCTATCTTGTCCAATCAAATACGAACTATAAACTGTTGCTCTTGCTTCTCCGATTTTTCTTTCTCCATAGGCTCTAAAAGCCGAGACGTCTTTGTTGTGGAGAGAAACAATCAGTTCATCTTCTAAAGTAGGTACGCGTACCCATTCTCTTTCAAACCTGCGATAGTCTTTAAATTCGAGTTTTGCTTTCCAGGGAAGTGGCGACCAGACAAGAGATCCGTACGAACCATAAGAATTGGGTTGTGCGACTTCTTCCCCGTTTAATCTCTTTGTTGTAAAGACTGTGTTCGATTCCGCGTAAAAATCAACTTCGTCAAAGAGACCTTCTTTTTCAAGAACTGCGCCGACTGTGTGGGAATTTGTTCCGATAACTTTTGTTGCTTCGCTTTCATCCAAAACACCTGCGTACTGCGCCGTAAGTTTTGTTTGTGCGCCTAAATCTCCGCCAACAGAAGCCGCAGCGATATACACATTTTTATTTTGCGCCAAAAGCTGGTTTGCTTCTGGGTTGATGGCAACAGGCGCGCGCAGTTGATTTACCCGTCCGCCCATCACATTCAGTTTGAAACTGTTCGGGTGATAAGTCGTGGCAATTCCTTCTAGCGTGTTATTCACACCAAAAGTGGAATTGTTGTACAAAGAAAGTGCGATGCCTTTGCCAAATTCCTGGTTTGAGTCGCCCAGTTTTAAATCCCAAGTGTCTTTAGTGAGTGTGATCGTTTTTTTCTCGAGAGTGAAAATTTTATTTTGAGCTGTCTCTCCACTTGTAGCGTAGCGGTTTGTGAAATTGACATCTGCGCTGACGCTTCCGTATTCGCCGCGCACAGTATCTTCGTGCATGAAGAGATTGGTAGTGAGCGAATCGGGATCTTGCGGATCTTTTGAGTTAGAGAAAATCAAGTGGTCCGTAACGGCGATACGCGAGTTTGTTTGATTCTCTATAGATGTAGTCGATGCATCTTCTGCGTGAAGACTGGCACACGACGCTATAAAAAGTAAGAGAAAATTTGTTTTTCGCATCTTAGTTCTTCTTTGTGTTTACCGCGGTTTTGATTTCAGTAAACATGTTTTCGTTGTATCCGTTAAAGACAGAAAGCATTTCTCCCTTGGCGCTTAAAAGAACTGAAAACGGCAAAGTCTTTGTCTCGTGGTACTTGCTGAAAATCTCGTGTTTCGGATCGAGCACGACGGGAAAATCAAACTTGTATAATTTTAACGTCGGCTTTACATCGCTTGCCGTATCGGAGGTATCTACATTCACCGTTAAAACATCAAGCGCAAGCCCCGTATCTGCCTGCATTTTTTCTTTCACCATTTTTAATTCTTCCATGCAGGGTGTGCACCAGCTGGCCCAAAAGCAAACAAGTAGCGCTCTATTTTCCTTCAAGTAGTCTTGAAGTTTTGCCCGGCCCCCACTTAAAAGATCCCCTTGAAAAGTGGGCGCGATTTTGGCGAAGGATAACGATGATACTAATAGAATTGCGAGAATGCTTTTGTTCACTTTTCCCCCTTATTTAATCAGTTCGTGCAATTTTGCTAAAATTTCGTCCGTGCGATCGGTGGAACTTGCTGGAAATTTTTGTATCGGCACGCCTGCTTTATTCACAATTAAAGACGCAGGGACGGCGCAGGTTTTATCAAAATAAGATTTGTACTTTTTGCATTTCCACTCGTCACTCACCATCTTGAAGGTGACGTTCATCGACTTTGCCCATTCCTCAGAGACAGACTGTGAAGGGGGATCAATAAATTGCTGCCCGCTTGTTACAAAGACTGTGACTTCAATTTTTTGTGCTAAGCCACCAAATTCGGACTGGATTCTTTGTTGCAGTGTCGGAATTTCTTTCTTACAAGGCGCGCACGGGGGTGCTCCAAAAAGATAAAGCGAGATGGGTTCAGTTCCCGGTGTAGGTTCACTGGATGGTGTGGGAGTTGCTGTCGGTGCTGGCCCGTCTTCTGGGTTCGTTACATTCTGGTTACTTCTGGGGCGCTGGCTTGGAGGTACTCCACAGCTTAAAATAATAAAGACGGCAGCAAAGAGTGAGGCAATCCCTAGTTTTTTCATTGAGTTCTTTATCATAACTTCTTTCCTTCTTTTACTCCAGTTTGACCTATCAGAACCTCGAATAGTGAAAGTCTGTCTTATCAATGTTAACAGGTGTCCCGCCAATTAACTCACTGCAGAATAGCTACACTTTCTGAAGGAAATATTAATACGCGTCATTTTGATGCAACAGGTCGTATAGGCTTCTTGACGCAGTTTGCCCTTTGGGGTGAACTGCCCCCTAAACATTAGAGGGGGGTAATAAAATGGCAGTAACCGTAAAACCTGGAAAACTCTTAATCAATAACGAATGGTGGGATGCACAAAGCGGCAAACGCTTTGATGTGATTAATCCTTCCACCGAATTAAAACTGACCGATTGCGCAGAAGGCGACAAGGCAGATATCGATCGTGCCGTACAAGCCGCACGCAGAGCTTTTGAATCGGGCCCGTGGAAAACGATGTACGCTAGAGATCGCGGAGTACTTTTACGACGTCTCGCCTCTTTATTAGACAAACATAAAGCAGAATTTGCAGAACTTGAAACCATGAACAATGGAAAGCCGATTGGAGAAACACTCAATGTGGATCTTCCGCTCGCAATTGAATGCCTGGATTACTACGCAGGCCTTGCAGATAAAATTGGCGGCGAAACCATTCCTGTAAAAGGAAATTTTTTAAACTACACATTGCGTGAACCAGCAGGAGTAGTGGGTCAAATCATTCCGTGGAACTTTCCACTTTTAATGGCAGCTTGGAAATTGGGGCCTGCACTTGCCTCGGGTTGCACTGTGGTTTTAAAACCTGCAGAACAAACTCCGCTGACGGCGATTCGCTTGGGCGAATTGATTCTGGAAGCTGGTTTTCCTGCAGGTGTCGTAAACATTGTGACAGGTTATGGAGCCGCAGGTGCTGCTCTTTCAAGCCACATGGATGTGGATAAAGTGGCCTTCACTGGTTCCACCGAAGTCGGCAAACTTGTGATGAAAGCCGCTGCAGAAAGTAACTTGAAGCGTGTTTCTTTGGAGCTCGGTGGAAAAGCCCCGAACATCGTATTTGCAGACTGCGACATCGACGCTGCAGTCGATGGACAAATGCGCGGCATTTTCTTTAACCAAGGAGAAGTCTGCTGCGCCGGCTCTCGTTTATTTGTGGAAGACAGAATCCACGACGAATTCTTGTCGAAGCTAAAAGCAAAGGCAGAGAAATTGGTCGTTGGAAATCCGCTCGATCCTAAAACTCAAATGGGTTCTCAGGTTTCTGAAGAACAATTTAAGAAAATTTTAGGACACATCGAAAAAGGAAAAGCCGAAGGCGCACGCGTGGTGACAGGCGGAATGAAGGCGCAAGACAAAGGATACTTCATCAAGCCTACCGTGTTCGAAGGTGTGACCAACAAAATGTCAGTCGCTCAGGAAGAAATCTTTGGACCTGTCGTTTGCGCGATTACGTTTAAAGATATGAACGATCTGAAACACCAGGCAAATGACACTGTTTACGGTTTGTCTGCCGGCGTGTGGACGCGAGACATTGGTAAAGCGCACAGAATGGCAAAAGAAATCAAAGCCGGTACGATCTGGGTGAACTGCTACAACTGCTTCGATGCTGCATCCCCTTTTGGTGGATTTAAGCAAAGCGGTTTTGGCCGTGAACTTGGTGAGCACGCACTCGAACTTTACACATCTGTGAAGTCTGTCTGGGTATCACTCGACTAGTTTTCATCAACATAAACAACTAAGGAATAAACATGAAAAAACATATCATTGGCTTATGTCTTCTTGCAGGGCTTGTTTCTGCAACAGGATTTTCAGCTGCTAACTCGTCCACAGCTCAAAAAGATAATTCCGACAGCAAATTCGGTCTTGGTCTTTCCACATTCGGCACAGGAAGTTCTTTCCCTAGCGCTCCTGCACTGAGTGCAAGCTTAGAGTTTGGGCAAAAAAATTCTCTCCAGATGATGGTGGGTATCAACAATTCTGATCCACTCGATTTCAGCATCGGTTCTGTTTACCGTTACACCTTGTTTGGAAACAACAATTTGGGCTGGCATATCGGCGTAGGATTCAACTTGGGCACGGCCGGAAAAGCATCTGTTGCTGGAAGCAGCTCAGACTTTTTCGTAAATTTGCTCTTGCCTACAACGGGATTGAAATTCAGCTTAGGCGGCGCACTTTCAAACGTGAATTTGTGCTTTGATGGAGGAATGGTCATGCACTTAACACCTTCCCCGTTTAAAATGTACATGGCGCCTTTGAATTCCCTACTCGGCGCATCGATTCATTATTATTTCTAATTATTAAAAGTGCCCGCCGTATTTTGGTATACGGCGGGCATTTTTTTATTGATAAAGCTCTAATTTCTTCAAAACCTTGTCGTAATACGGATCACCCTGGCGCACGTAGTTTTTAGCGCGCGTCCAGTATTGTTTGGCTTCTTCCAGACGGTTCATACTCTCTAGAATATAACCATGGATGTAGGCTTCTTTGGCAAGGCGGTTCAATTGTTTTTTTGCTTTGGCTAAAATCTCTTTTGCTTCTTCAAACATCGGATCTTTTTTAATCATTTCTTCAGCTATATCGCGACAGGAGTTGTAGTCCCCTTCCCCGTACTTTTCTTTAGCGTTGATTAAAAAGGGTTCGAACTCTTCGCGGATCTTTAATTTGGAATTGTCGATAAGTTGTTTTGCTTCATTCAAATAGTTTGTTTCGCCTTTTAATTCCACTTTGCGGATTTCTTCTGCCTGCTTGATAGTTTCGTAATAACGTTTTTCCGCAAATGCCTGCACTGCCTTTTCAAAAAGATCTTTCACCTTGTCGCGTTTATCTTGCTCTGCATCTCTTTCGGGTGGCACATCTTCGATGTTTTTGATACGAAGCTCAGCCCCTCTTAAACCCTTAATCGCGATTTCATTTCTTGGGTCCAGCGCAATAGCAGAGTTAAAAGACTCGGCAGCTCTGTCAAAATCGCCTTCTCTTAAATACTGAATACCGTCTTCCAGATAGAATTTCAGATCTTTTGCAAGCCCTTCTTTGGCGTCTTGCTGGGCAAGTTCGGCACGTTTTAATTTCAGTTTCTTATCATATTCATCGGCTAAGTCTTTTGAGTTTTTGTAATACGGAAGTAAATCGTGGATCTTCTTTAAGTGCGCGAGGGCTGACTCCAAACGATCTCTCGAACCATCAGAAAGAGCCGAGTTGTAATGCCCTTCTACTGCACGCTGCATTTCAGGCGTCAAATCAGAATATTCTTTTGGCAATTGCGGGGGAAGCTTGATGGGTTTGTCTGCATCCGTTTTGCCAGCTTCTAAACCAGATGTGGAGCCAGCTTTTGCCTTGTCAGTTTCGCTATTCTTACTTTCGGGAAGGACAGCAAAGATGAGTACCAGTGCAACAAGCACTCCCACGAGAATCCGAATGCGTTTCTTTTTATTATTGGACGGATCAGCTGCCGGTTTTGCGGCTACTGCTTGAATCGGTTGTTCTACATCCGCATTATTTTTAAGATCTAGCATCACGGAGCGCGTGTCCTGACTGCCAGGTTGCACAAGTGCGCCGCCAATTTTCGGATCGTGAAGGCCCATATCCAAAATCAGGAATTTAATTTTGGAATCTCCCAGTTCAATCACATCAAAACTAGTTAAGGGATGTTCCAGTACGCGCATGCCGTTTACAAAAGTGCCGTTTCTGCTGCTTAGATCCAGTAAGCGGTAACCCAAGCCACTTCTGACAATCTTTGAATGCTGACGCGAAAGCTTTTCATCGTCGATAAAAATATCTACCTTGCGGCTTCTTCCCAAAATAATTTCAAAGGCTTCAATGGGAATTTCATCGCCTTTTCTGGGACCATCGGTAAAAATAAGGCGCGCAACAAGCGGTTTCTGCTCTACTTCGGTTTCTTCTTTTAGCGCAAGACTACCTTCCACACGACTTTCGAGTTCGATTTTTGGAGAAGCCTCTGGAAACGCAAGGACATTGGTCCCTCTTTTTTCTTCTGCATTTTCATTTGCATTGAAATCCGCATTTTCCTCTGCTTTGGGTTCCTCTTGATTGAAAAAATTGTTTTGTGCATTGGCGTTGTCGGCATTTTCCATTGCTTCGGGCAAACCGTTGTCTGCTTGCGGCTCATCCGCAGGTTTTTCTGATCTTTCGCCATGAAAGACTACAATTTTGTAATTGCCGATAGAAAGAGAATCCCCGTCTTTGATTTCTGCAGTTTCCACACGTTCATTGTTCAACTTCACACGTCCGGCTTGACTCATATTGGTCATATAGACGTTGTTTTCGGTAATGCGAAATTCCAAGTGGCTGCGGCTGACGCTGTCTCCTTCAAGTACAACATCGCAAAACTCTGATCGTCCTACCCGGTAACTTCCTTCAGAAAACACTTTATCCAGTATTTCCTGATCATTATCAAAAACTTTGATCGTTATTTTCATGGCGCAAGCTCCGCTGCTTGGTTAATTTGTTTTGCATTTTCGATAAACTCCTTACACGTTTTCAGTGAAGGGTGTGTCGGGTTGTGTTGCAAATAGGCAATCACTTCCTTGCAATAATAAATCGCTCTGTCGTAATTCATCGTACGGTAGTACTGGATAGCCAAATCTCTATTTTGTTTCGCCGCATTTTCAGATTCAAATATGGCGAGATCGAGGTAATACTTTGCCAAGGGGTGTTTCGACGACAAGGTCAACGCGGACTTAAAGTTATCAATCGCGCGCTGAAAGTTCTTGTTCGAATACTCTCTTAAACCGCTTTTAAAATACTGTTCTGCCGTAATAATATTAGAGTCTTTCAAATCAGGATTACTTAAAACCTTCGTCGATGCCTCCAAGGGATCATCAAATGCGGGATCAAGCCCCTTGCCCTTAACAACTTCATCTATCTTTGGTTTTTCAGAGAATTTGGCTTCTGTTTTTTCTAGCTTATCTGCTGCCGTTTGAGGTTCCACAGGCTTTGTTTCATCGGGTTTGTATAAAACCACTACTGCGAGAAGAATACCGACTGCACCGTAGAGGAGGAGGCGCTTATTCCCGCCTCCACTGCTTCCGGAAATAGCCGGTGTTTTTTTCTGAAAAAGTTTTGCAATTAAAGAATTATTTTGTGGCTTTTCGGGGACAACTTGAAGCCCTGGAGACTGGGCTACTTCTTCTTTGCCAAAGTATTTAAAACCGAATAACCCGATCTGAATGCTGTCGCCATTGCGTAAGGGAGACGCTTCTACGCGAGAGCCGTTTAAATACACACCATTTTTACTGTCGTTATCAAAAACTAAAAAGCCTAAGTCCCCGTTTTTTTCGATGAAGGCGTGCACACGCGATACCGATTCGTGCGGCAGTATAATATCGCACTCTTCGCTTCGGCCGATGGCCATGCGGTCTTTGTATAATTCGAATGTCTGGCCTTTGCCACCGCCAGAAACTTGTTCCAGCCTCGAAATATCTTCGACCTGCCTATTTGTTTGCTGCTTAAGCACCTAATTTCACCGTAATTAAAATAAATCGGATTTCACCCGCACTGTTTTTATGGCCCGTGCCCACTACATTGCGGTTGATTCCATTAATATCCATATTCACACTTTGAGTCTCACCCAAAGACTGCATCACATTTTCTGCTAAATCGATGGAAGCACCTGCGAAACTTTGATCTTTGCACGCTTCGCTGATGTTTTGGTTCATGGCGTATTGGCCACGTAGGCCCACGAGATCTTCCATGATTTTTGAAACAAATTTCACCTGTTTATTGGCATTGATCACAAGAAGAGCGTCTGTTGAGCCTTTTTCAAATTCAGACACAGTACTTAAGTACGTACTATCTTCCGCATCCGCGTCTGTAGAAGAGACGGCACCAATTTTTCCCCCACCTTCTTGCTTGAGTCTTCCGACTGCGAAGTTCATGACAGTGGCTAGCCCTTCCAGTTCTATCCAGCGCGCAGAAGGCTCGATAGTAACGTCTTCTCCTTTTAATGCGGCATCAAGTTGCTCAGAGAGGTTTGCAACCGGTGCCGATACCATTTTAAAGATCATGAAATAAGCCAAAAGCGAGAGAAAGACAGAAAAGATAATTGCTTCTACAAGTGGTTCGTAAATCTGCGTAATACTGTTGGGAATTTTAAAATTAGCTACTATCACGGCATAAGGCTTGGGCACTTCTTTTTCAGCCAAATTTTCCGTGCTTAAAAACGGAATTGGCTGCGCAACTACATAGGTTGTGCTGTCACGACGTTCTAAAGATACATACGTTTCATTAGTAGTAAGAACCTTATTAATCGCTCTATCTGCATACGGATCTGTTACCGAGCGGTTAAAGAAGCGGCTAGGGGCAAGAACGGTTTTATTTTCTGCTTCAACAATATAGCAATCTAAAAACCCATCGGATTTTTCCACAAGATCCGTTGTCAGTTTGGATGTATCGTTGCCTTTTGTAAGAACGCGGTAATTTTCTCGCACGGCCTGGCTGAGCACACTGTGCGCTCTACCGAGAGCTTCTTTTGTTGTCACAGCCTGTCCCCATCGGACAAGCGGAACAATACTGAGTAGGACAGATAATATAAGTGTCAGCCCGATGATCCCAGCTAAAATCGTGCGCCAATCATACAAACGCAATACTTGAAGGAAAGGGACGAGAATTTTTTCTTCCAATACTTCTACCGGTTTCTTTTTCGGCAGCTGAGCTTCAACTTGTTCTTGCGGCACAGATTCAAAATCCATATTCATCGCAAGATTTCCGTCTGTCATCGGAGCAGACGATCCTTGCGGCTGTATTTGTCTTCTATTAGTTGCAAGACGAATCTGGAAATCTGCAATGGCAATGACATCGCCTTTTCCAAAACGCTGTTTTTTGACAAGAATTCCGTTTACAAAAACTCCGTTGGAAGAGCCTGCATCGACGATTGCTGCTTTGTCGTTTTTGATTACAAGGTGAGCGTGATTTTTTGAAACCTGGCTCGATTTCAAACAGATCTTGGACGAAGAATCGCGTCCAATTTTATGCGTGCCTTCGCCGAGCTCTAATGTCTCTAGCACTTCGCCATTTTGTACGACTTCAAACTTCAAGTTAAAATACCCCTTCTAAAGATAAGCTATCCCCGACTTTTAGACCTAGCTTCTCAGCCAAATTTGCCTGCATCTCAACCGTGTGCTTTGCGTTTTTTACGGGCATCACCATTTTCCAGGGAGTCAGTTCAGTTTTAATCTCTTCCACTCTCCCCTCCCCTGACACGAACAAAACATCGATGGGCATCAGCATAAAAAAAGTGTGAATGGAATTACACTTTGGAAATACGATGGCCTCTGTATGCGAGAGCCGTGTTTTTCCCATGAGTCCCATAAAGCGATTGAAAAAGTTCGTTGCAATTTTGCATTGTTCAAACAAAACTTTTTCTCCTTTTTTCAATGCGCCCTTCTTCATTATTTCGCCCCAAAGAAACCTAAAATCACAGGCCCGAAGATCATGATGAACACCGCGGGCATGATGAAAAATATCAACGGAAATAAAATTTTCTGGCTCGCCGTAGCCCCTTTTTTCTCTGCAGTCACAAAGCGCTGCAAACGAATTAAGTCTGCTTGCACGCGAAGTACGCCGCCAAGCGGACTCCCCATTTGATCAGCAGTGACAAGTACTGCGACAAGCGAAGAAATTTCCTGCAAATCAATTCTCCAGGCGAGATTTCTCATGGCATCTGCACGTGAAGTTCCCAACTGGATTTCCTGCAACATTCTTTCTATTTCTTGCACGAAAGGACCCTGGCGGGTTTTTTCCACCACTTTCATGAGAGCGCCGATAAAATCGAGTCCGGCTTCTGTAGAGAGAGTGAGAAGATCAATTACGAACGGAAGTTGAAGTTTAATTTCAACGTGTCTGTTTTTTCGTGTGCCGCTAATCCAGAACGAGGGATACATGTAGAGAAAAATCGCCATCAGTCCGCTCGCCCAAAAAGGAAAATGGATTCCCATCGCCTGAAAATAAATCAGCATGCAAAGTGGAATGACAAAACCTAAAAATATTTTAAATGCGAGAAGTTCATCTACGTCGATTTCATCTTCCAGACCTGCAGAGACGATCATTCTTTTGTTTTTCTTTTTCCAGTCTTCTGCTTTGATTCGCATCGAGTAAGGAAGAATGAGTGAGCTAAGAAGTGGACGACAAAGTTTGAGCAGTCCGTTTTTTGGCGGCTTTCTTGTCATCGCAAGTCGGCTCTGCGCTGCTCCTTCAATCTCGCCAGAGAATAAATTCCACGCGACAAAGTAGGATGTGCCACCAATCCCAAATATTCCAAGTACTGCAAGCAGTGTCATTTGTTTCCTCTTCGTGTCACAAGCATCTAAGCGCACACTTTGGGCGCAGATCTGCTCATACTTAAATCGACAAAAATATGAAAAAACTTGAACACTTAACCAACCAAATGCGAGGACGAAAGGAAAGGCCCGGAATCCCTCTGATTATAACACCTTGCGATATTATTTTTGCGATTGTGAAGAAAATTTCACATTTGAATTTTTAATTGTAATTCCGTGCCGTTAAACAAACGAAAAACTGATACTACGCGAACAATTTCTTTGTTAAAATTTAAGGGTAGGCGATAAGCGCCTTCGGGCTAAATGCCCTAGAGAGGGGGTGGTACTATGGCAAGTTTTCCTAGTACGGAGGTGAGGTCATCCAGATAACGGTTAGACCTCGCCTCCTTTTTTTTTGTAAGAAGCCGCTGCATGTCATGTGCAGTGGCTTTTTTTATACAAAAAAGGCGGAGTGCAATGCTTCTGCGAGAAGTTTTTTGTGTGTGGATGGTATGGCCGCAGTTAAAGAGAGACTGCCGCTGGAGAGAAAAACACATTCCACATCCGTTTCCACCATAACATCGACGAACTTTGAAATAAATTCCGGAGAACTATTTAACCCTTCTCCAACGATAGAAACCAAAGTGAGATCCGTTTTTTCTTCTGACTTCAAATTCTGTTTTGCAAAAAGCTTTCGCACTTTTTCCGTCTGTTCTTCTTCCACCAAAAAGGAAACGTCTTTTTCGGAGAACTGAAAAAATTTAAGTGAGACTCCCACAGTGGAAAGTGCTGCCAGGATCTCTCTCAATTTTCCTGTGACTTTGAAAAAATGAAAGCCGTCTTTTGTGGGAATGCCTGTGACCTTTGCTGTTTCCATGGTTTTCTCCCTCTCGTTACTAAAGATGTGAGTGCCTTTATCTGAAATTGTTTGGCTTGAGCAAATTCTTAAATTCACCTTGTGCTGTTTTGCCAATTCCAGACTTCTCGGATGCATTTTTGCGCCAAGCGACGCCATTTCAAAAGCCAAATCATACGAGCACGATTCAATCAGTTTTGCCTTGGCCACTACTCTGGGATCCGCTGTAAAAATTCCTTCAACATCGGTGAGCACTTCGCAACTATCTGCTTTAAGGGCAGCAGCAAGAGCAACGGCGGTCGTATCGGATCCCCCTCTTCCTAGGGTTGTGATTTCTTTTTCCCGGCTCACCCCTTGAAAGCCCGCGACAATCACCACTTTTCTTTTTGCCAGTTCTTCTTGAATGCGGCTGGGTTTAATTTCTAAAATTTTTGCATGTGTGTGGTTGTTGTCGGTGATAATTCCGCTTTGAGATCCTGTAAAAGAAATGGCTTGAACTCCCATTTCTTCCAAACACATTGCAAGAAGTGACATCGAAACTCTTTCGCCTGCAGTAAGTAACATGTCCAGTTCACGCCCGGGAGGAATCGAAACAGTTTTTTTCGCTAAACGCACAAGATGATCCGTCATGTGCCCCATCGCAGAGACGACAACAACAAGCTCGTGTCCTTGTTTTTTTAAATCCGCAATTCGGTGTGCAGCACACCGTATGTGTTTGGGTGTTTGAAGACTGGTACCGCCATATTTTTGAACGATTAACATGCGAGTGAGTTTTACTAACATGCAAAAAGGAGGGGGAACAGCGAGCGCAATTAATCCTTTTATTTCAATAGTTTAACTAAGTGCATTTCCTCAGCTCGGTTGCAAGGAAAAGTGTATGAAAAAATACAACAGCACAGAGTTTATCAATATGGTAAATGAGGGCCAGCATGTGGAGGTATCAATGCTACGTATAGTAAGTCTTTTCTTCATCCTTTCCTTAAACACTCTAATCGCAGATGAATGCACTGGGCAGTGGATTCAAAATCTTTCGATTAATCCCTCAACACCAAAAGCAATGTCTGGCGATACTTACGCAGGCTATGCGCTTTTGAGCTGGTACGATCAACCGAATTTGAAACTGGTAATGAAAGGCAAATTTTTTAAAGGCCGCTTCATGAGTTTTGAAAGTTATGTTTCAAAACAAAAATTGCACCACGACGCACTTTTTGATTATCAGATGGTAGCGGACGCTGGTTCTGAAAATCCTTTCCGTGAAGGCACAAGGCTCGATACGCCTAACCGCAATTATACGGTAGAAGTCGTTCCGAATGGATTTCCTACAGCACAAAAAAATGTTCTCTATGTATCGCGGTTTGCACGCATCCACTCTATTTTTTACCGCGCTTACGTTCCTAATACGGGCGTAAAACTAAGTGCAGAAGATTTGCCAAGAATTTATGCTTACAACTTGAGAACGGGAAGACCTGCTCGTTGCCCAGTCGCATTAAATACCGTGTTTGATCCGGGAAATCTTGTAGAAGCATTCGTTAACCTGGTGAGCAAAGACAATACGATTACCTTTAAAGAATCGAGTTTCTGGAACGGAACTAATTTTGCGATTCCAAAGTACGTCGTTTCTATTTCCAAAATGCGCGAAAATACGGTTTCGTTGATCCGTTTTAAAGCTCCTACTTCCACTCAAACAGGATCAGGAATAGGCGTTTTTAAAGATAATGGAGAAGTGCGCTACTGGTCGTTGTGCAGTCAGAACATTGTAGAGAGTAAAACACTTACCTGTTTGCCTGATTATCTGGCTCGTATAGACAGCCAGGGGTTTGTCAATGTCGTCGTAGGACGCGGACAAGCAGTAGCGGATGCTGCCTATTCTCGCGGGTATAGTTTTTTAGAAGATAGAAGACTGCCTGAACAAGAAGTGCAAGCGTTGTTCTACCGCAACTTGCTCGCTAAGCCCGGCTTTCCTGCGTATAAAGGCGAATACTTACCTGTCGGCGTAGTTTGCGATGAAGCGCAGTTCTTAAACGGCAGTTGTTTTTAATTTCATTTTTGATTTAAAGATAGCATGTATATACTGTCTCTACAGGGACAGCCGTGTACTCGCAAAAGACATCGTTTACAAAATTCCTTTTACTCACATTTGTTGTGACTGCTGCCGTAGTCTTACGAATCTACTATCTTTATATACTGTATCCGCTGGATAAATACATTTTTTCCGACATGCAGATCTATGTGGATAACGCAAAAGCCATTGTAACAGGAATTCCCGCGGCTCAAGTACTTTCGAAACCACCTTTTTACGAATGGCTAATTGCACTTTCATTCAAATGCTATATTTGGAAGCTCAGTTCCTCTCCATTCGCCTTTATTCAAGGTTTGCAATTTTTACTTTCGCTGGCGATCCCCTTTCTTCTCGCCTATTCGTGTAAAAGATGGGCCGGCAAAAAGACAGCACTCGTCGTATTAATCGTGGGATTATTTTATTTTCCCTTTATCGAATACGCAGGGCTTTTGATGGCGGAAATTCCTTTTGCATTTCTTTTAGCGGTAATGGCTTTACTCATCACAAAATTTGCCTTTCCCTGGAAACCCTATAAAGCAATATTGATTGGGGCAGTTTGGGCAGCTTCTCTTTTTTTCAAAGGCCAATCCCTGTTTTTTCTGCCTATTGCATTTTTGTATTCGATGGCCTGGTGGTGGAAGAAACACCGTAAGAATTTTAAGCCGAAATATATCGTAATTTGTAAGGCCTGGCTTTTTTTCTTGGTGGGCTCGCTCACCGTGTATTTTTCTCAAGCGGCTACAAAAAAATGGATTCTGCATACTCCCGATAAATTTCCTTCCGTTGCTGCACTTAATTACGCTTATGCCAGATGTGATAATTGCCGCATGTTCATTGATTCGAAAGGGGCGTGGACGTGCGCATCTAAATTTCATTTAGTCGGCGGGTGTAATAAAGAATGTCGCTTTCCGGCTCCCTTTGAAGACAGTGCATTTTTCTGGAAACAAGGGAATACCTGTTTGATAGAAAATCCAACAAATATTCTGACAAGCTTATCTGAAATTAGCAGCCTTTTCGTCGGTAATGAGGCCTTTCCATTTATGGAAATTACTGAGTTAAGAATGCTGAATCGTAATTGGGAACTCTTTTTTCAATTATTTATCTTGCCTGCAATTATTTTTGGATTTATTTGGAGACTGAACTGGAAGGGGTCGCAACGTGTGGGAATCGTGCATTGTCTTGCACTTTCTATTTTCGCACTAGCCTATGTCCTTACAGGAGATGTCAGATACCGAATTCCATTTGATGTTGTATTTCTGCCGCTTGCTATTGCTACGTGGGTAAAATTTATTTCACGCTTCAACCTAAAAGCATTTTCGCGATAAAAAAATACAGACTGAGAGTGGAGAGATCGGTTAGCCCCAAGACCAAAGGGCCAATCGCTACTTTAGGATCTTTTTTAAGCGCATGTAGTACGTACGGTACGGATACGCCCCAAAAGCACGAAAAAATTGTCGTAAGAGATAAACTAAGACACAAAACCCAGGTCATAGAGCTTGCTGCTGACCACTGTGAAACCGCTACTGCAGATAGAGTACTGATTGTCGCTCCTAAGAGAAATGCAGAAAACAATTCTCGACCTAAGGAATTCAAAAAATCTTTAGTACCTGTTTTAGCAGAATGGAGTTTGTGCACAGCAAGTGTCGCCGATTGCATGGCGATACTTTCATTTAATCCAAGTACCAAAGTAACAAAAAATGTAATGTAAATCGAACTGCTCAGTGTTGTTTCAAAATGTCCGGTCAAAAAAGCAGCTGCGAGTCCGCAAGACATTGTCACAAGCAACCAGGGTAGTCTGACAAAAGTGCGTTTGAAGGGTGACTTTTGAATTTCGTCAGAAAGTTTCAACCCGAAAATTTCATATACTTCATCGAAGTTGGAGCGAGCCGTAAGATCTCCTAAATCGCCTGCAAATTGCTCGATGTCGAGAACACCGAGCATGTGTTTATCTTTATCAACGACTGGAAACGCAAGAAATTTGTGTTTTACAAACGCCTCACGGGCTTCTTCCATCGAAATCGCGTCTGAAAGTGTGATGCAATTGGGCAGGTACAAATCACCCACTACTGCGTCAGGTTGCGACACTAAAAGCCTGCGGATAGGCAATACACCGAGCAATTTTTTATTCTCGTCTACTACATAGAGATAGATAATTTTATGCTTTAACCCGACTTGTCGAAATTTTCCATACACATCATTGACAGTTTCTTGACGATAAACCAACGGAAAATCGTGGCTTAAAATAGATATGATCGATTGGTTGCTTGTCTCAGTCATGTGGAACAGATATTATGCCTTACGTGACAGTCAATAAAAACCCCCGTACTAAAATTATTATTGGGACCTTGCTGGTATTGCTTCTCGCAGTATTTATTCTTATTAAAAGCAATCTGGATCCGAAGCAAATCATCAATGCACTATCCCAGATGGATGCAAAATATCTTGCTCTTGCTCTCGGGATGAATCTGCTACAGGTTCTGTTCTGGATTTTACGCCCCTGGCCTCTCATTCCGAAAAAAGCCCAGTTTCCCTTTTTAAATCTGGCAAAAGCCATTTCTATCGGTCAATTTTTGAATGCATTTGCGCCCGCTCGGGCCGGAGACGTCACCAAAGTTTTTTTGCTAAGTTCACAGAAAATTAAAAACCATTTGAAACCTACCACTGCGGTGGGACTACTCGCAGCAGATAAGCTTGTCGATCTGATCGCAGTATTACTTCTTGCCTTTGTTTCTGGTGCCACGGCAATTGAAACAGCAAATGGTATCAACACGCAGTTTTCCTTCTCGCTCCTTTTGTTCATTCCTCTTTTATTTATTTTCACCTGGCTTCTTTTAAAAAAAACATTTAAAGAAAAAATTAAGCTGTGGTTTTACGAATTTTTGCACGGAATCAAACCGCTTCTCTCCCCAAAAGCATTTTTACTTTGTCTAATCTTTGCTTTGTGTGTGTGGATTTCTGAAGCACTTGCGATCTTGATGATTTTAAAAGCGTCTGGTGTGGAACTACAATTTTCTCAAAGCGTATATTTAATGTGTATTGTGAACTTGGGCATTTTAGTACCCGTTTCGTTTGCAAATGTGGGAGCGTATGAAGCTGCTTTTGTCTACGGGGTATCCAAATTCAATATCGGGCTCGAAGCAGGCGTCGCTTTGGCCATTGCGCAACATGCGCTGCAAGCACTGGCCATGTCCCTCTGGGCGATTGCTATGTTTCGGGTAGGAAAAAAAGTTAAGATAGACTCTTTAGTTTCTCTTCAATAGCGAGAAAAACTCTCTCATCGCACTTGTCGGATAGAAAATCTCTGGCAAGGCTATTATTGAGAAGAAAAAGTAAAAAACTTCTCGGCAGTTCCACTGTATCCAGATTAATCACGACGGGTTCAAAAAAATTAAGCCAGATTTCTTTTAAGATTGGTCTGTCTACCCAACGTTTGATATCACCAAGATTATTTTCAATCTCAGTCCACCTGAGCTCCAGGAGGTTTCTTCCCATTCCCAGAAGCTCCTCGTCAAAAACGGGCTCTCCTTCAAGATGAAGCAGGTACTGCATCAGCGCTTGTCTTTCTTTGGACGTTTTCATAGTGCGGGTTTTTAGTTTAAGTTTTAAAGGGGCTGCCACCTTCAGGTTTGAGAGCCTTGGTTTAACTAAAGGCGTAGCCCCCTTAAATTTCTGAGAGGTTCTACTTGTGTTCGAAGTAAAACCTCACCCGATGATTTAGCGAAGAGCATGCCAATGACAACTGGAGTCAAAATAATAATTTGTGCGGGAAAAACACCTTATTTACGACGGAATGAAACAAAGTGAAAAAATTACTGGGGACTGGGAGCTCTATGACACTTGTTTCTTAATCAAGACCCATGCTGCGTCGAGCTCCTTCGGGCTGCAATCTTTCATTTGCTTACCCTGCTTTTTAAAATGAGCGTCTACTTTTTCAATACGGTTTTTAAATTTCTTGGAGCTTTTTCTTAAAGCAGATTCTGAATCTAGTTTTAAATGTCTGGCAAGACTAGAGAGGACAAACAAGAGATCCCCTAACTCTTCTTCAGCCTTTTTTCGGTTCTTACTTTTAATCTCTACTTCCAGTTCTTTGATCTCCTCTTTTACTTTCAAAAAAACCTGACTTGGAGTTTCCCAGTCAAACCCGACGCTGGAAGCAATTTCTCCGTAACGTTGCGCGAGAACCAATGCCGGTAAGGAGCTAGGTGTGCCTTCGAGAAGTGTGCGTTTTGGATTTTCCTTGGCTTTTAACTCGGACCATTTTTTAGAATTGTTTTTTGGTGCCGTTTCGCCCCCAAAAACATGAGGGTGCCGTCGAACCATCTTGGCAGAGATAGACTCACACACATCTTTAAAATCAAACTTGTCTTTCTCGCTCGCAATTTCAGAATGCAAGATGACCTGGAGTAAAACATCTCCCAATTCCTCTTTGATGTTTTGATAATTGCCCGATTCGATAGCCTCTACCGATTCGTGCGCCTCTTCGAGCATGTAACGAGTCAGACTTTTATGCGTTTGCTTTTTGTCCCACGGGCACTTTGTTCTTAAGGCGTGAACGATCTTTAACAATTTGTCTACAGCGACGAGTTCAGATTTCATTCACCTGGTATATCTCAAGATTGACATTAGCGACAAGCAGAGACAGAGTTTTCTCTGCTCATTTTAGGAGGATCCATGCGTCGTATATTTCTTCTTTCCCTCACAGTCACTTCCCTATTCGCTGCGGAATATAAGCCACTCAACAGACCTTATGATGTGGAAAGCTATAAAATTAGTTTTCAGTTCGATCCCAGGCTAAAACCGACAGAATTAAATCTGAAAACACAAATAAAACTAAAAACGACTGAAAGCCTGGACATGCTGGAACTCGACAGAGAAGAGTTAAAGGTAACTTCTGCCGTTTTACTTCCTCAATCTGAAAAACTGAAATTAAATTTACAAGACGCTAAATTGATACAAGTTTTATTAGGAAAAACCTACCCTAAAGGAAGTACTTTGACTTTGGAGCTGGAGACAACGGCAACAATACAATCGGGCCATTATGGATTTTTTAAAGTAACTGACCCTGATGAACCAGACCGGGGAGAATTATTTTTCACTCATCTAGAACCCAACGAAGCGCGCAGAGTCTATCCGTGTAATGACGAACCCTATGATAAAGCCACATTTGAAGTGATTGGTCAGGTTCCTCAAAATTTTGAAATTCTTTCCAACGGTAATCGCCTCAAGGATAAGGCAGTAACTTTAAATAAAGAGGCATACCATGAGGTGCATTGGAGTTTAACGCGTCCACAATCTACTTATTTAATGAGTATCGCCATCGGACCATTTTCAAAACTTTCTCAAAAAGCAGGTTCTACGGAGTTATTCGTCTGGGTAGGCAAAACAAAATTAGATAAAGCAAAATACGTAGTCGAAGCAACAACACATTCCATGGAGTTTTTCGAAAAATATACCAGAGTGAAATACCCATGGTCGAAATATGCCATCGTTGGGGTTCCTACATTTCTCTGGGGCGGGATGGAAAACACTTCTTCAACCCATATGAATCAAGAAAGAACTCTTTTAAATGACAATACTTCCGCTTTTGAAAGAAAAAGAATTTTAAATCTCACCGCGCACGAACTTGCTCATCAATGGTTTGGCGATTATGTCACGATGAAATGGTGGGATGATGTGTGGTTGAATGAGTCTTTTGCCTCTCTGATGGGAACATTGGCTGTAAAAAACTCGTTTAAGAATGAAGAAGCGGAATTAGAAAGCATCACAGAAGTTTGGGATGATTACTTCAGACAAGAAGATGGTCCCAGAAGCCATCCGATCGTGGATAAAAGCCTCTCTTCGCCAGATGAAGCGTTTGATTCTATCAATTACACCAAGGGTGAAAATGTTTTACGCATGTTGTCTGCTTACTTAGGCGAAAACAAATTTAAAAAAGGGGTTGAAACCTATCTTAAGACCTATGGCTACTCCAATGCGAATTATAAAGACTTCTTTTCCAGCATGGAAAAGGCATCGAATGTAAAACTGGATAATTTTGTATCCAGTTGGTTACTCAAACGTGGTTATCCCGTAATTTCGTACTCGACTCAGTGGGAAGCCGCTGCCTCAAGTCTAGAGATTAAACTTTCTCAACGCCCCAATCACAAGGAAGACAGCTACCCGTTTGACATGAAACTACCCATTACCTTTAACCGTCAGGCGGCGCCTAAATATTCCATCACAAAGGTAATAGATTTTAACGAGACTGAAAAAGTAGCTCAGTTCAAACTACCGGCAGAACCTGACTGGGTAACCGTGAACCCGAATTCGACAGTTCTTGCGAAGGTAGAAATGCTGCCCTATAGCGAAGGCACCCTTTCGCTTCAAGCCATTTCTGATCCCGATCCCATTACACGCGTAAGAGCTTCATTTGAACTCGCTGCGAAAGTCTGGACGGCGGAAAATCCATCCGAACTTGCGCTAAAAACTCTCGCTCAAGTGCTTAAATCGGATAAATCCCCCTATGTGCGTAATACTTTGCTTGAATCTTTCAAACGGATGAAAGCAGCGCGCTTACCTGAAGCACTGGGCAATGAAATTTTAAAACTTGCCGAAGAAACTTCTCGGGATGCGTATTTAAAATCCTCAGAATTTAACTCAGACAAGCATGGTTGGGGACAGTGGAGGTCTAATCTTTTAGGCACTTTGGGAAAAGTAGAAAACCAAAAGGTTCTTCCCTTTCTCTCTCAGATCCTTTCACAAAAAACGTTGCGCTTGGATGATTTGCAAATGGCATCTGAAGCAGTGGCTGCAACAGGTGCAGATGAAGCAATTGATATTTTAAAATCGGCGAAAACTTTACATTCACAAAGAGGTTACCGCTACGGCTACCACATCACTATGGCGTTCGGCGCCTTTCAAAACCCAAAAGCGGTAAAAGAAATTGAAAAAATTTCTGAAGTCGTAGGTTCTGATGTGCTAGGCCGTATGGGAGGTAAAATCCGTGACAATCAAAAGCTCGTCACGTCACAGGAATGGTCGCAGTTTTTGGAAAGTTTTGTTATCAAAAATACGCGTTTTGGTGATGAAGTAAAATCCCGCTTACTCAATACCATTGAAGAAGTAAAAACAGGCGACGTGAAAAGCATGCTTAAATCTGTCGTCAATAAATCGCCATCCGATCGGATAAAAGAGCTAGCAAAAAAAATTTTAGACAAGAATTTCGGTTGAAGCGATCAGATCACCACAATATTCCAAAGGTAAACAAGAGCGAACACTTCTATCACCAACAGCATTTTGAACTGTTGTATTGCAAACGCGAGACCAGAATATTGCAGAAGATCAGTTGCCCCAGAACGAGAGATATTGTTGAGTGTCGCCGTCGATCTCAAGTGTGTCTTGATTGCACTTATCACAGTGCATTTTTTGAATGATTTGATTATCGTTCTTTTCCCAGTCTTTTTTACTCACTAAAACCGTTTTTTTTGCATTACAGTCATCACAACTGTAAGAAACATACACGGACAGTACCTTTGCATTTAGAACGAAACTCGGCGTCATTACAATTTGTCTGACTATTTGCGGCGGGCATTCTTCTATGGATATAGAATAGTTTTGTAAATTTTTAAGATAATTTACCCATACACGCAAGCCTAAGGAATTAATGTAACTTACTTTGGAGAAGTTAAAAATTATGTTTCCGTTTGCAGTAGTAGGAAGAGGAAATACAGTGTCCTCATTAATTTGGCCGGACAACTTGATGTAAAGAGCCCCACCCTTTGCAGTTTGTTCAAATTTGAATTTATCCATGATTAATTTTAAGAATACCTGAGTTGATTAATACTGTCGACACGCAGGCTGCACTCTATAACACCTTGCGAAAATCATATTCCTTCTTTCATAATTGCAGCATAGTTATTTGAGATCCTAAAACTGACTCATCAGTCACGGAAGGCATATGAGATTTTTAATCACATTCACATCTTTGTTAATACTATCTGCCTGCGGTAATCCGGGTTCCCGCTCGGGTGGTGCTGTCTTGTCTGATGCCTATGCAAATTTGATTATATCCGATGGGCCAACGTATGATTTTGGCTCCCAGCTTGTGGGAAATAGTCTTGAACATCAATTTACCGTGACGAACCAAGGAAAATACGTCGCTTCCCAATTAACTTCTTCCTTTTATCTCTCTCAGACATTTGCATTTAAGGGCGGTACTTATCCTGGCACAGGTGGGACATGCACTACTGACGTACCGGCTCAAAGTACTTGTCTCATTATTGTCACCTTTTCACCCAAGTCCAACCAAACTTCACAAGCAGGTCTAGTGCTAAACTATTTCGATGGTCTTAACCATACGCAGACTTCTGGAAACACTTTGAGGGGAACAGGCATCTATAGCGTTAGTCAGTAAGATCGGTTAAACTTTATTTCAAATGATAATCGACGAATGGAATCGAGTTAAAAACTTCCCCTTAGGAAAAAGTCTATTCACCTGGATCATGTGGCTAAAAATTCCCTACACGGGATCTGTACGCCCTCACGTTCTTGTTTTAGAGCACGGGTATGCAAAAACAAAAATGCGGGACAGGCACTTCATTCGCAATCATCTAAAATGCGTGCACGCGGCAGCATTGATGAATTTTGCTGAGCTTACATCCGGCGTTGCCTTTATTTCTTCCCTTCCAGACAACGCGAGAGGCATCGTTAGCCATTTCGAAGTCACATATAAGAAAAAAGCGCGTGGCACTCTCACGGGTGAATGCCGATGTGATATTCCGACAACCAATGAATCCAAAGAATATAAAGTACAAGCTATCATCAAAGACAAAGTAGGCGACGTTGTTGCCATCGGTGAAGCTACCTGGAAAGTCAGTCCCAAATGAATCCAAAATTTAAGACTCCGTTTACAGAAAAAGTGGGGATTGATATCCCCATTATTTGTGGTGCCATGTATCCCTGCAGTAACCCGGAATTGATAGCGGCAGTTTCTGAAAATGGTGGCATCGGGATAGTGCAACCGGTTTCACTTACCTATGTTTATGGATATGATTTTAGAGAAGGCTTAAGAAAAATAAAATCTCTGACCAATAAGCCTATCGGGATGAATGCGCTCATCGAAAAAAATGCAAAATCCTATGAAGATAAAATGAAGAAGTGGGTGGATATTGCTCTGGAAGAAGGAGTACGCTTCTTTGTCACAGCACTGGGAAATCCCAAGTGGGTAGTCGATAAAGTAAAACCGCTCGGGGGCACTGTGTACCACGATGTCACTGAGAAAAAATGGGCCTTAAAAGTAATCGACAAAGGGATTGATGGGCTGATTTGCGTGAATAACCGCGCAGGCGGACATGCAGGTAAAAAAAGTCCCAGAGAACTTTACGAAGAACTGAGCCCACTGGGGCTGCCATTAATTTGCGCAGGCGGGATAGGAGACGCCATCCATTTTAAAGAAGCACTGGACATGGGCTTTGCGGGCGTACAAATGGGAACACGTTTTATTGCTACAATAGAATGCGCCTCTCATTCGGATTATAAAAATGCCATTGTGAATTCAGACGAATCAGACATTGTGCACACTGAGCGAGTGACCGGAATTCCACTTGCAGTCATCAATACGCCCTATGTACAACAAGTGGGTTTAAAAGTGGGACCGCTCGCTCGCATGCTTTTCAAACATGCCCGAACAAAACACTGGATTAGAACTTTTTATAACGTGCGTGCCGGAATGCAAATGAAACGAAGCGCTTTAAAGGGCCTTTCTACCAAAGATTACTGGCAGGCAGGTAAAAGCGTCAGCGGGATTGAAAAAATTGAAAGTGTGAAAGATATTTTTGCGAGATTTGTCAGTGCTCTCTCAAGCGAGAACAAGAGTTGAGAGAAGAAACTTAGCCTTCGTCTTTATTTAAGACGGCAAGTTTAAGCATCACGAAGTCTGAGATCCCAGCCGTATAAATTACCTTTTTCAAGATACTGAACTGAGAACCTTTGTCCGCTTGCATGACGATTTGCCCGGTAAAGGAATGCTCGTCATTGTGCTTTTGGATGTAATTAGAACGGTCTTTTTGTTTCTTTAAGGCTTGTGCGAGTGGAAGAATCGTCACGCCATCGCGGTACATGTCTTTTTTAGAGATATCACCGTTTTCAATGTCTGCGATTTTCTGGTTATCGAGCATGATTTCCGTTTTGGTCACAACAAGCTGCAAGGCAGGAACAGGAGGAGTCACAGCGCTTGAGTAAGGAAGACTGATGTCTTTTCCTACGTTAAAGTCTGTTTTGTTCTCTGAGTAGTTTTTCATCAGAAAGAACAAAATTGCCATCAGAATATCAAGCATGGATGCGAGCATGAGACCGCCCGATACCAGCTGGTTTCTTCGGACACGATTTGTATGTTTGCCACCGTGCTTATGAGAAATTGACGGGCCGCCGCCCCCACCACCAGCTGACATTATACGCCTCCAATACTTACATCCGGAAATAACCGATTAAACTGATTTGCTTCAGGTTTACGTGCAATTTCCGGAGGTACTGTTTGATATCCAGGATCGTCTTTTATTAATTCGCGGGAAGAATCCATGACGTTGATCATGACTTCGTAAGTAACTGAGTCTGCAGGGACCAAGGTTACTTCGCGAGTGTCAGGCTTTTTCTGTTTCAAAGTGACAAGATGCTTGTGCAATTCATCGTAAGGGTACTTGCCATCTTGTGCGACAGAAAACGCGCGATCAGTGCCAGCATCCGTCTTGACTTGAAAACCTTTCGAGTCAATGTTCACGACAACTTCCATTTTATTTTTGTTTTCCTGCGCCTGTTTTACTTCCTCTGCAGTCGATGCAATTTTTGGGAGAGGTGCATCGATGATCATCACAGGCAACATGCTTGCAAACATCATCAGGAAAAACATTAGACATGTGATCATGTCTATCATAGGAGTGAGGTTTACACCGTCCTCACCCCTCATTCGATTGTCGCGTGAACTGGGCTTCTTGGCCATGGATTACTCCTTAGTCATCATTTCCTGCGGCTACATCGTCTTCAGAAGAAGCGTGTGCACCGGAATGTCCCATTTTCTGTGAAGCGCTTAATAAATTGATGAGCTTCACTGAATACTGGTCAATGTCAGAAATAATGCCGTTGATTTTTGTTTGCAGAATCGCATGAAAGAACAACGCCGGAATTGCCACAAAAATTCCCAGTGCTGTCGTATGCATAGCGACTGCGATGGATTTCTGCAAGAAAGCTTGTCTTGCTGCTGCATCCACTGCTTCAGAACCGCCTTTAAATGCCATAATCAAACCGATGATTGTTCCAAACAATCCGATCAGAGTAGACAAGTTTGCAAGTGTGGGAAGATACAGCGCTCTTGTTTCCAACTTAGGAATCACTTCAAGCGTTGCTTCATCAATTGCATTTTGAATATCTGCCGTAGAGTCTTTTGCTCTTGTCAGTCCAGCTTTCAATACTTTTGGAAGAAGCGCATCGCCTTTGCTGTTACAAAGACTGATTCCTCTATCAATATTATCGCTGAGAATATATTTTTTCAGTTTTGCCATGAAGGCTCTGGAGTCAACTCCATATTGAAACTGAATGCGTATCCAGCGTTCCACAGTAATTGCAGCGGCCATCAGCCCTACCATTACCACCATGTAACTTGGAAAACCGCCCTCTTTAACGAACCCACCGAGTTCTAAAATTTCGTCCATTTTCCTCTCCCTAGATTGTTATTTTAAAAAATTTTGCGAGATCAACTTGTCGCTGGAATTACGAGATGTAATTTTTGTAGCTTTATATATTGTACAGAACTTCTACTTTTTAATCAAAATCCAGTAGCACAGCGTGACTTTTGATCGCGTTAGAACAGAAAGAACACGCCTGATGCATAACGTACGGACCACAAATTACCTTGGGCGCGCATTACTGGAAAACGAGCTGGATCTCCACCGGTATCGTACAATCTTTCTGGTAAATTAAAGTAATAAGTTGCGACTTCGAGTCTCAAACCTGCTCGAGAGGAGAAGAAAAATTCTGCTCCCAAGATTGCTTCTGCAGTGATCGGACTTTTGTATTCCTGATCTGAAAGTGAAGCATTGTAATCGTAATAACTTTTACGTCTTACATAAGACATCCCAGCACCAACACCGACGTAAGGAACAAAGTCTTCCATGCTTAAACGGTATTTCACACCCAGGATAACCGGGATGGCTTCAAACTCAAACTGGTGGAAGAGAGGAAGTGCGGGATCACGAAACTTGGAATTTTCTTTTCTCGTTTCGTAATTCATCCAGGCGACGCTTAAGAAAAGTTCCCAATTGTAAGCAAGAGTGTAAAAAGCAGAAGCTTCGACGTTAAAAAACGTGGCGTAATTCAAAGTGCCCTGACCACCTGTACGATCATCTTCCGAACTTTTTACGACGGAAGAAAGAGGCAAGAGCGTCGACAACATCACATCCACACCCAATGAGTTGCTTTTGCCTTCGTTCTCTACGAAGCGTTCGCGCTTGTAGGAACCGAACAGCCCTTTGAAATCTTTTTTCGCGGCAAAAGAATTCGCCGTCATTAAAATAAGTGGGATCAATAAAAGTTTTTTCACAATATTTATATTATAGCAGTTCGAATGTGACTCGCGCGGGCTTTTTTATCCCTAAAATTTCTGCGGCGCTACCAGAATTTGCCGCAACCTCCCAAAACCCGTGCGATCCCTTGATGAGTGCGCATTTACCTTGCGGTATGTCTTTATAGGTGTCAGCAGGCAGGATCTTACTTTTATTTGTGCGTGCAGACTGGATGTTGCTCTGCTTTAAAGACAAGTTGGTAATCAAATTTCCATACGTATCTATATGGATGATTTCGGCAACCGCACTAGACTTGCCCATACTAACTTCAGGAAACGGATGCCCCTCTATTTTTTCCATTCTTTTTAGACGTGTTTTTTTTCCTTTTAAGTGGTGCCCTAGAAAAGGAGCAAAGACATCTCTTCCATGAAAAGTAGAAGATGCAGAATTGGATACAGGGATTTCAAACGCTTTTACTGGCTTTCCGCTTTTTTTAACTGCATCCTCAATCGCCCAATACAAGACGCCATTATCCGGTCCGATAAAGCAGCCATGTGCTGTTTTTACAAAGACACATTTTCGCTCTGTGCCTACTCCCGGATCAACAATGACAAGATGGTAAGTAGTCGGAGGAAAATAGGAGTACGCGCGTTTTAAATGAAATGCTGCGGCATCGATATCATACTTTGGAATATCATGCGTAATATCTACGATAGTTAGATTGGGGCATATGGAAAGCAGAACAGCTTTTACTTCGGCGACGTAAGAATCTTTGAGACCAAAATCAGATGTAAAAGTTAAGATCACTTTTACTTTTATAAAACTATTCTGAATCAGTGGCAACTGACCTTAATTTTGAGAGTTCTTCTTTTGCGCCTTCGTGTCCTTGTTCCGCTGCAGTCTTAAGCCACTTAATCGCCATCTGATTGTCTGCCTGCACGCCGCGGCCCGTTTCGTATGACATCCCTAATTCGAACTGTGCCTCTGCCACATCTTTATCTGCAGCTTGCATAAGCCACTTTGCAGATTCGAACTGATTTTCTTCCACTCCTCTGCCCTCAAGATACATCATGGCTAATTTGTAAGAAGCGCTTCCCGATCCTTGTTCTGCGGCTTTTAAATATTCTGAGGCAGCTTTTTCCAAATCCTGATTTCCGCCGACTCCGTCTTCCAGAAGACTTCCTAAACTATACGAAGCCTGATCATTTCCTGCAGTTGCTGCTTTTTCTAAAAGTGCTTGTGCTTTGCGCTCATCTTTTGCAACACCTTTGCCTTCCCTATACATATTAGCAAGTGCTGTTTGCGATTCTTTCACGCCCTGCTCAGCAGCTTTTTCAAACCAGTAAGCAGCATCTTCGTAAGAAGGGGCAACTCCTCTTCCTTCCAAAAACTGCAAAGCCAAATTATGCTGAGCTTCGGCTTGTCCTTTTTCTGCAGCAATTTTTAACCAATACTTGGATTCGTGGTAATCAGAAAGTCCTATACGACCTGAAGCAAGTAGTAATCCCAAAGCAGATGCCGCTTTTGCGTCACCACTCTGAGCGGCTTTTAACAAATAATTTTTAGCAAGAGTTACATCCGCTGTTTGGTTGGAAGAGCTGAGCATCCAAATCCCTGCTTCCCTCTCTGCTCCAATATGGCCACGGCTTGCTGCAATTTTAAAAAGTGTGAGAGCTTTTGTGATGTTGTTATTGCCGCCAGAAACATACTGGAGAGCCGTTTGAAAAATGGCTTCAGGATCAGAAGCATTTGAAACTTCTTTTCTGATATCAAATCTGGGTTTAGGTATCACAGGAGCTAAAGATGCTTGAGTAGCGAAAAGCGAAACCGGATTTTTATTCTTGGAATCTAAACTATCAAAGGAAAAAGAGCACACATATCCCAGAGCTATGCCCATCGTGACAACAGTAAGTATACGCTTCATAAAGAAAATCCTTATGCTTTGAACATGCAAGGGCCATGCGTGTTAAGTGCGTAAGAAATATGTGCGGAAAGTACTCTACACAAGCGTATTCAGCCAGATCAAACCTGACTAAGATGTCTTCAGAAGCAGCACAGTAAAACATATTCGCTCCAAGCATTCCCCCAACAAGAATAAAACAAATAACAAAGCAAAAAAAACACTCCCCTCGAACCCACACAAAAAAGCGCTGAAGCAAGAAAAAAAAGCTAGGCCAAGTGGCCCCAGAACCAATCGAAGGCACAATAGCGCCCCAACGCGGCTGGGAGAGCAGAACTAATCGAAGTAAGCAGTGCCCGAATATCTTTCGAGAGATATGCGAACCTGCCTGAATATCTTTTGAGAGATATGCGAACCTGCCTGAATATCTTTTGAGAGATACGCGAACCTGCCTGAACATCTTTCGAGAGATACGCGAACCTGCCTGAACATCTTTCGAGAGATATGCGAACCTCGTGACAATTTAGGTGAGATTGCTTCACTTGCGTTCGCAGGGCGAAGCCCGCGGCAATCTCGTCGAGATGCTATAGCCTTCCCTTCTATTTCCCAGCAGTTCGGACTTGATCGTGCTGGGGGCTTGCCCCCAATGTTTGTTCTTCTGTGTTGCCTTTTTATTGCTCGCCCCCAAATCCGACAATTAGGAAAATTGTCGGATAATTTTTTCACGGAAAAGTTATTTTGTTGTTGACGTGTTTTTTTTCGGTTTTTTTGAGTTTGGAAATTTTATTTTTGAGATTGCGATTAAATCGGATTTGAGTGGGGTGGTTTGAGATATGGGCGCTTTAAAATTTTTAAGGCCGTTTTTAAAGTCTGTGGTCGTTCTCTTTCGTTCTTGGGGCTTGTGGGTGTGTCGAAAAAGCTGTGGTATGAATTTTTTTGGAGGTTTTATGCTTAAAGATTTGGATAATGGGGCTTTGATTTCTCGTGTTCTTGAACTGGTTAGAGTTGAGAAGCAAACTACTCTTCAGGTACTTGAGTACTTGGCCGAGATTGATAGTCGCAAGGCCTATTTGAAAGAAGGGTACGCTAGTCTTTTTGATTTTTGTGTGCGGTTCTTAAATTATTCGGAGAGTGAGGCACTGAGACGCATTCAAAGTGCGCGGGTGATTGTAAAAGTGGAAGAGATTAAGCCGCTGCTTATGAATAATGAACTTTCTTTGACCGGGTTAAGTCTAATGGCCCCCTTTATCAATAAAGAAAATGCGGAGAGTCTTCTTTCT
>CAYNEF010000032.1:0-40586 GCA_964396165.1 uncultured Pseudobdellovibrionaceae bacterium
GCCGCGGCCAGGCCCCCCGCTGCCGCTCTACTGCGCGTCACCCCCGCTACCAGCACAGCCACACCTACTCATTGAGATTTGTTTATTGCGAATTCTCCACTGAAGATCTTCTAACAGGTGTCTAAAAATAATACTTAGTTTTTTTGAAAACGGTTTTTTTAGTGTTTTTAGAATACGCATCTAAGTTGTGATTTGGGTGAGGTGTTCGATTTGTCTTCGGAGATTGTGAGAATTGTGGCCTTAAAACTGCATCCTAATGCAGTAAGTAGTTTATTTTAGTTTTGGCTTAACAGTTAATGTTAACCGTTCATGTGGTGATAAGATGAGTGGAAGCAGAAAGTTCATGTGGATCTTGGCCCTGGGGCTTCTTTTAGAAGTGCTCACAGTCAACTATGCGCACGCCGAAATTTTCAGACGCAGAAGAGTATTTGCACGCCCCAACAACTTCTTACAAGTGGGCCGATTAAATAACGGCTTTAATAATTTTAACAACTTTAATAGTTTCAATAGCGGTAACCGCTTTAGCCGCAATCAAAATAACCAGAATTTAAAAGAAGTCTTAGGCTTCTCCCAGCTTTTACAAGCAGGAAACAATATCATTGAAAAAACTTCTGAAGGCTTAATCAGACGCCTGCAAATCAGAGGAAACGGGGAGCTGGTTGCCTTTGACCCTCGAGTAGGCAGCATCGTTCGCCCTGAGGCAGAAACCATTCGTCATTTAAGACAGTTTTATTTGAAAAATCTCGATAAGTTTTCTGGCAGAAACCAAGGAATCGTAAACAGATTTCTTGCTGCCAATGGTGGCATCAGTAACGGTAAATTCATTGTCGATTTAGACACGTTTGATTTACCGAATGAAGCATTTAGTAGCTTGCCGTTAGAAGAGCGCAGAAAAGCGGGTCTTGCAGCGTTGAACCATTTGTTAAACACATTGCAAACGCGTTTTAAATTGAGAATTCCTCCTGCAAAAGTGGTTAATGGAAAAGTAGAATTAAACTTAGGCGGATTCTTCAGACAAGAAGCTTTGGCCATCATGGCACAGGCAGATCCGACTTCCCAATGTACGGGTAAATTTAGACTGAACAATCTGATTGCTTTCACCATGGATCCAGAAAATTATTACCGCATCTTAGGTGCTCCAGACAACGCAAGAGACTTGTCCAATATTCTTGGCGTACAGCTGGATAAAACCAAAACGGTCGGCAACAAGCTTGCGATCTTAGGCCACCACGAGTCTGGTGTTGCTCCAGGGGATCAACGTATTATTGAAGTACAATCGACACAAAATGTTGCTGTAAACGGAGTTGCTTTAAGTTCTTGCTATAGAAGTTTGGACACTCAAGACCGCCCACAACCAGGAATTGAAGCCGAATCCCGAAACGTAAGATTAAAAGGAATTAATTGGCAGCACGAAGCTGAAGAATGGTTGTGCCTCGGCCAAAACGGTTTCATACAAACCTATTTATTTAATAACCCGGATGGTAAACGCCTGAATGAAGCTCCCGCCTCTATCGCACACGGTGGTGGTATTGGGCCCGCCATTCGCGCAGGTGCCGCTTGTCTTGATTGTCACAGTGGTGGATTTATTGCTGGTGGAATTAAACCCAGCTCTGTAGACGGTTCACAACGCTACGAAGACTATACGAAAAAGACCGATAGTTTTCCGACTTCCCCTACAGTATTTAGGGATTCGTTAGGAAATTTCTTAAACCATCGTGATTTCTTTACGTCCAACGACAACTATATAAAACGCGCTAAATTTGATAGCGATATTTTTGTAAACGCACAGAAAGAAACAGGCTCTTTTTACAGATATCCAGAGGGCAGTGCACTTGCGGATTTAAATCCTAAAGGTGGTCCTCGAGGAACAGACGTGAGTGTTCCGTTGATTCCTCGTGCAAGAGAATTGTATGACTTGCCTTTGACACCAAAAGTGGCAGCAAGAGAATTAGGAATTAGTGAACAAGCTGCCGGACAGCTCATTGGAAAAGAAATTTCGCGTACAGTCTTTGATGCCCGTTACTGCAACTTGCAGCAAGGTGTGAATGCGGACAGAAGCGAATTCCAAAATAGGGATCTCTTACAAAGAGAATCTGAAGAGCCGTTCAGTGGTTTTAGTACTGGAACATCGCATTTAAATGGCGCCTTGTTTAATGGTAACCAGTTCAACGGAAATCAGTTTAACCGCAGCCAATTTAATGGCAGTCAATTTAACGGCAATCAGTTCAACCGCAATCAGTTCAACCGCAGTCAGTTCAACCGCAGTCAGTTTAACCGTAATCAATTTATTCGCTAACTAAGCGATAGTGATCGTGTAAGACAAGTTGGAAGGGTTCTAACTTTGGAATTCCCTGAAAACCGCGAAAGACTGCGCTGCACCCGTAACAGACGGCGACTTCCTTCACTTTAAAATACAAAAGTAGATCCAAAACAGTCACAAACAGCAGGGAAATCCCGTAGGTAAAAAAGGACAATACAATCCCTACCATCAAAATAGCCATCCCAAGACGTCTATTAAAATCGCGCTGCCTAAAAAGATGAGAGCACCCACAGGCAGGGCATTGGTTTAGTGTTTCGCTTGTTTTAAAGCCATCGGTGCAATGGGAAAACACTGTTTCTTTGCAATGTGTGCATTGCAGTTCTTGCAGGTTATTAAATTCATTTACCGTCTGCAGTTCCTTGCAGTGTGGGCAGAATGTTTCAATTTGTTTAGAGTGAGATTCCATGAAATTGCGCCAAATATAAACTTAAAATTTCGCCTGTGATAACAGACAAGACTGCGACATACAAAATCCCTGTTGCTGATTGCGTGGAACTGATTTTCACCGTGTTCCAGATGAGATAGCCAAAGACAATAGGTGCCAAGATTCCCCACGTAAAACGCATCAGTAAAAACACACCACTCGTTGTGGAAAGAAAATACGAATAAATTTCCATTTCGGTTTTCCCAGATACCACCGAGGTGAGTGGAAAAAGGGAGAACACAAGTCGGGCAGCTAAGAGTCCCAGCATAAACAGCGTAATTCTTTTCAGTTCCGCGATTGGTAAGTCTGGTTGAATCAAATACCAGTGCCCCAGCATCATCGCATTTAACGTAAAACCTAAAAGGAGCATTGAGAGAAGGGCATTTACGATAAAGGTGGAGGATTGCAAGGGGGGCGCGATGTCGGTCCCATGGATAACAATTGCGCCTATGACACAAAGAACCCCTAAAAAGTAAGAAACGATGGACGTTCTTCTGTGCACAGTAACGGTAAAAGAATAGACGATGCAGCTAATCGAAAAGACCAAGTACCAGATTCCCGCATCCCAACTTAAGCACATGCGGCCGACGCTAAAGTAATTCAAAAGAGCCAGAATTCCAGCTCCTCCACTGTGGTAGATAAAGTAATTACGGCCTACTTTTGATTGCTTTAAAAAGCCCATGGACAGGAATGTCCCGCCGCATAGGTAAAAGAAAAAGTTAAAGATAAGGTGTTGTAATTCCACGCCCCATTCATCCCAGAGATTGCCCCCTTTAGTCAAATAAGTTACGCTTTTCCGGCATGGAAGCGCTTGTATCGATAAACGGGGAAATTCTAACCAAAGATAAGGCCTTAATTTCGGTATTTGACCGGGGTTTTTTGTTTGGAGATGGGGTGTATGAGACTGGAAAAAGCATCGATCGATGCCCTTTGTTTTTAGATGAGCACCTAACAAGGCTTGCTAAATCTGCCGGTAAATTACTGATCCCTGTGCCTTGGTCCAAAGCAGAACTTCAAACCTACTTATTTGATCTGATGCGGGCATTCGGCAAAGAAAGTGCTTATTTTAGAATGTATGTGACCCGCGGTTGTATTGACAGCGTGGGGCTTGATAAGTTTCAAACTGCACACCCGAATTTGGTTCTTTTCGCACAAGAGTTGCCGCTGGCAATGGATACTTCTCGTAAAAAAGGGATTTCTCTTCTGACCTCTAAAATCATTCGAAACTCCATTAAAGCGCAAGATCCAGATATTAAGACGAGTAATTATTTAAACAGTCTTTTGGCCCTTCAAGATGTCAAATCGCGTGGAGCAGACGACGGTATTTTGTGTGATGCAGATGGAAATGTTACCGAAGGCACTACCTTTTCAATTTTTGGAATTACGAAAGCGGGTGTTCTGATTACTCCCTCACTCGAAGTGGGGATTTTAAACAGCATCACACGTAAGCACATTATTGAACTGGCGAAGAAAGAAATGAATGTCGAAGAGGGCAGGTACGTACTTGACGTCTTTAGAAATTGCAGTGAAGTCTTTATCGCAAGCAGTGTAAGAGAAATTTTCCCTGTCAGGGAATGGGATGGCGTTAAGTACTCTTCTGAGTACAAAACGACACTCTCTTTGCATGAAAAATTCCAGCAAGAAATAAAAAACTACGTAAAAAGCAACGAGAAGTATTAAGAGCTAGCTTTTAGCTTCTTCAACTCTTCAGTCAGCTTCGGCACGACTTCAAATAAGTCGCCTACGATGCCGTAATCTGCCTTTTGGAAGATAGGGGCTTCGGGATCCTTATTGATCGCTACGATGACTTTAGAAGTACGCATTCCAGCCAAATGCTGAATGGCGCCGGAAATTCCGCAAGCGATATACAATTTCGGGCTTACCGTTTTTCCAGTTTGTCCGACTTGCATGTCGTGGGGAGCATAGCCAGCATCGACAGCGGCACGGCTTGCGCCGACTGCACCACCAACGACGGCTGCACAATCAAAAAGGATTTTGAAGTTGTCAGCACTCTTAAGGGATCTTCCACCAGAGATAATAATATCTGCTTCGGTGAGTTCCACTTTTTTAGAAGCGGCTGCCATCACACTTGAGATTTTGCTTCTGACTTGGCCAATATCTGCCGCAACTTTTTCTACACTGCCGGATTTTGCTGCTCCACTGACAGGAAGAACGTTAGGGCGAACGGAAAATACCGCAGTCCCTGCAAAATCAACAGACTTGGAGCATTTACCTGCGTAAACAGGACGGCGAACCGTGACCTTATCGCCCGAAAGTTTTACTTCCGTGCAGTCTGCAGCAATGCCCACGCCAAACTTCGCTGCCAAGCGTGGTAAAAAGTCTTTTCCAGTGGAAGTTGCTCCCGTTGCAATGACATGCGGGCTTTGTTTAGAAAGATACGCGTGAAGTGCATTTGCGTATGCTTCGTTCGTGTACTGTGTAAGGCCTGCGTTTTCTAAAAACACAACTTTGCTTGCTGATTTTGCAAGTCCGTCAGCTACTGGTTGGGCTTCAGCGCCGCCAAGAACAACCACTGTCGGATCTGCTCCTTGTTTTTGAAACTCAGAAAGAATTTCAAGCGTCACTCTTTTTGTTTGTCCGTCTTTATGATCTGCAATGATGAAAATGTTAGCCATGGTGTCTCCTTAAATGACTTTTGCTTCTTCGCGCAATAATTTTACAAGTTCTGCGGCCTGTGCGCCCGCATCGCCTGACAACTTTTTCCCAGCGGCACGTTCTGCCGGCAACTGGTAATCGGAGTCTGTCGCTTTAGGTGTTTCACTTCCTAAACCTAAGTCTGCCAATTGGTATGTTTTGATTTCTTTTTTCTTCGCTTTCATGATTCCAGGAAGACTGGCATAGCGAGGGGTGTTGATGCCCTTGTCCAGTCCGAGTACTGCGGGAAGAGAAGCGTCGACAACGAGCTTTGTACCGCCTTCGATTTCTCTTTGGGCCTGTACAGATTTTTTGTCAGCGGAAATATCTACTTTGCCTACCAGCGTAACAGACGGCACATTCCACAATTCCGCAACAAACGAAACCATCGCTGCTTGATCGTCATCAATGGCTTGTTTGCCAGTGAAAACAATCGATGGGTTTTCTTTCTTTAAAACTTCAGAAAGTGCTTTTGCGACGAGATAAGTGTCTGCATTCGGTAAATCCATTTTCACATGGATCGCATTGTCGGCACCCATGGCAACAGCAGTTCTTAAAGACTCGACCGTTCTGTCCGGGCCTGCAGTTACTACAGTCACTGTGCCTTCTTTTAGTTTTTCTTTTGTTTTTAAAGCTTCTTCAATCGCGAATTCATCATAAGGGTTGATAATCCATTTCACATCGTTTGTTTCGATGCCTTTTTTATCAGATGTGATGCGGATTTTTGTTTCTGTGTCTGGTACCTGTTTAATCAGTACGAAGATATTCATTTGGTGTTTCTCTCTTTCTTAATCTTGTAAAAGGTGTCTTGCGATAACCACACGTTGAATTTGCGATGTGCCTTCATAAATCTGCACGAGCTTTACGTCGCGCATGATTTTTTCAACGGGATATTCTTTGGTGTAGCCGTATCCGCCGAAGATTTGTACGGCGTTTGTAGCGGCATCCATTGCCATGTCGGCACTGTGGCGTTTTGCAAGAGCGGAAAAGTAATTTCCTTTTTTGTCTTCGCCTTCATCCAGTGCGACTGCGGCTTGGTAGCAGAGCAAACGTCCTGCTTCGATATTCACTGCCATGTCTGCAAGCATGAATTGAATGCCTTGGAAATTTGCAATCGGTTGACCGAATTGCTTTCTTTCTTTTGCATACTTGATGGAGTGTTGCATTGCAGATCTGGCAGCGCCTACAGCTCCAGCAGAAATAGCAGGACGTGTATGATCTAAAGTTTTTAAAGCAATTTTAAAACCTTCGCCCACTTTGCCGATCAAATTCTTCTTGGGCACTTTTACATTTTCAAAGGTAATTGCGCGCGTATCAGAAGCGCGTTGGCCAAGTTTGTTTTCGTGTTTACCTAAAGAAATGCCAGGGCTTTTTGCATCCACTGCCAAACATACGATGCCTTTGGATTTTAATGCTTTGTCTGTCGTCGCAAAAACAGTAAAGAGGGAAGCATGTCCGGCGTTGGTAATCCACATTTTAGAACCGTTTAGAAGCCAGTGATCTCCCATGTCTTTTGCAATGGTAGAAAGAGAACCTGCATCACTTCCCGAACCAGGTTCGGTGAGACAGAAAGATGCCAAGATAGGTTCTTTGAAAAAAGGTTCAACAAATTCTTTAATTTGTTCATCGGTACCGCCGAGAACGATTGGGTAGAGGCCCAAATTATTTACCGCGATACTTGTTGTAATGCCCAAGCATCCAGCGCCCAATTCTTCGTTGATGATCACATCTTCCATCACACCGAGACCCATGCCGCCATGCTTGGAAGGAATAATTCCGTTCATCAAACCCATTTCCCAAGCTTTTTTAATGACCGGCCAGGGAAATTCACCAGACTCGTCGTATTTTGCTGCTACAGGAAGAATTTCGTTTTGTACAAACTTACGAACCATATCCTGCAGGGCCAGTTGTTCATCTGTTAACTTGAAATTGGGCATCGCATCTCCTCTATATTTTTTTGAGCCCATTAAAAGTAAGCGCAAACAGTGATCTTTTCAACGATTTTCTCTCCCCAAGTGCTTGAAAAAAGGGTAAGTTTTTTCTTAAGTATATGAATGAAAATAAGAGCGAACGCACCGGGGTATTAATTATTTTAGACGGCTATGGGATTAACCCATCCAAAGAGTTCAACGCTGTAAAACTAGCGACGACGCCGGCCATGAATCTTCTGCATTCGAAATACAGCTCGACGGCAATTCAAGCTTCAGAAGGCTTTGTAGGTTTGCCTCAGGGCTTTATGGGAAATTCTGAAGTGGGCCATTTAAATTTGGGTGCGGGCCGAGTGGTGTATCAGGATTTTTCGCTCATCAGCCATGCGATCGAAGAAGGGACATTTTATCAAAATCCCGCTTTAACAACGTTATGCGACAAGATAATGCAGCAAGACAATTCTTCTTTGCATTTAATGGGATTAGTTTCTGACGGCGGAGTACACAGTCATAATAGCCATCTTTACGCGCTGCTTCAACTTGCGAAGCGTAAAGGGGTAAAAAATGTATACGTGCATGTGATTACCGACGGCAGAGATACAAGTCCTTCTAGTGGAGTGCAGTATGTTTCTGAACTGATGCAGTTTCAAAAAGATTTGGGCCTTTCAGAAATAGCGACGGTGAGTGGCAGATTCTACGCGATGGATCGCGACAACCGTTGGGAGCGGGTACAAAAAGCGTATGAAGCGATTGCAGAAGGTAAATCAGAAGAAAAATTTTCGGACCCCTTAGAGTATTTAAAATCCTGCTATGAGAAACAGGACACGGATGAATTTGTTATTCCTGCGCGAAATAAAAAATACACCGGGATTAAAAACGGGGATGGTGTTGTGTTTTTTAATTTCAGAGCAGATAGAGCGCGCGAGATAACGCGAGCGATGACACAAAGTGTGTTTTCCGGGTTTGAAAGAAAAAGTGTCCCGATTTTATCCGGCTTTGTTTGCATGACTCCTTACGCAGAAGATTTAAATCTCCCGACAGCATTTGAAAAAGCCAAAATCCAAAAGACCTTGGGCGAGGTAGTCAGTTTAAAGGGATGGAAACAACTGCGCATTGCGGAGACAGAAAAATACGCGCATGTAACGTATTTTTTTAACGGCGGGGATGAGAAAGTATTTGAAGGGGAGAAGAGGGTGTTAATCCCTTCTGCGAAAGAAGTCCGTACATATGATTTAAAACCAGAAATGTCGGCAGAAGAAATTACGAAAAAGCTTCTCGAGGAGTTAAATACACAGTCGTATAAATTCGTAGTCGTCAATTTCGCTAACCCCGATATGGTGGGGCATACAGGAAATTTAAATGCGGCCATTAAGGCAGTGGAAAAAATTGATCCGTGTTTGAAACAGATTTTCGACTGGGTAGAAAAAAATAATGCCTTTGCCATTCTTACTGCCGATCATGGCAACTGCGAAAAAATGCAGGATGATAACGGGCTTCCGTTGACAGCGCATACGACGTTACCAGTTCCGTTTGTAGTGATTGATCCCCTCCACCCAAAACATACGTTACGCGAAGGCGGAAGTCTCTGCGACGTCGCTCCGACGATCTTAAAAATGTGGGGCCTAGAACAACCAAAAGAAATGACCGGCAAAAGCCTCGTAGTAGATTGATCAAATCGTTTCATCCTAACTTTTAGATTCTACCTTGAGCGAGTCTTTAAAAACTGAATCTTTGATTCTATTTAGAGTGCTCTAACCTGAGCTATTGCCTGCGTGGTCACGGGGCGAAGCATTTTGCCTTCGACGTAGTCCAGGATTCCGTGACCAATTCAGTTTTTAAAGCCGGCTGGGCATATCTTTCGAAAGATGTTTAAGTATTTCTTTTCTGAATGACTCTAGCTTTTAGACTAGATCTCACCCTGAACCTACTTCAAATGAAGTTTAACTTAGACGTTTCTGAAAAACGTGAGATTTTGGAAAGTACTCTCTTGCAAGAAGCTGGTTATGGGCTTGGCAAAGTACGCGCAAATTCTCTTTCTCGTGGCTACTTCCACCCATCGCCCAGGGCCTTACATGGTCAATTTGCAAATAGGCCGTTTGCGAACACCTGACACCAGCGGAACTTTTAAAAGTACACTGATGCCCTGCCTCTTGTTTCAACTCCCGCCTAAATTTTGCAGACACATAACGAGTATGTTTTTGGACTTGGGACTGTCGGGGTTTTACTTCTCTAGTAAACTCTTTCAAGGCTTTTTTTAATACTTTCACTACATCATGCTCAGAAGCCTTCAACTTAGCTTTGGCAATCAGGTCTTTGAGTTCGTCATCTAAAGCAATACTCAAAACTTCTTCTTTCTTCACTTTTACATCAGGAAAATGCGTTTCCAAAACTTTCTCAATCTGTCTAACAGGCTGATGCTTTACTTGAGAAAGAAGACTCTCCGCATTTTCTTTATTGATAAAGGGGGCCATTAGACTTAACCCGGTCAAAGAAAGTTCATTATTCATAAGCAGCGGCTTAATCTCTTCCACTTTTACAATCACCCGCGCACTTTGAATGCGTCTCAGTGCCTCACTCTCCGAATAATTTAAGAACCGCACACAAAAATCAAAAAGACTAGCGTACCCTTCTTTCAAATAGGCCTTGCGACTATCAATCTCGGCCAAGTACTCAAGTACCTGAAGAGTAGTTTGCTTCTCCACCTTCACAAGCTCAAGAACACGAGAAATCAAAACCCCATTATCCAAATCTTTAAGCATAAAACCTCCGAGAAAATTCATACCACAGCTTTTTCGACACCCCCACAAGCCCCAAGAACGAAAGAGAACGACCACAGACTTAAAAAACGGCCCTAAAAAATTTAAAGCGCTCATATCTCAAACCACCACACTCAAATCCGATTTAATCGCAATCCCAAAAATAAAATTTCCAAATTCAAAGAACCCGAAAAAAAACACGTCAACAACAAAATAACTTTTTCCGAAAAAAATTATCCGACAACTTTCCTAATTGTCGGATTTGGGGGCGAGCAATAAAAAGGCAACACAGAAGAACATACATTGGGGGCAAGCCCCCAGCATGATCCAGTCCGAACTGCTAAGCACAGAAGGAAAGGCAATAGCATCTCAACAAGATTGCCGCGGGCTTCGCCCTCGCAATGACTAAGTCATTGCGAACGCATGTGAAGCAATCTCACCTAAATTGTCACGAGGTTCGCGCATCTCTCGAAAGATGTTCGGGCAGGTTCGCTTCCTCCGATTATTTCTGCTCTCCCAGCCGCGTTGGGGCGCTATTGTGCCTTCGATTGGTTCTGAGGCCACTTGGCCTAGCTTTTTTTTCTTGCTTCAGCGTTTTTTTGTGTGGTTTGAGGCGAGTGTTTTTTTTGCGTTGTTATTTTTGTCTTTTTTAAATTGTTGAGGAATGTTTTTTTGGGGTTAGGTTATTTTGATTCTATGTATTCGCGGCAGGGAGTGAGATCGACAAAGATGGGATCGCGATCATAGTTGTTGTCTAAGAGAAATGCTTCGTTCCACATGTTTTCTGATCTAGCACCGATGTGTGTTGCTCCACTGGCGCATACATAATGAAATAACTTCCAGTGGTATTGTTCATCGGTTGTAAAACGCATTTTATAGGGATAGCCGCTTTTTAGACGTACTTTATATTCTACAAGTTTTGGCGAACCTGTTATCAAAAACGGCCCCTGAAATCCCCAAATGTCTGTGGGGTTATTTCCCAATGCCGTTGCTACTTGCTCTCGCATGCACTGCTGAAGTTTGGGCGTGTCTTCGAGATTCTCCGTGAGTTTTGGATTTACGAAAAAGTCCGCTGCATAAGATGCATAAACTCCAAGAAGAAATATTTTTAGCATACAATTATTCTATCGCCGTTAACGAAGCGCGGAAAGAGATGAATCCGCTAGCAGTAAGAATACCTCTACAAGGGCTTGTCTCTTCGTTGCAGTGATAAATATAAATGCGCTGCAGTAATTTTACACACCTAATCAAGTCGTTAATATCTGCTATTTAATGCCTGTCGACGATACGCGTTGTGTTTTTAATCTTCCGCTCACTTTTACTGCGTATTTAAGGTATAATATATAAGTCTTCTTACCCAATAAAACTTCATTAATCCCAAGGACTTGATAGCTATTTAATATGGCAACACCAAAGCTTGCAGAACTTTTGGTTTCAAAAGGACTGGTGAACGAGACTCAACTCACCAGTGCGCTTGAACACCAGACAAAAACCAAAATGCGACTGGCCTCTTCCCTTGTAAACTTGGGGCATGTAAACGAACGCGTGCTTGCTTCTTTTTTAAGCCAGCAATACGGCATTCCTGCAATCACGCTTGCGGACGTGACCGTTAATGATGAGCTTAAAAAAATTCTTCCACAAAACGTTTGTGAAAAACACACGATTATTCCCATAGCGCTTCAGGGGAAAAAATTAAGTCTCGCGATCATTGATCCTACTAACGTCAGTGCGATTGACGATGTACGCTTTCTTACTAACCGCGAAGTGGAATTGTTTCTAGCGCCAGAATCTGCAGTCAAAAAACTGATTGAAAAAACATTTTCGGGAAGTACGATTGAAAACTTGGGGAAATCCGTCGAGATGTTCAAAGTCGACGAGAAAGCAAACCCCGCGCAGTCTCTCGAAGTGAAATCTTCGATAGGCGAATCCTTTACAGTAGAAAATGCAAAGGGCAATGAAGACAAGCCCGTTATCCGCCTTATCAATACGCTTTTTCTCGAAGCCATGAAGCGAAAGGCGAGTGATATTCACATCGAACCCTACGATACGCATAGCAGAGTACGATTTAGAATTGATGGATCCCTTCACGAAATCATGCGCCTGCCACCGCAATTAAAAGCAGCGACTCCTTCCAGAATCAAAGTGATGGCACAACTGGATATTTCTGAAAAAAGAAAACCTCAAGATGGAAGAATCCAGGTAAAAACAAAAGATCGTCAAATCGACGTGCGTGTTTCCATCTTGCCGACTCTGTTCGGAGAAAAAGTCGTATTGCGTTTGCTCGATCAAGGAACCTCAGCTCCTTCACTTCTCGAAATGGGGTTTGAAGAAGAACAACTAAAAGTTTTTAGACAAGCCTCCTCAGAACCTTACGGAATGGTGCTTGTGACAGGTCCTACGGGAAGCGGGAAAACGACAACGCTTTATGGAATTTTAACAGAGCTCAATCAGACAGATTCTAATATATCGACGGTAGAAGATCCGGTCGAATACAATATGCCTGGCGTAAATCAGGTGCAAGTTAAAGAAGCTATAGGCATGACGTTTGCGATGGCCTTGAGATCTCTACTTAGACAAGATCCCGACATCATCATGTTAGGCGAAATTCGAGATCAAGAAACGGCTGAAATCGCCGTCAAAGCGGCACTCACTGGCCACATGGTTTTTTCCACAGTACATACGAATGATGCTCCTAGCACCGTTACACGTCTTGTGCACATGGGGGTTGAACCCTTTTTGATCACTGCCGCTTTGACATTGGTTCAGGCGCAGCGTCTCGTGCGTATGATTTGCCCCAACTGTGCAGAGCCCGATAAAGATATTTCCCGAGAGACACTGTTGTCTTTGGAAATGCCCGAAGAATGGATTGAAACATTTAAACCCGTCAGAGGCAGAGGGTGCGATGCGTGTGGCAATACAGGATTTAAGGGGCGAAAAGGAATTTTTGAAGTCATGCCCATGTCGGAAAAAATTCGTAATCATGTGGTCAAGGGCGCCACGAGCGATATGATCAAACGTACAGCGATGGAAGAGGGCATGTACACTCTCAGACAAAGTGCACTGATGAAATTGTACAAGGGCGAAACAACGATTGAAGAAGTCTTGAATAATTCACGTCCTGACGGGGAGATTTTAAGATGATTACTCTACCCACACTGTTAAAAGCGATGCTCGAAAATAAAGCATCTGACATGCATATTACTAGCGGAAGTCCTCCGTGTTTTCGCGTGCACGGTCAAGTTGTAAGAGCCAAAGTAGCAGGGCTTTCTCCTGCAGAGACAAAAGATTTATGTTATTCCGTTTTAACAGATGCACAAAAAGCACAATTAGAAGAAGAAAGACAACTCGATTTTTCTTTTGGCATTAGAGAACTCGCACGCTTTAGAGGAAATGTCTATTTTCAAAGAGGCGCTATTGCAGGAGCCTTTAGACATATTCCCTTTGAAGTGCCCAAGATTTCTTCTCTGGGCTTAAAGCCACAGGTACAAAACCTGATTTTAAAAACACGCGGTCTTGTCCTTGTGACAGGAGCAACGGGATCTGGAAAATCCACAACGCTTGCCGCAATGATTGATGCGCTTAATGAAACAGAGTCTTTACATATCATTACTATCGAAGACCCCATTGAGTATATTCATTCGCATAAAAACTGTTTAATCAATCAAAGAGAAATCGGTTCGGATGCAAAGAATTTTTCACTCGCGATGCGGGCTGCAATGCGCGAAGATCCCGATGTAGTTCTTGTGGGAGAAATGCGCGATAAAGAAACGATAGAAACTGCGCTGGCTCTAGCGGAAACAGGACATCTTGTATTGTCTACTTTACACACCAATGGGGCTTACCAAACCATTACCCGAATAGTGCAAGCCTTTCCTCCCGAACATCAGGAGCAAATACGCTTGCAACTTTCTATGGCACTAGAAGGCGTTGTATCTCAGTGTCTCGTTGAGAGAAGTGATAGACCGGGCAGAGCACTCGCGATGGAGCTCATGATTCCCAATCCTTCTATCAGAAATTTGATACGCGAAAATAAGCTCTTTCAAATCCCTTCGGCCATGCTGATCGGTCAGGATCAAACAGGGATGACGACAATGAATCAAAATCTTTTAGATCTCGTGAAAAGAAAAGTTGTCACCCCTGAAAATGCCTTAATGGCAAGTCCCGATCCCGAAGAACTCATCAAACAAATCGCAGAAGTACAACGAAAGGCCGCTTAATGAAGTTCCGATACATAGGAACAACACGCGAGAAAAGACGCGTAAAAGGCGTAATCGATGCGGATGACGTGATTGAGGCGAAACTGCGTCTACGCTCTCTGCAAATTAAGCCTGAAGAAATAGTAGCCGTTGCCAGTTCCAAAGCGAAAATGTCTCTGGATTTGGACTTCGGTCAAGCGATTACCCTAAAAGGGTTGATTATTTTTACACGCCAATTTTCTTCTCTTATTGATTCCGGTGTACCGATTGTCCAGTGTCTCGAAATTTTAGCGGAACAAGACAAGCGCCCCAAGTTTAAAAAAGCATTGGAAGCCATCCGAGAAAGCATTGAATCAGGTAATTCGCTTTATGAGTCCATGGCACAGCAGCCAAAGATCTTTGACCAGCTCTACGTATCTGTTGTGGAAGCAGGGGAGATGTCAGGAACACTTGATAAATCTTTAAGACGTCTCGGTGTGCAACTGGAAAAATTGGGTAAATTAAAATCCAAAGTCATTGGAGCCTTGATCTATCCCGCGATCACTATGCTTCTTGCATTAGCCGTTATTCCGTTTTTTCTTTTAAAAGTATTGCCAGAAGTGACAAAGCTCTATGGTAATAACCAGTTGCCTGAAATCACCCAAAACCTAATGTTTATTTCAAATTGGTTAAGTGCGAACTTAATCACTATTGTCGTAATTACAGGAAGTCTTTTTTTCGGGCTCATTACCTTATTTAAAACGCCAAGTTTTAGAGAGGTATGGGATCCAATGTGGTTGAAAGTTCCCGTCTTTGGAAGCTTGACCTTAAAATCTGCTGTCGCAAGAGTAAGCCGTACGTTAGGAACACTGCTAGAAAGCGGTGTCCCGCTTTTGAATGCCTTTAATGTTTCAGAACGTGTAGTACATAATTACGCGATTAAAAAAAGTCTACGAAATGCGCAAGAATCCGTTACCGAAGGAAGAAGCATCGTTAGTGGTCTTAGCATGGGAAATATTTTTCCTCCCATGGTGACTCATATGATTCGCATTGGGGAAATTACCGGGAAACTGGATGATCTTTTACAGAAAATTGCAGATATTTACGATGATGAAGTAGATGATGCTGTCGGAATCATCACGACATTGATTCAACCTATCATGCTGATTGTGCTCGGTGGGATCGTCGCATTCTTATTGCTTGCGATGTATATGCCTATCTTAAGCCTTGCAGAAAAGGTTGCCGGATAAAATGGCCATTTTGATAAAAAAAATGGGAAAACGGTTTGCGCTCTCAGTGCCTCCAAGTTTTGGACTGAAAGAAGCGTTGCAGTGGTTAATGCTTGTACGTCTTTTCGTATTGTACACAGTCCTTGCTGCTGTTGTGGTTCAACACATTGTTCGCCCTCAGGCGTTTACGAACGAAGATATCCTTTTTGCTTACACACTTTTAACTCTTTCTTTTTTAATCAATCTTGTACAGTCTGTTCTTCTTCCTCAAATAAAATTTCCCAGAACATGTTCTTTTTTTAATATCATTTTTGATTCTCTTCTGACTTCCATCTGGTTGTACCACTCGGGAAGTGCCGCAAGTCTTTTTCCTCTCGTGTATTTGATTCAAATTCTTGCCGTGGCACTCACGTTTTACCAAAAAGGTGCAATCATAGCGGCTTTTACTAGCTGTCTTTTTTACGCCGTAGTGAGCTTTTCAAGTCCCGCAGGATTTACCGAGTGGACGCCTTGGGCAATTTATTCAGGCCTTTTTATGGTACTGGGAATTGTGGGCGGTTATTTAAGTGAGGAACTATTAAGAACGACCAAACGTCTGGAAGAAAAGACAAAGAAATTTGAAGAATTAAGTGAACTCCACGAACGCATCATTCACGATATTCCCACGGGCTTAATGACGGTAGATCACGAAGAAAAAATCAGCTTCATCAACCCTGCCGGTGAGCATATCTTAGGCAAACACTCGCGCGATTTGGTGGGAAAAAATATACAGGAGTCTATCCACGATTTTCTGCCCTTTTTCAATCAGATTGAAAGCCAGGAAATCAAAGGGGAGATGGAAGAGGATGAAGAGCAGACGGCACTGACTGCTACAGGTACCGATGTAAGACGCAATGTTTTCTTACAGCCAAAAGCACAACGGGGCAGTTCTAAACTTCAATTTACTGTCGAAGTCGGACATGGAAAAAATTCTAAAATCATTCGTGGTGACGTTGCTGCACTTGAGGCTGGATCTTTTAGCTCCTTAGGAAGAAGAAATGAAAAAGGTGGCCGCGTTCTTTTATTCCAAGACGTTACAAAACTTGTGCATTTGGAAGAGAAGCTAAAACAAAATGACAAGCTAGCTGCCGTCGGACAACTCGCTGCAGGGATTGCGCACGAAATTAGAAATCCACTGGCAGGAATGTCAGCCAGCATTCAGTTATTAAAAGGAAGCATCCAGCCAGGCGCTTTGGATCAAGAAGGCCAAAAGCTAATGGATATTGCTATTCGCGAAATCGACAGATTAAACGATCTGATTACTGAATTTTTGGATTTCGTAAAGCCTGAGAAAATGAAAATGGGTTCTGTCAATTTAAGCGGTTTGCTTGCAGAAATTGGCGAAATCGTTAAGAAGACAAAAGAAGCTAAAAGTGTAGAATTTATCGAGAGCTTTTCAGATTGTCTCGTTCAAGGGAATACGGAAAAGTTAAAACAAGTCGCTCTTAATTTATTGATGAACGCCGTACAGGCAATGCCCAATGGCGGAAAGTTGGAAGTAGGTTGCAAAGCAATGGAGCACCGAGTTTTGTTCTGGGTACAAGATTCTGGTATTGGCATGAGCGAAGATGTTTTAAATAGACTGTATGAGCCTTTTTTTACGACAAAAGACAAAGGCACAGGTCTTGGGCTCGCCACAGTTCATAAGATTATTGATTCCCACCAAGGGGAAATACGAGTCACTTCACGCCCCAAAGAAGGCACACGCTTCGAAGTCTACTTACAGCGCGCCTAAATGCGCTTAACACACTAAAAATTACGGACCAGCCAAACGAACTAAGCTGCGTGACATACGTACATTCTAGCCACTAAAGAGGTGTTACAAATATTACGCTAGTACACTCTTTTGAAATCAATAGTTTAGATCAAAAGACTTTAAAAGTTTACTACTCGTAGTGCGTATTCAAGAGGTCTTTGTCCCTTCGTTTCAGCACATCCTCATTGGCAGCTTCGTTGCAATTAATAACGCCCACACACCGATTATTTGAACAATCAAACTTGTTCATTGGGGACAAAATGAAAAAAACGCATGCTATCTTGTTTCTTCTTTTATCTATACACGTCTACGCAGATGAAAAATTTGAAAAAATTTTAATTTTTGCTGGTGGCGCCTTAGATAACCCTATTCATTTGGGGGCATACCAAGGGTTGAAAGAAAAAGGCTGGGATGCAGATCTTGTGATCTCTTCTTGCGGGGGCAGCATCATGAATGCTGCGATTCAATCTAACCCTACTGTGGAAGAGCAAAGAAACTTTGTGCAGTCCCCTGAGTTTCATAACCTGTATAAATCCGTTAAAGTACATCCCGACTGGCAAGGGTGGGGAATGGCTAGCCGTGCAACTGCCATTGCGAAGAGAGATAAGGAAGATCGCATTCCTGCAGTCTTTGATAGTCCCGTGATGCAGATTCCTCAGACGATTCATATGCCCACAATGGATATTCCTTTTAAAGAAACTAAGCCACAGGCTATTTTTATCGCTTCTGAAATGCATTTCGATGCTAGTGATGCGGGTAAGAAACGAGATGGCAGAACACTTTTAACGGAAGTTCTTTTTACGAATCCTAAAATCGCAGAAATGCTGAAAGACTATAAGGCTCCCAACTCGGTACCAGGCGGAAGAATTGCGCCAGACGTAAAAGTGATTACGGATGCTGTATTAAAAGAAGCTGCTCGCGCAGGTATTTCTGAACCTGTTCTTCTTGAACCTAAGAAAATGAACGGCAAAACGTATTTGGCAGGAGCGATTGACCCTTACCCTGTGGCACTTGCAAAATTTTTGGCCAGTAAAAATGCACAGATCATTATCGTTTTACCTGGAAGACATTCAGACAGGGAAGCAACCCCGTTATTTAATACCTTCGGCTTTGACATCCGGGACCAATGGGATGCTTTAAAAAATACGAAAGGGATCAATGTAGTGAGTCTTGATGACGCGAGCGAAAAACTAAAAGAAAATCTTTTTTGGCCGAAACCGAAAGTGTCACTTCTCTCGGCTCCTAAAATTATTGTGAATGTGCCTGAAGATTTAGAAGCTTTCAAAAAGCAAGTGATGGCACAAATTGAGTACGGCAGACAACAAGCATTTAAAACATTGGATCTGATGGATAGAGATCAAAAAGCTGTGCCACATGAGAGTACAAAACCAGTCCTTGCTGGCGATGTCCATTTCGGAGAATAAGTCTAATTAATTACTTTCGACAATAGATTTCAGCTTGTTCAAACCTTCGGTAAAGTCTTTTTCGACCATGTTTTTACAGTCGACAAAAACGCCGAAAAGTTTGCCAACGTAGTTGTTTTTTCCACGCATCGACCAGGTTACTTTTGTCATCTCGCCTTCGGGAACAAAGGTGAATTCCACCTGATTGTCGCCTTGCATGGGTTTAAACATTTCCAAGCGCATTTGAATGGAAGAAGGCGGCGTGACTTTTACAATAGTAATGCGGCCTGCACCTGCCTGAGTATTTCCTTCCCATTCAGAAATGGCTCCTTCTCCTGTTGTCGGTCCACTCAATGTCTTTTTCATATTCGGATCCAATTTTTCAAACGGCGACCAAGAGGGAAATCGGCTTAAGTCGTTCACGTAATCAAATATCTTTGCAGGTGGCGCTTTCATTGTGACGCTGCTTGAGTATTCAAAGTGATCTGGCTTTGTTGTGGCGAATAAAAGAATTGCAATGATAACTGCGGCTAGTCCAAGTGCGATTTTTTTTAACATGAATCTGCCTTTCCGTATTTGACTTATTGTAATGTACTAAAAAGGCAGACTCAAATTTATTTCAATCGAACATAAACTTAGAAGGGTACTTTGCTAGATGCATAAATATTGGGTATAAACATCACACATGGTCGATTTAAGTAAATACGGTTGGGATGCTTTTTTTGAAGAACAGGTGAGTCAAGAGGAGCGAGAAACGCTTGCGATTGCACGCATTGTCGAGCCTTTGCGTGGCTTATCTCGTTGCGTGTGTCGTGCTGGTGAAATATGGGCAGAGCACACAGAGAAATCCAGTACCGGAGCTAAAACCCGTGAGACAGTTCCTTCTACAGGGGATTGGGTTCTAGGCAAATTAAGAGATCATGGCGCTGGCGAAAAACGAATGAGCATCGAGCGCGTTTTAACTCGAAAAAATAAATTATCTCGCGCAGCTCCTGGTGGAAAAACATATGAGCAGATTTTGTGCACAAATGTGGATACTGCTTTTCTTGTTCTCGCACTTACACAAGACTTAAATTTAAATGCGATTACTCGTTACTTGGAAATTTTAAGTGAGAGTAATGTGCAGCCCGTAATTATTTTGACTAAGGTTGATGCGGATACAAACCCGAAAGAAGCGGTTGCTGCAATTAGCGATGTGGCAAGTGGAGTAGCAATTCACACGACAAGCGTAAAAGAAAAGCGTGGATTAGAAAGTATTGCGCCGTACTTTTTGGGTAATAAAACAGTCGTACTTTTAGGGGCGTCCGGGGCAGGTAAGTCGAGTCTCACGAATTTCTTATTAGGCGAAGAAGTAGGGCGTGTAGAAAGTGTGAGAGAAAGCGATCAGAAGGGGCGTCATACGACGACAAACCGCAGACTCTATACGTTACCAAAGGGCGGCATGGTAATCGATTCTCCAGGTATCCGCGAAATCCAAAAATGGGAACCCCCCGAAGAACAAAAGCCCGAGGGCAACACCAAAAAGAAACTAAAATCCCACAAACACTCCCGCGCCCGCAGATTTACCGAAGAAGACGACGACTACTAGTCGATAAAATAAGTTATACGACGCTACTCTGCACGTGCAGAGTTGAAGACACCAGAGCGGCTACGCAGTTTTTAATATTTATATTAAGCTTAATATTAAATTTAATTAGAATGGGGTGGGCAACGGGAGTTGAACCCGCGACACCCAGAATCACAATCTGGTACTCTAACCAACTGAGCTATGCCCACCATTATTAAGCCCCCAAGAATCTTGTTTTTTAGGTCTACAGTCAAGTTTTCTTATTCAAAGAATTTGGCCTGGTTGTGTTTGACATCTTACTTTCAGATGGCAACCTATCTTTATGAAAATATTGATAGTCTTCTTGCTTGCTTCTTTGACTGCTTTTCCTTGCTCGACACTCCAATTAAGGGGGGCAGAGCATGTATATTACGGTAAAAATTATGACTGGGACGAGACCCACGGTGCCCTGATATTCAATACCCGAGGACTTAAAAAGACTGCCGTTGCCACAAAAAATCCAGAAGTCTGGACGAGTAAGTTTGCCAGCCTCACCTTTAACCAACCCGGCCTCGATTTCCCCCAAGGTGGAATGAACGAAAAAGGTGTTGTGATCGAAGTGATGATTGGTCCGATGGACACTCCCAAAAATTCCTCTTTAAAGCGCATCAATGAACTCCAATGGGTGCAACGTATTTTAGATTTGTCCGGATCCACAGAAGAAGCGCTGACCGTTGCTTCCCAGGTTGTCATAGAAAAAATCCAGGTCGATTTGCATTATCTTATTTGCGACAAGGAAAGAAACTGCGCAACCGTTGAGCACATGGATGGCAAGCCCGCGATTCATAAAAACGTACAGTACCCCGTTCTTACCAACGCTGATTATGATTCCATGCTGAGCTATCTCGGAGAATACGAAGGCTTTGGGGGAAAAAAGAAAATACCTCAAGGTTCCACATCCCATGCGCGATTTGCCCGTGTTGCTGATCATTTAAGAAAGTATTCTTTAGAAGAACCTTTTTCGTATATCTTCGACACACTTGATAATGTCGCCATCTCTAAAAGCTGGCAGATTGTATACGATCAAACTGCAAGAAAAATCCAATTTAGAGTGAATGGTATCAACGAGATTCACGAAGTTGCGTTTCCGGAAAATATTTCTTATTCCTGCGCTTCGGGATTACAGGCGATTGATTTAGAATCAGACACTACAGAAGTGAGTTTCGCTCCCTACACAAAGCAGTGGAATGATTCCTTAGTGGATAAAACTTCTCATGCCTCTTCACAAATTAAAAAGATGCTAAAAAATTATCCGGTGAGCGTCGAATGTACGGAAGTTTCAAACCTGGGGTCTTTTTAACCGGATTACTGCTACTTCGGATATGGTATTGAAGCGAACTGTCAGCCCTGATACGCCGGCGCCTGATGAAGTATAGCCTTGCATCTTGCCTTTTTTCCATCGTCCCACTGCATACTCGCGGCCCGTGTTTACGTGCGTAAAAATGGCTTTCTTATCAGGAAGAGTGACTTGTCCTGCATGCGTGTGACCACACAGATATAAAGAATACCCATTATCGTGTGCATCTGGAACAATCTCAGGCGAATGCACAAGTAAAAATTTGCACGCATTCTGTGGCGAATTCTTTAACGCCTGAATGCTGCGGGTAGAGTAGTAGTAATGCACATCATCTAGACCTGTCAGTGTTACTTTCGCATTCTCTCTTTTTATTTCTACGGATTCATTTAAAAGCGTTTTTATTCCGCTTGCTTCAATGACGGGAACCATGTCATGAGAATCGTGATTGCCTAACGTCGCATAAATACCGTCTTTGGCTTTTAAGTTTTTTCCAAGGTAATCAAAATATTTTGCGTATTTGGGGGCAGGAGTGTGAAGTTCATCTTTATAGTCGCCAGTAAAAACAATTAAATCGGGCGTTAAGTCTTTTAATAAAGTCGCAATTCTATGGTGCAAGCCTTCTACTCTGTCAAAGTGGAGATCTGTTAAGTGCACGACCGTGTAATTTTCAAACTCTTCGGGGAGATCAGCGATTTCCACATCGAATTTATTTAGTTTTACATTGAAAGCGTTTTTTCTTCCCCACCAATATAAACCAATGACACCAGTAAAAAAGGCGAAAATTTTAAGGAGTGTGGCAAAAATAAACCAGCTACGTTTGTGGTGGTAGCCTGTGATATTAGATTTGGCTTTTTTAGTTTCAATATCTAAACGAAACTTTTTCCACTCCTCACGTTCGTATTCTTTATTCGTGTGGGTGTCGTAATGTATCGATTTGGCGTGTTGAAGTTCCATCCCCCTACTTATCGGGAATTGGACACGAAAAATTAACTAAAGTGCTTGAGAAAGCAGATCTTTTTTGAATTGCTGGAGATCGGCTAAGACGCTCTCTGTTGTCTCGGGCGACAGAAGCGCCATTCCACAAGCTGGAGTAAGCAAAGCCTCTTGTGTCATAGAGTGTAAAAGGTTTTTGTCTTCAAGCGTCTTAAGGGTGTCCACGAAACTTGTAAGACGCTCTTTAGCTGTTTCATTCGCGTCCACAGTGAGATTTGTCGGAATGACCCCGTAGGAAATACGCCCGCCAGCTTTTAAATAGTTTTTCAGTGCCGTTTTCTTTTCAAAGAGCGAATTTAAACTTAAATGCGTATCAATCGAAAGATAATCAATCCCAAGCGATAAAATCTTTTCCCAGTTCGAATTGCTGCAGCAATGTAGACCCACAGTGATGCCTTCTTTTTTTAAAGCAGAAATCACAAGTGATAATTCAGACAAAGAGAGAAGGTGTTTTGGGCTTTCAGAAGATAAGCCATAAAGTCCCGGTTCATCTAAAAATATAATCGGTTCCACTTTTTGTTTTAATAAGCGGCGTCCCATCGCAATGGCGCGAGCTAACACCAGGCGAAAGATTTGCGCGCCGAGTTCCGGGTAGTGTTCTACCGTTTTACCGTTGGAAAGTCTTAATGCCCATTGAGCCGTGATCGGACCGCAGATTTGAATTTTTGCGACTTGCGATTCTCGTTCTCCAAGCTCCCATAAAAAAGGCTGCCACGAACTGGAGGTGGCATTTGAGGGCTCAAAAGATTCAAATGCATAGGGATCTGCAGCATGGGCAAATGCTTGAAGCAATCGTTCGTTGAAGCTTTTGCTTCTTCCTTCCCATACATCGATATTAATGTACGCAAGTCCTTCTTTTTCGACCTGAAGACCGGGCAGTCCTTCTAGCGCACTTGCCACCATGAACTCCCACGGATTTCGAATGGGAATTTGCGGTAAAAAAGGAATTTCAAATTTGAATGCATACGCCAGTGCCGTATCAATATTGTGGTGCGGAAGGCTTCCTATGCCCGTTGTCATAGGTTTTTTGGGCAAAAAGGTCATGCATTCTCCTCAAGGCCAACGCTAAAGTAGCTGGCTTCACTGTGGTGAAAGACAAGGGCCGAAACGCTTGCTTCTGGATCCATCATAAAGCCGTCCGTTAATTCGACCCCGATTTCCGTTGGGTTTAAGAGCTCCCAAAGAATCGTTTGATCATCTAGTCGCGGACAAGCAGGATAGCCAAAGGAGTAACGCTTTCCGTGGTATTTCGCCTGAAAACGCTCGAGCATGGTGATATCCAGTTTATCTTCATATCCCCACATTTTTCGAATCTGCGAATGCAAGTATTCCGCATAAGCTTCAGCTGATTCCATCGCAAGCGCTTGCAAGATGTGAGATTTTAAATAGTCCCCGCGGTTTTTAAACTGCTCGGCCATTTCCCGAACACCTTTACCTACTGTCACTACAAAAGCCGCCAGACTGTCTTTTAAATCTTGCGGCGACGGTGTTGCAGAAGAAGTAGGGGCCAGATAATCCGCAAGACTTAAACCATCTTCTTTGTTTTGTCGGGGGAACTCGATGGTTTTTACTTGAGTGCCATTTGCAAGAAACGCCGTATTGCCAAAACTTCCTGCATGAAAGAATTGGAAGACTGCTTGCGGGTGCATGAATTCCGTTCCTCTGAATTCTTCTTTCATGTCTTCTACTGCTTGAAGAATTTTAAAGGCTTTTGGATCTTCTGCTTCAATCTCACGCATTGCAGTTTGTGAGTTTGTTGTGAGTTTTCTTACAATATGCCCTTGTATGCCAAGATGGCGGCCCAGAAGCATCATAGGGTTGATGTAATTCCAAATTTGATCAATCGGCGTATTTTTTAAAATATGCTTTTGAAAATCTGGTGCGTTAGGAAGCGTAGAAAGCACAGTGACTTTAGAAGATCGTTTTGTCGATACGTTGGGAGCTGCTTTTGGTTTATCAGGTACACTTGATAGTAGTGCACGTTTTCTTGCAAGATCGGATTTTAAAACTTCCAACGTTTCCGAGTTTACAATTTTCTTTGCAAGCTCTAGCCCGCTCATCGCATCATTCGCATAGGCCACAGTCCCTTGGTATGCCGGCGCAATTTGCTTATTCACAAAATTTTCAGACAGTGCGGCACCACCCACAAGCATCGGGGGGAAACTTCCAGACTTAGATAAGTCGTCTGCCGTAATCACCATTTGCTGAGCGGATTTCACAAGCAAGCCCGATAATCCAATGATATCCGGATTGTGTTCTTTAACCGCTTTAATAAGTTGTTCAGGTGGGATTTTAATCCCCAGATTGATTACCTGAAAACCATTATTGGCAAAAATAATTTCGACAAGATTTTTACCAATGTCATGCACGTCGCCTTTTACCGTCGCAAGAACGACTTTTCCGCGAGAACTGGTTTCGGACTTCTCCATAAAAGGTTCTAGATGCGAAACGGCAAATTTCATCGCTTCAGCAGATTGTAAAACTTCCGCCACAATCAGCTGGTTTTTATTAAAAAGTCTTCCCACTTCGTCCATCCCTTTCATTAAAGGGCCGTTGATGACTTCCAGTGGTTTTAACGTTTTCAATGCTTCATTTAAATCGTCAATCAAACCGTCTTTGGATCCTTCAATAATGTATTGAGGGATTCTGTCCATTAAAGGCAATGAGGATTTAGATTCTTTAGCGACAACTTTTTTTGTTCTGAAATGCGCTGCAAATGCTGCTACCGGATCTTCTCCTCTGTTGTAGAGCAAGTCCTCAGAAAGCTTTCTTTCTATTTCGGGAATAGAAGCGTACCGCTCGAGCTTCTCCGCGTTTACAATCGCAAGATCAAGTCCTGCTTGTACGCAATGGTATAAGAAAACAGAATTTAAAACTTCACGTCCAGCGTTCGGCAGTCCAAAGCTCACGTTAGAAACGCCTAAAACTACTTTTGTCTCGGGGAAACGCTGTTTTACAAGACGTATCCCTTCTATAGTTTCTACGGCTGATCCCACATATTGTGCATCGCCAGTTGCACAAGGAAAGACAAGTACGTCCCAATAAATATCAGAAGGGGAAAGTCCCCATTTTTCAGTGAGGATTTTGTAAGACTTTTCTGCGATTTCAAGTTTCCGCTGACGGCTAACTCCCATTCCTTGAATCGGATCGTCGTCGATTGTTCCCACAACGACAGCGGCACCAAATTCTTTTACTAATGGCAGAACTTTGTCATAGCGTTCGTCGCCGTCTTCTAGATTGATGGAATTGATGAGCGCTTTACCCTGGCTATAAGTCAGCGCCATTGCGATAACTTTCTCATCTGTGGAATCGATCATGAGAGGGACGCGAATTTTTTTTACTACAATCTCAAGAAACTTTTTTACGTCCTCAAATTCATTGCGATCGGGGTTAGCAAGACAGATGTCAATTATGTGTGCGCCGGATTTAACCTGGGCTTTTGCGACTTCCGCAGCTTCATCAAATTTTTCTTCGCAGATAAGTTTTTTAAACTTCTTACTGCCAATAACGTTGGTACGTTCCCCGACAATTACCGGACGCATTTCGTCGGTAATTTCCAAGTAATCGACACCCGATACGACAGAATGCTTTTGCGGTTTTGCGACGTGTGGTTTTGCAGTAGCTGCGATTTTTACAAGTTCTTCCACATGGTGGTGGGTAGTGCCGCAGCAGCCTCCCAGTACATTCACCCATCCTTTTTCAATAAACCGGCTTAAGACATGTCCGACCATTTCGGGCGTTTCTAAATAACAGCCATTTTCATCTGGCAGTCCAGCATTGGGTACACAAGAGACAGGGAAGGGCGATAGTTCATTTAAAGATCGAATATGATCTGTCATGAACTCAGGACCCGTCGCGCAGTTAAGTCCCAGGTACAAAATATTTCGGTGCATGACACTAGTAAGAAGTGCTTCGATACTTTGTCCGGCAAGCATCGTTCCCATGGGTTCAATAGTGACGGAAATAGCGACAGGCAATTCCATTTTTAATTCTTTAGAAAGTCTATCGACTCCGACAAGAGCAGCTTTTATATTTCTTGTGTCCTGACACGTTTCTAAAAGTAAATAATCCACGCCGCCTTCGATGAGGCCTTTGGATTGCTGGTAGAAATTTTCTGTTAACTCTTCGAATGTCGCTCCACCTGTTACACTGATTGCTTTTGTAGTGGGCCCGATGCTTCCTGCAACAAAACGCATTTTGTCTTTGGAGTATTTATCACACGCGCGGCGGGCAATTTGCGCAGCCTTTACGTTGATCTCATACGCTTTACTTCCGAGTTTATACTCTTCCATCACAAGCGGTGTAGCGCCAAACGTGTTTGTTTCGATAATATCGCAACCGGCTTTTAAATAATCCTCATGAATGCTTTCAATGACATCAGGCCGTGTAAGAATCAGATTTTCATTACAACCTTCGAGTTCTTCGCCTCCAAAATCTTTTGCGGTTAAATTTTTTGCCTGAAGGGCAGTGCCCATTGCCCCATCTAGGACAAGAATGCGTTTTGCCAATTCTTCTTTTAGTTTTTGAACTCTTTTAATGTCTATCAATTTAAGTTTTCCTTTAGAGTTTCAATTTAGCTCAACTTGAGAGAAACTAGGAGAAACTTTTTGGTTAATGCACTGCAATATGAATGAAAATGAAAAGCACCTGGAAGAAGCGGTTTTAGAGGCAAAAAAGCGCTTGGGTTTCACCGAGCCTAACCCCGCTGTCGGCGCAATCCTGGTAAAGAATGGCACCGTGTTATCTCGAGGTTTTCACAAAGGTGCCGGAGAACCGCATGCAGAAGTGGAAGCTTTAAAAGGCGTCTCTCAAAGTGAATCTGAGGGGAGCACTCTTTATGTGACGCTTGAACCCTGTTGCCATCACGGCAGAACACCTCCGTGTACAGATTTGATTGTTCAACGCGCGATTCATAAAGTGGTCTTTGGCGCGTTTGACCCGAACCCGCTTGTGAAAGGCAATGGGTGTGAAATATTAAAATCCCATAATATCGAAGTGGAACAGTGTACTACCGAAAGTGTAAAAGAATTGTACCGTGCGTACACGCATTGGCAGTTAACCAAACGTCCTTATGTCACTTTAAAAATTGCTATCAGCAAAGATGGAAAAATCGCGGGGCGAAGTGGAGCGCGAGTAAAACTGACTTGTGAAGAAACCGACATATTTACTCATCAGATGCGGCGCGACTCATCCGCGATTTTAACGACAGCAAAAACTGTGAACACAGACGATCCGCTTTTTGATTGTAGGTTGGTCAGTACGGACAAGAAAAAAATCTTTGTCGTACAACGTCAAACACCACTGAAAAAAAATCTAAAAATATTTCAGTCGGCAAGTGAAGTGTGTGTGCTTTCTGATAACGCTCTTTTTAAAACGCTGGGCGAAAAAGGATTGCATTCCCTTTGGGTAGAGGCGGGAGCCACCTTTTCTAAATATTTGTTAGAGAGTAAATTAGTCGATTGTTTATTCGTTTACGAGTCGCCTGTCATTGTAGGCGAGGGAATTTCTTTCGCACTCAATCAAGACTTGTTTTCTTCTTTTCATTCTTACCGCGAATTCAAATCTGGTTCGGATCTCATCAAAAGATACAGCGTATAATTTTTTAATAGAAGAGTTGCGTTGCGTTAGTGTTCTTTTCGAAAGGGCACTGCGTCCTATTTCGTGCTCAACTTCAAGAGCGAAGCTACCGAAAAGATAGTACAAGATAAAGGTGAGATAAATCGTGTCCAATACATTAAAATTACAAGAAAATTCATCCGATCAAGAAGCCGCAAAAAAACTCCACAGTCTTTTTGAAAAAGCACTCAGAAAAGATCCGGATGCGATCAAAGAAATTAAAAAAAATCTCAACTGGGATGAAGAAAACACAGAATATTTTTTAGGACTTTTAAAAAAGTATTACTCTCCTGAAAAAAGAAAATTGTGGATTTCAGAAGGCGGACGTTGCCCAGAAGGTTTTACAGAGACATTTCCTGCTTCTATCTTGCCACAAAAATTTGCCAATCTTTTGCCTGTCACCCAGTATAAAAAATTAGTAGAAGACAGTGCTCATTACCGCGCTCTTGCCACTAAATTAAGTGTACGCATTTGTAAATTGCATGCAGGTACCGGAACGAACGTTTTAAGAAAAGACTACTTAGCAGAGCATTTGGACATTAATCCAAAATTTGCTCGCCCTCGCGCAAAAAGTACTGATTTGTTTTTAAATCTCAAAGGCGCAGATGATAAACCTATCAGTCTTGCCGAAGCGCAGATAGTCCAATTTTTTCAACTCGCTCGCACAGGAAGCTTTCACAAGATTGCGTACCAGGAACTAGTAAGCCGCGAAACACGCGATGCTCTAGAAAGTCTTTGGTACAAGAAAAGTTATTTTGACCCCAAGCAAAATTACAGCCAGTGTCTGATGAGTACTGAAGGCGTAAGAAGAATGAAGGAACTTTTGCAAGAACAAGTTCCCTGCTTGAATGAAAGCAATGTTCTCACAGCGGAAAGAACCGCTCCTGCAGGACATGGATTTTTTGCGTATTCTATCTTAAAAGAAATTTGCGAAGCTCCAGTGGATAGATGGAGTGTGATTGCGATTGGAAATGGAGAGGATTTAAGTTCTTCTCCTGATCCGTTGTCTGTCGCTTGGATGATGGAAAACCATATTCCTATTGCGATGGTCACAACTGAAAAAACGGTGCGCGATTCCAAAGGCGGACAAATTTCACTCGCAGTTCCAAAAAATGATTCCCCTTTTGCGACTATTATTGAACAGGCGCAAGCAATGCAATCGCGTCAAGATAAATTGTTTGAAGCGTTAGGTGTCACGAAGGGTGAAAAAGCACTTTTCAACACGAACCTTGTTCTTTTAAACGTAGATCTTTTAAGAAAAATGCTGCGTCCCCTTGCAGAAGAAAATAAAGAAGCTTTCTGGAATGCCGTTGCACCGGATTTGATTGAAAACGTAAAATCCCAAAAAGATGCTAACAACACAGCACACCGCTTCGTACAGTTAGAAGGCGCGATGGGAAGCTTGTGGTTGAATCTGGATAAGTACTACCGCAAGGTGAAAAATCAGCCTTTGGTACATTTTTTAAATACCTCTCAATCAGAACGACTGAATTTTTATTGCCCTGTGAAAGTCGCAACGGATCATTTGCTACAGTTTCACTCTGACAGATTTGTTCTGGATAAGTATTCCTTTAAACTTCTCAATCAGTCTGAAGGTGATTCTCCTGAGATTCTTTTGATTGGAACTGAGAAAAAGCCAACGTACTACCAAGAGCTGAAAACGTTGCTCCATGCTTTTGAAGGGGCAAGTTTAAGAGAACTAAAAGACTTGCATGTAAAAGGTCTCTTTCTCTTTAAGGGCATTACCTTCAGTGGCCATGTGTACGTAGAAAACAGAAGTGCTGACGTTGTTACACTGCGCGATGTGCTGAAAGACCACCCCGAGCTTGTGAAAAATGACTCTGTTTATCTAGAAAACCTCATCGTGAAAGTGTCTGAAACGAAGACTGTCACGATTGAGTCATTTATCTCTCGACAAAAGCAAGCCGCTTAAGCCAATCTATCTATCCGTATGCCTTACTTGCAAACAAAGGGTGCCGAGATCTATTATGAGCTTCTGGGCGAAACAGGCCCCGTACTTACTTTTGTTTGTGGCATCACAAGAACTCTCGAAGACTTTCGAAATTACTCCAGACGTCTAATCCCCTTGGGCTACCGCGTACTTTTGTTTGATAACAGAGGTGCTGGAAAAACTCGCGCACATGATCCTTTTACATTAAAAGAGATGGCAGAAGACATCGTTTCTCTTTGGAAGGAAGTGCAGTGCGATGAAGGGATTCTTATCGGGTTTTCTCTCGGTGGCATTATATCGGTACAAGCTGCGTTAGATTTTCCAGACAGGGTAAAAAAACTCATCGTTATTTCCTCTTCTTTATACCCTGAGTTTTTAAACCACGAAGTTTTGATCAGCGAGAAATCAACGGACGAACAGATAGAAGAGAGCATTCCTAAATATTTTTCCAAGAAATACCGGGACAAACACCTGATGTTTGTTTCTGCTTTTGCCAAGAAATTATTAAGAGAACAATACCAGTCGCAAATTCATGCAGGCGCCATGTTGCAAAGACGTGCGCTGGACGGAAATTCAATCTCAAAAAATGTATCTAAATTGCAAGTACCAGTTTTACTCGTGCATGGGACAGAGGATGAAGTCGTGGGGATCGGCTCAAGCCGAAAGGCTCAGCGTGAAATCTCGGGTTCTAAACTTGTGGAAATAGAAGGGGCAGGGCACATGCTGCTTGTCGAAGAGACAGAAAAACTCTTTTCGGTTCTGACTGATTATGTTTCTTCGTTGGCGTCCCAGTAGGCGGGATGCAACTGATCGGTAATGACTTTACCTTGGGATTTAAACCACAGACGGGTAAATCTTAAAATTAAAAGAGTAGCTCCCATGAGCAAAAGTAGATCTGCAAAGTTAAACGGCTGGCTCATGTTTTCTGTCCAGTCGATTCGGAAAGTATCAATGACATGGCTTCGTAACCAGTGATCTAATAAATTGGAAGAACCGCCAGAAATCATCAGGGTGTAACCAAGTCGTTCAAAAAAACTTGTAAAATAAAAACGTTTTTTTGCAAGTAGCATCAGCATGAATAAAAGAAACAGGGGCCAATACAATGTATAGGCTTCGATCTGGCCTATCGGGTAATGCGAATACTTCTCACCGATGATTCCATAATTTCTGATGTGTGTGAGCCAAAATTTTTCCGTAATATAATAGGATTCTCCAAGAGGTAAAAATTTCGGCCACAGGAGTTTGATGAATTGATCTAAAAAGATGGCAACAATCGATAGGGCTAAGTACTTACGGTACCTTTTCAGAGTTTCCATTAGCGAATTTTTTTTGCAGTTAAAGATTTAGGGCTTGGAGATATTTTACCACAGCGGGAGAGCATTCCGGTGGCCATGATTACGATAAAGATGCTTAATGTGGCGAGGCTTTTTCTCATAACTTCTCTATATGATACTCTTCGGTAATATGGCGAAATTGCTAAAGGATTTTTGTTTGATTTAAGTTGTTGAAATTAAAAGCATTTATAGTAGACTCGCCGCCAAATGAACAGAATGGATATAAAGCCGGTTTCCAGCCCCAGTGCGGTCGAAGAGCTTTCTAGCATCAAACAGGCGCTCGACGTTGCAGCGATCGTTGCTATCACCGATGAGAAGGGCAATATCATTCATGCAAATGACAAGTTTTGCGAAATATCGAAATACTCCCGCGAAGAATTACTGGGAAAAAACCACCGCATTATCAATTCAGGTTTTCACCCCAAAGAATTTTTTATCGAAATGTGGAAAACTATTTCTTCAGGACAGGTATGGGAAAACGAAATCTGCAACCGCGCTAAAGATGGCTCTATCTACTGGGTGAATACCTGCATTATTCCCTTTTTAAATGAAAATAAAAAACCCTATCAGTACGTTTCGATTAGCTATGAAATCACAGCGCGAAAAGAAGCGGAAAGAAAGTTAAAAGTGTATGCAGATAAGCTGGAAAAGAGTAATCGGGAGCTAGAAAATTTTGCCTCTATTGCAGCACACGACTTACAAGAGCCTTTACGAAAAGTGCTCGCCTTTTCCGATAGGCTGATTTCCCGCTTTTCCGAGCAGCTACCCGAAGATGCAAAAAACTATCTTGAAAGAATTGGCGCTTCTTCAAAAAGAATGCAGACTTTAATCGATGACTTGCTTACCTATTCCCGCGTTTCTACGAAGGGAGATTTTTTTGCAAAGGTAGACTTGAATAAAGTGCTATCCGACGTCTTGTCTGATTTGGAAATCAGAATTGAAAGAACAAGTGCAAAGATAGAAACAAAAAACTTACCCATAATCGATGCCGATGAAGTTCAGATGCGGCAGCTATTTCAAAATCTGATAGGCAATGCCTTAAAATTTCACAAAAAAGATTTACTGCCGCTGATCCTGGTTTCTGCCGCTGACAACATCAAGAATGTAGTGATCAGCATCAAAGACAATGGGATTGGTTTTGAAGAAAAGTATCTAGATCGTATTTTTTCCATCTTTCAACGCTTGCACGGAAAAAGTGAGTATGAAGGAAACGGAGTGGGCCTAGCAGTCTGTCGACGTATTATCGACAGGCACCAGGGAAGTATTACGGCCAAGAGCGCTCCCGGACAAGGGGCAGAGTTTTTGGTTACATTGCCTAAAAAGCATAAAAGTGAGGTGTGACGATGAATGAGAGAAAACCGATTACCATTTTGATTGCCGACGATGACAAAGACGATCAAATGCTTTTAAAAGAGGCTTTTCAAGAAAGCCGTCTGCGCAATGAATTACATTTTGTGGAAAACGGCGAAGAGTTGATGGAGTATTTAAGAAAATCGCCTCTTCCCGGTTTGATTCTTCTGGATTTGAATATGCCGAAAAAAGACGGGCGGGAAACACTGAAAGAAATTAAATCAGACGCCAAGTTTCGTCAGATTCCGGTGGTTGTACTCACTACATCCAAAGCGGAAGAAGATATTTATAAGACCTATAACCTGGGCGTAAATTCTTTTATTACAAAGCCTGTGACATTTGACTCTCTCGTTGAGGTGACAAGGCAACTTACAAAGTACTGGCTTGAAATCGTAGAGCTCCCCAATAAATAGATATGCCGAATAAGTGTTACAGAATTTTATTAGTAGACGATGACGAAGAAGATTTCTTCTTCTTGAAAGATTTAGTCTCTGAAATTCGTGACACGAGTTTGTTTATCGATTGGGTTCCCAATTACGAAGACGCTTTAAAACTGATTTGTGAAAAAAGATACGATGCGTATCTTGTCGACTACCGTTTAGGTGAAAAAACGGGGCTTGATTTACTGGAAGAAATGACTGCAAAGGGCGTCAAAGCTCCCTTTATTTTATTAACTGGCCATGGCGATCACAGGGTTGACAATGAGGCAATGAAATTGGGCGCCTCCGATTATCTGGTGAAGGGGCATGTGACAGCACCTTTACTGGAACGTGCGATTCGTTATTCGATTAACCGCAATCAGGCAGTGGAACAGTTAAAAGAGCGGGAAGAAAGTATCCGTAGCCTTTTTAACGCGACCTTTGAAGCCATTATTGTGCATGAACAAGACGGTAAAATTTTAGATGTGAACGAAACGGCAGGACACTTGTTCGATCACGAAAAAGGCGCGATGTTGGAGACCTATCTCACCCAATATTTTCCTGATGAAACTCTAAAAAAACTCATGGGACTTGGTGAAAGTGGCAGCTCTGAGATCTTTCGTACTCCATGTCGTACGATGGATGGCGCAAAACTCAATGTGGAAGTCTCCACTAAACGCTACTATTATCGTGGCAAAAACGTCTTGCTCACAACATGCAGAGATATGTCAGAACGCATGCAGCTCGAAGCTCAGGTTTTACAGCAAGACAGGCTTGCCTCTATTGGTCTTCTTGCTTCAAGTCTTGCGCATGAGATTGGTACTCCGTTGGGAGTAATCCGCGGTAGAGCAGAATATCTGGATATGATAATCGGTAAAGATCCCGAAGCGCATAAAAACGCGGAAATCATCATCAGCCAAATTGATAGAGTATCCAAGCTGATTCACTCGTTACTCAGTCTTGCAAGAGGCAGCAGCAGCCAATCTGTTGCTTCTGTAAAAGTGACTCAGATTGTTCAAGAAGTATTTGATCTGATGGGACACGAATTTAAGAAAAACAGCATCCACTTTATTAATGAATTGGGTGAAGACGTTATGGTGAAAGCCGATCCTGGCCCCTTGCATCAGGTATTTTTAAATCTTTTTGTAAACTCGCTTCACGCGATGGAAACGGCAAAAAAGCAAGGTGTGCGTGTTGACGGCCATTTTTTGAAGATCACGGCCACAGATAAAAAAGATAAATGGCAAATCAGCGTGGAAGATTCTGGCTGCGGAATACCCGATGAAAATTTAAGCCAACTATTCAAACCCTTTTTTACGACAAAAGATGTAGGTGTGGGCACAGGATTGGGGCTTGCGACAAGTTACCGCATTATCGAGTCATGGGGTGGAAGCATTGCCGTTAAGTCTGTCGTGAATAAGGGAACCTCTTTTCACCTCACTCTTGAAAAACGCTCCTAGCGTTGCGCCAGCTTTCTTCTAGGAAAATGCCCTAAAGCATTGTAAACTTTATGCAATATGGAAATGCTACACAACTTGTTTGGGTTACTTTTAAAGCTGTTTGATTTGTTCATGCACTTAGATACGCATTTGAATCAGGTGATATTGGATTACGGTACCGGCACCTACCTGATTTTATTTCTGATTATTTTTTGCGAAACAGGACTGGTCGTTACACCGATTTTGCCCGGAGATTCCTTGCTTTTTGCCGCGGGAACATTTGCGGCATTGGGATCCTTTGATTTGCCTTTGTTAATTGTACTTTTGTGTGTTGCGGCCGTACTGGGAGATGCACTTAACTATTCTATCGGCAGAAGGCTTGGCCCAAAAGTTTTGACTTCTGATTCCAAAATTTTCAAAAAAGAATACATGGATAAGACGCAAAAATTTTATGAGAAGTACGGGGGGAAAACCATTATCTTTGCGCGCTTTGTCCCTATTGTGCGCACCTTTGCCCCTTTTCTCGCAGGGGTGGGAAAAATGTCTTACGCGCGTTTTGCCATGTTTAATATCGTGGGCGGCGTTGTCTGGATTCTCATGTTTGTACTTGCGGGTTATTTTTTCGGCAATATTCCCATGGTGCGAAAGAATTTTACGCTCGTGATAATGATGATTATTTTTATCTCGGTTTTGCCTGCCGCAATTGAAGCGTATAAAGCAAGAAAGCCTGCGAGCCAGACTTGAAGAAGCAAAGAAAAATACTTTACGGTTTTATCGCTTTTATTCTTCTCGCATTCATCGGAGCCCTCGTCTTTCGATTCGCGGATAAAAAACGCGCGCAATTAGAGGCTGAGAAGTTGAATGCAGCTCCTGTAATTGCTCCTGCATCGCAAAAAATTAAAAATATATATCAGGCATCCCGTTTGCCCTTGCTTCCCAAAAAAGAAGAGCATTTAAGTCAGGCTTGTGCTGACTATTTTGCGGCAATTCGCAGTGTGGATTTGAGACTTGTCCGCACTTTTCCTCCCAGATCATCGCCGTTTCCGCTCTCTGAAACCTGTAAAGATATTCCTAAATCGATGGGAGATCTCGATCTTGCCTATAAAGTAGCTTGTGCGCCGCTGATGAAAGCGAACGTCGATTTAACACAGAAAATGTGGTTCGATGGCCTTCCTCCCTGCATGATTGCCATCTTTAATTACCGCGCCCAGATTACACACTTTCTGACCAAAGGGATTGCGATTGAAGACATTGATGATCCGAAAATTCTTCTGGATAAGATGATGGCGGGGATGAACGGCACGGATTACAAGTTGAACGGCAAAATTGCCGAAAGACTTTTAGAAGTGGAGCCAACGCTTATTCCGGCAGCTGAGATGATTGTACTTTCACGCTTCATGGTGGCTCAGACGGAATCAAAAGGAAATCCTGCTGATAAAAAATGGGAAGAGCTCGAACACTCTTTGGCAAAGCTGATAGACATTGGCGCTATCAGTTCAAAGCAAGTGACCGAGTGGCAGCTGATGATTTCGCTTTCTAAAAATCCAGATCTCGAAGAAACCAAACGCTATGCTGAAAAAATTGCGATGCAGTATCCGGATTGGTCGTTGCCGCTGTACTATCAGGCATGGGCTGCTTATAAATCGGATGATGTGAGTGGCGCACGTAAACTTTTAGAAAGTGCGAGAAAATTGGATCCTTCTGATCCCCGCCCCAAAGAAGCGCTTGAGAAAATTTACAAAAAAGACCCCAGCCCGTTTCACACGGTATTTACCGTAAGCTTTCCTAAAGAAGTTTTTGACTAAGAAAAAGTCGAATTATTTTGCAGAGACTTTGGAAACTTTGCCCACACAGTCTTCCAATTTAGAAAGAACTTCTGCGCGTACATCGCCATTCGTTGTTAAAATATCTTCCAACGTTTCTAAGTTAGCGACTGTGCACTTTGCTGTGACAAGCCCGCGTTGCAATACTTTTGCAGACCAATAAAAACCTTTGCCGCGTCCGTTGTAGCTGCCTTCCAGTGTTTCTACTTCGCTGCTGGTGGGCCACATTTTAAAGGTAAAGGCACATTGTGATTTATCGCTGGGGCAAGTGACGTAATCAAATTGTACTTCGAGGTAGCCTTTTGTCCAATTGGAAGTGGCTTCAGAGTTGATGCTCTTAGCGACTTTTTTAGCTTCTTGTGAAGTAAGATTGTTGTCTGCGAACAGATTCAATGAAAGAGCTGCGAAAATCAAAAATACGAACTTCATAATATAAACCCCCAATAGTTTGTAACGCCCTCAGACTTATCGTGCTTTAAACCAATAGGCAACGGAGAAAGTAGGGGGAAATAAAAAACGGGGCTGAATTTCAGGCCCCGTTTAGTTAAATTTTTATAGAATATTAGTAGCGGCAAACTACTTGATATTGCCACACAGTTTCCAATTTCCAGACCCAGCCTTGCAGTACTGTCCAGACTTGTCTCCAGGTTTGCACGGGTACAGCGGCGGTATAGCACTGAGGCGCAATCGGCAAAGGATTAACAGGCGCGACTGGCACGGGGTTTACAGGATAAACCGGGACGAGAGGTGCCACGGGAACTACCGGATAGACTGGGTAAACAGGATAGTGAGGGTAGACCGGGTATACGGGATATACAGGGTAAACCGGCACAAGGTTATTGTGATCCGCTTTTAGGGCTGTGAGCGATGAAAATACAACGAGAACGAGCACCAATTTTTTCATTTAAAAATCCTTTCGAAATAATCTTTCAGCCGGATTTATAGGTGGCGCAATGCGACATGTCAACGGGGACGGTGGTTATTTCGAGGCGTGTCTTAAAGAAATTTTTGTAGTGGGAAGTTCTGCATCGGTAAGGGGGAGAACTTTTGTTTTTGCCCTCTTTTTATAGAGCACGAGAAAGACGCCCATAAAAATCAGTAGCGCGCTCATGAGTGTACGAAGTGTAAGCACATGCCCGAAGAAAAAATATGCGAGCACACTTGCGATAAGCGGTTGCACATAAACGAACAGGGCAACGAGAGAGGAGTTAGCGCGTGAAAGCGTAAAGCTGATCAGTAAATACGGGGCGACGGTACCAAGAAGGATATTTGCCATTGCTGCGAGTACGACAAGAGAAGGGATTGCAGCCCATTGGAAGGTGAGCCAGTCGTGGCCTGAGAAAACAAAAAAGCCTGGAGTCCCAAAAACAAAAAGCCAGGTAGTGGCCCAGATAAAATCGCTTTTAGCAAAAAACTTTTGTGAGTAGCCTAAGAAGAACGAATAAAATAAAGCGTTGCAAAGAGTGAGTAAGTCGCCAATGAAAGTTTCATTTTGAAAATTAAAATTTTCTACATGCTGTAGTATCAGAACGCCGCAAAATGCGACAAAGAATCCTAGGAGTTTCGTTTTTGTAAATTGTTCAACCCCTCTAAAGCTCACAACAAGAATTGTGAATAGCGGGATGAGTGTGTTGAGTAGGGCGCTGTTTGTGGGAGTAGTGCGGTGCAGTCCAAGGAGAAAACACCCTTGGTTTAGTACAATTCCTAAAAGCGAAAAAGCTAAAAAAGATTTCCAGTTTTTCAGGGCTTTTTTATAATCGAATTTGTTTAATGTGACAGCGATGAAAGTCAGAGTGAGTGCCGTCATCGAGCAGCGAATGCTTCCCCAGATGAGCGGAGGAATGTGCTGCATGATGATTTTAGAAAAAATATAATTTAGCCCGAAAAGAAATTGAATCGTAAGTAATGCTGCGAGTACACGGCGATCGGGAAAGGTTTTGCTCATGGTTAGGCGGCTTTTTTCACGTCAGATTTTAAGTGTTGAGTGAATGCCCAGTGCACCATTTTTTCAAGAAGAAAGAAGCCTTTGTTTGCTCCTTCTTTTAATTCTTCGAGGTGGTGGTTGTCGAGACGAGCGCCTTGGAGCGAGGCGAGTAGTTCGCTGCCGTGAGAAAGCGCGTTGTTTCTATGGAGTGCGGTAAAAAATCGTGTGTTGTTTGCGTTTAAATAAGGTGCGTGAGTGAGTCGAGAAATGATGTCTTTTGATTTCTCTGGCAAATTTTCATAGATGAGAGCTGCGCCGATTCTTAAAAAAGGGCGCATGTAAACTTGTTTGTCGAAGTAGGCCCACCACAGTTCCACTTCGAAAGGGGGTGGAAGTGGGGAAGCTTTTAAATCTTTTAGGTCTTGGTGAATGAGTTCGACGAAGTGTTCTTCTTCGTTTGCAAAATCCACTAGGGTTTTTCTTAGGGCGCGTCTGTGAGAGAGATCAGGGTGGCTTGCGCAGATAAGAAAATGGCGTTGGATATTTTCCAAGATATGCAGATGCAACGAAAGAAGTTGTACGGTGACTTCTTTTTCGAAATAGGGGTGCTTCTTGTGGTAATCGGCAAGCAATGCTTTGTACCAGCTCGACGCACAATCAATAGGTTGTATCAATGCAGGAATCATAGTCTATCAAAAGCTTATCGGCACCGCGGCTTAAATACTTTAATTTGCGACTCAAGTTTGGGAGGGATGTGAAGTGAATTTGTAAAGTGAGGTGAATCGACGCGTTATTACTCTGCACCCGTCTTCGCGTAGCTACGCCGAGGCAAGCGAACAGAGTTGGGTAATAAAGTTCAGGGGGATGTGCGAGGGAATAAGTAGATTCTTCGATCAATACGGCTCTCCCAGCCGCGTTGGGTCGCTATCGAGACTTCGATAAAACCCCGGGCCACTTGGCCTAGCTTTTTGTCACTGCTTCAGCGGCTGCAAAGCAAAATTTACAAATAAGTGTTTTATCCAATGAAAAAAAATATTTTTTCATACTTTAAGACACTTATTTCTAAATATTGCATGGAAGTTGTGACTGCTGCTGGTAAAAATACAGGGCCAAGTGGCCACAGTACTCAATCGAAGTCTCGATAGCGACCCAACGCGGCTGGGAGAGCAGAACTTTTCGAAGTGAAAGGGAATTATGAGCTTATAATGCTCATACTCAAAAAACTAATTTCGAATGCGAAGTTGAATTACTATACAAAACTTCTCAACTCTGCACGTGCAGAGTATCGGATGCGATGATGTGTATGATGCAACATTTTATGATGTGCTGAACAAAGCGTAGTCAAATTGGAAATCGAATTATCTCCACCCTGCGCAATGGGAATGCGATGGTGCACATCCAGCCACCGAGTTTCATTACAAGACTTAAATGTACACCGCCCCCGATCACGCAAGTGTACTTGGTGGATGATAGACGCCGGGATTTTAGTACGTTGTAAGGGGACAACACGCACAGGTTTAGAAGCTTTAGAAGATTTATGCGCATTTCTTTCCGCTTTAAGCACCGGATCTTTTTGTCTTAAAGCAAGGGCGACAAGTTTGCCGAGCGTGTCTTCTAAATTCGCAGCACGCAAAACTTCTTGTGCACGCCGTAAATCTTTTTCCAGTTCTTTTGAAATGGAAACTCGCAATTCGCTCTTAGTGTCTGTCAGAATTTTAATTTGTTCTTTGACGAGCGGCTTTGGATTTTCTTTTGCTACTTCACGTTCCAGTTCGCGGTGGGTGAGGGTAGAAGCTTTTTCTATCCACTGGTTTTGGGTGTTTGGTGTAACGACAGAGGCGATGCGTGCGGCTTGGGAGGTAGTGATGGTGCCTTGTAGGACGGCGTCTTTGTAGAGAGGAAGTGTGGCAGCTTTGCGTGTCACTTGGATGAGGCGGTATGAGTCGCCTTCGGATAGGAGCAAAGTTTCCACGCAATAGCGAAAGAGGCTCGACTTACCAAAGGCGAGGTAGGTCTTGTCCTGATCAATTTTCTCGAGAATTTCAATGAGCCCACGTTCAGATTGTTTAAAATTTCGAACTGACTGAACAGCCAATTCATGCAAATGCAGATTCATAAAAACACCTCATTTATCGTCGATAAATGTAGG
>CAYNEF010000033.1:0-39992 GCA_964396165.1 uncultured Pseudobdellovibrionaceae bacterium
CTTTTCTCGTTTCATTTTCTGCAACAGTAAGTCTTTTATACAGCGCTCTTCTAATCTGACGAAATATTCATTTTAATTTAATTTTGCAGCTCCTTTTGCGCACGAAAACTGTGTGCTGTGGTGGCTTACGCTTTGCTTATTTAATTGCTCAGAAAATCGAGCAAATAACAAATGAAACTGCACTATCTACTCATTCTTTTTATCGTTCTGCCTTTGTTCGGAGATGACTCTGCCGAATGCGCGCGTGTACTCAGACATCTTTTAAGGAATCCGGTAAAATCGACAACTCGTTGGCAATGGGCGGAAGTACTTAAGGAAAAGGATAAGCCACTCATGGGAGATGGAGATCTACTACCAGAAGATCATCCTGTAACTCGACGAACGCAGTTTTGGCTTGATGAACTCGATGCCGCACTAAGGTCTGAGTATGCAACAATGATGAAAAATGTTCCTAAACCAAAAGCGTACGCTAGCAGTGATTCCTCGCCCAATGCCTCCGTCAATAAAGTAGATGTTTATTATCGCGCACCGGTAGAGTTGAATGCCTCTGTTCCCACCACTAAAGAAAATACAATAGCTGCAGTTGTAATAAAGCCAAACAGGGCAGGTCTTTCAGGCAATCTGGAAGACGGCTTAGATTATGACTTGCAAGAGGAGGCATCGTCTTGGCAGACGGAAAGAAAACTGACAAAGGAAGAGGCAATCGAGCTAAGTAAATGGTGTAGCGGAAATTTATCTAGCTGTATTTTTACAGTAGAGGAAGATGCGAGCCGACCAGAAAAGTTTAAAATCGTACTAGATAAAAAATCAAAAGTAGAAAGCAGTTCAGAGTCTCTATTAAATGGAAAAGCACAAGCTGAGGGTTTCGTATTTCCTGCGGTGGGCAACCAGGTGCATGTGAGTGCCTCCTTGCTTACAAAATACAAAAACGAAGAAGAATTTGTCGCGGTATTAGCCCATGAGCTAGGGCATTATTATCGGGCCCATGGAATAAATATGGCGACCGATTATGGTTACTTCTATGAAGCTAAACCAAATGAACCGTATGCGGATGCACCGCCTAAAGCCCCTCCTGTAATGCATCAAGAAATGCAAACCATTGCAAAACAAATTTCTGAAGCCTCGTTACTTTTGGATGGATACCACTCTATCCCCGAGCAAAAAATTCCGTCAGCCCTTGTTACGGGTGCGTTAATGGCTGCAGAACAATTAGCAACCATACATAGTCAGGATAAAAGCTGCATCGAATGCCCTATCCTTGATTCGTTACTGAAGAATCAAAGCGAATTAATTGGAGCAGATACCTATCGCTATGGCAGTGGTTTTCCAAAAGATCCTTTGCCAGATAAAAATATGGAAAAATTTCGTCAATTTGAAACAGCTTTTTTAAGTTTAGCTGCGCGCACGCAAATAGAAGCTTCGGACAATCTAGTTCCAGGCAAAGTACCTCTCGACAAAGTAAAAGGTTATTTTAAATATGAACTAGATAAAACTCCTTGGTATGTGGATCCCAGTAAGTACCAAACTCTGGGAGACTATTTCGCTGCAGCTACAAGCGAGGTTCGTAGAGCAGAATCGAGTCTAGTAGATGCCTACAACAAAGCAAAAGCATTGCGAATGGGACACTTCACTCATGAACAGGAAGCAGATGAACAATCGCTCCATATGCTCGCACTTATCGGGATTAAACCCGATACGGAGGCACAAGAAATTTTGACTCTGGGAAAAGCGCTAGAACCTACACGCGGCCTGCCAGCTCCACCTGTTCTTTCATCTCAAACGGCTGAAAAACTACTAAATCTAAATAGAAATAAAACAGTGTGGAAAGATGAAAAAGGAGAAACACTTTATGTCCCCATGGGAAATCCAGATGAACCACACCATTATATGAGTTATCGGTCGTATCATATGTCTACTCGAACTGCTGCCCTTGGCTTGAATCACTTGCCTGCTGTTCGCACACCCGTTTTGCCCACCGATATGAATTGGCTAGAAGTAGTGGAAGCCGCTAAAGAAGTTTATAAAAAGAAGAACCCCTAACGCTTAAAACCTACTGTCTAAAGTTTCGACAGCTGTCTAAGATTTCGACACTTTGTTAACTGACTGATTATGTGACGCTCTTTCTATCAATTGTGAAAAGTGTATAAAGTTTAGCCATAGTGCCGTAGATTGTTACTTATTATCCTATGTAATATCAATCACTTAGCCTGTATTCTTGTGGCACACACACTGCAGTAGTCGTGACTACCTGTTAGTCGATTTTAAAAGTTTTCTTGTGAGAGGGAGAACTTTATTTAAAGGGGTCAAACACATGCAACAATTAAAACTCATTCTTATCCTTGTGACATGTTTCGTGTTCAAGGCTTCGATGGTTGCGGGTGCTGAGATGGAGAAAAGTGGTAGCGAGAATATCAATCAGGCCATGGCGATGAGTGATGAAGTCATTGCTAACCCAGACTACGTCCAAGCCGATCCTTATGCGCTGGACTGGAAGCAAATCAAGATGCTTGCCGCTAACGAAGAAGCAACGGAAAGTACAACAAAGTCCGATGCCACAGCTTCTGTAGCTGCAGCACCTGCTCCGACTGCTTCTAGTTCTTATTCACCCGTGCAAAACAATAATGTGCATGTGAATGTGAGAGGCGGCGATACAAGCAATACAAACAATAATGAATCCGGTTCCAGCATGAGTGCGAAGATGCAGGACAGTTCATTAGGCCTGCACACTGCGATTACGCCGATGGTGGGGATGAGCAATTATTACGGTGCATGGGGAAACCATGTCAGTAATTCCTATAGCCTTGGCTTGGGATTGGAAGTTGCTTTGAATTCTCTTATCAGCATCGAAGTAGAAGGTGGGTATAGCAAATACAATGTCGGGTATTCGTACTTCAGACAGTATTCAAATCAGTACCATTTTTATAAGCACGATTTTAACCAGTACAATATCGGTGCAAATGCGAAGTTGTACTTAAGCCGCTCTTTCATCCAACCCTGGATAGGTGTGGGCTCGATGGCTTTGTATTATGAAAACATGACACGTGATGCAGCCAATTCTTACTACAGTTACAATCAATGGGTAGGAGCAATTCAACCGATTGCCGGACTGGATGTAGAAGTGACAAAAGGCATTGCTGTGGGAATGCGCGGGGCCTACATCATCCCGATGTTTAACAAACCTCAGACGGCAGATTACGGAAATGTTTCTGCTCCATACTTCGAAGAAGCATCACTCATGAATACAAGCTTCTACAAAGTAATGGCTGATGTAAAAGTCATGTTCTAAAGTTTTTTATAAGTCTTCTTCTCCAATACGTTCAAGGTAAAACCCCCGGGCTTCGCGGTTCTCGCGAGGGACCCGGGGTTTTTATTTAAAGACATTCAGAAAGTGTTTTGGCCCAGCTGCCGGAGGGTAGTTTTTTCATTCCTTTGGGCAAGAAGAGCGACAAGGATTTTTTTGCTCTTGTTAGGGCAACATACAAGATGCGGTTTGATTCTTCTTGTTCTCTCGCCTTTTGCATTTCAAATAATTTTGAATAGGTCGGAGTTTTCACAATCTCGTTATCTTCCTTATAGCGGATGCCCATACCCATAGCTTTCCGAGAAAAAATAAAAGGAGAGCTAACAGGAGTTTGTCTTAAGTTATCGCATAATAAGACGTAATCGAATTCCAGACCCTTTGCCGCATGTACGGTCATCAGCTTTACGGCATCTTCTCTTACTGATTCCACAGACGTAAAAAGCGTATGGGATTTTAGCGCCCGAATTTGTGTGAGAAATTCGTAAAGGGAAGAAGGGCATTTGTCTTTGGCCTCCAGAAAAAACAAGAAGGCTTCGGGAGAAGCAGGAAAGTAGTTTGTATGCTTAAAAAGATTTTTAAGCAGTGTATCGACATCCATCTCGCCTGAATCGACTTGGGTAAAAAACCAGGCAAGTTGACTGTCACCTTTATTAAGGAGTCTTTCAAAAAGAGACAACTCCTGCGGCTGCGCCAATTCGGAAAGTTGCCGAAACGTGTATCCCATATAAGGAGATCGTAAGAACTGGCACAAAGACGCATTGTCGAGCGGATTCAAACACACAGAGAGATAACTGATGATGTCCAAGATCTCGTGCGAGGCATCAAAGTTCAAAGTGTGCGTAAGGCTGGAAGGGATCTGATACGATTTTAGTTTTCTCTGGTACTCAATCATGCGATCAGCATTGCGAAATAGCATCGCTATTTGATTGGGTTGTACCCCGTTTTTTACGAGATCATTTACTTTGGCAGTAATGGCGTTCAACTCTAAAGTTTGTACTGCTCCTCTTGCATCTTCTTCGCTGCATTCATAGTAATGCGTTTCAAAATAGGGGTGGTTTACTGAATCAGTTAGACCAGCCTGCATGCTATTAAAAGAAATTTCCTTAAATAGCTGAGTAGAAAGCGTGTTGATAGAATGAAGCAGGCTTTCGTGAGTACGAAAGTTCATGCTCAGTTCCACAACATTGCTGCCACTTTCAGTCAGTTTTTTTGCTGTTTCGTAAAAAAGTTCCGGCTCTGAATATCTGAAGCCGTAAATAGACTGTTTCGGATCCCCCACTAAGAAAAGCCCTTTGGGGAAGGCGAGAGCGATTTGTCTTAACCAATTCCATTGGCTTCTACTTACGTCCTGAAATTCGTCAATTAAAACTGCCTGAAACTGGTTAGAAAGTTTTTCTTTTGCCACTTTGGAAGTTTCATACAGCTTAATAGCAAGCACTTCCAAATCATCGAACGAATACTGACCTTGGGCATAAAAATGTGCCTGTAATTTTTCTACAAAAGGCTGAAAGCAAGCGACGACGTTGTTAAGGACTGCGGATTCATCGCGTGCTTCATTCATCCATGTATGGCGCTTTTGGTATAACTCGAGTGCTAAATCGTGCAATTGTACATGCGAATAATGCGTGAGAAGTTCAGTGAGTACATTGGGATCCGTCGCATTCAAATGTTCTTCGTAGAATTTTTCAAACTGAGCTGCGAATGTAAACGGACTTAAGATTTCTTCTACTTTTAATAATCCAATCTCAGCCCCAAACTGATTAAGCGTCTGGTAGCAAAAGCTATGAATCGTCCCGATGTTGGGCGTGTTTTCAACCTGATTCTTTAAAGAAGAATTGCGCTCGATAAGTCTGTGAGTGAGCCGCTCTTTCATTTCTTCTGCGGCGTCTGTCGTAAACGTAAGACAAAGAATTTGCGATGGAGTTAATCCATCTTCCAACAATTTTAAATATTTTTCGACAAGTACGCGTGTTTTTCCAGCCCCCGCTCCAGCAAAAACCATTGTAGGCTTTTGACTGCTTTCTACTGCGCGCCTTTGTTCTTGTGTCAGTTCAAACATAACCATACGCCTTTCGACACATCAGTCGCGCTTCGCAGTACCCGCACTTATCTTGTGAGGGTTCCGGTGCGAATACACCACTATTCATTTTCTGCGCTAAAAGCTTTATCTGGTTAATCCCATCTGCCTTTAAGGCTTCGAATTTTTCGAGCGATAAAGTGTGGCCGCGGGTAATGGATTTTTTTGCTTCTTTGGAAACTTCTTCTTCAATTAATAACCCGCGTTTTAATTCGCCTTGTTTTAAATCATAAAAGAGCATGCCTGAAAGAGGTTTGTTTAATTTCTTTTCCACTGCAAGAATGTATAAAAGCGCCTGGAAGTTTGCGCCTTTTCTGATGTGCTCTGGCGTAAAATCCACATTGCCCGTTTTGTAATCTAAAATTACAATTTTTCCGTCTCTTAAATCTACGCGATCAATTTTACCCGTGAATTTTAGCCCTTCTATCTCAAGTTCAAATGAATCTTCGATAAGAATAGGGGAGCCTTCACCAAATTGTTCGGTGAGCGTCTTTTCTAAAACCATGGCTCTGTCTGCAATTAACTTAAACTGGGAATTTAAAATGGTTTGGTGAGAGGCGCTAGACTCATCTTCCGGCAAATATTCTTTTAGGGCATTTGCATAATGGGTATTTAGTTCTTCCAGCGTAAAAGGAAATTTTTCCTTGCAGCTTGTCTCTAACGCCAGATGTACTGTTTGCCCCAAGACTAACGCGTAACTATCTTTAAAGCTAAGTGGCGCACGCATGCGCAAACGGTTTAGAAAAAAGTATTTTGCCGGACACTGAGAATAAGTTTCGAGCTGAGTCGCTGAGAGGCGGTTAATTTTTACATCCGCATCGTATTTTTCTTTTACTTCCGTACTCTCAAAATGCAGTGCGATGGGCTTTGCCTCAGTCTCGCTGCTTAGACTTTGTTTGCCAATAGAAGTGTAGATAGTATTGCCTTGTTCTACTGCGTTTTCTAACATGCGTTTTCGAAATTCGATTATTTTGGAACGCCGAGGTAAGGGAAATCCGCCTTGAAACAAAGACTCAAGCTCTGACTCGGTAAATAGAATTTCACTGCTTTCGCCGCTTAAAAAAGAAGAAGGGCAATAACCAATGATTGTCGCATCTGCTTCGGGCGTCAGTACTTGAAACGGGTACAGATAAGCCGTTGGCTCACCAAGCGTTTCTGTTGTGCTGGGTTTCGTATCCATTTCTTTAGCTTCATCCAAAGGTGCTGATTTTTTTAGTAAATAAGTCTGGTTTAATTCCAGACGTTCTTTTAAAGGAAGGGTTTTGTTTCGCCGTAAATTTTTAAGAAAAAGACTGAATTCGCTATCGTTTGATTTTTCTTTATTTTCAAAGAAAGAGCGGTACGTAATGGACTGAGAATCTAAATAAAATTGCAGATACTCTAATTCTTTCTCGTCACCAAAAAACGGAATCCACAGTTTTTGATTTTCCTGTTTATTTTTGTTCCACAGTTTGAGATTTTCTGTAAAGCCTAAAAGACTTTCTGATTGGCTGCCAAATTGAAGCGATCCAGAGGGGATATTCTTTTCACCCAGTACCTGCCAGGGGTAGATCGTTGGGAATTTTTCACAAAGTGTAGTAAAGAGATACGAGTCAGAGGACTCAGTCACAAAGACTAGCGGAAAATCGATAGATCTTTTTTTCTCTGTCAGTTCTCCTGTCAATTGCCAAACGACTTCGGCTAAGTCATGGGAAAGGGGAGAGTTGAGGTAATTTATGAAAATATTTTTTAATAGCGTATTTTTTTTCGATGGTGCGAGAAGCGAAAAGCAATGTTCCACATGTTCAGATCTTAAGATCAGCGCTTCTCTCAATGTTTGAATCGTATCGTAAAAAAGTTCAGCTTCTTTCTCCTCTACCCTGATTTCGTGAGGCAAAAGACTGGTAAAGGCGAGTTTGTGCTCTGATTCGGAAGGCAAGGCAAACCCTAGTTTAAGCATCAGTTCTCTTAAGGAGAGAAACGCGTCTGCTTTTTCAGGATACAGTACTTTAAACAGAGTTAAGGTACGCGTGCTAGAAAAGCAGTAAATTGTACTAGCTTCTGGGAAGTTCATTTCGCTCAAATACTTTTTCCCCACCAATATAGGTGGCTTCTACCTTGGTATTATAAATTTCCAAGGGTTTTAATTCGTAAGGATTTTTTCCCAAGATGATAAAGTCGGCATAGTGGCCTTTCGATAAGGTGCCAAGTTCCGCTTCACGAAAAGCAGCGTAAGCTGCGCCACTGGTAAACGCTTCAAAACTTTCCTGGAGTGTAAGCCTTTCTTCGGGATTAAAGCCTTCTTTGGGTTCAAACTCTGTATTTTGTCTTGTGATGCTAGAGAATAGTCCGGGCCACGGGTTCAAGCTTTCGACTGGAGCATCACTGCCAAATGCGAGTGGTACTTTATTTTGCAGCATCGATTTCCACGCGTACGCATAACGGGCGCGCTCGCTTCCAATTCTATCGACTACCCATTTCATGTCAGAAGTGCAGTGAGTAGGTTGCATGGAAGCAATGACTCCCATTTTTGCTGCTCTTTTTATGTCGTTTAATTCTAAAACTTGAGCATGCTCTAATCTGTGGCGTTTATCGGCAATGTTTTTGTCTCTTAACGATTCAAACGCGTCGAGTACGAGTTTGTTTCCTTTACTTCCAATCGCGTGCACGGCGACTTGATAATGCGCCTTGTGGATTTGAGAAACAAGCCGCGCTAATTCTTCTTTGGAATGAAACTGCAAACCGGAAGTAGAAGCATCATCCGCATACGGCTTTTCAAATAAAGCCCCTCGGCTTCCCATTGCTCCATCGATGAAAAGTTTCACAGCGCGCACATCGAGCTGTCCACCGTATTGCCCAATCGTTGGCTTCTGTTTCAGTAAGTTTTTTAACTGGGGATCACTACCGCTTAACATTTCATAGAAGCGAAATTTGATTTTTCGTGACCGAAGCAGGTTTTTAATTGCGGTGAGTGTGGTTTGAGATACTCCAGCATCGTGGATAGAAGTAATGCCGAGAGACGCCGCATGGTTTACAGCCACGGTGATGTATTCTTTGCTTTCGTCTAGCGTGGGCGGCTTAATGAGAGAAGACAAATCGTCCATTGCTGTATCGATTAAGATGCCAGTGGGAAGATTGCTTGAGTCTCTATGGATTTTTCCTCCTTGAGGATCGGCTTTTCTTTCCCAAATTCCAGATTGTTTTAATGCTGCTGTATTCACCCACGCGGCATGTCCATCGACGCGGTATAAAATAATTGGCTGCGTTTGTGTGATTTCGTCAAGCTCCAGTCTGGAAGGAAATTGTTTGCCCGGCCAATCGGATTGATCCCAGTCGTTACCTAGAATTGCCTTTGTTCCCTGCAATTTGTTTTTAGCGATGTACTCTTTCAGCCTTGCTACTGCTTCTTTGCTGCTTTTCACCCCTCGAAAATTTACTTCGAACTGGGATTTGCCTAAATCGAGTATGTGAGCGTGGCTATCTGTAAGAGAGGGAAAAAGCACTTTCCCATTTAGGTCCACTTTGGAATAGTTTTCTGCCTTGGGTAATTCCTCTTTTCCAGTTTTTAAAACTTTGCCATCTTTTACCAGCATCCAGGCGGCGTCGGGGGTATTAAGGCTTGCAGAAGTGTGGATTTTTGCATTGTAAAAGAGTGTTGTTTGGCCAAAAAGTGTAATCGGCAGAAGCAAGAAGAAGATTTTCATTTCCTTGAAATAGCATAGCTAGAATCATTAGAGATGGCCTGTCGCGTTATACCTCAGTAGACTCTCTCAAATTACATACGAAGTGTTGTAAAAAGAGAGCCGCTCCTTTTACAATGGCTTTGCTATGGAAAACGTATTTGTAGGAACAGGTTACGTCGCGCTTTTTATCCGGGGGGCACGCACATTAAAAGATAGACGCAGCATCACCCAAGGGATCATGCAAAAATTAAAAAATGAAGGATTTAGTGTTACGGAAATGAGTTTCGGAGAAAATGTTCAAAGAACTGCCGTTGCGTTTTCCTTTATCGGAAATTCCTATTCTTTCGTAGAAGAAAAATTTGATAAAGCAATAAGGCTCTTCGAAGGGCCTTATTACCTGGTTGCAAAGAAAAAAGAGATCGTACAATGGAGCGTCGATGAAGAAGAGGGTTTTTTAAGAGCAGAGGATGAAATCTATGAGTGAGTGGGTAATTTACCATAATGCAAAATGCAGCAAGAGCCGCGAAACTCTGGCACTGTTGAAGGAACAAGGCGTTACTCCACGTATTGTTTCTTACCTCGAAGAAGTACCAAGCGAAGAAAAATTGAAAGAAATATTAAAAAAGCTACAATTAACAGCGAAAGATATTGTTCGCACCAAAGAAGAAGAGTTTAAAAAAATAAAAGTAGATTTAAACGATGACGAAGCGGTCCTAAAAATGCTGGTGAAGAATCCAGTGTTGATTGAAAGACCGATTGTCACAAGAGGCAGTCGCGCAGTCATTGGACGGCCTCCTGTAAACGTTTTGGACCTACTAAAGGAGAAATAAGATGTTTCCAGAATTGGGACCTTTAGAAGCTTTAGTTGGTATTTGGGAAGGCGAGAAGGGAGATGACACGGCTCCTTCTGACGATCGCGGTACAGAAAAAAACAAGTACAAGGAAAGAATGGTATTCGAAAAACTTTCTTGTGTGCAAAACCACGAGCAAAAGCTGGAAGGATTAAGATACAAGACAACAGCATGGAGAATCGGAGAAGCAGATCCCTTTCATGAGGAATTGGGCTATTGGCTTTGGGATGCGAAGAATAAACAACTCATGCGCTGTTTTATGGTGCCGAGAGGCGTCACGGTAATTGCCGGCGGAACTGTAGAGGCGAATGCCAAGTCTTTTCAGCTTACTGCTGATTTAGGATCTCCTACGTATGGAATCTGTTCGAATAAGTTTTTAGACGAAGAGTTCAAAACGGTTAAGTATATTTTAAATCTATCTTGTTCTGGCGACACACTTACCTACGAGGAAGACACGCAAGTGCAGATGAAAAACAAACCTCTTTTTCATCATATTGATAAAAACGTTTTAAAAAAAGTTTAAATAAAAAAGGCGCTAGTTTCTCAACTAGCGCCTCATGCATAAATAGTATTATTTAGTTTTGTTTTTCTGCGTAGAAATCAAAATTGACTACGTTTTTCAAGTTGCATTGCTCCATATAGGTGGGCAGTTGCAAAGTGACGTCGATTGCAGAAGTAGTTTCACCAGGTGTTACAAAAAGAGTTGCTTTTAACTGACAGCCTTCAGCTTCAAAGGATTTCAACACGGTGGATGTAATATAGGAAGTCCCGTTCCAAACGAGTGGTTCATTAAACTGCACATCGATTTTTTCAGTCTTGCTTATATTGTAATGAAAGATATTGGTGATTTTACCTTCAGAGGTGAAATCGAATTGAAAATGAGCTTTTGGATCCTCATATCTGCCTTCTAGTGCAAATTCGCGCGCAGCTGCAAACGTTTGTGCGGATATAAGTATCCCAAGTGTCAGTGCCAGTAGTGTTTTCATGATAGTGCTCTCCTTAAGGTGTTAGAATTTTCGAAGAGAATTCTCACTAATAATATTTCAATTGTCTTGCTTTTTTTTGTGTGCCCCGAGCGCCGCTTACGACGGGCTTTGGCCGAGGTGGTTTTTGCGCATTAAATTTACGATCTGTTCAAGCTCTTTAAATTCGTCTTCTTTTCTTAAACGAAATTCTCTCGACCAGTCGCCTTCGGCATATTTCCCAAGCTGTTTTTGAAGCGCAATAATAGGGCCTGTGATTTTGCGCGTGACATAGAAGGTCGCTGCAAACATGGAAAGGGTAGTGAATAAAAAGAGAAAGAGGAGAGAAAATTCGAGGATCTTCTGCTCGTGTCGCACGATAGAAACAACCTGGGCTGAAATACCGAGCTCATCTCCCATGAATAAATTGTAATTTCTCTGGATAAACCAGGCCATTACAAAAATCATGACTAGCGATAAAAAACCCGAAGCAACTGTCAGGTACAGCGAATACTTTAACTGCAATGGGTACGTGCGAAATTGTTTTCTTTTGTTTTGCATTTCCCAATAGTAGCAAAGAACAGCGAGAACGACAAAAAAGCGAAACACGTCCCACATTAAGTGAAACTACCCGATCTAGTCTAACCTTCGACTCCAATTCTATTAATATTGCATTCCTTCTTTAGAAAACACGCTCCCTTCCTATGCTTGCCTTTCGAGCGTTGCACTTCTATTGCTTCTTCGAATGAATATTTTGATTAATAGTACCATATATGATACTAGTTATGGGTGGGTAAATCTTGGGTAAGATTCGTAGAGGAAATTACCTGTTTGTCACTTGGATTGGTGATCATCCACCGAGGCACGTACATATCTATCGAGAAGGTAGACTTGTGGCCAAGTTCGCATTGGATAATGGGTTAGTTTTAGAGGGGCGTTTAAACCGTAGATTGAAAAAGATTTTGTATAGTTTAATACGAGAAGGGGCATTTTAAAGTGCGTCATTTGAAAGTAAATAATAGAAAACGCTGCTTAGAGTGGAATCATTCTAAAGTGACTCTGACGTATCCTTTTTCTAAGCTGAAAATAGTACCGACTTCTTCCGATCCTATTGTCGAAATTTACACGGATAAAGAAACTGCCGGGCAATGGGCTTTTTACAAGCTAAAGTCAGGAGTGGAAGGCAATATCCCGTTAGATGCTTTTTTGGAGTACAACCGAGATCCTGAGTATATTAGAAAATTGGTCTTATTTGATCTTACCTGTTCCGTTCTTAAACAGATTAAGAAAGAAAAAATTCCTAAGCGAGAATTAGCCAGAAAAATGAAAACATCCCCTGCTCAACTCTATCGGCTTTTAAATACTGCCAATTATTCAAAGACGATTGATCAAATGGTAAGACTCTTGGCTGTGATGGGCAATGAGGTTGTTTTTGAACTGAAAGCAATCACCACTAAACATTCAAAAAGAGCAGCTTAAAATGTCATTTCTACGACATCGTTAGGGACTTTTAATTTTGCTGCAGTGGATTTCACAATTTCTTCGTTTGTGACTCCGGGAGCCCGCTCTCTTAATACCAATCCTTCTTTAGTGACATCAATTACGGCAAGTTCAGTCACAATTTTACTCACTACACCGACACCGGTCAGGGGCAATTGGCATTTTGGAAGAATTTTACTTTCCCCGTTCTTAGAGATGTGTTGCATGGCGACGATGAGTCTGCTTCCGCAGGCCACAAGATCCATCGCCCCGCCCATTCCCTTTACCATCTTACCGGGAATAATCCAGTTGGCGATGCTTCCACTTTCATCGACTTCCATCGCGCCCATGACGGTTAAATCTACATGCCCACCGCGGATCATCGCGAAGGAATCACTGCTTGAAAAAATCGCAGAGCCCGGAAGTGTCGTGACAGTTTCTTTTCCGGCATTGATGTAATCGGGATCGACTTCTTTTTCGGTCGGGTAAGGCCCCACACCAAGCAGTCCATTTTCACTTTGCAAGACTACGTTGATGCCCTTGGGAATATAATTTGCGACAAGGGTCGGAATCCCAATCCCCAAATTGACGTAGTCGCCATCTATTAATTCACGCGCTATTCGCATTGCGATTTGTTCTCTGGAAAGTGCCATAAAATTATCCCTGTCTTACCGTACGTTTTTCAATGCGTTTTTCATAGTTCGTGCCTTGGAAAATCTTTTTGATGTAAATGCCGGGGACATGGACTTGATCCGGATCGAGTTCCCCCGCAGGTACAAGATGCTCGACTTCTGCAATGGTATGGTAACTGGCTGTTGCCACCATTGGGTTAAAGTTGCGAGCCGTTCCTCTGAAAATGAGATTTCCCATTGTGTCGCCTTTCCAGGCTTTGACGAACGAGAAGTCCGCAAACAGAGAGTGTTCTAAGACATAGTGGCGGCCTTTGATTTCTCTTGTTTCTTTACCTTCCGCAATCTTTGTCCCATAACCAGTTGCTGTGAAAAAAGCAGGAATGCCGGCGCCTCCGGCTCTTAATTTTTCTGCAAGCGTCCCTTGAGGTGTTAGTTCCAAGTCTAATTCTCCAGACAGAACGAGCTGTTCAAAGAGTTTGTTCTCTCCCACATAGCTTGAAATCATTTTTTTCACTTGGCGCTTTTGCAGCATCAAACCGATACCGAAGTCATCGACACCGGCATTGTTGGAAATACAAGTGAGGTTTTTTACGCCTTTTTTTACTAGTGCCGCGATACAGTTTTCTGGAATTCCGCAAAGACCGAATCCACCGAGCGCAAGCACAGCGCCGTCAAAAACTTCTTTTACTGCTTCGTCCGCATTTTTCACAATCTTATTCATAGCAAAGGATAGTAGCCGTTTTTTTTTCCCTGTAAATGTTTAGACGAATAACGCGAGGCGTACAATCCACTCAGTGGATTTTGTTGTATAATCTTTTCATGGAAATGAAACAAATTCCCACGTGGATCTCAAAATATTATATTTTTGCTGGAATATACGGAGTTTTAGTTCTTTTTCCCCATTATTTTTTCGAAATACAATTGGGAATTGATCAACCCCCACCGATTACGCACCCTGAATTTTATTACGGCTTTGTGGGAGTCGCCCTTGTTTTTCAACTCATATTCTTTGTCATTTCCAGAGATCCTGTACGTTATCGGCCTCTCATGCCTGTTTGCGTTCTTGAAAAACTATCGTTTTCGATCGCAGTGTATACGCTTTTTTTCCAAGGTAGAATCCCATCACTCCTCATGCTGCCCGCTTCCATTGATTTGCTTTTCGGAGTCGGCTTTTTGATTTCGTATCAGAAGACACCAAAATAAGTAGTGTTTCTTATGAGTTTGATCGCTTAATTTTTTAGAAGAAGATCGCCGATTCTTGTGAGTGCGGCAATGTCTTGCGCAGGAACAGCTTCTTTTTCTAAAGTAGTCAGCGGAAGTCCTAAGAGTTTAAATTTTTCGATCCACTCGTTTTGTGTGGAATGCAATTCGTGCTGGTATTTTGTCAGTTCTTTTAAACCGGGATTGTTATCACCAGTATAGATTACACTTTCTGGCTCTATACGGTTTAAGACAAGACCTCCCAGAGAAATTCCAAAATTTCTTAATGTCTTGATAAAATCTACAGTTTCCAGATACCGCATCTCACTGGGGTAGGTCACAAGAAGAAAACAACAGGCCGGGCTTTTTAAAATTTCAATTACTTCAAGGTTTCTTTCTCTAAAGCCCGATTGCATTCCTTCCAAGTCCTCGATGGTTTCTGAAAGAGCCGCGATAAAATCAGAACCAAATACTTTTTCCAAAAACTTCATTGCGATTTTTGTACCCTGCATGAAAAACTTTAAGTATTTCGGCGAGCCTCTGTGAAACCACTTCAAAACCGAATTATCCATGAAGTCAGCAAGCCGTTGCGGAGCGCTTAATAAATCAATCGCATTTTGAGTCGGAGGCGTATCGATTACGAGCTTTTGAAAACGAGTATCTTTTGCAAACTCTAATAAGCGCTCCATCGCAGCATATTCATGACTGCCTCCGAGACTTTCTACCATCGTGCGGTACAAGCGGTTATTTAAAATTTTATCCCGCTGAGCAGGGGTCTTTGCAAAGCGATCAATCACCTTGTCAAAGTACCTCTCTACATCCAGCATCGAAGCTTCCAGCTCGCCTTGATACGCGCTATCGAGAGAAACTTTTTGCAAGTCATTGGAAAAATCTTTAAAGCCCAAAGATTGCGCAAGACGCTTTGCCGGATCGACTGTAAGTACGACCGTTTTGTATCCCGCTTTTGCGGATTGTATGCCTAGCGAAGCCGCAAGAGTTGTTTTTCCGACTCCTCCAGGGCCGCCGAGTAAGAAAATTCTTTTTTGTGAGAGAAGTTCCTTCATTTGGAGAGCTCCTCTTTTACTTTTACGATCGTATCATTCAGTTTTTCCGTCGGAAAACGCGGGATTTCATTCTTGGGCATCTGTAAGGTATTTAAAAGTTCTGTCGCTTGTCTTTGCGATTGCAAAGTTGCGGCTTGTCTTTCCACTACACTTTTAAATTCTTCAGGAACAGCACCTAAGATAGGAAATTCTGGCGTGCATTGGTTTAAATGCACATACCCAAAAGGGTAGGGCCAGAGTTTTTGCAGTTTCGTTTTAAAATCGATCGTCTCTACCACAGACATTTCTTCCGGTAAGGCCACCAGATCAATGCGAGTTGTGGGCGCTTTTAATAAATTGCAGATTTTTTGAGTCTCTTTGTGCACAAACCCTACGCTGAAAATCTTGTCTATGCCGAGTGGCGATTTTAAAAAAGACATTGCGTGTCCGCTTGCGGGCAAATCCACGATCAGGATGTCGTAGGCGTTTTTATCGATTAAATCCCAGATCTTTCCGGCAATCACCGTTTCGGACAGGCCCGGCATCGCTTTGATAAATGTTTGCAAGACGTGGTTTTCAAAAACGAGATGAAAAATCTTTTCGAATTTTAAAATATGCAGCGTGTACTCTTTAAAACATCCCATCGTATCTAAAACTTCCCACGAAATGCCAAAAGAGTTCATAGGATGTGAATTTGAAGAGTCTTCTAACGGGTTCCAAGAAACAAGACCAACTTTTTTACCGGCTTCTTTGCACAGAAGAGCTGTCGCCCAGGCTACAGCGCTTTTTCCCACGCCGCCTTTGCCGGTAAAGAAAACTACTTTCTTCTTCAGAGTATCTTCTAAGTACGCGTTTGTTTTCACAAGGTGGAGAGAATAGCATGGGGTGCGACAGCTGGATACGAATTTGGCTTAGGCGCTTCTTCCAGATGATTTGCAATAATTTCTGTCACACGTTTAGAAAATAATAAACCTGCATGGCCCACTCTTTTTAAATGGATATGCCTTACCCCACTCCACCACGGATCTTCTTTTGCGCGAACGATGACATCTAACTCACCAGAAATGGCGCAGACCCGCGTATTTTGCGGCGGCGGCAGCGCCGACAATTCTTGAAACAACTGGCTGTCGGGTTTTAAGTCTCTTAGATGAGGTAAAAGGGAGTAACGAGAAAGTTTTGCTCCTTGATGCGGTGTTCCGAGTGTGATGAGGTTTTTTATAAAACGATCGCCCCCTAATTTCTGTATATAGTAGCGGGCGACAAGTCCCCCCATCGAATGTGCGACGATATTTATTTCAGGAACGGAATATTGTTTGAGTAATTGATTTACGGACGCAGCCACTTGCTCGGCCAGTATGGGCACGGGATGAATGCTTGTGACCAAATCAATCTCTTTAAAGGAATGAAAGCCTTTGACGGCGAGTTTTTGTTTCATCCACGTAAAAGCGGACCTGTTGTGAAAGATTCCGTGGATAAACAGAATAGGAAGTTCTGGTTTTTTATTTTTTATAAAGAGACTAGGGATGGATGGAACGGAGCGTCCAAGCACACCGAGCGGATAAAGTTCATAGATGAGAACGGAAGCAAGAGTTTCTCGAGTGACATCAAACCCAAGCTCCACAAGCTTTTTCAGTCTTGCCATTGTTCTCCTACTGTCTCTGCATTTTTATTGAAGGGCAAGAAGTAAAAGAGGTGTGAAATCTTTAGGGATTTTGAACGAAACGAGTTGACACATAAACCCACAACAACGATAAAATAGGTAGTTAAAAAAATTGGATTAACTTTTTTTCTAGGAAAGTAAGAAGCGACTATGCCATTACCAACATTTCCTGAGAGCCCTGAAGGTATCAGCAGGCGTACATTTATTAGCTGGGTTACTGTCGGCTGGGCCGGCTTTACAGCAGCACTCGGTACGGGACTTACAGCAGCCGGACGTCTTTTCTTCCCCAATATTACTTTTGAACCGCCACAACAATTTAAAGCCGGCTTTCCTGCAGAATATGCAGTGAACAAGGTAGACGAACGCTTTAAGAAAAAATACGGCGTCTGGCTTGTGAGAAATGAAAAAGGCATTTACGTGCTTTCTACCGTTTGCACTCACTTAGGTTGCACACCGAACTGGTTAGAGGGCGAGTCTAAATTTAAATGTCCTTGTCACGGCAGTGGATATTATTCGACGGGCATCAACTTTGAAGGCCCGGCTCCGCGTCCTTTAGAAAGATTTAAAGTAATGCTGTCCGAAGACGGACAAGTTTACGTCGATAAAACGGCAAAATATCAGTACGAGAAGGGCCAGTGGAACGATCCATCAAGCTTCTTGGAATTTACAGGTTAAAAGGAACGTAAAGAGATGGCTAAAGGTAGTTTTATTGATTCGATTACAGAATCGCAGGCGTGGAAATCTATATTTCGTCACGGGGCTCCAAACAATACCCGTAACAGAGTGCTCGTAGTTCTGATGAACGTATTCTTGCACTTGCATCCAATTCGTATGAAGAAATCGGGTGTCAGAATGAGTTTCACCTGGTGCATGGGTGGGATTACATTTTTCCTCTTTCTTGTAGAAACGGTAACGGGCGTCCTACTAATGTTTTACTACCGCCCGACAGCAGAATTTGCATATGCCGATATCATTGCACTGAGAGAACATGTGCCCATCGGGATTATGCGTGAAGTACACCGTTGGGGCGCGCATTCCATGGTGATTAGCGTTTGGCTCCATATGTTCCGTGTGTTTTTAACCGGATCGTACAAGCCACCTAGAGAATTTAACTGGGGAATTGGCGTGATACTTCTCGTGCTTACTCTTTTACTCAGTTTCACGGGATACTTGCTCCCTTGGGATCAGCTTGCAATTTGGGCGATCACGGTGGGTTCGAATATGGCGCGCGCAACACCGTTCTTAGGAAACGAAGGACCTGGTGCTTCGCTTATCAACATGCTGATGGGTTTTGACGTCGTGCATGCAGGTAGTGATGCGCGTTTTGCGTTGCTGGCGGGAAGACTAGTGGGGGAAGCGACGTTGCTTCGTTTCTATGTGTTACACTGTGTCTTTATTCCACTTGTCGCAAGTTTATTAATGGCAATCCATTTTTGGAGAGTAAGAAAAGACGGCGGGATTTCAGGCCCACTATAAAGGTGAATACAACATATGCACTTCATCACAGATACGATCAACACTCTTTGTAGGCCAGCGATACTGTTTTCTATTTCCTGTATCGCCTTCTACATGGTTCTATTTAAATGGCGCGAACGGTTTGCAGAAAAAAGCACGCTGATCATCGCTGAACTCGGGATGTTTGCCTTTATGGCAGTGTCGATGTTGAACCCCACTTTTCGAGACGTTGTTACTAAACCCGACAATATTCCCATCGTCGGCATGCTCTTTCTCGTTTTGTATTTCGTATGGTTGTACATCCACAAGGCTGTCACAAATGACAGGCTGATTGCGGCGGGTAAAGATGTAGAAAACAAAGCCGAAGCAAAAGAATTAACGTACACATGGCCTGATCTTGTGTTCAGTGAATTTATTTGTACGATTGTGGTTTGGTGTGTGCTTTTAGGGTGGTCGATTCTTTTAAAAGCGCCGCTTGAAGAACCAGCAAATCCGGTAAATACGCCTAACCCGTCTAAAGCTCCTTGGTACTTTTTGGGGCTGCAAGAAATGCTTGTGTACTATGATCCGTGGCTTGCAGGGGTCGTATTTCCGACGCTGATTCTCGTTGGTCTGATTTTGATTCCTTATATAGATACAAATCCAAAAGGAAACGGCTACTACACTTTCAAAGACCGTCAGCTTGCAATCACTACTTTCTTGTTTGGTTTCTTGATTCTTTGGTTACTTTTGATTGTGTACGGCACGTTCTTACGTGGTCCGAACTGGAACTTCTTTGGTCCTTATGAAGTTTGGGATTTGCATAAACTTGAATTCTTAAAAAACGTGAACCTCTCCGAATATTTCTGGCGTGGACTAGGAATTAACGGTGGGAAGTTACCGGATAACCCATTCATCCGTGAGTGGTTAGGAATTGTGGTGACTCTTGGTTATATCGGAGCAGGGCCTGTCATTTTGCAAAAAACGGTGATGAAGCCCTTGTTTGATAAACTGGGTGCTCCCCGTTTTTACATCACAGCCTTTTTATTTCTAAGCATGGCGGCCTTACCGATTAAGATGGTACTGAGATGGATGATCAATCTTAAGTACATCGTGGCAATGCCGGAATTCTTTTTCAACATCTAAGAGGACACATGGCTCTACCTCCATCATCTGACGATAGGTTTTACAAAGGTAATACTCTCATCCGTGCATTTGCGATCTCAAGCATCGTAATGTTTCTGTTCACCATCTGGATGGTGCTAGACGATTTCGGAAGAGAGTGGAAGGGTTACCAGAGACAGTTTCTTGATATCAAAAAGAAACGCTATGAAAAGCAGATTGAAGAAGCCAAAGCGGCGCTCGATCCTGCCAAATTAAAAGAAGTTCAGGATAAAATTGCTGAAAACGACAAAAGTTTGGAAGCAAAGTCCAAAGAAATCGAAAAACTGAAACAAGAGCGTGTCGGGCTTGAAACCAAAGAAACGATTGCCGTAGAAAAATTCCAGGACGCTAAAGGTCTATGGGATGTGGAAAAATACCACCACGAAGCAAAGTATGGTCATAAAGTGGCCGCAGAAGAAGCCGAAACTGAAGAAAAGGCTGAGCATAATGCGGGAGAGGCAGAGAAAAAGCCCGAAGCTGCTGCTGCTACAGAAGGACAACCTGCTGAAGGGCAGGCGTCGACAGAACTCGTAATGCCCAAGATTGTACATTCGGATCTCATCGAAAAAAATCCTGCAGCAAAAGCCAGCTATGAAAAACTTTTGAAATCGTGGGACCACGTTGTTGAGTTGAAAAACAAGGCAAACGAAGCTACCCAGGCAAAAGAAAACAAAGAAAAAGAAATTGCCGACGCTTTTGCAGACAGAACCAAGCTGCAAAAAGAATTGAAGCTGATAAAAGGGGATTTAGATCGTCTAGAAGCAGGGAAGTCTGCTTCCGAACTTTCTCTTTTAAAAGTAGTCAGAAGCAGTCCGATTATTGATCTTGCTGATCCTGTATTTAAATTGCAGCAAATTGTTCTTCCGACTATTCGCGATGACTACTTTTTTGCTCAAGTGCAAAAAGTGGATCGTTGTACGACTTGCCACCAGGCAATTGACACTCCAGGGTTCGAAGATCAACCAAATCCATTTAAGACACATCCGAAATTGGATCTGATGTTGGGAAGCCGTTCTCCGCATCCAATTGATAAAATCGGTTGTACAGTTTGTCATAGTGGACGTGGACCTGCGTCTGATTTCGTACGCTCGGCTCATACGCCTCGTAACGAAGAACAAAAGAAAAGTTGGGAAGCAAAATACGGCTGGCACGAAATGCACCACGTGATCGAGAAAATGATCCCGTTGCAATACACAGAAGGCCAGTGTCGTGTTTGTCATAAGCAGACGGAATATGTGCCAAAGGCGCAAAAGCTAACTGCGGGGAACCAAACTTTCAAAGCCGCTGGTTGCTATGGTTGCCACCGGGTAGAAGGTTGGGATCATATCCGAAAACCTGCTCCTTCTTTAAAGAGAATCAAAGGCAAAGTCACACGTGATTGGATTGTAAAGTGGGTGAAAAATCCGCAAAACTTCAATCAATGGGCGAGAATGCCGGCTTCTTTCCACCAGTCGAATATTACGACAGAAGAATACCATGCGTATAACGATGCCGAAGTGCACGCGATTACGGATTATGTCTTAAGTCTTTCAGACGATTACAAACCGAATTATTCGCTGCCCTTGGGAAATGCGGAAAGAGGGAAGCAAACCTTTGGTACTGTGGGCTGTCTTGCCTGCCATCAGATTAACGAATTCCCTCGTTTCAGAGGCCGTTGGACGCAAGCTCCTGACTTAAGTACTGTCGGTAGCAAAGTGACTAAAGATTGGCTCACGACATGGCTTAAAAATCCGCGCCATTACTGGGCTGATACGACGATGCCAAGCTTAAGACTTTCTGATCAAGAGATATCTGATGTTTCTGCTTTCTTGCTTTCTCATAAGAATGAGAAGTTCGAGCAAGAATCTGCAGGCACTGCGGATGTCGAAGTGCAAAAGAAAGTTTTGCGACTTTACTACTTAAGAGATCCAAAACTTGCTCCTGCAACGGAAGAAAAAATTGCAAAAGTCATCAGCGAGTTAAAACCGCATGAAGTTTCGATAAAACTCGGTGAAAAAGCGATGAGCCGTTATGGTTGCTTTGGTTGCCATGAAGTGAAGGGTTGGGAAACCACTCAAGGGATTGGAACAGAGCTCACCGAAGAAGGCAGCAAGCCCGTTGGGAAACTGGACTTTGGTTTAGTGCATATGGAGCACACAAACTATGCCTGGTTCCACAAGAAGCTTGAAAACAGCCGCATCTATGACGCTGGACAGGTAAAAGAATATCTTGATCTGCTCAGAATGCCGTACTTCGGTATGGAAGAAAAAGATCGGGACGGTGTGGTCGGAATGCTTCTTGGTCAAACAGAGCAAAAGATCACAGCACCTGCTGCAAAAGAGTTGAAGCCGCACGAAGCGATTGCAGAACAAGGCTCACGTGTGATTCACAAGTATAACTGTCAGGGTTGCCATATGGTGGAAGGTATTTACCAGCCACTCGTAGATAGTGATCCGAACTTTGATGCTTTTGAAAAAGAGTGGAAGCATAAAACAGAAGGGCGCATCTTAAATAATTACGCAGAAGATGAAACGCTTGGGCCTCCTCCTCTTTTCACAGAAGGCCAGAGAGTCAGATACGATTGGGCGCATAGTTTCTTGCAAAATCCTGCAAACAGACTGCGTATCAAGTTGAATGTAAGAATGCCAAGCTTCAATATGCCGAACGATGAATTAAACAGCATCGTAGGCGGTTGGGCTTCAGCTGGAAAAATCGAATACCCGGTTTCTCCGCTGCATGCTCCTGAGATGACTGCAAAACAAGTCTCTGATGCAAAATACATGGTGAACAAACTGGGTTGTTTGAGTTGCCATGTGATTGGAACTGTACCGACGGCAGAAGAAATGGCGACAAGTACCAAGGGACTTGCACCAGACTTCCAAAGATCGTACGGCCGATTGCAGAAGGCATGGATTGTGGAACTTCTAAAAGATCCGGGCAAGATGGTTCCGGGAACAAGAATGCCGGGCTTCTGGGCTGATGGTGTTTCTTCTGTTCCAGAGATCTTAAACGGAGATTCCAAGGCGCAGATGGAACTTATCGCCGATTACGTACTCTCACTTGGTGTGGGTAAGTTCTCGATGAAAACATCCAGTTACGATGCGACGCCGGTTCCTGTACCAGTCTCTGTTGTCAGTAATAAAAAATAGTGACTTGTCCTCTGTGTTTAAAGGACAAGTCGCCTCTTTTTTACTCGCAAACGAGTGGCGTCAATTGGGAGCTTTACGATCTCAATAGGTCGACAGACAAACCATTAAATTTCTATCAATGCTCTCAGTGTGATCTGATCTTTAAAGATCCAGCGGTGCTATTGGGTGCTAATAGCGAAAAAAGCCGTTACGATCTGCACAATAATAATCCCAATGATCCAAACTATGATGCGTTTTTATCAACTCTTGTTGATCCGCTTTTAAAGCTAATAAAACCCGATGCCTTAGGGCTTGATTTCGGTTGCGGGCGTGAGAAGGCTATCGAAAACTTATTTAAGAAGAAAAAGATTTCCTGCGCATCGTACGATCCGTATTTCTTTAACAATCCAGAGCTTCTAACAAAAAAATACGATTTCATTACAGTTTGCGAAACGGCAGAGCATTTCTATCAGCCGAAAAAAGAATTTGAATTACTCTTTGGTTTACTAAAACCGAGGGGCTATCTCGCAGTCAAAACAGGATTAGTCCCGAAAGATTTTGCTTCCTGGTGGTACCACAAGGACCCGACTCACGTCGTATTTTACAGCGCGAAAACATTCCAATTTATTGCGAAAAAATATGCGACACAGGTTGAATTTTACCCAAAAGATGTAGCCATCGTCATTGCGAGGGCATAGCCCGCGGCAATCCCATCGAGATTGTTTCGCTACGCTCGCAATGACGATGGCAATAGTCATTGCGAGGGCGAAGCCCGTGGCAATCTCGAGATTCGCTAAGACAAAAATTATTGTGTTAAGATACTTTCCATGAAACAACTCTATTTTCTTTTAAGTTTTTTATTTCTTATTTCTGCGTGTGCAACTTCAACTGCACCCAAGAGTGATGCGTACCTGGAAGCGTTTAAATCGTGTGCAGAAGTTCCCTTGTTAAAAAAGCAAAGGTCAGAAGAGTTACAACAAATTGTAAATGCGGATCAAGAAGATAGAAAAAACTGGCAAACGTTGACCCCAGAACAAAATAAGGAAGTCGTCTTAAGAGATAAGGCGCGAATCAAACGTGTGGGAGAAATCTTCGGAGAAGGTTGTATTACAACGCCAGAAGATTACGCCGCAGCAGCATTGGTTTTTCAGCATGGAGATACTCCGGATCATTTCTATCAGGTATTTCTGTGGTCTAAACGCGGTGTGGACTTGGGAGATAAAAAACAGAAAAGTTTGATGGCGCTAGGTCTAGATCGCTATCTTACGCGCATGGGGAAGAAAGAACTCTTTGCGAGCCAAGCGCATATTGATAATGGCGGCTGTGCGTGCCTTGAACAAGTCGAGCATAGTTTCCCTGATAAATTACGAGTCGAATATACAGGTAAGTCACTTTCTGATGCATTGAAATGGGTAGATTCCTTAAATACCGGAAAAAAATGTCCTAAAGCATCTGAGTGTGCGAAGCCTCTACAAAAAACTCCTAAGGGAAGTATCCCTGGATTTTGGTGAAAAGTACTCTGCACGTGCAGAGTTAGTTCGGCGTACTTCGCTTCAGTGTGTACCAGTCAGTCTTTTCGATTTCTGGCCAATTGTTTTGAAAGCTTGCCCAGTCGTCCCATTGTGCTGAGATAAGGCGTGATGTGACTTGAGATGTCTCCGGTTTTAATAAGTAGGCTGCAAGCTCAGCCGCTTTTTCAGGGCCTACACCCGGTTCTTTTTTCTGCTTCAAAGCTTTTTCATACATGATTTTGCCAGACTTCTCAGGACCTGCGGCAATGACATCGTCGACAAATTTCGTTGCAATCGCACCTGGCGCAATCGTGTTTACCGTAATTTGATATGGTTTTAGCTCATGCGCGATGGTTTCCGCAAAGCGCACTACTGCACTTTTTGCAGCACAGTAGTTACTGAAATTAGGTAGAGGCTGTGTGGCTCCTCCACCAGACATCAAAAGAATTCTTCCAGGTAATTTTTTAGAAATTAAAAGTCGCGCAAACACTTGAGTCGTATAGGCAGGGGAGAGAAGGTTTAATTTAATGCCTGCTTCCCATTCTGAAAACGGCGTTTCGACAAAAGAGCCGATAGAACCATAAGTACCCGCAGAAACGACAAGGCCCCAGGGCGTTGCTTTAGTTTCAGTTATTTCTTTTTCCATCCACTTTTCAATGGCGGTATTGTTTGTTGCATCCACACTCGCAATGCGTACTTTGTTATTTGAAAGCGCTCTTGTTTCTTCCAGTTCATTTAAAGTCCTGGAAGAGCCAGAAACAGTGTAGCCTTCTTCCGCTAACTTGAGTGCTATCGCACGTCCGATACCACGTCCAGCGCCAGTGACAAAAACAAGTTTATTCGTGTTCATCATATCTCCTTCGGAATCCCAGGAATAGAACGGCGCCAATGCGTCGAATCTAATTTTGAGAGAAAATTTTTCGTGTCGATTAAGTGCGAGCTAGTATGTTTTGTATTGTGTGTTTCCCAAGCGTAGTCGGCAAATTCGGGCCACTCCGTTACAAGCACAACCGCATCGGAAGAGGAAAAATTACTTTCCGGTTTTCGGGTGAGAGTAAAAGGCAGGGCTTTTCTTTCCGCATCGCTTAATTCGTTTAAGTCCGCCATTGGATCAATCGCGAGGCACTTTGCGCCTTCTGCTTTTAATAAATTGCCGATTTGAATAGCAGGGGATCTGCGTACGGTGCTCGTTCCAGCTTTGTAGGTAACGCCCAGAAGCAAAACGGTTTTGTCTTTTAAATTTCCAAGCGTTTCTTTTAACTTTGTCACAACCCAGCTGTTACGGTTTTCGTTTGATGTATAAAGCTTTGAAAAGAGATTGCCGCTACTTGTTTGATAAGGGCTCAATGTTTTAATATCGCGCGCAAGTGTGCCACCTGCAAAGGCAAGACCGGGAAAGAGGGGAGCCTTTGGGCCTACGCGAGAATCTTTTTTCAAGCTACGTGCAACGTCCCAGGCGTTGGCTCCCGTTTGCTCGCAAATCTCAGACAGCTCGTTACCGAATACAACACAGGTTGCAAGAAAAGCATTTAAGGCATGCTTTACCATCTCGGCGCTTTCCAGACTCATTCTATCGACTGGCGTTTTGTCTAAACCGAAAAGTGTGCGAAATTCTTTTTCGAGGCGATCTATCGTGTGCGTTTCTAAAGTATCAAAGCCGATTGCCACGCGATCTGGATTTTTTAAAGAATCCAGTGCCGTGCCCAGTCGTAAATTCTCTGGCTGATAAAGTACGTTGCCGGTCCAGTTTGGAAAACGGTTTTTCAACTGGCCGAGTAATTTTCTGCTGGTTCCCACAGGAAGTTGGGACGTGAAGAAAAAATTAGTGTTTAAAGAAATTTCAGAATTTAAAATAGTTTGAAAACCGGTGAAAACGGTTTCAAGTAGAACTTCGTCTTGCTCGTTGATGGGCGTGTCGTAAGAAAGCACAACCCAGTCCGCAGTCTTTGCGATTTGTTCAGGCGTATCAGTCCAAAAAAGATTTTCGTTAAATCTCGGGCGGGCAAGTTCCGAAAGGCCGGGTTCATGAATCGGTGGCTCGCCTTTTGACCATGCTTCTCTTACTTTTTCGTTTTGATCCCACAAATACACTTTGTGACCGACGCTTGCGATGCCAGTTCCGACAACCGATCCCAAATGCCAACTACCAATGACTAAAACGTTATATTTCTGACTCATTCAGCCTGGATGTTAATGGAAGGCCCCCCCAATTTCAAGTATGACTCACTGCATCTTCAAAAGGTACGGCATTCCTTTCGTGAATCTATGCTACCCGAAAGTTCATAAAGTCCGGGGAGCGTAGATTCACCATCGGTGGGCAATCATTTTGAAGCCACCAAGATCAGGAATGCCGTACCTTTTAGAGAGTGCTTGAGTGAACGAGTAAAATGGAAGATACTACCTACCTAAATTAGAGGAGAATCACCATGCTAAAGCACCTGAGTTTATTTGCATCTTTCATGCTCACCGCGTTTTTATTTACTTCCTGCGGGCCCAAAGCTTTCACTAAAGGCAAGTACGATGACATGAGCGAAGAGCGCCTTTTGGATGATAAATTCAACGAAACGGATATGAAGCAAATTGCTGACACCATGGTGACTTCACTTACGGAAAGCATCGTCGTAAAAGAATCGAAAAAACGTCCGGTTGTCTTGATTACTTTGGTAAAAAACCGCTCGCAAGAACATATCGACATGAAAAGCATGACCGATAAAATCCGCGTGGCATTAATCAAAAGCGGTAAATTCCGTTTCACAGAAAAAGAAGTCCGAGAAGAAATCCAAGGCGAAGTCGGTTACCAGAATGAATCTGGTTATGTGGACCCCGCAACCGCGCGCAAAAAAGGCAAACAAATCGGTGCGGAATACTTTTTAACCGGTGAAATTACCGATCGCGTGCAGGAAGTGGGCGGCGAAAAATACGTTTACTACAAATGCACTTTCAACCTCGTCAATATCGATAGCGGTATCATCGACTGGTCAGACGAAAAAGAAATCAGAAAGTATTACAAAAAGAAAAGCGTCGGCTTCTAGAATTAAATGTGGTTACGGGCTTTATTATTACTCTTTTGTACAATACTCCTATCTTCGTGCGCTAGTTACTCAAGCCGTGCCGAACATACGCGTCTGCTCCTCGAAGGCGGCATGTATGACGAAGCTGCATCGTACGTAAAAGAATTCGCAGAGAAAAAAGACGGTGATGAACTTCTCTATTGGATGGATTTAGGGATTGTCTATCACACAGCCGGTAAGTACGAAGATGCTATCAAAGCATTTCTTGTCGCCGATAAAATGGCCGAAATCAAAGACTACACGAGCATTTCCCTTGAAGTCGCAAGTGTAATCTTTAACGACAATGTCAAAACGTATAAGGGCGAAAATTTCGAAAATCTTCTGATTAACGTGTATCTCGCACTCGACTACACGATGCTAGGCAAGTGGGACGATGCTCTTGTCGAATGCCGGCGTGTAAACCAAAAGCTCGACAAAATGATCAATGTTGCAAAGCTTCCGTACCAAAAAAATGCATTCGCAAAATATCTCTCCGCTGTACTGTTTGAAGCGCGCAATGAGTTAAACGATGCCTTTGTCGATTACCGGCAATTAAAAAAATGGGGATTCGAATACCCGTACTTACCTGAGCCTCTTATCCGTGTGGCGGATAAATTAAAATCGACTCCAGAGTTTGAGGCATACCGTAAAGAATACCCTGAGGCCAAAGACTGGAAGTTTGCAAAAAATGAGGGTGAGGTTGTCTTTATTCTTGAGCAGGGAAGAAGTCCTGTGAAGTATGAGAACCCGCAATTTACACTGATCCCGCTATTTAGAAAAAATTACTATTTTAGTGATTATGCCTGGATCCACGCCGAAAAAGGCGATTACAAAGTCCGCTCGTATCCCTTATTTGATATTGAAGACACAGCGATTCGGGAATTGGACGCGAAGGCGGCTGCCATTATTGCAAAAAAAATCGGCGGGATTGCCGCAAAAGGCGCGATAGCAACAGGAATCGGGATGCTGACCAAGTCCGAAGACCTAGGTAAACTTGCCTTTGTCGCTCTTTTACTTTCCGATCGCGCAGACTTAAGGCACTGGTCGACATTACCTGCGAAACTACATTTTGCGAGACTTAAGCTGCCTTCTGGACAACACAACATTGTCGTTGATATTGTAGGAAACGGTACAACGATGACAGGCGTTAAAAAGTTTGAAAACGTGGTGGTAAAACCCGGTAAGCAGACTTTTCTGATATACAGGACAAAAAACTGATGGATCTCGACCAACATTACAATCCCAAAGAAAACGAAAAAACTCTGTATGATTTTTGGTTGAAAAATAAAGTCTTCGACGCGCCCGCAGATTCCAAAAAAGAAAGTTACACAATCGTACTTCCACCGCCGAACGTCACAGGCGTTTTGCACATGGGACATGCGCTTACCTGTACCATAGAAGACATTTTGATCCGACGAAAACGCATGCAAGGCTATAACGCCTTGTGGGTGCCAGGAACTGATCACGCGGGCATTGCGACCCAAATGGTGGTCGAAAGAAACCTCATGGCGGAAGAAAAAAAATCCCGTCATGATCTCGGCCGTGAAAAGTTTTTAGAAAAAGTATGGCAGTGGAAAGTAAAATCAGAAACTACAATTCTTTCTCAATTAAGAGTCATGGGATGCTCTCTCGATTGGTCGAGACTTTCTTTCACGATGGACGAGAATGTCTCGCGCGCCGTACGTGCGTGTTTTTATAAGCTGTATCAAGACGGGCTTATTTACCGAGAAGAAGCGATCAATCAGTGGTGCCCGCGTTGCCATACGGTGCTTTCTGATCTGGAAGTGAAATTTAAGGAAGTAAAAGGAAAGTTCTGGAGTATTCGCTACCGTCTAAAAGACGATCCAACTCAAGTGTTGGTTGTGGCAACCACACGTCCTGAAACATTATTGGGCGATACGGCGATTGCGGTGCATCCGTCTGATGAGAGATATAAACATTTAAAAGGGAAGAAAGTACTTTTGCCACTTTTGAATCGCGAAATTCCGGTCATCATGGATGAGTATGTGGATCCTACCTTTGGTACCGGTGCTCTGAAAATTACGCCTGCGCATGATCCAAACGATTATCTTGTCGGAAAAAAACACGGATTACCGTTGATTACTATCTTTGACGACTCCGCGGTATTAAATGCTTTTGCAGGCCCATACCAGGGATTAAAACGGGAAAAAGCGCGCGAAAAAATCCTCGAAGATTTAAAATCGCAAGATTTATTCGAAGGCGAAAAAGATCACGTTCACAATGTCGGGCATTGCGATAGATGCAATACGGTAGTGGAGCCCAAAGTCAGTCAGCAGTGGTTTGTGAAAGCGGAAGTCCTCGCAAAGCCCGCGATTGAAGCCGTTGAGAAAAAAGAAATCAAAATTGTTCCGGAAGAGTGGGAAAAAACCTATTTCGAATGGATGCGAAATATTCGCCCGTGGTGTATCAGCCGCCAACTTTGGTGGGGACACCGCATCCCGGTTTGGTATTGCCTTAAGTGTAACGAAATCAATGTGGCAGTGGAAACCCCTAAAGCTTGTTCGAAATGCAGCCATACAGAATTAAAACAAGAAGACGATGTTTTAGATACATGGTTCTCAAGCGGGCTTTGGCCTTTTTCGACGTTAGGTTGGCCGGATGAGACACCTGATTTTAAAACTTTCTATCCCAATAGCGTGATGGAAACAGGGTTTGATATTTTGTTTTTCTGGGTGGCCCGTATGATCATGCTGGGTAAGCGCATGACAGGGAAATTCCCTTTTCACACAGTTTATTTGCACCCGATGGTGCGCGATGAGTATGGACAGAAAATGTCCAAAACAAAAGGCAATGTGGTCGATCCTCTCGAAATTGCCGAGCGCATGGGAACAGACTCGTTACGTTTCTTCTTAAGTTGGAACGCATATCAGGGCCGCGACTTGCGCGTTTCGGATGATGGCGTGGAAGGTTGCCGTAACTTTGTCAGTAAAATCTGGAATGCGTCTCGCTTTGTGTTGATGCATTTTGAAGGAATTACGGATGGCAAATCCAATACGGAAGATCCAGCTAATCAGTGGATTTTATACCAGCTGAATAAAACAAAAGAGGGTGTGAAAACCGCACTCGATCAATACCGTTTCTTTGATGCTGCTCAACAGCTCTATCATTTTTTCTGGAATGATTATTGTGATTGGTATTTAGAGCTCAGTAAAACAGACCTCGAAGAGAGAAAAACAAAAAAAGATACTACGGCTGTCATTGTTCTTGAAGAAGCTTTACGATTGCTGCATCCGTTTATGCCGTTTGTGACGGAAAAAATTTGGCAAGCATTGCCCGTACGGGATAAATCGAAAGTTTCGATTGCCCTTGCCGAGTATCCAGAGCCCAAGTCTCTTGAAAGTTACAGACTTACTTCTGAACGTTTAGATCGAATCGTGCAGATTGTAGAAAAAGTCAGAACGTTAAGAGGCACACACGGCATAAGCCCTGCGAAAGAAATGCCGCTCACTTTATCTCCCAATGGAAGTGATGCTGTATTAAATGAGCTTAAGCCCTTCATGCATTTATTGAAAAAACTGGCTCGTGCAAGTGATGTTCAGTTAATTGCTCAGGATGCGGATAAAAAAACGCATGTGGCTATTATTTTGACTGACACAAAAGTTTTTGTGCCGAAAGCCGAGCTGGGTGATCTGACCAAAGAAGTCGAGAGAAAAAAGATTGAATTGGTTGGAAAACAAGAAGCTTTAAAACGCGCTGAAGAAAAATTAAAAAATGAAAAATTCATGAACAGTGCTCCTGATAATGTAAAAGCGGGAGTGGTAAAGACACGAGATGATCTCACTAAAGAAGTAAACGCGCTTAAGTCGTATCTTGAGGATATGGCTTAACTATGAGAGCAGTCCGCTTTTTGCTTTCAAAATATTTATTTCCAAAAGATACGGGGCTATTGTCCTTCGCGCTTTGGGTGTCGGTACTGGGCGTGGCGCTGGGAATTGCGCAGCTTATCGTCGTCCTTGCTGTGATGACCGGGTTTTTAAATGTCTTTCAGTCGAAATACACGCGTATCTCTGGCGAAATCGTGGTTTTGCCACGGCTTTCGCGTCAGGATCCGGGACTTCAAGAAAAAATCACGTCCTCTAAAGGAGTGCTAGCAGCAACTCCTATTACGCTTGGCCAAGGAATGTTGATTAAAGACGGGGTCACAGGAAGTGTGCTTGAGGGAATTGATTTAGCAACGACAGCTAAGGTCACGCCCTGGGAAACGATTTGGCAGACGAAGCCTGCGACTTTAACCCCTGAGCATAATAACTGGATCTGGGTGGGCGTGCAGCTTGCCAAAAAACTCTCTATCAATGTCGGAGATGAAATACGCGTTTTAATTCCTGACTCTTCTGGCAATAGAATTTATCCGTTTACCGTAACTGCCATTACGAAGTTTGGAATTTACGAGCATGATTCCAGATATGCATATGTCGATTTGAATTATTTAAAGACGATTGAAAAATCCGCCAATGACCCGCTCTTTAAAGTAAAAACAACAGGGGAAAAATCAATTGAGGAAGTGGCAGATACCTTGCGCGACAAACTGGGGCATTTAGCCAGCGTTAAAGTATGGAGTGAAATTCATAAAAATATTTTCAGAGCCGTACAACACCAAAAAGGCATGCTCTTTCTTGTTTTAGAAATCGTGGTCGCGCTAGCTGGCATCAATGTCATTAATCTGCTCATGATGAGTGTGCAGAACAAACGGCGCGATATTGCCATATTACGGACAATGGGAATGCGCTTTCGCTCTCTTTTCACTTTTTTTCTCATCCAGGGCGCAATGGTAGGGCTCATGGGAATTGTTTTAGGAATCGGCATGGGGGTTGGCGCGAGTTATTTCTTTGAAAAATTCCAGCCAAATCTTTTAAGCGAGTCTGTTTATAACGTCACAAGATTACCCTTTAAAGTTCAGTTAGAGGATGTGGCTGCCGTATCGGTTGTCGCTTTTGTGATTTGCTGTTTGTTCAGTGTGATCCCTGCTATTCGAGCTGCACGCCAAAGACCTACGGAGGTTTTAAGATATGAGTGAACTTTTACTGGAAGCAAAAAATGTTTCAAAAAAATTCCAAAGAAAAGACGAAAAGCCCATTCAGGTATTAAGTGGAGTTGATTTCAACGTAGGGGCGCATGATCGCATCGCGATTGTGGGGAAAAGTGGTGCCGGGAAAAGTACACTTTTGCATTTACTGGGTACGTTAGAGTCTCCGGATCAAGGCACGATTCTTTTTGAAGGAAAAAATATTTTCGAATGGCCGGAATCGAAGCTTTCCCTTTTTCGAAATAAAAAAATTGGCTTTGTCTTTCAGTTTCATTACCTCATGCTGGAATTTACGGCCCTTGAAAATGTGATGATGCCGGGCCTCATCTCTGGCCAATCAAAAAGAGCGGCTCAGGCACTGGCAGAAAACCTGCTCAAACAAGTAGGTCTTTCAGATAGAAAAAGCCACAAGCCCGGCCAACTATCGGGTGGGGAGCAACAGAGAGTTGCGATTGCCCGCGCTCTCATGATGAAACCGCGCCTTCTTTTAACGGACGAAATGACAGGAAATCTGGACGGGGAAACGGGCCGTGAGGTGTGCGCAGTGATTGATTCCCTCCACCGCACGGAAGGACTTGCGATTGTATCCGTTACTCATGACACGGTGCTTGCTGGCACATATCCTCGCGTTTATCGTCTACAAGACGGGGCTTTGCTCCCTCAATAATAGGGAGAAAAATAGCTGAAAATAATAGCCTCTTTTCGTTTACAAGTGTGGGGGTCCTATGTACAATCCGGGTGAATTTTAAATGTAATAAATACCAACACTTAAGTGTTAGAGGTAAAGCAGTACTGAATATGGGGCGGGCGAACTGTTGATGAAACTTCTGAAGTGGGAATTAATTGGGCTCATCCTTTTGTCGGGTTTTACTGCCTATGCAAAAGATCCTCTCGTAAAAGCGATTGAAATTCGCGGCAATAAAAAAATCGAAAAGCCTGCAATCTTACAAAAAGTAAAAACGAGTATCGGCAGTTTTTTAAACAAAGAAGTTTTAAGAGAAGACATTCGTTCCATTTTCCAACTGGGCTTTTTTGACAGCGTGAACGCCTCTGAAGACGATTTTGAAAATGGCATCAAAGTAATTTTCGACGTGAAGGAAAAGCCTGTTATCGCCTCGATTGAATACCAGGGTTTAGACGCTCTAGATAAAGACGACATCAAAGATCAGGTTCAAATTAAAGAATACGAAGTTTTAGACCTTCAAAAACTCAAAGCCACTGTTGAAAAGCTGCAAAGCAAGTACGAGGAAAAAGGGTATTATCTAGCAGATATCCGCTACGAAATTGTTCCAGATGACGCCAGAAACGAATCCAAGATTATTTTTCACATTGAAGAAAACGACAAGATTCAGGTGAAAAAAATCAACATCATCGGAGCAAAGAAAATTGCGGTCGAAGATTTAAAGTCTGTCATGCAAACAAAAGAAGGCGGAGCTTTTTCCTGGTTATCAGGCAGTGGAGCTTACCGCGAAGCTGTATTTGAGCGTGATGTGGCGACTATGGGTTTTTACTACGGCACATTCGGGTATGTCCGTGCCCGTTTTGGCAAACCTGAAGTGACGGTCTCCCCAGATAAAAAATATATTTACATCACTTTTTCTGTGGAAGAAGGCGAGCAATATAACGTCGGAAAAGTAGATTTCGCAGGTGATTTACTTTATTCCCGTGAAGAACTCGTGACAGATTCCAAGCTGATTCCGGGTGAAATATTCAATACTGAGACATTGCGCCGTGAAACTTTAAAATACACGGATAAGTATTCTGATTTGGGTTACGCTTTTGCGAACGTGGTACCGCAGCCGATGATCCATGATGATACACGTACAGTGGATTTGACCTATGAAGTAGAGCGTGGAGAACGCGTCTTTATTGGTAAGATCGTTGTGACGAGTAATACGCGTACCAAAGACAAAGTCGTCCGACGCGAGCTTTCCATCCATGAAGGCGAACTATTTAGTGGTTCCAAAAAACGCGAATCCAGAGAAAGTGTGATGCGTCTTGGGTACTTTGACAGTGTTGAGTTTCACCAGACAACTTCTAAAACCGATCCGAATGTGGTGGATATGGAAGTGCGGGTAAAAGAACGATCTACCGGACAGCTTGTGATTGGGGCAGGGTATGCGACGGGAAGTGTGGGCTTCACAGCGCATGCGCAGCTTTCTCAAAATAACTTCTTAGGCAATGGACAAGTAGCAAGCTTCTCGGCCGAAATGCGAACCGGGCAAAAGTTCTATCAATTTAACTTAAACTTTCAGGAACCCTATGTCGGCTCTACTTTGTGGAGCTTGGGTGGAGACTTGTACCAGATTAGACGCGATATTTATTCGTTCTCATCGACGCCTACCTTCAGCGAAACAAGAACTGGCGCTGGAATTAAATTGGGGCACCCAATCGTCGATTACACGTCTCTCTTTTTAAATTACAAATTTGAAAACGCCTACGTGCCTTCCGATACGATTATCGATCAGACGCTGATCCCGTTTGAATCTGTGAACGGTTACACGAGTAGCGCTACGGCTAGTGTGGTGTTTGATAAACGCGATGACAGATACGATCCTCGTTCTGGTTACTACTGGAGTATTTCTAATGAGTACGCAGGTCTTGGGGGCGATAGAAAATATAATAAAGTCTCTGCAAACTTTAAGTACTTCTACCCCATTTTTTCAGATTTGATTTTCCGATTAAATGTTGTCGCAGGTACTGTTAAATCTTCGGATCCAAGTAAACCAGTACCTGTTACAGAGCTTTATTTCTTAGGGGGCTTGGGCAACTTGCGTGGCTATAAAGCAGGTTTTGTCGGCCCTGAACGCGTTATCGGAGAAGGAATTGCGAAAGACGATCCACGATTGGGCGAAGGTGCTAGATACAAGCCTGGAAAAGAAAAAACGGATACAGAACCTGCCGTCGCAGAACAACCAGGGCTTAAAGGACAAAAGTTTGTATTCGGGGGACACAACCAAGCGTTTGCGCAAGCTGAACTTGAATTTCCGATCTTAAAAGAAGCGCGTTTAAGAGGCGTGTTCTTTTTTGACGCTGGTAATGCGTGGGATGATTTAAGTAATTTACCTGAAGATAGACATACACTTTACACAGATTTCGGTTGGGGCTTTAGATGGTTCACGCCTATCGGCCCCTTGCGTTTTGAATTTGGCTATCCTATCGTTAGCACCGGAAATGGTTTAAAATCGGGATCGCCTGAGTTTCAGTTTAGTATCGGACAATCATTTTAAGGAGACAGACACAAATGAAATTAACAACACTGGTATTGGCATTCACCTCTTTAACTCTATTTGCTGCTGAAGTAGGAAATAGCACCTTTCGCGTCGGCTTTGTCGATTTGCAAAAGGCTCTTCAGACAGTAGATGCTGGAAAAACTGCGAAGTCTGATTTGGAAAAGAAAGTAACGTCCAAAAGATCAGAACTTGAAAAATCCCAAGCTGCGCTTCAAACAGAAGCAGAAGCTTTTGAAAAGAAGGCCGCTCTTTTAAGCGACGCTGAAAAACAAAAGAAACAAGCAGAGCTCCAGAAGAAGTTTGCCGAATTACAAAAAGCTGCAGCAGAATCCCAAATGGATTTACAACGCCACGAAAGAGAACTTACAAAGCCTCTTATCGACGAACTGCGCGCCATCATCGAAGGCATCGGACGCGACAAAGGTTTGCAGCTTGTTCTTGAAAAGAACGAGGGCGCGGTCCTTTATTCTCAAGGCGGCGAAGACCTTACCGAAGCCGTCATCACCAAATTCAATTCCACGCATAAAGGTACAAAGAAAAAGTAAAAGGTACGGCATTCCTTTCATCATTTCACGCTCCCCTAAAGTTGCGTAAATCAGATGAACATGGCCTATATTTTGTTTTCAATGAGGAGTTATTAAATGAAGCGAAGTATTACTCTGTGGGCTCTGATATTTCTTCTAGGGTTCAGTATAGCTTCTAGAGCGGCAGATACTCTTGAGTACGGTCAGTTTTCAGTTAGTTTAAAAGTTAAAAACATCCAAAAGTCATATGACTTCTACTCTACCCTCGGGTTTAAAAAAGTAATGGGTGATCTAGCCCAAAAGTGGATCATTTTATCTAATACGTCTGCTGTCATCGGTCTTTTTGAAGAGAACGAGGGCAATATTCTTACATTTAATCCGAAAGATGTTCGATCCCTTCACAAGGCATTAAAGGCGAAGGGAATCAAATTTGATAAGGAACCAGTAGGAGTCGCTGGACCAGGTTACGCAATGCTAAGAGACTTAGATGGAAATGTGATTCTTTTAGATCAACATTGATATATACGAATTCAGCTGAAAATTAAAAACGGCATTCCTTTTTAGGGAATGCCGTTTTCTTTTAAATGATTGAATTGTCAAACTAAGCTCCCAACTTTTGGGGAGCGCATATTGCAAAAAGGAATGCCGTACCTTTTAGAGGACGAGCATGCTTAGGAGAACTAGGCAGAGTACCAGGATGAGTCTCATCACCCAGGGGCTTCTTGTGTCCCAGGATTCCAGCCACGCTTGGGCTCGTAATTTAGTATCTGTTAATCGGATCATATAGCACCCTTCGTATTAACGAGATTGGTAACGAAGAATCGGGCCACCGTAACTTGGGTTACCGATTTGTACAGTGACACATCCGTAAATTCTACCTGCAGGTGACAAGAATGCTGCGCAGTCTTGGCCTACGAAGACTTGAATCGTGTCTGTTGTATAAGTTGGAGTCCCTGTTTGTGGGTAAGGGCTGCCGTAGTAAGTCGGCATGGTCGGAACTTGGATTGTTCCTTGTAACACCATTTGGATAGAACCATCTTGTACGCGGTATGTACCTGGGATGGTAGGTGCGCCGTTCGTAACAGTATTTGTGCTGACACAAATATTGAAATTTTGTCCTGTGACTGGGTAACGGTTCAATGTTGCAAGATCAGGAAGGTATAAATTTCCGCTGGCAACCACGTTTTGTCCAGGCGTATTGTAAGCTGCCATGTTTGCAAGCTGCACATTCAACGTCAAACTATTGGAAGAAGTGTAAGCGGTTTGCGCGCCGACAAGATTTCCGTAAAAAAGTGGACTGCTTTGATTCAGCGGCATCGTGCCTGCAACCACTGGGCAATTCGTACCAGGAATTGCTGGAGGTGGTGGCGGGGGAGCCGGAGCTACTGGCGCAACAGGAGCCGGTGCTTGTGGCGCCGGAGCTGGAGCTGCTTGCTGTTCGTCTTTTTTTCCGCAGCTTGCTGTCATCAGAAGTACTGCGAGTACTGAAAAGGTAAATTTAAAGTTCGTTTTTGTCATTTTATTCTCCTGTAAGTGTCGTCCAATTCGAATATTTGGTTTCGAAAGTTCCCAATTTTTTGACCGCAGAATCGGTTGTGCTCATGAAAGTCTTGCAAGGGGTTGCAGTGTCTATCACCGGTTGAGTCGGGCAAACTGAAGTGTTGGTACCAGTTCCTGTCGGGCCTGTGTAGCCGTAGGGGTAAGTAACAGAACATTTAAATTCGATTTTTGTGCAGTAGTTAAAACTTTGCACGCTAGATCCGCCGTTAGTGGTCGGAAGGGTAAAAGAAATTTTCGGATCAGTTGATTTTCTGACTCGGTAATAAACTTTACCGGTTAGTTTATCGTTCAGCATGGTGCCGATGACTCTGAAAAGAGTTTCGTCATCTGCAAAGGTAATGTCGAAATTATCTGTGCTGATGGCTGTATTAAGAGATTCCGTGCCTTCGAAAGAAGGAAGGCTTGCTCCCCAGAAACCCTGGTTGTCTTCAAAACCGAAGAGTAAATCAGAACCTTTCAAAGAAGTTCTGCTGTTAGGCAAATGCAAAACAAGGCGGGCGTCGCCCACGACAGGAAGAAATACATTTCCTGCGAGTTCTTTTAAGCCAATGTAATTTACTTTATCTGTCAGATTTACCGCTACACTGCCGGCCATATCGGGCAGTCTCGGATCAGGTGTGGGTGTAGGAACCGGGGCCGGCGCAACGGGCGCGGGTTCGGAATGTTCCGGATTTACGGATTCAGGAACTTTGGTCGACGTGTCTTCTTTTTTACCGCAAGAAATTACGGAAAAACACACGACGAGCACTAATAAATTTTTAATAAGCCCGTTCAAGAGAACCTCCACAAACATACAACGTGAACTACAACTACAAACTAAGGGACGATTTTGTCCCAGAGCTCGGGCAGTTGGGTACTTGTGCAAGACGAATACCACTAGGGCACAAGCTAAGACTGTCCGAATTCAGTGTCAGATTGTTAAACAACTGTTAGAAAGTGAACACTGCGTTAGGGGATGGGGATTGCATTGCGAGTGGTGGGGCTTGTGTATGGGAGGGGGAGCGCTCCAACCCCAAAGTCGCGTCCCCCTCCCATACACAAGCCCCACCACTCGCAAGTATCGCTCATTCTGTAATGCAGACTGGTCTGTGGGTCGTTTAAAATCCTTTTTAGACTGGAAAAAAAGATATTAGGACTGGTGCGGTCTTAATTGAATAATTTGATTGGCTTGTGGAGAAATTTTTCTAGCCTAGTGGTGGCTTGTCGTGTAAATTTTCACTCAGATTTTAAACAAGGAGAAGATATGTCGTACATCGTGACTCAACATTGTGTGGACTGTAAGTATACAGACTGTGTGGCAGTATGCCCCGTAGACGCCTTTCATGAAGGCGAAAGAATGGTCTATATCAACCCTGACACCTGTGTGAACTGCGATGCATGCGTTCCCGCATGTCCAGTAGAAGCCATCTTCTCCGAAGAAAATTTACCGGCTAAATTCCAGTCATATATCGCCATCAACGTAGATGGTTGTGTATCGAACCCCATCATCAATCAGAAGAAAGATGCTTTGCCAGGCGCAAAGTCTCTCGAAGAATTGAAAACGATGGACAATCAAGGGTACGTTCCACCCAATTTCCCATAGTACTTTTGGTTTTTTCACTCGTAAAACTCGTATAGCTTTTTTCATTTGCGTATAGCGATTGTACGTATTCACGTATTAAACACGTGATTTCGGATTAGCTATTTTCCCGAGTGAATACGCTTAAGCTTTCAATGACATTACTCGTGTATTCCATATTCCACAAATTGTGGCATTTGTGTTGCAATTCATATTCACAAGACTGTTGATGTGGAGTTTGCGGAGGTTGTTATGGAAAACGTGAGCGTAGGGAAGAAAGTTTTCTTCTTTCTCCTATTGGTTTTGGTTCTAGATTTATCCACGGCAGAAAATGCCGAAGCGAGACGCCGAATTTTCGGAAGACGAAATCGTGGTGTTTCCAGAAGGGTATGTCGCAATGTGAACCGGAATTTCAATAGAAACTTAAATCGTTTTGCGTCCAGTAACGGCTTTTTTAATAACCGCAACTTTAACCGTTTCAACAATGATTTTAGAGCGAATATTAATGATCCCTTTGCACTGGGAAGAGTACCGGCAGATATTCTGTCGAGCTTAACTCTCGACCCGACGGGAAGTTTGCAGCGTCTTGCGATTGCCCCCAATATCGGCGTCGATCGCAATGGCAGATTCTTTGAATTAGATGGTTTGAATAGCCTTGCGGTTAGACAGCCATTACAGTTTTCGAATGGCCAGTTTTTTGGTGGCCTGAATAGTAGTGTGAACCAAGACACTTTGTTGCAGATGCAACTGGTGAATCAGTCCGGCAACTTTGATACGCTACCGTTTCAGTAAAAAATTTTACGATTCCTGTCCCCCCCCAATATTAAGCCTCTTGTCAGGTTACGAAGCCTGATAAGGGGCTTAATAATTTTTAAGACGAAAATAGAAATGCATTGAGCAGAGTGGTGGTGCTCCCATGAGAGGGGGAGCGCTCCACAGC
>CAYNEF010000034.1:0-38803 GCA_964396165.1 uncultured Pseudobdellovibrionaceae bacterium
TCTTGTTCTTCGTAGTCGTATAGTTACGACGCTTGCACTCGGTGCATTCCATATTAATGATTGTCTGCATTTACTACTCCACAATTTCAGTTACAACTCCGGCGCCGACAGTACGACCCCCTTCGCGAATTGCGAAGCGGACTTCCTTTTCCATCGCCACAGGAGTGATGAGTTCTACCTCAACTGAGACATTATCGCCAGGCATAACCATTTCAACCCCTTTTGGGAGATGAACAACCCCAGTTACGTCCGTTGTACGGAAGTAGAACTGAGGGCGGTAGCCTGTGAAGAATGGCGTATGACGACCGCCTTCTTCTTTGGTCAAAATGTAAGCTTCAGCTTTGCACTTTTTGTGCGGGGTAATAGAACCTGGGGCACAAAGTACCTGTCCACGTTCTACGTCTTCTTTGTCGATACCGCGGAGTAAAACCCCAACGTTATCGCCAGCTTGGCCTTGGTCGAGAAGTTTTCTGAACATCTCAACGCCTGTGACGACAGTTTTCTTCGTGGGCTTAATGCCTACGATTTCCACTTCATCGTTCACTTTAATAATTCCACGCTCAATACGGCCAGTTACGACAGTACCGCGGCCTTGAATGGAGAACACGTCTTCTACAGCCATCAAAAACGGCTTGTCGATTTGACGAGCTGGCATTGGGATGTAGTTATCCAAAGCTTCTACCAGTCTTAGGATAGAAGGTTCGCCCAAATCACTTGTATCGCCTTCCATTGCTTTTAAAGCAGAACCCTTGATGATTGGTATCTCATCGCCTGGGAACTTGTACTTTGTTAGAAGTTCGCGGACTTCAAGTTCCACAAGGTCTAAAAGTTCTTTATCATCGACCATGTCGACTTTGTTCAAAAACACTACCATCGCGGGAACACCCACCTGGCGAGCTAACAAAATATGTTCACGTGTCTGAGGCATGGGGCCGTCAGCAGCAGAGCAAACTAAAATCGCACCGTCCATTTGAGCAGCGCCTGTGATCATGTTCTTCACATAGTCAGCGTGTCCTGGGCAGTCGACGTGTGCATAGTGGCGTTTTTCAGATTCGTATTCCACATGGCAAGTCGCAATTGTAATACCGCGTTCTTTTTCTTCTGGAGCAGCATCAATCTGGTCGTAACGACGAGCTTCTGCCATTCCTTTTTTTGCAAGTACGCAAGTAAGTGCGCTTGTCAGTGTTGTTTTACCATGATCCACGTGGCCGATTGTTCCGACGTTCACATGAGGTTTTTTGCGTTCAAATTTTGCCTTCGACATTGTTTTCTCCAAAGTTGTATTTTGTCGCGACCAAGATCACCACCACGGCTCTCTTAAAGTTTCATGGAGCCCACGACCGGATTTGAACCGGCGACCTCTTCCTTACCAAGGAAGTGCTCTACCTACTGAGCTACATGGGCGCAAAAACGCGACATAATTCAAGGTAACCATTTTTAGCCAATATGCATGGGGATGTCTAGGAATATCGGGTCTAAATCAAAGGATAATTTCAATAAATGCAATGCGTTATATTTGATGTTGCTTTCTGAAGTGTAAAAAAAGGGATGTGAGCAAATGGGGAAGAGGAACTTTTGATATCCTGACGAGCATCACAAAAATACAAATGAAATAAAGCAGTATTGACTTGATGTGTCGTGAAGCGTATTTAACGCCCGGAAAAATATATTTTGAAAGGATCTTTATGACGATTAAATTAATAACTCTTGTAACACTAGTTGCGACTGCTGCAATGGCTGCACCCACTAAATTCTCCTGTTCGAATGTCGGTGGAACAGCAGAGTGGACCGTGTATGTAGATCTCGAACAGAAAAAAGCGGGTTTCTTCGATAACGACAACACAGCGGTTGTCCCTCTTGTGAACGTAGAATCACTTGAAAGCCGTCCTCCGCAAATGGTTTATACATTCGAAGGAAAAGATACAGGCGGCGGTACAAACGAAGTACTGCAAATTTCTTTTAACTACACAAAAAGAAAGGCTTATGTGACTTTTAATCCGAAGCCTGGCGCAAAAACGTTAGAAGCACTTGATGGTTGCGTAGTCGATAACAATATCAATTTCTAATTTATATTTATATTTGAACTGAAAAGGCTGATCCAAAAGATCAGCCTTTTTTTATTTCATTCTTAAATTAGAATAGCACCCATGAAATTAAAACCACCCGCACTCGACCCAAGCAGTTTAGAAGGCCGCACAAGCTCCTCTTATCCAGAACCTTTTAGAAGCCGCGTACTACCGCGTGAAAAAAGGGCATTGGGGGACGCTGTGGGGCTCACTAAAATTGGTATCAATTTAACGACGCTGCCGCCCGGTAAAGAGTCTTCCATGCGGCACTGGCATTCTCTCGAAGATGAATTTGTTTTTGTGTTGGAAGGCGAAGTTGTTCTACGCACCAATGAAGGAGAACAGGTTTTGACAGCCGGGATGTGTGCCGGCTTCCCTGCGAATAATCGAAATGGCCACCAACTTGTAAATCGAAGTAAAAGCCCCGCACGCTATCTTGAAGTGAGCAACCGCGAGCACGAGGACATCCCTGATTATCCAGACGATGATTTGGCGTGCAGGAAAACTCCTGATGGGAAATTTATTTTCACACGCAAAGACGGTAGTGCTTTCTGAGATTCTTTTAATTTTTCGGCATTGCTTTGAAAATAGGGTGCTGCTCTTGAATTTGAATATTCTTTAATTCTGATGCGTATCTTTCTTTCAGATACTCAATTTTGCTTGCAACTGCACGAGCGAGATTTTCTTTTAAATCAGGATTTACAATGGATTTTCCTTCTTTAGTAGTAAGGACTTCTACCCATGGTTCTTGTTTGGGAATTTTTAATTTTTCAGTTAATGCGTCAACGGAATCAGCAGAAACGGAAATCCAGGGACGCAGCGAAATGCGGCCTACTCCCTGTATATCACACATTCTTTCATTAGCACTTTCTAAAGTCATCGGCTCATCCTTGATAATCGAAATATGAGGCGTGACTGATTTTATTCCCTGCATTTTTAGTAGCGATTGAATCGTGGGATCTGCTTCATTGCCATAAAACATTTTTGCAAAGTCTCGCATCGTATCATCCATGCATTTTGAGCTATTGATGAGATCTGCTAATTTCGTTTTCGAGATAGGCTCTGCTTTTTCCCGGTGGCTGTTTTGGTATTTAATTACCAAAGGTTCAAGATTTTTAAAGTCCGCACTACTGATAGATATTTTTCTGTGGTAGTCATCCCCAGCGTAGTTGTCATGATTGCCAGTATGGTTACTCTGCTCTGCTGCCGTTAAAATCTGGGTAGATAAGAACAGAATGAATACAGCCATTGCTTTTAACGAAAAAACTTTCATATAAATTCACCTATATTTATTTATCTCAACTAGTGTTGCAAACTACGAACCAGATGCGTTCGTAAAAGGGAAACTACTAAGTAGTGAATAAAACAATAAATTAAATTTCATTTTTCATTATATCCATCGGGCAATAGCAAAAGGTTAGTACAATCTTATAAAAAGTTAGGCGATTTTGTAGGTCGCGTATTCAATGTGTCATCAGAAATTATTTTCCACAGGGTGATGCATTCCCAATTTCCGAGCTCAATGTATTCCCCGGATAGAAACCGCTATACAATCCAAAAATATTTCCGATTTCCCAGGCCATTAAGCGTTGAAAATTTTGAATGCCTGTTGATGCTGCTGGATTCACTGACATCAGATTATTTATCCCGACGACATTTCCCAATACATGACGAGAAGGCCAATTGGCTTGGCCCGCGATATAGCCAGAATAATTGGAACCAGAGTAAAGCCAGTAAGACGGCTGTACGGTTGCAAAAATAGAGGAAGCGGCAAGACCATTTGCTACATTCAAGTATTTGCCGCCACATGCTGCCCACTTGTTTCTGACTTCATCAAAGGCGTCATCAATCCATTTGCCAGGTTGTTCTGTACCCAGGATCATTCTATTTGCAAACCCTTGGAAACTTTCGATGACCCCTACCGGTACTTTTTTGTCATAAGCAAATTTGGATGCATAGATCACTGTACTTAATCTTGATTGTCTCAAAGTAGGATCATTAGGAGTGTTAAATTTATTGTCGTTATAGGGAATGCGCCACTTGGGGGAATAGCGAGTAGAATTACCTATCGCTTCTCCTAAAAGTTTTACGCCCCAATTGCCACTATGGACAAACATGTTCGACGGCACAGTGTTTGGGTACACAATGTAGTCCCAGGCATCGATATACAAATAATCGCTGCCTGTTGTTGCCTTTCGCGAAAATTCGATTGTGATTTCAAGAGAGGTGGGAACAAAGAAAATATTCCAAACATCTCCTACAGCCACATACCCAGAGTTGAATGTCGCAGTCTTTGTCCCATTACTGGAATTTAGGATTTCTGCGTTACCGGAAAGCAGCTGCGCAACAAAAACAGCGGAGGAAGACGACGCATTTGCTGCGTACAATCGAAGCGATTGCAATTTTCCAGGAACTAGATTTTTCATTCTGATTGTTTGTTTGTAAATTTGATTTGGAGAACTGGGTAAAGAACCTATGTAACTGCGCAGTGAGGATTCATCGTTTTCTGTAAAGGTGTAAGTAGGGTTTGTGTCAGTAGACTTAAATTCATCCCAAAGTTGTTCTGATTGTTTTTCCGACTCCAAATCTCCTCCACGTACAAATTCTTTACTTGTAGTGGTGATAGTCGCTGCTTTGGAATATTGCGCGTTCGTATTGTACGCGCAGACTTGAATGTAAATCGTTGACAGAGGCGTGAGTCTTGGAAAATACGCAGTTGTTTTTGCGCCTATATCTGTGCCATTTAAACAATTGGCGCTTGTCTTTGCGGCAATGGCTATCTTATATCCGTTCGTTGAGCCTCCTCCGGAACTCCAACTTACACTTAAGCCGCCATTCAGATCGATACTACTGGTTAAGTTGACTGGCGCGGGTGGGGGAGCAGTTAGAGTCGTAGCAGATGCCATCAGAGTGGCGGATACAGCTGGTGCGGTACTCATGGGCATAATCGCTTCCAGATAATTAAAATACATATAGCGGTAACCGGATGTGAAATCATTTCCCAAAGTGAGAGTAACGCTTGTAGATTGTGGCACAAACTGTACTTGCCAGCGCACGGGAGAAATCACTGTGCTTGCCACCGGAGAAATCCACGAGGCACCGGAAGTTACTTGCGCTTGTCCACTTGTGACATTTGCTTTCCAAGCTGTTGTCGTATCAGTCACAAAGGCAGGATATATATTTAAAGTATAGGTTTGACCCGCGATGAGGTTGTTATAGAGAAAATTTTGTTTCGCTACACTGCCAGAAACACCAATCCACAAACGTAAGTTTGAAAGCGCACTTTCTCCAACAGTATAAACCGCGTTTGGTACTATACTGGTAAAGGCAGAGGCAATCGCTGTGTCAGATGGGTAATTGGGGGATCCCAGTCGGTAAGTGTAATTTCCTGCGCTCCCTCCACCTGCTTGTGCGCCGTTTGATGTTACTTCAAAATAATTAAAATATTGGTAGTGAGTACCGTTCGCTGCGGAATTGCCAAGAGCAAATGTCACACTAGTCGTCGAAGCTTTAAATTGCACTTGCCAGCGCACAGGAGTTGAAACAAGTCCCGCGACGGGAGAACTCCAACTAGCACCGAGAGTAACTTGCGCTTGGCCGCTAACTACATTTGCTAACCAGGCAGTAGTAGTATCAGTCACGTAGGCCGGATAAATATTTAAATTGTAGGTCTGACCGATAATAAGATTATTTAATTGAAAATTTTGTTTTGTCGTAATTCCGCTGATTCCAATCCACGCGCGGATGTTAGACAGTGCACTGGAACCAAAAGTATATAGCGGCTGGTTACTTGAGCTTGTATAAGAGGACCAGCTGGAAGTAGTAGAGGGATAACTTGGCGTTCCTGCTGTCAGAATTGTGGAAGAGGTTCCTCCACTTCCACCTTCCGTTTCAAAATAATTGAAATACATGTAATGCGTGCCAGTTGTTTGGTTACTTCCCAGTTCCAACGTGAGGCTTGTCGACGTGGCTTTAAACTGCACTTGCCAGCGTACTGCGGTCTGAATGAATCCTGTTACGGGGGAATTCCAAGAACTTCCGGACGTGATCTCTGCTTGTCCATTTACTACAGTTGCCGTCCAAGAGGTTACTGAATCCGTTATATACGCTGGATAAATATTAAATGAGTAGGTTTGGCCGACAATGAGATCTTTGTACTCAAAACTTTGTTTGGTAATGGTTCCGCTAATACCAATCCATTGGCGTACGTCAGAAAGAGTACTTACCCCAAAAGTATAGAGGGGATTTGCTGTCCCGTTTGTGAAAGACGTCCAGCTGTTTGCTGTAGAGGGGTAATTGCCATTGCCAACTTTGTAAGCAGTTGTAGTTGCAGGGGTGGGTGTTGGCGTTGGTGAGGAGATGTCGCCTGCTAAATCAAATGCACAAATTGAAGCAGTATACTGCGTTCCGCTACTTAATCCTGTAAATTTATAAGTAGTTGTTGCTTTTGATAGAGCAAAACCGGAAGTGCAGTTCGGAGCTGCACCACCGGCTGCAATTTGAATGAAAAATCCCGCCGTATTTTCTCCTCCACTTTGCCAGGAGGCTGCAATTGCAGAATCTGATTCCACTGTGAGTTGTAAATTTGTCGGAGAAGGAGGAGTGGTTGCAAAAAGTGAAGAACTTGCCAGTAACAAAAATGAAAATAAATAACGTACCACTTGTCCATCCTTCTGTATGAGCTCGTCGCAGTTTATTCAAACTGCACTTCACACTATAGAAAAGAATGGATAAGAAGAATAATCAGCCTTTTGGCGGGAATTCAGATTGTATTCATAGACCAAATCCAATCGTAAGCATGGAAATAGATCCGTTTTGTATTTCTTCGAAAAGAAAATGGGGCAATTCGACTGTCTCACGCGCACCGAGAATATAAAATAGCGGTAAAAAGTGTTCTGCTGTCGGGATGCTGAGTTGAGCTGCACTCGATTTTTTAAACTCATTTAAAAGTACACCGTCTTCATTGTGACTGAGTTTTTCTTTAACCCATGCATTATACTCCAGTGCCCAAGCATAGGGTTTTGCCTCTGCCTGCCATAGAATTTGTCGTAAATTATGCACGATATTGCCGCTTGCAAGAATCAGTACTCCTTCTTCTCGCAGTTTTTTAAGTTTGTGTCCTAACTCAAAGTGAAAATGAGGAGGTTTACTTAAATCAAGACTCAGTTGCACAACTGGGACTTCTGCATTCGGATACAAGTGCGTCAGTACCGACCACGTCCCGTGATCTAATCCCCAATCTTTATCATCCGCATGAATCAAAGGTTCCTTAACAAGATTAATGATGCGATCTGCAAGAGCCGGGGAGCCGGGTGCCGGGTATTGCACTTGAAACAACTCTTTTGGAAATCCCCCAAAATCGTGGATAGTTCTCGGGTGTCCCATTCTAGTTACCCAAGTGCCTTCTGTCGTCCAGTGTGCCGACACCATCAAGATGGCCTTGGGTTTGGGAAGTTTTTTGTGCAATGACTTTAGAAAATCCGTAAATAAATTACTTTCAATAGCATTCATCGGAGAACCGTGTGCCAAAAAAAGTACCGGCATTTTAGATACTGATTGAGTCATATTTATTTTGAGAGCTTTTTATCAATTGAAAAAGCTCCTGCTCCTTTGATGATTAAGGCAATACTGATTCCTAATACAAGAAGATGGTACTCAAAGCCTTCGCCTTTTTGGTTTCCCATCCAGTTCATAAAGAATCCATTTTGCAGATGAGAAGTTAAAATGGCGACTACCATTACAGCCCCTATTCCTAATGCGGATAGGCGTGTGAGAAATCCGGTGATAAGGCCTAGACTGCCAGCGAACTCAGCCAAGATGGCAAGCGCACCAAAAATCCAGGGAATTCCCATTGTACCTGTGAAAAAGCCCATCGTTCCCTCAAAGCCGTAGCCGCCAAACCAGCCCAGCATTTTCTGCGCGCCGTGGGGGAACATAACTATTCCCAATGTGACGCGTAGTACGGTTAGTGAAATGTCTTCTGTAGTAATCAGTGATTTTTTAAACATAAATTGTTTCTCCTTCTAAAACTACTATCGCAAAGATTTCGTTGTTACGATAGTAGACATAATCAAGTAACTATGTTCTATTAATAGAACAATGGATCTAAACCAACTAGTCGTATTTGTACGGGTGATTGAGGCGGGAAGTTTCACAAAAGCAGCAGCGCTATTAAAACAGCCCAAATCCCGCGTCAGTAGAAAGATTTCGGCACTCGAAAAAGAACTCGGGGTGTCGTTACTCTACCGAACAACCCGGCATTTTAAACCGACTGAAGCAGGGATGCATATTTATAATGAATGCCGAGAGCATGTGTATGCACTCGAAATGGCGACCAGTACCGCGAAAGACAATTCGAAAGAAGTGGCCGGCGTATTAAAACTCACTGCTTCGGAAGACATGGGGACGGCACTCTTAGGTCCTGTCATTACAGAAGTTTCTGCACTTCATAAAAAACTTTCGGTGGATGCGTATTTTACGAATGCTCGTATCGATTTAGTAAAAGAGGGTTTTGACCTGGCAATTCGGATCGGAGAATTAAAAGATACAACACTCATTGCAAAAAAAATCGGAGAAGTAGCATCGGTACTTATCGCAAGCCCTGCGTATTTAAAAAAGTCAAAACGGATTGAAAAAGTATCGGACTTGGCTGAACACGCGACTTTGCATTTTTCGGCACCATCAGAAAACAATATCTGGAGTTTAAAAGGCGAGGGTAAGCGCGAAGAAAAAGTACGCATCACGCCTGTCTGCCGTGCGAGTAACCCGCATATCTTAGTGCAACTTGCAGTCAGTGGAATGGGAGTTTCTCTTTTGCCTGAGTTTCTTTGTATAGAAGACATCGAAGCAGGAAGACTCAAACGTGTTTTACCCGGTCATTCACAATATTCCGTTCCCGTAAGTTTTGTTTGGCCCTACCAAAAAGAAACAAGCCCAAAGGTGCGTGCATTTATTGATGTGGGAATGAAGCACTTAAAGCGGTATTTCTAAAAGCATTTCCTCCCGTTGCGTAAAAATTTGTTTTCGCTTAAAATGAAATCCTTGAAGTTACAAGAAAAAATTCTTTTTCTCTTACTCATCTTCCTGCACGTTACAACGTGTTTTGCTCCTCCCGATAAACCAGATGAGTTTAAATTAATTCAGGAAAAATTTCGGGTTATTCCTAAAAATTCGATAGTTGAGGGTTCCAGCGAGTATGGGGGGATACAACCTGACTATGAAATTGATTCAGATGCCGCAGAAATGAAACGAATTTTAAGTTACGCAAGAGCATTAAAGTCTAAGAGTATGACTCAATGGCAGCGAATCGATAAGATCTCCAAATATATAAAAAGGTATGTACTCCCCAAACGAGATTATGACCAACCCGAGTATGTAGAACTCGTAAAGGAACATACTGCAAAAGGCAAAGTTGTTCCGTTAAGTTCGTATATCAAATGTAAGGCTGGTGTATGCAGAGAATATTCTATGCTGACGCATCTGATGTTGAATGAAGCTGGAATCCCAAGCTTCCATGCTTATGCAAAAATTCGCAGGGCAAGTAATACAGATGAGTATGATATCGTCGAAGATCATGGTTTTGTTGTAGTTCGTATTCGAGGTAAAGACTGGGTTGTGGACCCCTATTACTGGGGCTTTCACGGATTTAATTTGAATGATTTGATGAGTGAAAATGGAATAACAGAGCACAGTAAGACAGCACCTGTTGCCACTCCAGGTCCTGGTTTTAGAAAAATAATAGAACTGCACACTTTCCCCCGCATCTGGGTGAAAAAAGAGGGCAATGAATGTAAAAATGCTCTTACTTCAGTAGCATTGCCTTAAGCAAGGCTCAGGCTTTGAATACGAGGGGCGAGTTTATTCCAGCGCTTACCCTGGTTTTTATTTTGTATCGCCATGGCGATGGCTTTTTTCTCGCCTACAATCACAACCATTTTTTTGCCGCGAGTGACTCCCGTATAAAGTAAGTTGCGTTTAAGCATCATGAAGTGCTGCATCGCTATGGGAATTACTATCGCGGGGTATTCTGAACCTTGGGATTTGTGGATTGTTGTTGCGTACGCAAGCGAAAGAATATCCATTTCGGAAAAATCAAAGTTGATGAGTCGTCCATCGATGCTGACTTCGATAAACTGATCTTCCATATTGATTTCTTCGATAAAGCCCATGTCTCCATTAAAGACTTCTTTATCATAGTCATTTTCCGTGACCATGATTTTATCGCCGACTCCATAAATGGTTCCGTAGCGTTCCACTTTTGCAGGAGGGTTAGGGTTAAACGCTCGTTGTAAATCCATGTTGAGTGCGCGAGAGCCCAGTCCACCGCGGTTCATGGGTGTCAGAACCTGGATGTCTTTCACTGGATCAATTTTTAAATGATTGGGAATTCTATTTTTTACAAGATCAATAATCTTTTTTGACGTCATTTCAGCCGAGTCCGATTCCACAAAATGGAAGTCTGATTCTTTAGCACGTTTTTCAAGGCTTGGGATTTCGCCTTGATTGATAATATGCGCGTTCGTAATAATTTCACTTGTAAGCGCTTGTCTAAAAATTTGCGTAAGTTTTACGACGGGGAAAACCTCAGATTCAATCAGACTGTTTAATACGGCACCCGGCCCGACAGAAGGAAGCTGATCGACATCGCCTACGATAATCAGTACTGCACGTTTAGGAAGAGCGCGCATGAGGCTTGTAAAAAGCGGCAAGTCAATCATCGATGCTTCATCGACGAGCACCAGATCCGCAGGCAGCGTATTTTCCTCGTGGTGTAAAAAACCACCGTTTGTTCTATCGACTCCTAACAATCTGTGAATTGTTTTTGCTTCTCGTCCTGTGCACTCAGAGAGCCTCTTAGCGGCTCGCCCGGTCGGTGAACAAAGAAGGATATTTAAATTTTTTGCGGCAAGGATTGTGAGAATAGCTTTAGTCAGTGTGGTTTTTCCTGTGCCCGGTCCTCCAGTAATAATGAGCCCTTTGGAAGTCAGGGCTTTTAATACGGCAGTTTTTTGCAACTCGTGTAGCGTAATTCCTAGTTTTTGTTCCGCCCAAGGAAGGGCTTTTTCTGTTTCTACTTTTCCCCAGGGAATTTCTGTCTTGGAAAACTGGACAAGACGCGACGCTAGCTCACATTCCAGTTCGTAAAACCGTCTTAAAGAGACACAATAAGTTTCATCGATAGTTTCTGGAATGAGATCGTTTGCATTGATCTCAAGAGAAGCTGCTTCGCGAAGTTTTTCTGGATCAATTTCTAAAAGTTCGGAAGCTTTATTTAAGAGTTCTTCAAGAGGGTACGCGCAATGTCCCTGGCTTAAACATTCAAACAATACATGGTGGAGCCCCGCGCGAGCTCTTAAAATAGAATCTTTTGCGACTCCCATATTTGTTGCAATTTGATCGGCACTTTTAAACCCAATGCCGTTAATATCTTTTGCAAGCTGGTAAGGATTTTCTTTGACTCTTTCGACAGCTTTTTCGCCGTATTTTTTGTAAATGCGGACAGCCTTTGCGGTTCCCACCCCGTGAGATTGCAAAAAAACCATGATGTCACGAATGGCTTTTTGTTTGGTCCAGGCTTCTGCAATCTGATTGCGTTTTGCTGGGCCAATTCCTCGGATGTTTTTTAATTTTTCGGGATTATTGTCGAGCACTTCAAAGATTTCCATGCCGAATGCTTTGACGAGTAACCCTGCGTAGTGAGGGCCGACACCTTTGATCATGCCACTTGCTAAATATTTTTCGATGCCTTCAAGCGTTGTAGGAGTAAGCGTTTGAATGCTGTTTGCGCTAAACTGCATTCCAAATTCTTTGTGCTGCACCCATTTGCCATTGGCATCGATGAGTTCTCCTGTCGAAATTTTTGCGGTGTTTCCGACAAGTGTGATCAGATCTTTGTGCTGTTTGGATTTTATTTTAAGAACACTATAGCCGTTTTCTTCGTTGTGGTACGTGATGCGTTCCACGGTACCTTTTAAATTTTCGAAGTCGGCCGTCATCCACCATTAATAGGCTTCGCAGAGATATTCGGCAAGCGTATTTGCGACGTATGGGTTTTCCGGATCGGCGTAAAGGATGTAAATTTCTGAAATAAATGCACTTGCTGTGTAAGAGAGACTAAAGGAAAGATAGGCTGGGATTTCAGGCTTGTGCGGGTAGGGGAAATACCGAGTGACATCCATATGCACGTAGCGTGAAGCACCGGAAGAAGAGGGGTGAGAAGGAGTCGTGTATTTTCCTTTCGGCAAACTTCCATATTCTTTGGTCCAGTCTTCCTCTAGCGTCAATTGCAATTCATCCGTTTGAGGAAGGTATTCGACTCGCATAATCGGGTTACCGGTATTTGCTTTGAACGGGCCGCATACCCAATGTTTAGGAAGCGAATTTGCCTGAGCCGAAAGGGCCACAAGAATAAAAAGCAGGGAGATTTTTGTATGCATGGAGAAACGATAGATCTGAAAAATTTGTTTGTCCATGCTTTGGGGAGGTGGATGAACTACAAATCCAGAGAAGAACCCACCCCCCCGCGTTACGCATAACAACTTGCGTGAGAGATGCATTCACTTCAAAATAACAGAATGAAAAAACGTTTAAGCTACTTTGTCCTGGGCTTTATTTTTGTTCTCTTTCTTCTCCCTGCGCTTTTGATGGGAGTGTTATGGAGCAGCACGCCAAAACACAAAGCGGAGCAAGTACTCAAAGGGTTAAAGGCCCCCGTCACAGTCACCTTCGACGCTAAAGGCGTTCCCTCCATCAAGGCAGAAACTGTAGAAGACATGCTCTTCGCACAAGGGTATGTCGTCGCAAGAGAGCGTCTTTTTCAAATGGATTTACTTAGACGACAGAGTTCCGGCAAATTAGCAGAAATCGTCGGTGAAAAAGCATTGGCAATGGATAAGACCATGCGCTTTTACGGACTAGAGCAAATTGCCGATCAAGCAGTTACAAAAATGTTACCAGAAAGACTCGTGCGCGCAGAAGCTTATGCTGCCGGGGTAAATGCATTTATCAACGAAGGCCCGATGCCCTGGGAAACAAAACTTTTAAGATACAAACCAGAACTGTGGAAGCCACGTGACACAGTACTCGTTGCTTTGAATCTTTATAATACGTTGAATCATCCCACGAACGAAGTCGAATTTGCTTGGGGGTTACTCTACGAAAAACTTCCCAAAGAAGTAGTGGATTTTCTGACTCCTGAGTATGGGTTCTTTGATGCCCCGATGATACGAGAACTTACGCCTCCTGCTCTTCCTAAGGTGCCAGGCCCTGAACTTTTCAATGTACGTGCAAAAACAGCATCGAACGACATCCCACGCATTACAGAGACGCGTACGATCACGGGCAGCAACGCTTGGGCTGTTGCTGGTACTCGCACAAAAAGTGGCAAACCTCTTTTGTCGGGGGATCCACATATCCGCCACATGGTTCCGAACATCTGGTACCGCCATGAACTTATCGCAAATGGATTTTATGTTTTAGGAGTATCGTTTCCAGGAATTCCAGGCGTTGTGATAGGCAGTAACAAAAATGCTGCTTGGTCTTTTACTACTCCAGCAGTCGATAATGTCGATTATGTCCCCATCGAACGAGGCAGCACGGAAAATACCTATATGGCGTATGGAAAAGAAATGCCTTTTCAAATGCGCAGTGAAACTTATGTTGTAAAAAAACAGGACGCGATCTCTGAAACCATACGCGAAACTGTCTGGGGACCTATCAAAGAATTTAACGGAAAAGAATATGCCCTGCAATGGGCCGCCCGTGATCCAGACGTGCTAAAGGAACTGGATGTGTATGATTTAGACCGATCAGCAAATGTCGATGAGGCATTAAAGGCAGTCACTTTGTGGGCTGGGCCGCCGCAAAATTTTGTAACAGCCGATAAAGACGGCCACATTGCCTGGGCGCTTGTCGGTAGAGTACCCAAAAAATCCGGCATGGATGGCAGAGTTCCTACCGCGCGCGATGCCACACATGATTGGAGAGGGTACTATGATTTTAGCGAGCATCCAAAAGTAGTGAACCCACCTGAAGGGTATGTCGCTAACGGGAATCAACGTCAGGTGCCTATCGACGAGAATACCTATAAATGGGGAAGCAACTGGATGCTTTCTCCTCGCGCGTACCGCATCGAAGAAGTATTAAAAGACTCCAAAGACTGGACAGTCGAAAATATGTTCGCGCTGCAAAACGACATCACCTCTCATACGCATCTTTGGTACCGTGACAGACTGGTCGAATCTTTGGGCAAAATGTCAGAGACTCCTGTCGATAAAAACTGGCAAGAAGCAATTGGTTCAGTCATTAAGACATTTGACGGAAAATTGGATGTGAATTCAGCTGCGTATCCTTTTCTCAAACGTTTTCGCTTTGAAGTATTGTCAGAATTGATTGGTCCGATGGTTGTGGGCATTGTTCCCAAAACTATCGAAAGCAATATGATGGAGCTTTTAGAAAAAGATACTCCTGTGAAAGTAATGCTTTCAGAACAGCCGATGCATTTATTGTCTGCTAAATACAAAGACTATAATGATTGCCTTGTGCAGGTGGCAGTGAACCTTGCTAAAGAAATGGTCAAAACTCCCGACGAATTAAAAACGCTTCGTTGGGGCACTGTGAACCATGCTGTTGTAAGACATCCCATTAGTCAGGCACTTCCTAAGTTTATTTCGCAGTATCTGGATATGCCGGAATCAGAACTCTCAGGGGATGAACTCGTACCCAGAGTAAATAAACCCAATCATGGTGCTTCTATCCGCATGAGTGTCGATTTGGCAGATTTTGATAAAAGTATCTACAACCACCCGGGCGGGCAGTCCGGTCAAGTTCTTTCAAAAAACTACGGAGATGAATTTGCTTCTTGGGTAGAGGGAAAACCGGAGAAATTTATCGTCGGCGCCACCGAAATCACAGAAAAGTTTTTGCCGTAAGTGGCGTGAAGTTTATTGGTTTTTTTAGCACTTACTTGGCTAAATACATCGCGCGCTCATCGATAGAGAGATTTAAAAAGGTGAGATCGTCTTTTAAACGTTTTCGACTGCGGTAACCCTCAATCATGCCCAAAAAGTCATTGCGTAGGGAAATGGGATCTCTTTTGTCTCCATTTTTTAAGAGCGATACTACTTGTTCTCTTGCTCCTTTGCCTTTTTGTTCCAAGGGAGCGTTTAACCCATCCGTGTGCATGACGAGCATGTCGCCAGGTGTGAGATCTACTTTTACTTCTCTATAGGGAAAAGAGGCACAAGTTCCCAGCGGCGGGTTTTTGCAATCATGTAAGTCTAAGGCTTTGCCGTTTCTCCAGACTAGGGGAGCAATATTGCCGGCAGTAGTAAAATCAAAGGTCAGTGAGTTGCGATCTAATATGCCATAAAAGAACGACATGGGGGCCAGGGATTTGGATTTACAGAGCTCCAGTTCCTCGCATACATGTGTCACAAAAGCGCGAGAACTGTGAAAAGAGGAAGTAAAGTCATCGGCTTTCAACTTAAAGAGCACCGAAAGAAGAGCCGCAGCCATTGTGTGCGTCGAAGCATCTGCGAGTAAGATCCCAATCCTTCTATTGTCAGAGTACTCAAAAATATCGTAATAATCGCCGCCTTTGCCAAGAGCCGGTATATATTTCGCCGATATATTGACTCCCGAAAGGGAAGAGTGGGATTTAGGTAAATGCGTGCGTTGAATTTTTTCTACTACATTTAAATTATGCTCGAAACGCTTTACGAGAGTTTCTGTTTTGTCTGCAAGTTTTTTAAAATTTCTTTTAATCTTATGGTTTTCATTCAATAGTTTTTGGTGCTGAAACCAGCGCTCCAAAGAGAACCAGATCGTTGCTTCCCAATTTTCCAAAAGCCACACATCGTTTTTTTCTTCCAGATTGAGAATTTTCGAATAGAGTTTGGATTCAAGCTGTTTGCCATTTAACACAAGTGCAATCCATGCCTGCGGATACGTTGCTCTTAATTTTACAACTTGTGCTAAGTCTTGAAGCGTAGTGATTTGTACGGTGATAAGATTTTTTTCCGCCTGATCTTCCAGTAGTTCATGAAGTGATTCAAACTTCGAAACGGAAAAATGCATGAGAAGTGTTTTAAATAATTCTTTAGAAGGAGAAAGATTTAAAAAACTTAGGTTCATCCGATTTGACCTTGCTTAAGTAAAGCGGTTTTGAGTGCGGGCCTCAAGCGATTCCACTTTGTCTGCCTGTGTTCCCGCTTCTTTCGCCATTTTCTTCGGTAAGAGTTCCAAGCGGCGTTTTAGTCTTCTGTTTTGCATGTAAAGAGACATGATTTCAGCACTGCAGAAAAAACCACAGAGAATCATTCCGATGAGCATACTTGTTAGTACGACAAAGCCGATTGCCGTAGGAGGTGAAACATAACTTCCTAAGTTGATTATCACCTCGTCCCCATTTGCTTTTACAAAGAGTGTACCTCCGTAAGTGCAAATAATTAAAAATAAGAATACAGGTATGATTCTTAACCCCTTCATTTCAGCCTCCCAAAATATACTTTTAAATGTTCAAAACTTTTTTCCAAATGTTCCGGCATTGCTTTTACATCTCCAATGACTGGCATAAAATTCGTATCCCCATTCCAACGAGGCACAATATGCAAGTGCAGGTGTTCTTTTATACCAGCACCCGCTGCCTGTCCCAGATTCATTCCCAGGTTATAGCCTTCCGCTTTATAACTTTCTTTTAAGGCTTCTACCGCGTGCCTTCCAAATTCCATCATCTCTGACATTTCTTCTAACGAGAGATCTTTTAAATCATTCGTGTGCTTGTGAGGTACGACCATCAAGTGTCCATTGTTGTAAGGATACTTGTTTAAGATCACAAAATTGTGTTTGGCGCGGTGGAGAATCAAATTATTCTTGTCTTTATTTTCAAGAAGAAGGGCACAGAAAATACAGCCTGAGTGCTTGTCCTTATCCTGCTTGATAAACTCCATTCTCCACGGAGCCCAAAGGTGTTTAATCATAAGAACTTATCGGTTTTTACTTTGAAAAAATCGAGGGCTAACGGAAGTAAATAGGATTGTAGAAGACGTAGGGAACTTCTCGGTGTAGTGCGATGCGCAATAGGGAGTGGCCTTTGACCCAGACTTCAGTGCGGTAAGTACCTGATCCTTCGATTTTTTCACTGAGGGTAGGGCTTTTGGTAACTATCTCTTTGTAGATTTCGCCATTTTTCAAAATACGAATGACGCGCTCGTAAGGAAAACTTTCCGGGAAAAGAAGACTCAACTGACACTGGGAGTTAGCAGGAATTTCATCCCCGCTTTGGTATTTTTTATCTCCACACTGAATGAAATAATCTATTCCATCGTACGGATGAACCACATCAAAAACCATCGCCAGTCTTCCTTCCCTGATGGAAGAGTAGATTTGTTTTTTGCGATCGTTAAAGTCAGAAGCCAAGGGCTCTTTTAAGAAAACAAGATTGCTGCCCAATTTAAAAGTTTGTAAATAATCGGGCCAGCGCAAATAGCCATCTTTGCTGTATTTCAATTTGGAGTGTGTATCGTGTGCGAGAATTCCAAAGTGTTTTGCATCCGCAGATAAATTCATATTGTCCCAGACCGTGAGATCTTTGGGATAAAAATCCAGAAACCGCAAACTCGACAAGTAAGGATTTAACGGCGCAAGAAATACAGTCGTTGCAAAACTAAAAAGAGAATCTGAAAGCTCTCGCTGCCAAACACTGTCGAAATTCATGACTTCATAGCCTTCGCCGTAACGATCGAGTCTTAACCAAGGGTTTTTCACGTTACTTGGATGCGCAATCGCTATGAAAAAATCTTTCGCCGTTTTTTCTCCCATGTAATGCTGGTAACTGAGCTTGTTAATTTCTACATCGGACGCGTCTTTGGCTTCAGAAGCGGAATAGAAAGAAATACTGTGTCCTGCTTGCGTCGATGCTTCCATTTCGACAAATAAGTCTACGCCCGAGTAATTTTTCTCTTTGCCATTTTTTCGGGCAGTGGAAACATTGTGATCCGTTAAGACGACAAAATCTCGCCCGGCATCTTTGGCCGCCTGTGCAATTTCCTCAACTGTTCCCCCACCGTCCGAGTATTCAGAATGTACGTGGATGATTCCAGAAATGTAATTGCTTTTTTTCTCAAACTTCACAGGAAGTTTTGCAGGGATTACCGAATAGACCTCGACTAAAAAAAGTAAAATACAAAAGGTGAGGGCAAAGGGATTCATCTATTACTTATAATACTTGAGAAGATAGTAATTGGACAGGGTTTCTCCTCTGACGTTGAGAGGGTATTCCTTTAAGAGGTCACGAGACTTAAAACAGGAGAGCTCCGGTGTTTCATCCATTGTCTCTGCAACAAAAAGTATCGACGATTCAGCGCAGGCGTCCTGTCTTTCAAGCGTAAAAGTACTCGGGCGACCCGGTGGGTAAAGTTGCTCTGCATTGGGAATTCCCCAGTACCTTAAATTTGCGACCATTTGGTACTTGGGTAGAAACACTTTTTCCGTGACTTCGTTGATGCGAATATCTTCTGCAACCGCTTCCATGACATGGTACACCGCTTTTATTTTCCCTAAGCGATCTTGATGAGGTTTGATAAAGCTTAAGGGGTGGATGAAGTGTACAAACAAAGCAAGTGTCGCAATTACAGGCGGGATAAAGCCAACTAAAATCAATCCGTTTCCGATAAAGCCGATGGTATTGTGGGAGTACAGATTCTCTGCCACAATCCAAAAACTTAAATACGCCATCAATGCCCAGTTTGCTTCCAGGTAATTGTGAGTTGCTTTATAGAGAAAGAAACTTAAGGGCAAAACGAAAAATACAATGGAAGTATAAAAACGTGCGTTGTCTTTTAAAGTCCCAAACGCGAATAGTACCCAAAGCAGCATTAAAAAGGGTAAGCCGCCTACAAGGAGATACTGTGTTCCAATAAAATCCCACAAGTGTCTAAAGGCTGCAGGTTCGTTAGAGTGTCCCCACTGGTAACGAAACGAGGCCCAGTCATGTTGGTAATTAAAATAAAGAACAGGTAGAAAACAAAGACCAGCGATAACAAGATGGAGCAAGTACCCTTTCCACCACGCTTGAGTTCTTACTTTCGTGAACAAGACGAAAAAGCCGCAGATGACTGAAAAAGCCATTGTGTACTTGCTTAAAAATCCAAGACCCAAGATGAGTCCTCCAAGAACCCATCTCCATACAGAAACAGGTTGGCTTCTGTACACACGTGCTACTGGATCATCTCCCCATCCAAAAAAAGTTTCCATCAGGGGAATAAACCACGCGAGATACAATGCCCAAAATAAAAGAAACGGAACATCGGGCGTCATCATGATGCCGCCAAAGAAAATCAGAGGCGTTAAAATCACCCAAGAGAGCAGGTTTTTCGTGCGACACAATTTACCAAGAGTAAAAAGAACAATGAATGTGGAAACACACGCAAAAAAGCGAACCCCAAAAGGATTATTGCCAAAGACAGAAGTGCTTGCACGGATCATCCATGCGACCATCGGAGGGTGATCAAAATAACTCAGACGCAGGTTTTGCGCCCAGGCCCAATAATAGAGCTCATCTTCTTGTAAGGGCATTTTTGCGCCCATCACAAATTGAGTGACTAAAAGACAGACAAGACAAATCGCATACCACCCGTCAGTGAGCGCGATCGTCCAGTGAGAGGATTGGCTTGCGAGCCGCTCCCACTTCGTCCACCTTTCCAGTGATTGATTTTGTTGGTGCGTTGTCAAACTTCTCTCCCTTTTCAATCCGCGCCGCTATATCTAAAAAGGCGTCGACCAGTTCATCCAGTTCGCGCAGAGATTCTGTCTCTGTGGGCTCGATGAGCATAGCGCCGGGAACAACCAGGGGAAAATAAACTGTGGGCGGATGAAAGCCATAATCAATCAGGGCTTTTGCAATCTGCAATGTCTTTACGCCAAATTCTTTTTGCTGACGCGCATCTGTGATGACAGATTCATGGAAGCTGGGAGTACTACGCGCGACTTCGTATTTTTCCGATAAACGTTTTTTTACGTAATTAGCATTTAAAACAGCTACGCGACTGACGCGTTTTAATCCGTTTGAACCATGGTGGTAGATGTAAGTCAGCGCACGTACCATCACGCCAAAATTCCCGTATCCGGATTTTACTCGGCCCACAGATTCACTTAAATTTTCAATCGCGTATTTACCGTCGACAAATCTAATCCTGGGGTTGGGAAGATAGGGCGCCAAGTGGCTTCTTACCGCAATCGGTCCTGCGCCCGGGCCACCGCCACCATGTGGTGTGGAAAATGTCTTGTGCAAATTATATTGCATGACATCGACACCCATGTCTTTGGGCTTTGCGATGCCGATTATGGCATTCATGTTAGCGCCATCCATATAAAGTTGCGCGCCAATGCCATGGAGAAGATCGGCAATCTCCGCAATATTTGATTCAAACAGACCCAAGGTATTGGGGTTTGTCATCATGAGAGCTGCGACTTCGCGGCCATATTTTTCAATCGCTTCTTTTACCGTATCTACACTCACATAACCGTTTTCGCCGCTTTTTAAAGTGACAGATTCGTAACCAGCAAGAGTGCAGCTGGCAGGGTTAGTGCCGTGAGCTGAGTCAGGAATTAAAACATATTTTCTTTGGCTTCCGTGTTTTTCGTGGAAAGCTTTGATGACAGAAAGACCGGTAAATTCCCCAATCGCACCTGCTGCAGGTTGCAAGGACACTTCGTCTAAACCGGAAATCGCGCACAACGTTTTTTCCAAACGGTACATAACTTCCAAAGCACCTTGGCAAAGTTCAATCGGAAGTTCTGGGTGAATGTCACTTAAACCGGAAAGCGCTGCCATTTCTTCATTGATGCGCGGGTTGTACTTCATCGTGCAAGAACCGAGCGGGAAAGTACCTAAGTCAATTGCGTAGTTCCAAGATGACAAACGAGTGAAATGTCTTACGACATCCAGTTCGCTGACTTCAGGGAGTTCCACCGGATTTTGTCGGGCAAATTTTGCCGCATGCGTTTTGGGAACGGTAAGGGGAGGAAGTTCAAACCCCACACGCCCTTTTTCAGAGCGTTCGAAAATTGTTCCTTCTTTTAATACCAATCCTTGAGTTGCTTTATTAATCACGGGAGAGTTCCTCCACTAATTTGTCCAAGTCGGCTTTAGTGTGCTTCGGATTAACAGTAATCAAAAGGGAATTGGAAAAAGCTTCGTCTTTAAAATATTTTTTAAGCGGGATCCCAGGGACTACTTTTTCTGCCAGTGCTTTTTTATAGCGGGCACTTAAATTAGGTACTCGAAAGACCCCTTCGCGGTAGCAAACGCTATCCGGAAATTGCATTGGGATACCAACGCGCTTTAATTCGTGTTTTAAATAATCAAAAAGAGATTGGTTGGTTTCACCCAAATTCACAAGACCGCTTTTGCCGAGGAAACTTAAATAAATGGTAGTGCGAAGTGCGATTAGCCCTTGGTTTGTGCAAATATTAGACGTCGCTTTTTCGCGGCGAATATGTTGCTCTCTCGTCGATAGAGTCAACGTGTAAGCACGGTTGCCTTTGGCATCGACAGATTCACCACACACACGTCCGGGCATCTGTCTTAAGTATTCCTTGCGGGTAGTGAAAAAACCTACATGCGGGCCGCCGAATAACATCGGAGTTCCAAATTGGTGCGCTTCGCCGACCACAATATCCGCTCCAAAATTCCCTGGAGCTTCGTACAATGAAAGTGCTGAAGGATCTGGCACTGCTACAATCATCAAGCAGTCGTCTGGCAATTTTTGTTTAATGATTGCTAAATCTTCCAGACTTCCAAAATAGTTGGGATAAGACACGACAAAAGCACAGGGCTTGTGTTCTTTCAGCATTGCTGAAAGGGCGTCGATGTCCACTGTGCTGTCAGACTTCCAGGGTACTTCTAAAGGTAATTTTGCATGGCCGTACAAGAAGGTGTTGATGACTTCTTTATACTCAGGCGACAAAGTGCCTGCGATCAAAACATTTTCTGTTTTAGTGGTGGATAAACGTTGTGCCATCAAAACGGCTTCTGCAGTCGCAGTCGGGCCATCGTACATGGACGCATTGGCAATGGGCATCCCGGTCAATCGGCACATCATCGTTTGAAATTCAAAAATGTATTGTAATGTCCCTTGGCTGATTTCAGGTTGGTAGGGCGTATAACAAGTAAGAAATTCGCCTCTTAATACCAGCTGATTCACAATAGCAGGTACGATGTTGTCGTAAATGCCTCCGCCCAAAAAGTGCGTATATTTTCCAGAAGAAGCATTTTGATCTGCGAGCTTTCCGAAAAAGACTCTGAGTTCGTGTTCGGTCAAGCCGCGGCCGGAATTATCGTACCCTTCGCCGAATTCTATTTTAAAGTCTGCTGCTTCACGAATCTTTGGGGGAACGGTAGAAAAAAGATCTTCCGTGTTTTGCAGCCCAAGGACTTTTAAAACTTTTTTCTCTTCATCAGGAGTAAGTGGGATTGACGGCATCTTTAGGATTTTTCCTCTACGTATTCGTTATACGCTTCTGAGTTCATCAAATCTTTTATTTCTGCTGTGTCGCTCATCTCGATTTTGATCATCCAGCCTTCGCCGTAAGAATCTTCGTTCACAAGTTCGGGGGCATCTAAAACGGGCTGGTTTACTTCGACGACTTTTCCAGAAACAGGGCTATACAAATCGCTCACTGCTTTTACGGATTCTACAACGCCGAATGGATCGTCTTTTTTAATGACTTCGCCTTCTTTGGGAAGTTGGACGTAGGTGATATCGCCTAAGGATTCTTGCGCAAAGTCGGTAATCCCCACTGTTGCAACGTCGTCTTCAAGTTGCACCCACTCATGTTCTTTGGTGTAGTAAAGCCCCTTGGGAATAGCCATCTGTCCTCCGTTGATGTTGTTGTTTGGGAAGGCATTCCCTTTCACAACTACATTTAAACAGGACATACCATAAGAAATCTGAAAGGTTAGTCAACCCTTTTAGAAGAAAATATCAGAAAGTATAATGCTGTGAGTTAATTGCCCGCTGCGTACTGCTTTAACTGGGCTCGTTCTTCGTCAGAGAAAACGCCTTTCATAAAACCATCCACTTCTTTCATAAAGGAGGAAAGTTGACGGGGTTTTCCCAGCTTCTTGATTTGTAAATTGCTGAAAGAAGTTCCTGAAAAGCCGTCGCCTTCCAAGTGGCAGCTTTTGCAGTTTTTGCTTTGTACGATTGCCATGAACTTGGAAAAGTTTGCGTTACTGTTTTGAGAAGGCGTTGCTGTTGAAGTTGCGCCTTTATTTGTAGAAGCAGTCGCGGTCGTACTTGGTTGTATATTTGACACTGGTTGCTGTGGTGGTGCTACGAATCCTGCTGGAGCACCCGCTGTAAATTCGCCATTGTCATTGATGAACCACGATTTGTTCGGGGTCCCAGGGTGTGGTTCGTACGAGACAACGGAGGAACCGAAACCTTTTGAGGCGCTTTTGTTAAACAAACCATCCAATGCTTTACTTAAGGAAGCTTTGTCATTTCCTAAGAAAAGGCGCTGGGTTTCATTTCCGTTTTTCATGTCGAGCACTTTTTGGTTTCCGACTTTTAGGGCGACTGCATCGACCACTTTTTCTGCGGCTTGGGTATTGCCGTTTTTCTTTTGGCCTTCTGCCCATTTTAAAAGTGTAGTTTGATCGAGATTTTCTTTAATCCATTTGACCGCTTCTTTATTGCCTTCACCCGCTTGTTTTAATTTTTCAAGCGTGATGTCGTTTTGTTCTTTGATTTTTGCCATGTCGGTATCGAAATTTTTTCCGAAAGCATCGGCTTTTTCATTTTTGCCAAGGGCCGTGAGTTCGTCTTTTTTGTCTTTGTCTAAATCAGGAAGAGTGGGAACGGTTTTTAAGGTCGCCCAGATGAATCTGTCCATGAGGCCGATGTATCTTTCATCGCGAGTTTCTTTTTTTAATTCTTCTGCGCGTTTTTCGGATGCGTCTAAAATCAGGCGTTCTGCTTGTTTGGTATTGATGGTTCCCATGAGTTTAGCAAGCATAGGGGCAATTTCACTTTCATCGCCGCTCATGGCTTTATCCATCGCTTGGGGCATTTTTCTACCGTATTTTTCTTCGACTTTGTTGGAGGGCATCCAGAAGTAGGAAGAAATAAAATCGACTGCTTTTTTAGAGAGTTGGATGTCGGCTTCAGCGCGCTGCTTTGTTGTGTCGACAGTTCCAACACCGTGTTCTGGTTGTTCTGCTTTCACTGTTAGGCTTAAACTGGTTAGGGAAAGAATCACTGTCAAAAAGATCGTCTGCTTATTCATATCAACACCACCTGTATACTATACTGCTTCCGCATCAACAGGGATTAGGACTGCAAGGGCAGGGCCATGAATTGTGCGCGAGTATACGTGTATACGCAGAGTGTATGCTGGGGATTGTTCCCGGGAACAATTATCGTCGGAAACGCATAAGACGTGCACGTGCTTGTGGTGCACGGTACTGAGTGTTTTGAGTTAGCGGGATTGTTACATTATTTTGGAACCCTGTATTGTAATTCCACTTAGGAATCGCACTATTACTATTTTGTGTAATTAAGAAATCGGCAAGGTTCCCTTCGCCAACAGCGTGCGAGCTAGCTTGACCTCTTTCTGTGGTAGCGATCACTGAACCAAAACCACCACGTTTGTTATTCCAAATGTATAAAGAACCATCCTCATTCCTATAAATATGACTTACGCTTCCATCAGTATTTCTGTCTGTTCTAGCGTAAGCAAATTGCTTGTCTCCTACTGTAGTGCGCATGCCTGTCATACTCTCCAATTTAGAAGATTGTCCTTCTTTAAGGCTAAATACCTGACGGTATACTTCGCCGCCTGGTTTAATAGCTTGTGCATATTGCGTATCTGTTTGATATCGAGACGGATTAGAATGTTTTGCTTTTTCCACTTGCTCTTTAGTAATAGGAAACATTGCCTGTGCAGTTTGTGAAGCGGGAGTTTGTACAGGAGGAGGTGGTGGGGGCGGAGGATTCGGTGCTCTTTGGATAGAATTAAACCCTTCATTGTATTTTGCACTTAATGCCGGTTTAGCTCTAGGCTCTTCAGATAAAGTCGGAGTAGGTTTTTCTTTCCCATCGGCAGCGGTAATAGTCATCCCTAGCATTTTTGCAAACTCTCCTGAAAATTCAGCTTTTGTGAGTCGTTCCTTAAGAGTGATTGAGTGAGCAGTATCTTTAGTGGACGCTGTAGCCATGATTTGACCTAGTTTTTTTGCGGCTTCATCTTGAACTTCAGGATTTTTGGAATTGTTTTTTATTATCTGCATTTGTTCGTTGGCTTGCAATGCAAGTAATTTACTTTCTTCCATAGACTTGCCAGGAATTTCAAGCGGACTTCTGGGTAATATATTCCCCTTGATTTGTTTTGCAGCGTCATATTTGTCTGCAATCCCTTTAGCTGCAAATTTATATTCTTTCGAGTCGGGTTTTGCTGATTTTAATATCTCTGCTAGTTGAGTAGGGGTGCCGTGTTTGGAAATAATAGCTGCTTTCATGACGGAAATTTGTTTTTCATTCAAGCCAAGCATTTCAAAGGTTTTATTATCTTTATTTAGAAGATTTTTTCCTACAGCTTCAGAAATTGTTCCAAGTGCTTCTGTCGCCACTGCTTCAAACTCATCGCCCTCAGTCTTGAGGCCTTTGGAAAGTGCTTGAATAGCATTAGTTGCATCAGGATCTGGATTTTCATTTCCTGTCGCAGCAGCAACTGCCTTAGCTTGAATAGATTTCTCTTCGTTTTGCAATGCTTCACGACGTTTATTTATGTCTGCTACTTTAGATTGGTCTGGCTCGTCTTCGTTATAAACAGTAGCTTCTTCTTTATCTATAGCTTCTAAGTCAGCTTTTATATGTCCTGCGTTTCTCACAGGCTTTGCTGGTTCATCCGCATAGCTACGTATGGATGGAACGCAAGCGAAATAGGTTAAAAGCAGTAATACGCTAATGCGGACCTTATTTTGTTGAATCATAGGTGTCTCTTTCTCTCTTAAACAAATATCTGTACTGAAAATAGTGCAAACCGTATTCCAGTTGAGTGCAATGGACACAATTTAGAAATCTTCTGAATTACAGTAGGTTAGAGATTTTCTTCATAATTACAAATTGTGAAAAGTGTATACAGTCAGTACACATGCTTATTCCATGGATGTTGTTGTGCTCCGCAGGTACAAAGTTCCTTTTCAGGAATTTCATCGTAAGTAGATCAGTTTATGTACTCTATGAATCAAGCGACAAAAAAATATATATCGACGATAAAACTACAATTTTCCGCTTGCCAACGCGATAAATCCAATGCATAAAACACCTAACTTATCGACGATAGGAGTACGAAAATGATCTCCCCTAAACATTTGCACGAACAAACCCTAAAAGCAGTCAAGATCTACAAAAACGCTGAATTTGAAATTATCAACTTACTCATGCAAAATAGCCAGACGCGCGCCTATCTTAGCCTCGGCTACCCAAGTCTCCACGTGTATTGCACAAAAGGCTTAAGACTCTCTGACGCCGTCGCATACTCGTTAACCAGTGTGGCAAGAAAAAGCCAAACCATCCCAGAAATAAAACAACTCATCAAAGAAGAAAAACTTACTCTAAGCAATGCGACTCAAGTATCGCGTGTGATAACAGAAGAAAATAAAGCAGACCTCTTATCTCTCGCGCAATCTCTCTCTAAACGCGAGTTAGAAAAAGAGATTAAGCGCATTCACCCAGATGCCATCCCCAAAGAAAGGGTAAGAGTGCTAACAACCGACTTAGAAGAGTTAAAGATAGTGATGAACAAGGAATTAGCTGAAGATCTTAAGTTCCTTCGAGACTTTTATGCAAAGAAGAGACACTGCAGCTTATCTCTTTCTGAGACGCTTATTCACATGGCAAGCGAACTTCGTGAAAAACACGATCCGATTCGTAAGGCGACTCGCAATTTTGTCCCGGGAACAAAATCGGTAAAGGTTCGTTCGGGTCGTATCACTTTGCCAGCGTCGCTAAAACATCCGGTGCAATTAAGAGACAAGGGAAGATGTTCCCATCACTACCAAGACGGGACTCGTTGCGAGAATACACGCTATTTAGAAATTCATCATATTAAGCCGCTTGCAAAGGGAGGAACTAATACTTTAGAGAATCTGACGACACTTTGCTCAGGGCATCACAGCGGATTGCATCGAAGCAGGCCACTGCGTGTGGGGTAGGTACTATTTTTAAAAAAACTAATTAGAGAGTAGGTTCTTTATCAGATCCTAATAACTCGTTTAAGCCCTTCACTTCACCGCGCTCCCCAGCGAGTGGGGGAATAGGTAAGCGCTTTTGCTGTACTTGAGGCGCCTGCTTAACCGGAACTTGAATTACCGGGCTTTGTATCTGAATCACAGGAATTGTTTGTTTTGCCTTCTGAGTAATAACAGGGACAGGAGTAATCGGTGCATTTGCGTTTACCTGTGCGGCGGTATTGTTTTGTAATTGAGTTTGAAGCTGAACATATTTCTGATGTAATTCTTCTACATCTTTGTCAGTAGCGCCGTCAGCACGCATTTGAGTGATTTTTGCCAATATTTCAGCACGCTCTTTTTCCATTTTTATCGCATCATTATGAAGTGCACGGTTGTTAAGTTGCTGTGATAATTCTGGAGCGTTAAAAGTCGGTGAGGGATTTGCGATAATCTTTTGGTTTGCTTGCATCGCACCGAATCCCTGTTGAATGGCTTGGTTTCTCCCCACACTTAAATTTGTCTGCTGAGGAATGAGTTGAGCTCTAACGACCACAGGCTTTGGAGTGCTGGTAGCTTGTACTGGTTTAATATCTGCCTTTAAGATTTCTCTGATTTCAGCGCGTGCTTCTGTCGTCAGATCATTCAACATACCTTTATTCAGTGCTGAAAAGTACGGATGCGCTTTTAACATGTAATCCGTAACTGCGGATAAGTCAGAAGCACTTTTGTACATTTCCCATTTTTCAGGTTTCTGTAAGAAGTCTTTTACTTCCTCTTTAAAAATCATCATTGCTGCCTCTGAGTGTTTTGCCATCAAGTCAGCAAACACTTTTGCCTGCACCGAAATATCTGGTGCGCCCGGGTTTTGTTTTTGAGCATCAATGTCGTTCTTCTCACCGGTAGCTTGTTCGTCTTTTTGTTCCTGTTTCGTTTCTTCTTTCTTCTCGGCCGTTTGCTTTACTTCCTGTTTTTGAGTTTGAATTTCTGGAGTCTTACCCTTTACGATTTCAGCATTTCTTAAGTTGGAATCCCAGGCAATTTCGCTTGCTTTGGTTTTATCACTTGAATCAAGCTTTGTTTTTACATCGATTTCTTTCGGTTCTTTTCCACTTAAATTCTGAACGGTAATTTTAGTTACGCTTTCTTGTCCTGGCTTTTCAGTAGTAGTGTTTCCTAAAGCTTTCGTGATTAAGTTAAGGCTACTTAAGGCTTTTGCTTCTTCCTGTTCGCTGCCTTTAGCTGCCATTGCTTTCAAACTTTCCATATAGGCCGGAAGACTTTTTCCCCATTTTTTTTGCAGTTTTTCTTTTGCGGTTAGATCGCCTTCAGATGCCTGTTTTACCGTCGACCAGAAATCTTCGCGGTTAGAGGCAACTACTTTTTGCATCCCTTCCAAAAAACCTGCTTTTACTTGAGCTAGACTTGGATTTTCAGACGTGAAGCAACCATCTGTACTTACTTCTGGTTTTGCGTCCACTAAACCCATAGACCAGTTGTTCATCGCAAGTTGAACGGATTGTTTAAAGTCTTTATCCACACTCGAAGCAGCGAAGGAATTTGCAAAATGCTTTAATTCTTGTTTCTGCATGGGACTCATGGAATCTAAAAAGCGTGCGAGAATCACACCAGCTTCTTTGCGGGATGTCTCGATTTTAGCTTTTGCAGCTTCCCCCATTTTTAAAGAAAAAGATTCGATCAGTTGTTTTGTCAAATTATCTGAAATTTGAAGTTGTTCGCCGTACATGGCTAAACGTCTCGCCAGTACTGCTTTACGCATTTCTTCTTCTTTCGAATCGGTTCTGGGTTGCATCAGCTTTACTGTGTCCATTTTTTCAAGTTGAGCTATTTTTTTGATGTCTGTATTTTGAATATCTTTGGAATCAATGATTTCGGTTAAGACAGCATCTGCATCGCGTGCCCAAATATCTTCTCCGACATTGTCGTTGACGCTACATTTGTCTTCTTTGATTTCTTTTTTTACGCCGTCTTTAGATTGTATTAAATGGTGTAGGGAAGCACTAATCGCTGCATATCCCTCTGCTTCTGTTTTAGCTTCTTTCACAAGGCCTAATGCGTGGGTCAGTTCTGCATTGAATTTTTCAATAGCGGGTTTTGAAGTTTCACAATCCATGTGTGGATTGATTGTGAAGCCTCTATCTGAATGGTTTAACTCCATTCCACAAAGTTTCATAAGCAATTTCCCAGGATTAGAAATGACTGGAGCCGTGGATTTTGCTTGCACATTATGTTGTACAATCCCTCCTAATAGAGGTTCTGCATGAGAAATGCTTGTAAGTGTAAGTAAAGACGAGAAGATAAGTACTTTTGTTTTCACAGTGTGTCCCCCAAGGAAAAACTAAGCGCGATACGGAATGTTTTAATAAAATGCAACGAGGGTGCCACTGCTTGTCTACGTAGAATACACCCCCCGCTTTATAGAATACGGCTGTGAAATTTACGTTGTTGCCTTGAAGGTATTAAAAAGAGTTTGATCCCAAAGAGTTACTGTAAAATGTAGCACTCGTAACTGTCTGTACACTTCCTACACAGAAATATGTCAGACTTTGGGGGCGTTTTTCTTCACATGCGAAGGCACAAAGGGAAGAGTAGTTACCTTCATCGGAATCAAATCGGTTCTGACTTGTACTTTGTAATTCAGCGCATTTGCATATTTTGTATCGACAAAGCCCAACGCGATTGGTGCGTTCACATGCGGGCTGTGAGTGCCGGAAGTAATTTCTCCAACCACTGTACCTTCCTCGGTTGTGATTTTAAAACCACCTCGAGCAATTCTTCTGTCTTCGACAATAAAGGCTTTAAGGGTACGTCGTGATCCCTCAATTTTTTCTTTTTGCAGTGCTTGTTGTCCAAAAAAAGGAATCGTTTTTTCTAGCTTCACTACCCAACCTAAATTGGCTTCAAGAGGAGTAATTGTGTCGGAGATTTCATGACCATGTAGAGGATAACCCATTTCCAGTCTGAGTGTGTCTCTCGCGCCTAATCCCACAGGCATAATTCCATTGGCTTGTCCTGCTTCTAATAATTTTTCCCACGCTTCTGTGGCGTATTTTTTGTCGATGTAAATTTCAAACCCGTCTTCACCCGTGTAACCAGTACGGGAAAGTAAGCAGGGCTTTCCAAATAAGATGGTATCGACTGCCCAATAGTATTTTAAATTTAAGACTGTTTCCTTAGGGCAGGCCTTCATGAGAATGGCTTCGGCCTCGGGGCCCTGAATTGCAATCAGTGCCGTTTCATCGCTGATGTCTTTGAATTCTTCCGTTTTTAAATGCTCTTTCATCCACGCGAAATCCACATCGCGGTTAGAAGCATTGACGCAAATAAAAGTTTCTTTTTCACTTCTAAAATAAACAACGAGATCATCAATCACACCACCCGCATTATTGCAGAGCATGTTGTATTGCGCTTGTCCCTGTTTCATTTTGGAGAGATCGTTTGTGACAAGCTTTTGCAACTTTTCAAGAGTATTGGTCCCTTTTAAAGTGAATTGTCCCATGTGGCTCACGTCAAAAAGCCCTGCTTTTAAGCGCGTGTTTTTTGCTTCTTCCAGAAGACCTGTGTACTGCACAGGCATTTCGTATCCGGCAAAAGGCACCATGCGCGCTTTTAATTTTAAATGGGATTCATAAAGTGGCGTGCGTTTAAGACTTTCTGGCATAATAGCGCTCCAATACTTTTGGGATCAGTTCTTCGTTACGTACAGTCATCAGATGAAATCCTTGGCAGAGGTTTTCGAGTCTCAGCATGGTTTCCACCGCAAAATCAATTCCTGTGTCTTCGGCATTTGAAGAGTTTTTAAATCTTTCCAGTAAAGAATCAGGAAGAGTAATTCCCGGAATTTCTTTGTGGATATAAGAAGCAATTTCGTAAGAGTGCAGCACCAAAATACCTGCGAGGATTTTAGTATTCATGACTTTTGCTTGTTCTAAGAAGAGTGCAAAATCATCGAGATCATAATTTGCCTGGGTTTGAAAAAACTTCGCTCCGGATTCAATCTTTTTTGTCATGCGATCCAGTTGGTTGCTTTTGGTAGTGGGATTTACGACCGCGCCCACAAAAAACTTGGTTGCCGCATTCATTTTTTGGCCTGAGTTGTCAGTTCCGCCCTGAAGTTTTCTTAAAATGGATAAGAGCCCGACTGCTTCCACTTCAAAAACGGATTTACTGTTAGGAGAGTCGCCTACTTTTACCGGATCTCCGGTTAAACAAAGCACATTCGGAATTTGCAGTGCTCCTGCGCCCATCAGATCGGATTGTAAGGCAATGCCATTGCGATCGCGGCAGGTAAGTTGAAAAACAGGTTCTACACCTACGTCTAAAAGCACACGGCAAGCCGCAAGCGAAGACATTTTAACTAAAGCACGCTGGCAATCGGTGATATTTACGGCATCAACGTGCGGCTTTAAAAGTTCCGCATTTTTAATCAGCTTTTTAATGCCGGCGCCCTTGGGGGGCGAGATTTCAGCCGTTATGACGCGCTCGTTCTTTGCAAATTTATCAGCTAGCTTACCCATGTTGGCCGTGAGCTTAGCTTAAAAAGGGTGGGGTGGTCAAAATGAATAACTAGACCAACACGTTACCCTATGCTAAATCTTTCGCTACTTACAACCATTTCTGTTTTTTTGGAGAGATGTCCGAGTGGTTGAAGGAGCACGCCTGGAAAGCGTGTGAAGGTGAAAGCCTTCCGCGAGTTCGAATCTCGCTCTCTCCGCCATTTCAAAGTTGATCCATGGATCCTGATTACTGGAATAAAGTATACCGTAGCAAATCTGAGAATGAAGTCAGCTGGTATTAGGAAGTTCCTACCAAATCTTTAGAACTCATTTCTGAATTAGGTCTTAGCCCAAACGATAACATCATCGATATTGGGGGAGGCGACTCCCGATTGGTAGATCATCTTTTGGCAAAGGGATTTACTCACCTTTCTGTCCTCGATATTGCCTCTGCGTCGTTAGAGAAAGCGAAAACGAGATTAGGGGAAAAATCAAAGTTAGTTAAATTCATCGAGTCAGACATTACGAAATTTAAACCGACAGAACGCTATCAGTTGTGGCATGACAGAGCAGTATTGCATTTTTTAACCCAAAGGGATCAAGTAGAGGCTTATTTAGAAAATGCAAACCTTGCGATTGCACCTGGCGGATACTTGATTGTAAGCACCTTTTCTAAAACCGGTCCTGAAAAATGCAGCGGTCTTCCTATCACCCAGTATTCGGATGCGGATTTAAAAGCATTGTTCTCGAAGTATTTTACTTGTATCAAGTGTCTGGAAGATTCGCATAGTACTCCCTGGCAATCGACACAGAATTTTATCTATTGTGTGTTTCAGAAAAATGGTTGCCTGTGATCTTTCAGCTAGTTACTATTTAGTTAAACAATCAATGGAGAGGTCGTTATTTTAAACAGTGTTGCAACATTTCATACTGTCGCTTTTGTAAAAGAGTTTATTCCCAATCAAACTGCCAAGATATTAGAAGTTGGTTGTGGCAAAGGACAAGTTGCGTATGAACTCATGCAACTGGGCTATCAGGTTACAGCGATTGATAAGTGTGCAGAAAGTATTGAAGCCGCAAAAGCCTTGGGAGTGGATGCCCATGTTGCAGATATTATGGAGTTCGGTACAGAAAATACGTACGACGCAGTTTTATTTACAAGTAGTTTGCACCATATTTTCCCTCTCGACTCTGCATTGAACCGGGTAAAAGTATTGCTCAATGAAATGGGCAAAATTCTTGTAGATGATTTTGCGGTGGAACAAGTGGATGCAAAAACGGCCAACTGGTTTTACGATTTAGTGGACCTGGTATCGACATTGGCGACAAAAGAAGCGCTGGAGGAACCAACTGCTCCAGTAGACGCGCTTGAGCGTTGGAAGAAAAGCCACCACCACGAACCTGCCTTACATACCAGAAAAGAAATGCAAAAAATAATGGAGCGTGATTTCGGAAATATCCGTGCGACTACCGTTCCGTATTTATACCGGTATTTTGATAAGAATGTCTCGGGGCTTCCTGGTGCCGAAAAAGCCATGCAGAAAATTTATGATCTAGAAACAAAAGCCATCGAAAAAGGCCAGATCCAATCCATAGGTCTTCGCATAGTTGCAAAACGATATTTCAGTTACTTGAAGTAGAATTACCAGTCGATAGGTTTGTAATCTTTTAAAAATTTTCCGCACCAGTGTTTGCCAGTATTAATACCGTCAAAGATTGGATCCATCACCCGGGCTGCACCGTCTACGATATCGAGTGGCGGTTGAAAATCGTGTACTTCTTGTTTGTGCTGAGAAAGCGCAGCAGGATCTTCGTCTGTCACCCATCCCGTATCGACCGCATTCATGTAGATGCCTTTTTTCTGCAAATCACTTGCGGAAGTATGAGTCAGCATGTTGAGAGCGGCCTTCGCCATATTCGTATGCGGGTGTCTATCGTATTTTTTAAAGCGCTGAAACTTTCCTTCCATCGCACTCACGTTGACCATGTGTTTTTTGCCCGTAAAGTCGCGAGTCATGATGGGTTCCAGTTGGCTGCATAAAACAAAAGGCGCCACGGCATTCACCAGTTGAACCTCCAGCATTTCGGGAGCCGCTACTTCGGATAATTTTAATCTCCAGCTATTTGTTTTTCTTAAATCCACTTGCTGCAAGTCACAATCGAGTTTACCTACCGGAAAAATTTCTTCCGCATTTACGGCGCTGTCATAGGCGTAGGGAATTTGAGAAAGTAGGGCAGAGGCTCTAAGCCCAATGCCTGGCCCTTGGGAGTTCCACGCGACAAGGGCTGCTGAATCTTTGTTTTCCGGAGTGGTATTACAAAGTGCTGTCAGTTGGTTTTTGCAAGATTCTGATTGAGCAAGAAGTCCTTGTACTTCGGGAGACAAATTCGCAAAAGGAATGGCTTCGTTCTCCATCAAATGAGAATAAAAACCAGGCGGACGGCGTACAGTTTGAGCCGCATTATTAATGAGTAAGTCCAGGCGGTCCAAGTTTTTAGCAAGATAGCGGCAAAAAAGTTCCACACTTGGTGTGTGTCTTAAGTCTAACCCGTAAATTTCTAAGCGGTGCGCCCATTGTTTAAAATCTGCCTCTTTCGAAAACCTTATTGCGGAATCTACTGGAAATCTTGTCGTCGCGATCACGCGCGCGCCAGCTCTTAACATCATTAGCGTGCAATGGTAGCCGATTTTTAGGCGAGAACCCGTGATGACAGCAACCTGACCTTCTAAAGAAGCTGTTTGAAATCTTTTTTGGTAGTTAAAATCGGCGCAAGGCTCGCACATGACATCATAAAAAAAGTGGAGTTTTGTAAATTCTGCTTTGCACACATAGCAATTTCGCGGTGAAGATAGATGCCGTTCAGTTTGTTCTTCTTTTGGCGCAGAAATTTGAAGAGGCGCTTGAAAAACGGGAGAAACTCTAGCGGCTCTGATTCCCGTTGTGGCTCTAGCCATTCTATCTTCTTTTTGGATACGTTTTCGTTGGGCCGCATAGTAGGCCTTGTGCTGTTTTAAAATGTCGTTTTTACTGGGGCGGGAAAAACGTCCTGCCGCTTTGGTTAATTCCAGTATTTTTTCGTACTGCATGGATGCGACAAGCGAGCTGTCTTCAGTAAGGCGCGAGAGCAGGCGGATACACCCGTCAATTTCATCTGTAGATATGTCTGACATTTTCGAAAAAGACCGTATCCAATAATGCCAAGACGAGTCAAGACGGGACCATAAAAGCAGCTATTTTACGCGCAAAACGTTCACGAGTGGAATGTCTTTCGTGCGGTAATACTCAGGAAACCCGTCATAAACGACGAATTGCACACCTACAGTGCCATGGCTGCCAAGCGCGAGCCCGCGGCGTCCCTGGTAGGTGAAGTTCGGGTTGATGAGAATGACGACATGACCGTGCCATTTTTGTTCGCTGTCATATGCGCCATACACAAGCATGTCGCCTGCTTTCATTTCGCTTACGGGAACCGAGATGAGGTTTTTTTCGTCCTTAATATTTTTAAGTTGTTCAGTGACCATGTATTCGGCGTAATCTTTTCCAGCGATTTCAAAAATCTTTTTTGTAAAGTGAGAACAATCAATTCCTTTTATCCAGTCATCTCCCCCCCAAAGATAAGGAGTGCCAACGCGGATGAGACCTACGCTGGAAAGTGCGTCCCAGTTTAAGACCCCACTGCTAGTTTGTTTAAGAGTTTCATAATCCATCGGTACGACTTCACGTGAAATCGCATCATCGAATAAAAAATAATTTTCAACAGGCGCTTCACCCTTTGGGGCAATTGCAAAGGAGAATGAGGAAAAAGAAACTAGAATAAACAGAAGCAAATGTTTCATAAGAAACCTCCGCGCCTAGTTTACTCTTCTCGCAAGATGAACTTCAAGGATGAGTTCACAAAGTATTTTACGAAAAAACTTAAGAGAAACAAAAATTGGTCTCTGCAGTCTGAAATTAAGTGCAAAAAAAAAGACCAGCTCTTTCAAGCTGGTCCTCTTTCAAAAGATGAATAGCACTTCTTATTGGCAACTAGAGATGCGGCAGGCGCCATGAAAGCGTTTGCATTGGTAAAGAGCATTGTTCTGTGCAGAGTAAATGCTGTTTCCATAAGCGACATGTCCTCCAGAATGTTCTTCCCAACCTGTATCGACAGCAACACATCTGTAGGTTTGTGGTTGAGGGCCAGGACCGGGACCAGGACCAGGGTTTGTTACATGGATTGCGCGAAGGGAATTGTCCGTTTCTCTCCATTGGTAATAAATTTGTGGAAAGTCATTGTAGGTATCGTACAAATAATTGGAAACATAGCGGAAGGAATTATTTGCATTGTTTAGATAGTAACTGCATTGACTGGGACAACCTGGTTCTTCCGTGTGGTGATCTACTTCGCCATTATGATCTCTTGTGCTGGCGTTACGATCTGTAGATTGCTGAATGCAGTAGACCAAACGATCGACATCACTTGAGAAACGATAGACTGAGTCTTTGACATTATAGTTTAACCAACTTGCTTGCACGAGGCTTTGCAGTTCTCTTGTTTCACCTTGCAAGTGAGCGACTGATCCTGTTTCTCCTGTGTGATCTGCTTTGACGACCGAAGTCACAAGCGACAACAGAGTGAGGCCTTTGACGAGTAAGTACATACTTTTCATTGTTATCTCTCCTTAGTTTTAGAATAAAAAAAAATAGTGATGCGTTAATAATTATATTTGCACAAGCAATGCCAGACACATGCATTTTGCAAAGGCTTGTAAACAGCGAGTTTGCGAGTGACCAAATGTGTTGTATCGACGAGTCAAAGGAAAAAAGAGTAGTGCCATACTGACTCCAACCATAAAAAAAGGACTGGTTTGTCGCCAGTCCTTTTTCCATAAAAATATATTGTCGAAAAAAGTTTAACTTGCTGCGGCAGCTGGTGCTTCTTCTTTTTTCTTCTCTGGAGCTGCTGCTGCGCTCATCGTGCCTTTTACATAGATAGCTTGGAAGTGGTCTTCACAATATCCATGGCGATTTTTCGTCATAGGCTTTCTGCAATCCATCTGTCCGCATGTTTTGTAGCGGGAAAGACCAAACTTGCCATTGCGCCATTGTTTATAATGGGCAACACAGTAGCCTTTTGCTTTGTAAGAACGTTTGCACTTTTTAATTTTGCACGATTGTTCTTCTCTGGATTTGCTGGATGCGTGGTGCGCAACGTGTTTTTTCTCAGGCTCGGCGGCCTTTACGGTCTTGGCTTTTTCTTTTGATTCTTCTTGTTTTTTTGCACCTTCAGCTGCTTTTGCGGCGGGTTTACTGGCCATCTTTCCTCCTAAGTAATGGTTAAACTTTGATTAAGTTCGGTTGTTGGTTGTGAAAATGATTGTTTATGCGAAGCGAAAAATATCGAAATCTGATCGCTGTATGTTAATATTATACACTATGAAACGCATTCTTCTTATTTTTGCTTTAGGTGTAGTTATTTTCTTTAACGCATGTACTAAAAAGGAAACTCCTTCTCCGGAAGACGCAGTAAAAGCGTTTGTCACGCTAAGCAGTTCTGTAAAAGATCCTCAAGATCAAAAAAAATTAGCAGAATTTTGTACGGGCGAAATGGAAACTGCTTTTACAAAAATGTCTGCAGATACTTTCCGCACAACTTATTTGGAAAAAAAACTCGCTCTGAAAGATTTTAAAGTAGTGGCTTCCAATAAAGGAACAGAAAGTGCTGAAGTCCGTTATCTTGTGAATGTGGAAAACAACACAAACAATACTTCCGCTACCGAATCCAACGTCAGAGAAGTGCTTTTAATTTTAAAAGACGGCGCTTGGAAAATTGCCGCCATCCGCATGTTCGGATCCGATCAGTTAGTTTTCAATCAAGGAATGAATTTCTAACACGTCCTGGTTTTTAAAATATTTCTCAATCGAAAAAAGATTTCCTGCCACATTTCTTCTGTGAGCTTTCCCGTTTGCGTGTTTTGGCGAGAAGGGTGGTATGAGCACAATACTGCCGTATTGCCAAAGTCATAAAAAGCACCGTGGGCAAACTTAGGGCGAGGACTGCCGACGTTTTGCCCTTGAGACTCCAGAAATTTTAACGTCGTATCAAATGCAATTTTTCCCAGCGCAAGATAGAGCCAAACCTGTTTTAAATGTTTGTATTCCTCTGCTAAATAAGGTGCGCAGTTTTTTAATTCCTCGAGAGTCGGTTTATTTTCTGGAGGCGCGCAGCGAGCAGCCGCAGAGATATAGACATTCTCAAGCTTTAATCCGTCCTTCAGATGTTTGGATTCTTCTTGATTGCTAAAGCCTGCTTTAAATAAGGCGCGGTAAAGCCACTTGCCCGAACTATCCCCAGTAAACATGCGTCCTGTGCGGTTTGCCCCATGCGCGGCAGGAGCTAGCCCAATAATCCACACTTGCGCTTTTGGATCCCCAAACCCGGGAACAGGCTTTCCCCAGTAGGACTCTTGTCTAAACTCCCGCTTCTTTACTTTGGCTATTTGTCTGCAGTGTTGGATAAGGCGCGGGCATTTAGTGCAGTGTATAATTTTGTCGTTTAAGCCTTGTAGCGTGCGCATCTTGGAGCAATTCATAGCCCAAAACGAGTTAGTATAGCAATTTTAAAAGGTTAACTTGTTTAACTATCGCGTGTGATTTCTTGCACGTGGTGAAATCTTCTGCTACATTCCCCAAGAATTTCAAAGCTGGAGGACAAGTATGTCAGTAGAAGAAAAGGTAAAAAACATCATTGTAGAACAACTTGGGGTCGACATGGAGACAGTAACTCCAGAAGCTTCCTTTATTGATGATCTCGGTGCAGACTCTCTTGATATCGTAGAATTAGTCATGACGATGGAAGAAGAATTTGATCTCGAAATCCCTGACGAAGATGCGGAAAAAATCAAAACCGTAAACGACGTCATTAACTATATTAAAACAAAGGTTAATTAAAAATTTCATGAGAAGAGTGGTCGTCACAGGCATTGGGGCGATTACGCCAGTCGG
>CAYNEF010000035.1:0-7000 GCA_964396165.1 uncultured Pseudobdellovibrionaceae bacterium
TCACACTCGAACTTTGTATAGAGCCATTGTAACAAGCAACATTGAAAATAAAGGGTAACATTTTTTCTTCATTAGGAAGCCTTTCAACTTCAGTCAGAGCAAATGATTTTCCATCTTTTCCCCAACTTGACCATGCAGTGTTGCTGCCATGTCCGCGGTAATTGATTATTGCATAACCTCCTTGCGATTCATTTACGACTGTACTGCTTGTAGCATTTTCTCCACCGTATTGCGTTTTGTATTCAAATGCTCTTGGATTTGGAAGTTTTCGAACTGCTTCCATGTTCGCAGTATACTTTCCGGGATAATTTTCTTTGTGTGCTACTAACATCACTCTTTTGTTCACATGTCCAAGTTTTTGAAGCTCCTGATAGCGTTTGATTTTATTATTGATGAGTTTCGCCTGATTCTCGTTCTTAACGGGCAGTCTTGAGATCGCAACATCAGAAACCTTATCTGTACCTGAAACTAAGCTGTAATAGAAATCTCCTTTATAACCGCTCATATCTTTTAAAGGAATTTTAGTCTCATCTGCATAAAAAAGTACGGCATCCAGCCCTCCGCTATTATATTTGTCTTGTATCTGTTTTTTGACCGCTTCTGTTGTGTTCGCTGATTCTGCATACTCGACACTCACTGACTGAGATAAATAGACATCTCCCAATTCTCGAGCGTATGTTTCATATCCTTTTGCGTAAAGGATCAAATACTTTTTTTGATCTGATGTGTTTATTGCCTGATTAGCAAGAAATGCATCTGCATTCAATGTGAGCGCCTTTGCCTGTTCCAATGCAAAACTGCTCACTTCGAGTTTTTTTACATTTGTAGGAATTTCTTGCGCGCTATATTTAATTTTGAAATCCGTATACACCCGCAACGTTTTACTTCTAGGATTGTACGCAGCCGGGTAAATAGTAATGGGTTGAATGGTAAGACTTCCCAATTTAATTTTCTTTCGTAGCACCGCTCTATCTTTGCCATACCATTTGTTTTGTAAGTAGGCTGCTTTGTTGATTGTGAACTCAGCCTCAGGCACATCTTCCACATGATCTGGTTGCACAGGAAAAAGCGTAATATTTTTATATTCTCTGAAAACAGATTGCTCGACAGTCATTTTATAGTTGGTTTTGTCATCGACAATCAACCAGCGCTCCAACTTTGGAACTTCAGGCAATCCTTCCTTTCCAATTTGAATGCCTTCATTCTCTAGCTGAATTCGAGAATAGGATTTATTCCCCTGCAAGACACCCTTAGGTATCAATTCATCTTCTCCCACCGTCACCTGTAAATCCGCCCGATAAGCATCTCCTCGTCCCATCTGCACACTCACCGGAAACGCCACCAAACCAAACGTAATCACAAATACAATCATCCAAAATTTCATACTCTCTCTCCAATGTTAAAAGTTTAAAAAATGTTCGCCTGAATTACGGTTCCTAGAACCTTTTAGTAAATCTTTGATGGAGCGAACTGTGAGGATCTCGGTTTAAATCAGATGCGGATCTGTTCGGGGCTGGGGGGACGCGACTTCGGGGTTGGAGCGCTCCCCCCAGCCCCGAACAGATCCGCATCTGATTCTTAATTTAGGTTAACCCCTTTTCGCCCTCACTCCGTTTCCCACTCAATTCAAAGTTAACCCCTGCTAATACCCGATCTTTTATGGTAAGTTGCTTCCATCATTCAGTAATGTTATTGTGTCGCGTCATAAAAACGGGGTTTAAGAAATGTATAATCGTTTCAATAAGATACATTTAATTGGGGTCGGCGGAATCGGCATGAGCGGCATCGCCGAGCTCTTAAGAAGAAATGGTTATACGGTCACAGGCTCAGACGTAAAATCCAATGAAACCATCCGCCAACTAGAAGCGAATGGGGTCCGCGTTTTCATCGGGCATGCGGAAGAAAACGTAGCCCAAGCAGAATTGATCGTTTTCTCCTCAGCTATTTCCAATGAAAACCCTGAAATGATTGCAGCTGAGAAAAACCAAATCCCTGCAATTCCGCGTGCTGAAATGCTCGCAGAATTGATGCGCTTAAAATACGGAATTGCTGTTGCTGGAGCACACGGAAAAACAACTACCACCTCGATGATATCTTTAATTCTCGTACAAGCAGAACTAGATCCAACGATTGTAGTCGGCGGCCGAATGGATAATTTTGGTGGTACAAATGCGCGCATGGGTATGGGCAAGTTCATGGTGGTTGAAGCAGATGAAAGCGATGGATCTTTTAATAAACTGACACCGGCTATCGCTGTAGTTACCAATGTCGATAGAGAGCACATGGATCACTACCAAACCATGGGCAAACTAAAAAACGCTTTTTCTAGTTTCCTCAACAAAGTTCCCTTTTACGGCCTGTGTGTTGTTTGCGGTGATGATCCTTACCTGAAAACTATTTTGCCAAAAGTCAGCCGCAGAAAAAAAACGTACGGATTTAATCCGGGTAATCAGTACCATCTGGAATCATACGAACCTTCAGGCACTGGCTCGAAAGTCGCACTAAACATTTCAGGGGAAAAAGTAACATTGCAGTTGAGAGTCCCGGGAAAACACAACGCCCTGAATGCAGTGGCTGCACTAGCTGTAGCAGATGAATTGGGCGTAGACAGAGCAGTAGCTTTAAAAGCATTACAAGAGTTTAACGGGGTACAAAGACGCTTTCAAAAGCGTGGTGAAAAAGCCGGAGTATGCTTCATTGATGATTACGCTCATCATCCCAGTGAAATCCGTGCAGTACTTTCTGCAGCCCGCGAACAATACCCCAACAGTAAAGTACGCGTAGTGTTTCAACCGCACCGGTATTCCCGCACAGAAGATTTACTGGATCAGTTTTCCACAAGTTTTAAGGCGTGTGATTCTGTTGCCGTCACCGATGTCTACGCAGCAGGAGAAAGTCCGATTGCCGGGATTGATGGTTCCACTGTTGCGGACTCCATTTCGCGAGAAGGGCATGTAAGCGCTCAACATCTTTCTTCACCCAAGCAAGCCATCGAATTCTTTCTATCCGAGAGTGTTCCGGGTGATATCATCATGACCTTAGGAGCGGGAGATCTTCCGGGTGTCTACAAAGATTTATTTTGATTCCAAAACTCGAGACGCATTGTCGAAGAAATTTGGTAGCCGTGTTTTGTTCGACGAAAATCTTGCTACACATGTTGCTTATGGCGTTGGGGGACCTGCGGATGCGCTCGTATTTCCTAAAGTTGCTGAAGAACTAATCTGGATTGCGGATCTAGCTAAAGAAAAAAAAATTCCACTCACTATTATTGGGACTGGAACCAATCTTCTTGTAAGGGATGAAGGAATTCGCGGGATTACTCTCTCGCTTGCGCAAGCATTCAAAGAAATTGAGTATATTTCGGATAAGCTCGACCCCAAGCCGCTGATTCGCGTAGGGGGCGGAGTGCCGAAGCCCGAACTTTTAAACTGGGCCATCAAAGAAGGGTTAACGGGACTAGAGTTTAGCGCCGGAGTTCCGGGAACTATCGGTGGCGGAATTTACATGAACGCTGGTACCAAATACGGCAGTTACGGCGATATTTTAAAAAAACTCACTCTCTTTGATTTTAAATCCGGTATAAAAATTTTTAATCGCGAAGAACTTCATTTTGGTTACCGCGAACAAAATGCCGTCGGTAACAACCTTGTCATTGAAACTATTTTTCAGTTACAGCGTGGGGACAAGCAAACGATTCAGACAGAAGTGGACCGCATCATACTAGAGCGTGCAGAAAAACAGCCACTTGACTACCCGAGTTGCGGCTCTACATTTAAAAACCCGGAAGGACACTCGGCCGGCAGATTGATAGAAAAAACAGGCTTAAAAGGCACGACTATCGGCGGTGCACAGATTTCTCTTAAACATGCCAACTTCATCCTCAACAAAGGAAACGCCAAAGCTCAAGACATTCTGGACTTGATACAGATTGTTAAAGAGAGAGTTTGGGAACAATTTGGGGTAAAATTAGAAAACGAAGTGATTGTTGTTGGGGGAAATGAACTTGCCGGGCAAATTTCGAACACGCATTGAATTTTCTAAAACTGGCTTAATCTGTAGCGGAGGCGCTACTAAAGCCGCGGCATTTCATATCGGCGTCTGTCTGGCATTACGAGACAAAGGGTTTTCTTTTGTTGGCGGCAAAGCGGATCCAATTACTCCAGTAAATGCGATGCCCTACCCGGCACCTAAATACCATCCCCACCAGATAGCAACCTACGTCGGCTCCAGTGCAGGTGCTCTCATTTCCACAATGCTTGCGGCAGGAATCGGAATTGAATCGATCATCAATTCTTTTACTGAAAATTCTGAATTTCGAATCCCGGGAAACTTTAGAGAAATTCCCAAAGTTTCCTACCGAGACATGCTTTCAGTGAACTGGCCCAAGCCAAAGGGAATTTTAAAAAACTTAAAAAGAACTCCAGTGCTTGCCTCTACCTGGGAATCACTCATCTTAAGAAACTTGCGCGTGCCGGGATTGTTTACGACTCAAGGATTAGCCAATTATTTACGCGAAAATATTTTGCCCACCGATTTTTTTCATGAGTTAAAACCGGATCTCTACATTGTAGGCACGCAGCTGGATCACTCCCGAAAAATTATTTTCGGCCGCTTTGGGACTGAAAAAACAGTAGATCAATATTCGCAGTACGCCTCTAATGCAAATATCTCAGATGCAGTGGCTGCATCGATGTCATTACCACCTATTTATGCTCCCTACAAAATTAACCATGGCGAAGGAAAAAGTCGGTATTACATAGATGGTGAGATTCGAGAAACACTCTCTACACATGTGGGAAAAGAAAACGGCTGTGATCTGCTTCTCGTTTCCTACACACACCAGCCCTACCACTTTAAAGAAGAAATTGGATCATTGAATCAGTACGGAATCCCTGCGATTGTGATTCAAGCGCTATATCAAGCAATCGAACAAAAAGTGTATGGAGCGAAAAAAGCGCATCAAAATAAAATGATTGCGATGGATACGGTAAAAGAGTTCTTTCAAAAGAAAAAATACCCCATGGAAGATTTGCAGGAACTGCACAAAATATTGGCCGACAAAATAGATTTTAATGCAAAGCTAAACTACATCTACATCCATCCCGAAGCCAAAGACCGCGATATGTTCTTTGGTGATCACTTCACCTTGAATAGTAAAGTACTCCAAAATGTTGTGACGATTGGGTATAAGCGCGCCATGGCTGAACTCCGCAAATACGATCTCGCCCCCAAATAATCCTTCATACTTAATCCTTGAGCGTTCATCCTTTAATTTATTAATAATAAAGAATTAAGGGTAAAGGATTAACTGGCATGGACATTGCCAGTTATGGGGTTGTGTGGAGGCTTGCTTGCCCAGAAAGATGGGCCTGTATGCCGTTTGTTTAAACACTAGAGCAAAAAGCGTCACTGGTTAAAGTATGTCCTGGCAAATCAAACTAAATGTAGAAGAGTGGGAATCGAAGTGGGAGTTCACTAAGGCGTGGGTGGAAGACTCTATTCTACACTTGAGAATACACACCCTAGTATTCGCCTTTGTGTGCCTTTTAGTCATTTTGACTTCCCCATTCACAAAAAGCGCTACCAACAATTCTGTTGGTTCGATAACTTCTCTTACTAAAACGCAGACTATCCAAAAAGATCCTACGACTGCTGCCCCATGGGATTTCTTTCATCCTACATGGAATAAATCACCTCTTTTGGGTTTTTTAGGAAGTGATAAAGCCGTTGTTGAGACACTGCTTGAATCTCCAGTCGATACAAGCAGTTTTGTGAGCGATCCGGGCGGAAGAATCGAAAAGGAATTTCAAGTATCTACTAATATGAGAACTTCGGTTTCTTTTTGGGTAGATGTTTACGCAAGATATAGTTCAAACATCCGTATCGTTCACGACAGGCAAGATTTAAGCATTATCTACGGTTATCTGGATTTTAGACCTTTTTACCGCACCATGAATCGTGTCGCAGCCGAAGTAAAAGCAAATCAGGTGGAAAAGCAGGTACTAAAACTACTTAAAGCAAAACTGATGGAAGCATCAGAAGTAACAAAAACCAAAACACTCTCTTCAGAAGAAAAAGATACGATTAAAAACTTTCTTTCCTCGAAAGGCATGGGGACGAAGGAAGTGGTATTAAAGAAAATTGCCACCATTCGTACGCAGTCCGGACAAAGCGATATGTTTTTACAGGCTTTATACCGCTCGAAAAATCTATTGCCTCACATCGAAGCCGTCTTTAAACAAAATGGATTACCCGTAGCCCTTGCAAGAATTCCCTTTGTGGAATCTTCCTTTAATGCAAAAGCGCTTTCAAAAATCGGCGCTGTCGGGATTTGGCAATTCACCCGCGAAACGGCAAAAGAAATGATACACGCTGATGAAGAGTCTTTATGGGCAGACCCTTTAAGACAAACTAAAAGTGCGGCACGCCTTCTGCGCATGTACAGAAATGTGCTTCCGGATTGGGGAACTGTAATTACTTCCTATAATTCTGGCGTAGGACGATTAAGAAGAATTGTAGAAAAAAACAGGTTTAATAAGATGGAAGACGTTTATACACTTCCACATGACAAAGACGGCTTGGGGTTTGCCGGCCGAAATTTCTATCCAGAGTTTTTAGCAGCTAACATTGTAGAGGCTTATAAAGAGGAAATTTTCTCACACTTGCTTACCCCCTCAGACTATTCTCTCGTATTTAGGGGGAAGGGTGTTTTTGCTACTGATGCTTGCGAAATGTAAAATTACGCGGCTTTTAGAAGTGGGGCGAATGTCTCAGGATCAGATTCTTTCATATCTTGTTCGAACGACTTAGGGTACGGCGAACTTAAGAGAGATCCTTTAGGAATAAATTCGTAAAGCTCAGAAAAACTTTTTGTCTCGGCCGTGTCCGTACGACGAATGAAGTGTGCTGCTGAAATTTGGTTTGTGTGTTCTACTCCCATAGCGCCTATCAACTCTGCTACGCCGCGCACTGTTTCACTATGGTATTGAAATACTCTCAC
>CAYNEF010000035.1:7100-38649 GCA_964396165.1 uncultured Pseudobdellovibrionaceae bacterium
AAGTTTCCATCGCTCGTTCTACAGGAAAAATAACCTGTTCCGATTTGCCATACGATGTCCCCGCCATTTTCAAGATGGTAGGGTGTCAATCCACCTTCGCCCGTGTTTTGATAAAAATTCCCAAGCTTAGCGCCCTTATTCAGTGCGAGCACAGCGTTTTTGCTTAAAGAACCAAAGCTCATGGCTGAGACATTAAAGACGCTGGCAGAATAGGGTTGTTTGCAATCTGGCCCACCGATTCTCTGTCTTAGTGACATAGGGTTCACGTGTTTGGGGGATAACGAATGGGTAATCCATTCATATCCAGATTCATAAACATTTTTCTGTGTTCCAAATGGAATAGTGTCGAGTTCTTTTTTCGCGCGCTGATAAATTACGGAACGCATTTCTCGACTAAAAGGCACTCCGTCCGAATTGGATTCGATAAAATACTGGTTTATCTCGGGACGAATGCTTTCGAGCAGGTATCTAAAGCGGCCCAACACAGGAAAATTTCTTCGAATAGAATGCTTTGTTTGGTACATGTCTCCTATTCCAATGACAATTATGGGAGTCAGAGGAATATAGAGCATAATAAATGCTGGAGAATAGAGGTACAACGCATACACAGCGACTGTGCTAACCAAACTCGATATGACAAAAAGTTTTCTCATTTTATCTTACGACAATGCTCAAGCGATCCGCACCGACGCGGACGATTTGGGAGGACAGGTATGTGCCTGTTTGGTTTTTCCAATTCAAAATATATTCACCGGCTTCTATGTTATAAAAAGCAAAGCCGGGTTTGTTCTTTGTAAGACAGGGAGAATCTTTCGGATTACTTTTTTCATAGAGCAAGTAGGGCCCTTTTTCCACTTCTAAGGCTTGTCCCTTATTATTTAAAAGCTCGACTTTTACGCATTTGTTTTTTGCTTCAAAGAATTTAGCGTCGGCTCCGCCAACAACTATACCTTTATGCTTTTCAGGCCGTACTCTGGCAAAGGACATTGCACTTTCATAGACCAATTCTTTTTCTAAAATATAAAGTTTCTGTGTGCGGGTGGCTTCTCTGGTATCCCAAGGAAGCGTATACCAGGTAACTGGATAATCTTTGGCTCTAAATTCGATTGTTACATTGCCCGTAGGAAGATCAACATCTTTGATTTCAAAGCGACCTTTTTCATCTGATTCAGAGGGGTTTCGATTGCTGCCAATCGTAGTGGCACTTCCCCAAACAGTTTGGTTTTGTACGGGATCAGTCACAACGGCTTTAATCGATTTTTTTCCACCGCGCCCTAAATCAGCAAAATATCCGTAACCTGGTAGCGGCTGTATGGGTAGTGCGTGTTGAGATTTGCTTCTAAATATTGCACGAAACGCTGGTTCTACATTCATAAAGGCGAAAAGACCTGTAGATGTGGAGCTGGTTAAATTCGTGTCAGGTAGTGCGTTGAAATATAGCGCATGCCCTTTTCTATTAGACAAAGAAATTTGGTCATCTGCGAGAGGTCTTCTGTTTTCTGTATTAAAGACACGTCCCATGATGAGAGCTTTTCTGTCATCTTGTGGCTTTTTCGTAAAAAAGCCCGTAATAGTGTCTACCTTCTGCTTTTCGATCAAACTAACTGTTGCATAAGCGCTGGTACTCGTGACAGGAACAATTTTTCTCGTGGGATAATAACCGCTGGCTGAAACTTCCAGTAACAATTCAGATTGGGTCGGAATATTTTCAATACGTGCATTTCCTTCTTTATCCGTACGGAAGTTACCAAGAGATTCAAGTCCCACAATATGAATGTCAGCAGATTCCACAGGCTTTGCCTGTCTATAGTTTCCATTGGCCGCTTCAAATACTGTTACGTTTAGTACCGGAACTTCACGTTGCGGGGTTTTGCTTGCCTGCATCTTCAGATAGAACGCAGCTTTTTCTCCAAAATTTTCGGCTGAAAGCATTTTAGGATATAAAATCTGCAAATAGGGCGTTTTGTCTGAATTAGAATAGATGTTTGCGGCCAGTTGGTATTTCCCTTCAAGACCGGAAGTATCGTGTTCAAACTCGCGTTCGGGGTAAGTGTAATCGAACAGTTTGATCGTATCTTCTGGATTGCGGCTGCCAAAGCGATGAAGACTTAATTCAATATGTCCTTTATTACTTGTCAGCCAGTGATCGAGTTCGTCGTCCACATACAAGGTTCCATTTAATTTATTTGTTTGCGGGGGAACGTCTGAGTCATCTGAATCATTCGGAATGGAAGACTGACTACTCATCGTATGTTGGTTAGTCACTGCTGTTGTTTTAGGCGTGACTACTCTTTTTGTGGGCGCGACAAATTGACTACCCGTCAACTCTGGTGCCATAGAGGCCTGCATGGGCGACAAACTAGGAATGCGTTTTACAGGTGCCGCTAGTATCGGCTCGTCATCATCGTCATCATCATCGTTAGGTTCTTTTGGTTCAGAAACAGTATTACTTTCAACGCTAGAGGGTGACGACTGGTTAGTATCTTTTTCAGCCTGTAGCTTCACTTTGCTAGGTACATTCGTAATCTCTTTAGCGACAAGTGGCTTAGTAATAGTTTTACTTACTACGAGCACGTTTTTTTCTTCATCGGGGGCAGCTTGGTTGATTTCTAAGTCTTCTTGTTTAATAGAAGCAAGGGTGCTTTTAATTTCATCGAAGCTTTCTCTGGTAAAGGTACCTTCTGTCGCAAAGGTTTCGCGCGCTTCTTCTAATACATTTGCAAGCACCGGTCTTTTTTCACCGTTCGAAGCAAAAAGGCTGTCCTCTGTCTGACTGTTTTCGATGAAACCTGAAGCAATGAGATCTTCTACAGGGCCATGAATATCCAGCGCATCTGTTGCCGCATCAAATGACGCAAGCTCTTCCTCAATTAGGTTGTTGAGTGCTGCTTCTTTCGCTTTTAATTGTTTCCACTTTAGGGAATGCTTTTGTACCGTAAAATGTTTTTTCGGTGCCGATTCTTTGTTCGGTTTTTCTTGCACATTTGTAGCGCTCGCTACAGGAGGTGTAGTGACCGGCTGTACGTTAGGAAGTTCTGGAAGCGGGGCTGGTTTAGAAACACTTACTTGCGGCAGCTGATTCACCACTCGCTTGGCCGTGGACTTAGGCGCATGCACTTTACCAAAACGAAACGTCAAAAAAGAACACGCAACGACACCAATCAGTATCGTTTTCGAAAAGGATGATTTAAAGTGTCTGTTAAGTTTCACTGTCTAACACTTCCGTGTGTGTTAATTAAGACGAATTGAAGGAGGGATTTGCTCCTTACAGAATACAAGTTCGGTAAAAAAATCACAAGACTTTAATTAAAATAAGTTGTTGATTTTATTGAATATTCTGGATACTCAGGGGTTTTAAGCCTATGACTACTCAAACTGAAATGCAACTTTGGATATTTAAATGGTTAGCCAACCACGGAATGACTCACGATTTTTCGGTTAAACAACTTGCGGGTGATGGCTCAACGCGTACTTTTTATCGAATTTCTTTAATCGATAAATCTTTTATCCTTTTATGGGATCCAGATTGGACTCTGAGTCAAGATTACCCGGAACACCAACAGTATCTGAAATCGCATGGCGTTTTAGTTCCTGAATTTTTCGCGGCAGATCCAAAAGTCGGCGCTCTTTTAATGGAAGACTTGGGCGATGACCTTTTGCAACACACGATAAATAAAAACCCGGAAAGAAAATGGGATCTGATTAAACAATCGGTTCAGTTGCTCGCGCATTTGCATGGTAGTACTTATCCCGTACCTAAAAATATACCCTGCGCAAAAAGAAGTTTTGATGCCGCGAAATATACGCAAGAGCTGCAATTTACAATGGAGCACTTAAGTCAAAAACTTTTTCATGAAACGGCTATAAAAGACACAACAGTAATTTCAAGCTTTGCTTCGTCTCTTGAAAAAATTCAGCCACTCTGTTTTTCTCACCGGGATTACCACACGCGCAACATACTGCCTAAATCAAACCATCTTGTTTTGATAGATTTTCAAGACGCACGCATGGGTCCTCCCCACTACGATCTTGCTAGTATCCTATTTGATGCATACATGCCTTTAAAAAACGAAGAGCGTATTTCTCTTGTCGCTGAATATACGTCGGCTTTGAAAAAGTTTGATTTGCATGCTGCTGTTAATTGGGACAGTTTTGATGCTGATTTCAGGCTAATTGCACTACAACGCACCATCAAAGCAGCAGGATCTTTTGCCTCTTTTTACACCAGAAACGGAAAAAGCACGCATTTGCCTTACTTAAAGCCGGCGCTCGAAATGGCATTTTCGTTAAAAAACTCGCTCAAAACGTTGCCGAAGGACTTCGATACCGTATTCCCGCTTGAAAATTGGATTCGAAAGGCTGGCGAACTTAAAGTAAAATAAGTTATGCCGAAAATTACTAAAGGGATGATTCTCTGTGCGGGGCTGGGAACGCGTCTTTTACCCATTACAAACAAAGTACCAAAACCGCTAGTTCCTGTTCTAAATATCCCCAACATTCTGCATATCGTAAAAGTGATGCAAGGTGCGGGCATTAAAGACATCATTGTAAATACGCACCATCTTGCAAATGAAGTAGAAAATTTCCTCACAAATTTGAAAATGAAAGATGTGAGATTTTCCTTTTCAAACGAAAGAAGTCTTTTGCTCGGCACCGGCGGAGGCGTAAAAAAAACCCAGAGTTTCTTCGGCACAGATTCTTTTGTTCTTTCAAACTGTGATTTTGTCACAGACATCGATCTCAAACCTTTTATTGAAAGGCACTTTGATAGATCTGCAATTGCCACGATGATTTTGTTTCAAGATGAAATGCGGCAAGCCCGCTATTCCACTGTAGGTGTAGATGAGAAAAACAATCTATGTTCCTTACCCAAGTTTAAAAGAAGTACGCCGGTAAAAGGGGGAATTTTTACGGGCATCCATATTTTAAACAGCAAAATTTTTGATTATCTGGAAGAGAAACCCAGTGGCATAAACGATCTCCTCTACCCGGCATTGATGAAAGAATATCCGTCAAAAGTATTCGGCGATTTTACACAGAATGCGTACTGGTATGATACTGGAGATATCGGATCGTTTATTCTCGCCACGAGAAAACTATTGGAGAAGGAAACGAATTTGCCGCAATCCAGTTTTCCTGGTGTGAAAATTCAATCTCCGGTTCTCATAGCCGAAGGCTGCCAGATTGAGGCTGGTTCTGTAATTGGTCCTAATGTAGTGATGGGAAAAAATTGCAGAGTCGGAAAAAACGCTCAAATTTCCTCTGCAGTTCTTCTCGACGATTCCGTCGTAAAAGACAATTCTGTATTAACCGACGTAATGCACTGGCAAAACCAGTCGATTCCCTCTATTTAATTCCAGAAGGAAGACGTCCTCTGGAGTTAGGACTGACTGATAATCTACCGAGCGAACCACCCTTGGCAGTTCCACGGAATACTTTTCCGCCACTTCTACCAGGAAGACTTCTGCCGCCTAAACTCATCGTGCTTCTTCCGCGACCAAATCTGCCGGGCATTCCACCGCCGAGGCGGTTGATATTCATCCCGTTACCGTAGATGTTCGGGTTACCAAGGCTACCTTGTTGGATAGCTCCTTGAAGCATTTGTTGTTGGACTTTCAACATGTCCATCAACGCTGTCGTTCTAGGATCCTCCACAGGCAGTGGAGCAGGTTTTGGGGAATCATTATCCCACTTCTTCGACTCAGGCATCGGGATGAGCGGAACCTGAGGTGTTTGAAACAGACCCGGAGGCAATCCACCTAATGCTTGTGGTGCAGGCACAGGAAACTGTGGCGGCTGAAACGGAGGAGTTTGAGCCTTGCTCGCATCAATCGACGGACTGATTTGAGGACCTTGATTGCTTTCTTCACGACTAGCCGATCGGTTACTCGGAGGTTGAATTTGTCCGAGTTGGCCGAGAGCCTGTGCTAATAAATCCTGATCTTGCAAACGGTTTTGTTCGTCATCCAAACGTTGACGAGAAACACTATCTAAAAGATCTCTTATCGCTTGTGCTTGTAACGGATCCTGACCAACATTTGTTGTGGCAGGAGATTGCGTTGCACCCGTAGCACCCTGAGATGGATTGAACGGGACTGTAGTATCAGCTGTCGTACCTGAATTAACTCCAGCGGTAGTACCTGTTGCTGTAGGATCTTGCGAAGGAGCAGCATTGCCAGCTGTTGTACCGGCGGTGGCTCCAGCCGTTGCACCTGCTGATGTTCCAGCTGTCGCACCTGCAGTCGAACCTGCAGTTTTTCCTGCGGTAGTGCCGGCTGTCGTTCCTGCTGTACTTCCTGCGGTTGTTCCTGCAGTTGCACCTGCGGTAGATCCAGCTGTACTGCCACTACCAGGAGGCGCCGTAGGATCACTGTCTAACTTACAAAGCTTATCTCCACTTTTTGTGGCATCCGCTTTAGACATCGCTTCTAAATCTTTTCTTGCTGTAATCACCGTTTCAACAACATCTTTTGTTTCTGCGTCTACTTTCAGCTTTTCCCAGGGAAAATCTTTGTTAAAAGACTCTTCTCTGAACTTACCCTGCCAAAGAATGCTTGCGATTGCATTCAACGCTAATTTGAGATCCTCATCGGATTTTACAAACTTATCTTTCTTTGCTTCAAAAAAGGTAGCTTTGTCTTCCATGAAGTGTCTTAAACCCATGGTGAATGTATTGATTTTCTTTTCGCTTAAGACTGTTGTCTTTCCTTTACCTGCTACAAACGCATCGGAAAGATATTGGATATAGCTATCTAAAACTCCCGAGAAGTCTTTTGCGCTCTTATCGGTATCGCACCACTTACCAGTGTTTAGTTTTTCACGATAGGCTTTTACTTTATCTAGTGCTTCCAACAAATCTTTTCTGGAGCTGATCGTATTGTTAATTCTTTTGTCTGTGATGCTCCACTTAATTTTTTTCTCTTTGTCTGCAGTGGAATCATAGCCAGTCACTTCCACTTTCGTTTCATCACTGGTCGTTTTAAGCACAGAATCCAAGTCACCGTATTGTTTTGGTACTTTCTTTTCGTCCGATTCGACTCGAGACGCATCGCCTGTGTTTTGATTTTGATTATCGTGAGGACCGGCCTTAAGGACGGATGAATTCAATATCGTTACGATAAAGAATAGGCCAGCTATTACTTTCAAGTTCATCATGAGCAACCCCTGCTTCTACATTCGCTATACGTCAGAGAATTTCTCTGACCAGCACAGTTTCAAATTCCACTTGTGCGCTTACGTACCTCGGTATTTAGTTCTGCAATGACCATTCCAACCTCTCCACAATGTCTGTTTCGCTAAGAAACAAATTGTATGCATCCTTGCGCGTGGAGTGTCTTTGGTGATCAAAATTTACGCAGTGACAAGATTTGCAAAATGAAAGTGCTTGATATCAGACGTTAAACGCAATGAATCACTCTCACAATTTAGCAGTGTCTTCTTTTTTTACAGTGGCAGTTAATCCGGTTAGAATACAGGGAAAACCTCAAGGAAAACATATGAGAGCTTTAATACAAAGAGTAGCAAAAGCAGCGATCAGTAATGCAGGATCGTCTAAAGATATACTCGCTTCTATCGACAGAGGAATGTTAATACTCGTAGGATTCGAGGTGACAGACACGCTAGTTTCTATCGAGCAAATGGTGCAAAAAATAAAATCGCTGCGCATCTTTTCCGATGCAGACGGAAAAATGAATCTCGCAGGTGCAGACGCCGATGCCTCCTACCTGCTCGTCTCTCAATTCACTCTGTTTGCAGAAGTAAAATACGGCAACCGCCCCTCATTCGACAAAGCCGCCCCAAAACAAAAAGCCAAAGAATACTACGACCACTTCGTCACCACCTTTGAACGTCTACTAGGTCCCCAAAAGGTAAAGCATGGCATTTTTGGCAGTGATCTCCACATCAACCTCATCAATGATGGTCCAGTTACTATCTGGATGGACAGTAAAGAAATCCTGTAATTTTGTGTTCGCACTCCTATTCTAGTGGGTAACGCGACTAGTGCTGTGGAGCGCTTACCCACTAGAATAGGAGTGCGAACACAAAATTACAGCTCCTTACTGCACGTCGGATTGACTCAAAGAGTCTATTTATGAGATAAGGATTACTCAAATGGCTGATAAAAACGACAAATACGAAGATAACGTCAGTGGCAAATGGTACGTAGATAAGAAATGTATTATCTGCAGTGTATGCGCGGAAGCCGCTCCCAATAACTTCAAAGAAGCCCCAACTGGCGATCATGATTTTGTCTATAAACAGCCAGAAAATGCTACTGAAGAAGAACAGTGCAAAGACGCAATGGCTGCCTGCCCGGTCGAAGCCATCGGTAACGACAACGAATAACTAGTAAACGGACTAGTCGCGGCGTAGCCTTTAGGCGAAGCCGGATTACTTATCAGAACCTGTGTTTTTTAGCGTACAGGGAATTTCGTAACCGTAATCATCGTACATAATAGAACGTACAGTGAACTCTTCCATCTTGGGTTCGAGTTCTTCCGGTTTAATCATGAAGATAGTATCCCAGGGGCAAATCTTAGCGCAGGCTTCACAACCAATACAGCGATCCTGATCCACTTCTACAACCCGCATGAAATCCGGGTGTTCCACACCAGGTACTTGCTCAATACAGTCTACAGGGCAAACTGGAATGCATGCATGGCAACCCGTACAACCGCGCTGGTCAATAACAGCAAAGTGGCGTGGTGGTTTTTTGCGATCTGCTTTTCCAAGAGCTGGATTTTCAGGCTTTTTCTGCATGTTGTATTTCTATCCTAGGTAGGGTCATTTCGGCAAGAGGGCTGTCGTCTTGTCCCTTGTTGAAAGTGGTTTCAATTTCTTGAATCGTCCAGTCATAAAGCCCACAAGGAGGGGAAACCCAAATTCTCCCCTTTGCCTTTTCATCAAACGGGCTTTTCACACCCATGAAAGGCGTGCCTTTATGAATGACTCCTAAAATTAAATGGATATCCGTAATCGCGAGTAGCTGCGTCCACAATGCAATCTCGTCTGTCCTAAGAGGGCTATCGATAAAGTTAAAAGAGAAGAAATCCGTAAAGGGGACTAATACTTCATCCATTTCAGGGCGGTTTTTATGACACGAATGGATTCCGATTTTTAGTTTTTCCCGGGATTTTCTAATTTCTCCTAAGAAATAGACATACTCTTCAGGCAACGGAACTTCTTTAGACCAAAACGGCTCATCAATTTGCAGCCAAATTTCTTGTTTAAAACCCGCCTGGTGTAATTGCTTGAGTAACCCTTTCCAAAAATTTAACCAAGAAGGGGTGATTTCTTTCATCTCGGTGCAAAGACTGCGCGCCACAGTTAAGGGGCCTGCAAGTTGTATTTTAATCCGCGGGTGATCAACAAACTCATTTTGGAAAAGTTCCAGGCAGCTTGAGGCTGATTCATCCCAGTGACCAAGTTCGATTCCTCTTAATACTTGCCCAACCATATCCTCTTGGGGATTGGCATCCGGCAATTGCGGTAAAAACGGCAAATGATTTGAATATTTTTTTACAAAACCGATTGCATCCGTAACGGAATCATACGGAAGACTGCCTAAAAAGAAGAATGGATGATTCATACAGGTATTATGACTTGTGCGTGTTTTTAGAGCTAGACTAGCTGAGTTATGAAGGCTTCTTTTACTTCATCAATCGTAATTTTACGCTGCAGTTCAGATTCCATCGAGGTCATGATGTTTGCGTCAAAACCGCACGGATTAATCTTTGCAAACCCTGAGAGATCATTGCAGACGTTCAGCGCAAGCCCGTGATAGGTGACCCAGTTCTTCACAGCTATTCCGATACTGCCTATTTTCTTTTCTTTGCCGGTAATCCAAACGCCTGTTTTTTTATCGCGCGCTTCCGATTTGATTCCAAAATTATGCAATACATTCACGATAGAGTTTTCAAGAAACCGTAAAAATAAATGCAGATCGCGTTTGCCTTCTTCCAGTTTAAAAATGGGATAGCAAACAAGTTGACCCGGATTGTGGTACGTAGCTTCTCCACCGCGCTCAATAGTTTGTACATTGTTTAAGTGCGTAGGAACTTCGTCTTTGTATTTTCTGCCAAAAGTATAAACTTCCGGGTGTTCCACAAAAACGAGAAGATCTTCTTTTTCTCTATCGCAATATCTGTCTTCCACAAAGCCTATTTGTCGTAAATAAGCCTGACGGTAGTCACATACGCCTAAATCAATTACTTTCATTTTATTTCGCCGGCCGTACTGGCTTGTAAATATGAATCGAGCGAGAGAATGCCGCCTCTACAGCTTCCGGAAAGATCTCTGGAAGTGTCGGATGCGTATGAATTGTTTTTACAAGATCTTCCATCGTTGCGCCCATTTCAATGGCAAGCGTTGCTTCTGCAATCAGATTCGAAGCCTCCGAGCCCACAATGTGCACTCCGATAATGGCCTGATTTTCTTCGGCCACAAGAACTTTGAAAAAGCCATCCGTTTCGTTCGTACTGAGCGCACGTCCGTTTGCAGCAAATGGGAATTTACCGACTTTGAATTTGATGCCTTTTTCAGTCGCTTCTTTTTCGGTTAACCCTGCAACCCCGATTTCGGGATCACAAAAGACTGCCCAGGGAACTGTTTTGTAATCTTTGTATGCCTTATGGCCCGCAATATTTTCTGCAACAATACTTCCGTCCATCATCGCACGGTGTGCAAGTTGTGGAGCACCCGTAACGTCTCCGATTGCCCAAACTCCAGCTACTGAAGTTTTTCCTTGTTTGTCAGTCGGGATATTTCCCCGGTTGTCCGCTTTCACGCCGGATTTTTCCAGCGAAAGATTGTCGGAATTCGGTTTACGGCCGACAGAAACAAGAATTACATCTGCTTCGAGAGTCTCTTTCTTTTTTTCTTTGTTTTCAATCTCGAGATGTAAGAGCTTTTCCTTTTCCGGATTTTTTTCTTTCAAACCCAGTGCTTTTGCAGAAGTCATTAGCTTCATGCCAAGCTTTCGCATGCGCTTTTCAACAACCTGAACCAATTCTCGGTCCACATTGGCTAGTAAGTTTTCCAACGCTTCTACAATCGTGACTTCCGTACCGAGCTTTGCGTAGACAATCCCAATTTCAAGTCCGATAAAACCGCCACCTACCACGATCATCTTTTTGGGCAGTGTTTTTAACTCGAGTGCTTCAGTAGAACTTAAAATGTTTTTTCCGTTAAAGGGAAGGGGAGGAATTTCCATCACCCGGCTACCAGTTGCAATCACGACATCTTTAAATTGTACTGTTTCGGAAGACGAAGCACCTTTTACTTCCAATGTTTTTGCATCTTTGAATTGCGCGTTGCCACGGATGACTTCTACGCCATTCATTTTTAGAAGTGTAGCAACTCCTGAGGTAAGTTTTTTTACTACTTCCCCTTTCCAGGTTTGCATTTTTGCCAAATCAAGAGCGACGCCTTTTGTCGTGATACCAATTTCTTCGCTGTCATGGATCATCTTGTGGTATTGCGACGAAGCATAGATAAGTGCCTTCGAAGGAATGCACCCTACGTTTAAGCACACGCCCCCAATATTTTCTTTTTCGATGATTGCCGTTTTTTTACCCAGCTGAGCCAAACGGATCGCACAGACGTATCCGCCAGGTCCGGAACCAATCACTACAGCATCAAAGTTTTTCATGCGAACACCAGTCTTTGAGGTTCACTTAAGAAGTAAATCAAACGATTCATAAAGCGTGCAGCATCTGCACCATCCACAACTCTGTGATCTACAGAGATAGAGAGATACATAATATCTGCCACAACAATTTCATCGTCTTTTACGACTGGGCGCTTGCGAATCGCATTGATACCGAGAATCGCAACTTCAGGATGGTTAATGATAGGTGTTGCGAGTACACCGCCAATGCTTCCTGCATTAGTGAGTGTAAATGTTCCCCCTTTTAAATCATCTATTCCCAGTTTTCCAATCCGTGCTTTTTCGGAAAGGTTGTGGATGTCAGCTGCCAATTCCCAAATCGTTTTTCTATCGGCATTTTTGATTACAGGAACAATCAAGCCATTCTCTGTATCTGTTGCAATTCCAATATTGTAATCGCCCTTTAAAATTATTTCCCCTGCTGCATCATCAAGCGAAGAGTTTAAATAAGGGAACTCTTGTAGTGCGGGAATCAAAGATTTAATGATAAACGGCAAGAAGGTCAGCTTCACTCCGCGTTTTTCCGCTTCAGGAAGCGCAGCTTTACGCAACTTTACAATAGCGCTCATGTCGCATTCTTCCACGTAGGTGAAATGAGCTGCGGTATGTTTAGACTTCACCATCGCTTCGGCAATTTTCTTGCGAATGCCTTTCAACGGAATTCTTTGGAGTGTTCCACGTTGTGGAGCTTCTACTTTTGTAGAAGGCACATAAGAACCAGCAGGCACCATCGAAGAGGAAGTGACAGAAGTTTGCGACGATCTTGGAGTGGCCGCCATTCTTCCTTCATACGCTAGTTGTACATCTTCTTTCGTAACTCTGCCTTGAATGCCCGTGCCTTTTACTTCTCTTAAATCCACTCCCAAATCACGAGAAAGTTTTCTTGTGGCAGGAGTTGCTAAAATATTAAACGGTAAATCGCCTTCAACTTCTAATTTTACTTCAGGAACTGTTCTTACAGGTTCAGCTGTTTGTGTAACAACTTTTTGTTCTCTTTGTGGAGCAGTAGCTTCTTTTTTGGGGGCTTCTGCTTTGGGAGCGTCTGCTTTCCCGGCTTCACTCAAACGAATAATGACTTTACCGACTTCTACCGTTTTTCCTTCGGGATACATGAGCTCTGCGACAGTACCGCTTACAGGAGAGGGAATCTCGACAGTGGCTTTATCTGTCATGACTTCAACCATCGGCTGATCTTCTTTAATCGGATCGCCTTGTTTCACAAGCCATTTTACAATTTCACCTTCGTGAACACCTTCACCAATATCGGGCAGTTTAAAATCCATCGCTCACCTCAATTAAAAGTTTTTTACTTTTCCGACTGCCAAAGCCACACGCTCTGGATCGGGCATGTACACATGTTCTAACGTATACGGAAACGGAGTATCAAAGCCTGTGACTCTTGTGATCGGAGCTTCTAAATACAAAAGCGCTTCTTCCGCAATGATTGCAGAAATTTCTGAAGCAAATCCGCAGGTCTTTGGCGCTTCTTGTACAATCACTACACGTCCTGTTTTCTTTACAGACTCTAAAATTGTTTCTTCATCCAGCGGCACAAGTGTTCGCACATCGATCACTTCACAATCTGCACCACGAGGGAGACAAAGTTCTGCTGCCTTCATGCAAATGGGCACCATCGCACCCCAGGCAATAACAGTGACATCTTTTCCTTCTTTCACAACATGGGCTTTACCAAGTTCGACCGTGTAATCTTCTTCCGGAACTTCTCCCTTAATAGAACGGTACAATCTTTTTGGTTCAAAAAAGATGACTGGATCTTCATCGCGGATAGAGGCGATAAGCAGTCCTTTTGCATCGTATGGGTTAGAAGGAATCACCATTTTCAAACCAGGCGTATGCGCAAAGTATGCTTCTCCGCTTTGCGAATGATAATGACCGCCTTTGATCCCACCACCGTAAGGCGTGCGAATCACCATGGGGCAGGAAAAACCGCCACCACTTCTGTATCTGATTTTTGCGACTTCACTGACAATTTCATCGAAGGCCGGGAAAATAAAATCCATGAATTGGATTTCAGGCACTGGGCGCATTCCGTTCACAGCCATTCCCATCGCAAGCCCGATAATGCCGCTTTCATTCAGCGGAGTATCCATCACACGTTCTTCGCCAAATTCTTTTTGCAAACCTTCGGTAGCGCGAAATACGCCGCCGTTATGTCCCACGTCTTCTCCCATGAGCACAATCCGCTTGTCGCGAGTCATTTCAGTTAGAAGCGCGTCTCTCACTGCACCAAGTAATGTAAGTGTTGCCATGGTAATTCCTTATAGAGGGAAAGCGACGCTGGTGTTCTCAAACTTACCGCGCAGTTCCTGTTCTTTTAATAATTCTTGTTCTTGTCTGATGAGCTGCGCAGTCTTGTGTGCATACACATCGTTAAAAAGATCCGTTACTTCGGGGTTTGGCATTTTCTCGGCTTTTTCAACCGCACGCGCCAACTCTTCCTTGATTTCTGCCTGTAACTTTTCTTCTTTCTTTGCATCCCAAAGTTTTTTGCTTTGAAGATACTCGCTAAAACGCATGATGGGATCACGGCCCTTCCAAAATTCGTAAAGTTTTTCGTCGCGGTAGCGAGTAGGATCATCGGAAGAAGAGTGCGGGCCCATTCTGAGCGTAACAGCTTCAATCAGCGTCGGACCTTCCCCATTTCTTGCGCGATCGACTGCTTCTTTCGCAGCACTGTAAACAGCCAAGATATCATTTCCGTCGACTGCAATACCCGGCATGCCGTAGCCAATCGCTTTGTCAGACAAGCGCTTTGCCCCAGTTTGTTTATAAAGCGGGACAGAAATTGCGTATTGGTTATTGGTAACAATAAACACTGTCGGTGTTTTCATTGCTCCCGCAAAAGTAAGTGCTGTGTGGAAATCTGTTTCAGAAGTTCCCCCGTCACCGCAATAAGTAATCGCCACTTCTTTTTTCTTATTTATCTTTGAAGCAAGCGATGCACCCACAGCTTGAATCATTTGAGTCGCAATGGGACTCGAAACGGAAAAGAGTTTTAAATCAGCAAAGCTGTAATGCACAGGCATCTGGCGTCCTTTGCAAGTGTCGCCAGAGTTGCCCCATAAATTGCAAAGCATGGTGACCAAATCAGCGCCTCGGTACAGAAAGATTCCCGGTTCGCGGTAACTGGGAAATACCCAGTCTTCTTTTTTAAGTGCTGCGGCAGTTCCAGTTTGAATCGCTTCTTGTCCCGTGGAAGGAACATAAAAACCAATTCGCCCCTGACGCTGCAACATCATTCCGCGCTCATCATAAAGACGGGTGCGTACCATGTTGCGGTACATGGAAAGCAAAAGATCCTTTTCAATTTTTGGTTCTTTTTTAGAGTCTGCAATATTTTTGTCGTTTAAAACGCGGAATAAATCTTCTCTTAAATAACTGGTTTTTGGGGTAACTGGACCAGTGGTACTTTTCTGCGTTTTCTTCGATTTAACGGTCTGTTTAGCTGCCATAATAGTATGATTTTTTAATGGAATTCTGTGCCTACGGCAATGGAATAGATACTATTATCGGCGTGTTGCGTTATTCTCTTTGAATACACACTATTCTCTCCGTATACAAAAATAAATGACCCGTAGCATCAATGTTTTTCGCTATAATAAGAGAAAGGGCAACCACCATGAAAATGAGCACATTCTTTGGGTATTTTTTTGTCTCACTGACTCTTCTAGCTCAGCCTCAAACTTCCTATGGAATCACGCCTGGGTGCGCGCTTTCCAAGGTAGGCCGAGAAGGCAAAAGTCTCCAGCCGCAAAAACCTCACGATACTTTCACCGGGATGCAGGCGATGCGCGCTAAAATACAGCCCGCAATTAATAAAGCGTACGATAGGCTCCAAGAAGAATTCTCCAGCGGAAAGCTGATGCACTCAAAGCAAACAGAAGAAGCACGGTTTTTAGAACTTCTGGAAGAAGAAAACGGCGGCTTGTTTCATTTCTTTGATACGCCCGAAGGTTTTAAGCTGAAAGACGGCTCTAATCTTCCTAAAAAATTCGCAGATCTCTTAGTTACCGATCACCATGATGGATTTGGAGCTTCTTACTTTGATCCACAGACACCCAAAAAAAATACCACAATGCAGCTTTTAGACTTTATAGAAAACGAGTTGAACCTTTCTGGGGGAAATACAAAAGTTGCTTTGGAGAATTTAAAACGAAGGATTGGCAGTCCCGCAACGGACAACCTTGCAGATGGAATGGAGTCTGTTTATATCGTAAACCATCTTGAGCGCTTTTTAGAAGATCCTTCGCTGCGGGATAAGATGCGAGTCGCCCAGTACTTTGTAGACTTTGGCGTTTTTGGGGGAAAAAGTTTTGAGCTAGATCCTGCAACTACTTTGGCAAAAGTATTTCCAAATAAAAAATTTACCGAAGAAGACATCAGGGTTGGAATCCAGATAGGAAAAGCAATCCTTCAAAACTACAATGAGATTATTTTAAACCCACAAAATGAAATTAAAATGGGAGATCGTTTTCACGAAACGACTTTCGGTACAGCAAAAGCAGACGACAAACAAAAAGCTATCGCTGAACAAGCTCTCAGTGGATTAGACACCATTTTAAACCCAAGCAAAGTGACGGAGAGAATAGCGCTCGAAAAGAAATTTAAAGAAATGCGCGAAATCGCAACTAGTGCGGTTCAAAAGCAAGCAACAAACTTAAGACAAGACATGGCAAAGATTTTAAATTCTGAAAAGCAGCAAGATCTTATTCAAAACTACGATACTTCGGGTGGAAAATTAGGCAAGTTACTTTATGCGCATTACGGAATAAACCCCGCCGAAACTGGATTGTTCGCCGCATGGTCAGGACCCGGAAACGCACATACGCTTCCGTTTGATTTAACGATCAACCCTAAAATTGGACCTAATAAAGATCGCACAGGGTTTATTCTTTCGAATGTAGATGGAAGAGAAATGCCAGAGATAAACTTGAAACTATTCGGTTCGAAAATTTACGCGCTAAATGTCATTGCCGTGAGAAAAAGACTGAGTTCCACGGGACTGACAGGAGCTGAACTAGAAGCAGAAGTTGCCAAACAAACTAGTACTGCAATCGGAGGAAGAGAACCACTGCAATACTCCTTCGGAGGAGTAGAACTGCCCCCCGAAGTCATTATCGAAGAAGCCTACAACTTCCTAAAATCCTTCTAAAAGGTCTAAAAGGTACGGCATTCTTTCTATTCTCTCTTGTTTCAGATTTAAGCCCAACTCAACGGGATTGCCGCGGCCTTCGGCCTCGCAATGACTGCTGTTAGTGGAGTTTTTCGGCGCGGATGCGGCCTTCGAGGAATTGTTCTGCGGCTTTGTAGCTGCTTCTAACTAGCGGACCTGAGGGGACTGCGAGAAAACCTGCAGCTAAGCCTTCTACTTCTAATTCTTTGAAGACTTCGGGTGTGACGTATTCAACTACTGGTAAATGCCAACTCGTTGGTCTTAAGTATTGTCCGAACGTAAGAATCTGCACATCGATGTTTCTTAAGTCTTTCATGCTTTCTGTCAGCTCTTCGCGTTTTTCGCCTAGGCCAATCATGATTGACGTTTTTGTATAAATTTGTGGTGCTTTCTTTTTAACGTAGTCGAGAACAAAGAGAGATTGATCGTAATCGCATCTTCCATCTCTCACGGATTTAGTAAGGCGACGTACGGTTTCCACATTGTGCGCAATGACATCCGTGCCAGAAGAAATAATACGATCAATTGCCTTCGTGTCACCCAAAAAATCAGGGATAAGCACTTCAACAATTGTGTTCGGAGATTTCTGCTTTATAAATTCCACTGTCTTCGCAAAATGATCAGCGCCGCCATCTGGTAAATCATCCCGATCGACAGATGTGAGAACGACATATTTTAATTGAAGGCCGGCAATCGCTGTTGCCGTATTCTCAGGCTCCATTACATCCACGACACCTTTTGGATTGCCCGTCTTTACATGACAAAATTTACAACCACGGGTGCAAGTATCACCGAGTAGCATTACCGTTGCTGTGCCACCGCCCCAACACTCCGACACGTTCGGACAGCGAGCTTCTTCGCAAACAGTGTGAAGCTTGTACGTTTTTAAAAGTTCTTTGATTTTAAGATAGTTTTCGCCGCCGGGTGGTTTGATTTTCAACCACTCAGGCTTTCTAGCATTAATGGGCAGAGAACTAGACGCCTCGTTCATCCGTACCCCAGATTTCTTTGTGCATTTGCATCTGCATCGTAACAGGTGCATGCGCATCGAGAATCCATGCAGCTAAATCACGTGGAGAAACTTTTCCGTACGCAGGAGAATAAAGTACCGTGCATTTTTCTTCTAACTTGTGCTCAGTAACTACCTTCATCGCCCAGTCAAAATCCACACGGGATGCGACGACAAATTTAAATTGATCTTCTTTTCTCACAAGATCGAGATTTTCCCATGCCACTGATTTACTTTCACCGCTGTCAGGGCATTTGATATCAATAATTTTTACTACTTGAAGAGGAACATCTTTAATCGAAAAGCTACCGTTTGTTTCCAGTGAAACTGTATAGCCTTCAACCAAAAGCTGCTTCATGAGTTCGATTGTTCCACGTTGTGTGAGCGGTTCGCCGCCAGTTACACAGACGTATTTAGAACCAAAACTTTTTACTTTTTCCAAAATTGCGGGAAGAGTCATCACTTCACCTTCCCAGTACGAATACTTGGTGTCGCACCAGGTGCATCTTAAATTGCAGTAGGAAGTGCGTACAAAAACTGTCGGTTTACCGGCAAACAGACTTTCGCCCTGGATGCTATGAAAAATCTCGTTAATTTTTAAGCGAACTTCATCCACGTGATACCTCGAAAGTCTCTGCTCGTGCGGGGAGATTGCTTCGTCGCTTCGCTCCTCGCAATGACAGATTACCGCTACGGCTTCGTATTGACAGCCGGACGGAATTAATTACCAACGTGTTGTCGTATGATAGCGCGTTCTAACTTCAGTTGATGCTTCTTGAAGTGTTCGTCTGAGAGAACGTTTTGCAAAGCTTCTTCCGCTTTTTTCTGCGCGGTTTTAGCTCTGGCGACATCGATGTCTTTCGACTCTTCGACGGTTTCTCCCATTACGGTCACTTTATTGTTTTTTACCTCGGCAAAACCAAAACTAACGGAAAATTTTCTTTCTTTTCCATCGAAAGTAAACGATGCCACACCGGTGTTCAGGAGCGTCAAAAGATCTGTGTGGTTTTCCAAGATCTCAAGCTGTCCTTTGATCCCAGGAAGTTTCACAGAAGTCGCTTTCGCTCCTTCTACTAGTTTCTTGGTAGGTGTGACGATATCTACAGTAATCAAGCGTTCCTCAATTTTTCTGCTTTCGCAATGGCTTCTTCAATGCTTCCGACCATGTAGAAAGCTTGTTCTGGAAGATCATCGTACTTACCTTCGCAGATTTCTTTAAAACCTTTTACCGTGTCTTTTACTTGAACATATTTACCTGGGTTACCGGTAAATTGTTCTGCTACGAAGAACGGTTGAGACAAGAATCTTTCCAGACGACGGGCACGGTTCACAGTGAGTTTGTCTTCTTCAGACAATTCGTCCATACCCAAAATCGCGATGATATCTTGCAAGTCTTTATACTTCTGCAAAATCTTCTGTACTTCACGAGCCACTTTATAGTGTTCTTCACCAACTACTTCAGGGGCAAGTAGACGGGATGTGGAAGCAAGAGGATCCACTGCAGGATAAATTCCTTTTTCAGAAATCGCACGAGACAAGTTGGTCGTCGCATCCAAATGCGCGAACGCTGTTGCCGGTGCCGGATCCGTATAGTCATCCGCAGGTACGTAAATAGCTTGTACGGAAGTGACCGAACCCTTTTTTGTCGTCGTAATACGCTCTTGCAGCTGGCCCATTTCTGTAGCCAATGTCGGTTGATAACCCACAGCTGAAGGAATACGTCCGAGAAGTGCAGACACTTCAGAACCTGCCTGAGTGAAACGGAAAATATTGTCAACGAACAGAAGAACGTCTTGTCCTTCTTCGTCACGGAAATATTCTGCAGCAGTCAAAGCAGACAAGGCCACACGGAGACGAGCGCCTGGAGGCTCATTCATCTGACCGTAAACGAGAGAAGTCTTGTTGATAACTCCCGACTCTTTCATTTCCATCCAAAGATCGTTTCCTTCACGGGTTCTTTCACCCACGCCGGCAAACACGGAAAGACCACCATGCTGTTGAGCAATGTTGTTAATCAATTCCATGATCAAAACTGTTTTTCCTACGCCTGCACCACCGAACAACCCGATTTTACCGCCTCGAGCATAAGGAGCGAGCAAGTCCACCACTTTAATACCAGTGACGAGCACTTGTACCGTTGTGCTCTGATCTTCAAAAGAAGGAGCAGGGCGGTGGATAGGATAATACGTTTTTGCAGCGACTGGGCCTGCTTCATCAACAGGTTCGCCAATCACGTTCAGAATTCTGCCTAAAGCTTCGCGACCGACAGGAACCATGATGGGCTTACCTGTGTCTCTTACTTTCATTCCTCTTTGCAAGCCGTCAGTTGCATCCATCGCGATACAACGAACAACCCCGTCACCCAAATGAGAAGCGACTTCAAGAGTTAAATTGTCTTCTTTGTCGTCAATCGCCGGATTTTTCACTTTGAGCGCGTTGTAAATCGGTGGAAGATTTTCTGGAGAAAACGCCACGTCTACTGCGGGTCCGATTACTTGAGTAATTTGTCCAACTGCTTGCATGTCTTACCTCTTTAAATAAATTATTTCATCGCCTCGACGCCACCGATGATTTCCATAAGTTCGCCGGTGATTTTTTCTTGTCGTGCTTTGTTGTATTCCAATGTTAATCCCGAAATCATTTCCGACGCATTTTTCGATGCATTTTCCATCGAGGACATTCTGGAACCGTGTTCGCTTGCGACACTTTCCAAAACAGCTCTGAATAATTGCATTTTGAAATGTCGGGGGACGATTTCATTTAAAATTTCTTCTTTGGACGGCTCAAAGACATAATCTCTGAACTTGTCGGCTTCCATATTAATAAGCATGGAAGAAACACCACTCGGCACTTCGGTGGATACCGGAATAAGTCTCTCTACCGTAACCTTTTGCTGAATCGCTGATTTGAATTCGTTGTAAACGAGATAAATCGCATCAAACTCTTCCGCCTGGTATTGAGCCAAAACTTCATCCGCAATTTTTGCAACCTTACCCCAGGTAACCTTGCTTAAAATACCTTCGTGGTAAGAAGAAATCGGATGTCTCTTTTTGAAGTAATCATTAGATTTCTTACCAATGACATCCAAAGAAACTTCGATGCCGGCTTCTTGCTTTTGCTTGATGAACTTGTGCGCAGCTTTCATGATATTCGCATTGAAAGCGCCGCAAAGTCCTCTATCACCCGCAATCACAACCAGTCTTACTTTTTTCTCTTCGCGAGCGACTACCAGCGGGTGCTGGATGCCTTCTTTTTGAAAGAGAGAAATAAGAACTGCGTAAATGCGGTATGCATAAGGTCTGGCATTAACGATAGCTTCTTGCGAACGTCTCAGTTTCGCAGCAGCCACCATCTTCATCGCGCGCGTAATTTGTCTGGTGTTTTGTACCGAACCAATTCGCTTCTTAATTACTTTTAAATCTGCCATTTACTTCACTCTCTTTACGAGAACGTTGCTCCGTAATCTTTCAATACGCTGTCGAGCATTCCTTTTACTTCGTCATCCACCGCTTTTTTCGTTCTCAGAAGTTCGAAAATCTTTGGCTGACGTGATTCGATTTGCTCGTACAAACCTTTTTCAAAATCAGGTACGCGATCCACTGGCAACTTATCGAGTGCACCAGCGTTAGCTGCGTAAATAATCGCAACCTGTTTTTCAACAGGAAGAGGTTGGTATTGACCTTGTTTTAAGATCGCGACCATGCGCTCTCCACGAGTTAACTGATCTTGAGTTGCTTTATCCAAATCAGATCCGAACTGCGCAAACGCTGCCATCGCTCTATATTGAGCTAGCGACAAACGTAAGTTACCCGCAACTTGTTTCATCCCTTTAATCTGGGCACTACCACCCACGCGGGAAACAGAAATACCGACGTTAATCGCAGGTCTTACGCCTGAGTAAAACAAATCAGTATCCAAGAAAATCTGTCCATCCGTAATCGAAATCACGTTAGTAGGAATGTACGCCGAAACGTCGCCTGCTTGTGTTTCAATGATTGGGAGAGCCGTTAAACTTCCGCCGCCTTCTTTATCAGAAAGACGAGCCGCACGTTCAAGTAGACGGCTATGCAAGTAGAACACGTCACCAGGATAAGCTTCACGACCCGGTGGGCGTCTTAACAACAAAGACAACTGACGATACGCTTGCGCTTGTTTCGTCAAATCGTCATATACGATCAATGCGTGTTTTCCGCCGTCACGGAACCATTCGCCCATTGTTACACCAGCGTAAGCCGAAATGTACTGCAACGGAGCTTGTTCAGAAGCACTTGCGGAAACAACAATCGTGTATTCCATGGCGCCTGCGGTACGCAGTTTTTCCACAACTTGAGCAACAGTAGATTGCTTTTGCCCAATCGCGACGTAGATGCAAAATACATCTTGTCCTTTTTGGTTGATAATCGCATCCACAGCTACTGCCGTTTTACCGGTTTGGCGGTCACCAATGATAAGTTCGCGCTGTCCGCGGCCAATCGGAATCATCGCATCGATAGCTTTGATACCTGTTTGCAGCGGCTGGTTCACCGATTGTCTTTTCACAATACCGGGAGCCTTCACTTCTACGTTTCTAAATTCTTTGGATTGAATCGGGCCTTTGCCGTCGATTGGTTGTCCAAGCGCGTTTACAACGCGGCCGACAAGTCCCATTCCTACGGGCACTTGCAAAATTTTTCCGGTACGTTTTACGGTGTCGCCTTCTTTCACATGGCTTACGTCCCCGAAAACGGCGATACCAACAGAGTCTTCTTCCAAGTTCAAAACAAGACCAAACACGCCACCAGGAAACTCGACCATTTCACCGGCTTGCACATCTTGCAGGCCTTGTACTTTGGCTACCCCGTCCCCTACTTGAAGTACGCTACCTGTTTCAGCGACTCTTACCTCTTTATCAAATTCTTCGATGCGTTTTCTTATTACGGAACTGATTTCATCTGCTCGGATCTGTTGCATTAGTGACTTCCTCCCATCAATCTTTCTTCTAACTCGACAAGCCATCCCTCGATAGATCCGTCGTACGTACGGCTTCCGGCAGTCACTTTAAGACCGCCCAAAAGACCTGGATCCACGTGGTATGTGGCTTCTACTTTTTTACCTAAAACTTGTGAAAATTTATTTTCGATCTTGTTCTTATCGGAGTCTTCCAACTGGTTGGAGGATTGTACGGATAAGGGAACGATGCTTGCTGCGTTTAATAGAAGCACATTCAATCTTTCGGAGATGTCTTTCACTGCAGACAAGCGCTTCATTTCAGACAACACAACTAAAACTTTTTTAGTTTCGGGTGAAACTCCCATTTGCGCGCAAAGATCTTCGACAACTTCTCTTTTTTGCTTTTCGCTAAAGGCCTGGGAAGCACCCAGAGCTTTAAGATCTTTGTTAGAATTCATCATCTCGCCGAACGCGCCCAATTCTTTTGCAACTGTGCGCACAGTCGATTCATTTTTGATCGAATCGAAAATTGCTTTTCCGTAGCGGATTGAAATTTTACCGGCTGCCATTGCTCACCAATTCTACGTATTGTTCTACAAGCTTTGCCTTGTCTTTCGGAGGCAACGATTGAGAAAGATATTTTTCAGCCACTTCTAAACTGCCAGCGACCACTTCTCTTTGAAGTTGTTCGCTCGCTTTTAAAGATTCGCTTTTTGCCATCATCTCTGCATCTTTTTTGATGCGGGCAGCTTCAAGACTTGCGTGTTCAAGCGTTCGCTCTTTTAAGCGCGCAATACTAGCTTTTGCATCCTCTTCCATTTGCTTTACATGCATGTCTTTTTCAGAAGCACTTTTTTTCCATTTGGAAAATTCGGCCATAGACTCACGGGAATAACTTTCCGCTTCAGTCATCGCTGCAGAAACGCTGACACTACGAGATGCAAAGAACTCAACGAATGGTTTTCTTCCAAAATAAACAAGGATGAAAACAACGACTGCAAAATTGACTAGTGGTGCAAGGATATCAGCGCTCATGTCTCAGCCCTTTGCTCCTGATTGGTTTCTTTCTTAGTGCCGCCTACAGTTACGTTGTAACCAACAAGCTTGCTTACAATACGGCTCGAAAAATCTGCAACAAGTGGCTCCAACTCTTTACGAGCTGCCGCTGTATCTGTTTCAATTTTCATTCGCACAGCTTCTAAATGTTTGGCGACTTCATCGCGCGCTCCAGAAACAATTTCTTTTTCTTGTTCCTGAATTTTTTTACGCTCTTCTTCTGTCCAGGTGTTTACGCGTTTGCGTTCATTTTTCATGTACGCTTCGTAGTCATTTTTTAATCTTAGCGATTCAGACTTTGCTTTTTCAGCAGCTTCTTTTAATCCCGCTGTTTTGGAATGGCGCAGGTGGATAAGTTTGACGTAGGGATCCCAAACCATAAATTTCAACACGACGAAGCACGCAAGGAAAATTCCTAGTTGGATAAACAGTGTGTAATCTGGGGGTGAAAGATCCATAAATTCCGCAACTTTAAGTAAAAATAATTTCGTGCGTGAGTTAACACGCTGTTCGAGAAAGTGTCAAGGCATCCTGTAGAGTAAAAACGCGTTAAATGACGCGTCGCTTAATATGGTTTATTCATTATAATTTCGTGCTTAAAGTCCGATAGGTGCGTGTATAATAATTAGGTCGAATTCAATTAACTAATAACCATCAATCAGGAGAAAAAAATGAAAGGCAATACCTTCATTCTATTCAGCATTACTGCTGTCGTAGCCATTTGGCTCGGCGGTTGTAGTAAAAGTTCATCATCTTCTAGCGCGAACGATATTTCATCCGCGCTATCCAGCCTTGCTCAGCTGCCAAGTGCAGACGGCATGTTAACTGGTACTGGCGCGAACAGCACCAGCATCACCAAGTCCTATAAAACAGAACGCTTAGACAATCAGTTTTTAAGCGGAATCAATTTACAGTCTGTTTCTGGTACACCTCCAAAGTTGAACAGCATTTCTTCCACAACAGCAGACACTTATTTCTGGGGCGGATTAATTGCTGACATTAATGCAAACTGGACCGGCAAAACGAATGACCAAAAAAATGCCATCCGCAATCAGTTCTGGGGACAAGACACAACCACCCCTGGCCCTGGTGGACAAGGTTCTTGCATGATGGCGCAATCAGTTGCTGAGTCTCTTTCACGCATTGGTGAATCTGCAGGTACCATGTGCTACATGAAGGGAATCACGACCAACACAGACGTTGTCGTTACTGGAGCAACAGCAGCTACTGCTTTTACTCAAGGTGCGACAGATAAACTTGTTAAAGTAGCCGTAACTAACATGCCCGCTGGGCACAGAGGTCGCGCGGCTGGAAACATGAATGTTTTCTTCAAAATTAAAGGTACAAACACAGTGACTGCTGACGTGTATGCCTATGACATGTGGATGTGCCAAGATGGAACAATCTCGAGCAAAGAAAGCTTAACTGTTACCAAGTCTACTGGCGAGATGACGTCTACAATGAATGATAGTCGCACAGAAGGCCGAGGAACCAACACAGGTTCTATGTCTATTACGATGAATCTCAAAAAAGACGCTTCGGATAACATTGTAATTGATCCTGCAAAAGACAGAACTGCAGTTTCCAAGTTCAAAGGAACCTGGGGAACTTTTGCAAGCAAAGTTACTTTGACCCCGAAAGATTACATCTATGGTTGGAGATATAACAGCAGCTCCTGGGGAACTGACTACAACTTCTCCTTGGCAGCTTTTACCGGAACAACCGCAGAAACCTTTGCCTTTTTGCAAGGTGCTTTTAAAGGTTATTCCAAAATGGATGGTCAAACAGCGCACACATATAAAGGAATTACGGAATTCCGTGACACCAAATATGTTGCTGTTAGTTCAAGCGACTTGTCCACAGATGCAACGTATGCAGGCATGAGCGAAGATACAATGAATACAACAGATTCATTCTTCAAAGAGGCTTCGACTGCACCAACATTTAGTTCTACGGGACTTAGTTGCACGGATACACCAGACGTTTCCATTGCAATGGACTTCTCCGTTACAAGCATTGGTGCTATTCGCACAAAATGCGACGGAGACAAACACTTCTCTAATTACGAAATGTGCAACTCCACAACGCTGCAAAGCGCTATGAATAAATTGTGGCAGTAATTTAATTACTTAGTCTTCTTAAACTGACGGGGATGCTACACAGCATCCCCGTTTTTTATTTCTTCAGGTTTTTCCCCTTTCCCACCGATATGAATTGTGAAGGAATTCACATGATTCAAAACAGCTTGTTAGCCCTATTCGCCACCCTTCTTTTTTCAAATCACGCACTAGCTTATGTTGATCCAAACTCTGGATTTGTACTCTGGCAATTGCTGATGGGTGCTTTCATGGGATCACTTTTATTCGCCAAAAGGATTTGGAACTTTGTTAAAAGAAAGAAAAATCCATAGTTCACATACCGAATCTACAGCCGGCTCAGTCAAAAGACTCTCTTTGAGAGACCCCGCCGGTAGTTTATTTGAGCTTAATGGACGACTTTATCGATTTATATCGACAGAAGTCTGGCCTACCTATGAGCGAATTTATTCCTCTTTTATCGTAAAAAAATTGATACAAGAGGGAAAACTTATCGACTTCCGTATCTTGCCTGACAACGAAGCCGCTGATGTACTGCTGCAGCTGAAAAAAACTTACCCCGATCAAAACTTCTACGCAGGTAAAATTCTGGAACACAAAAAAATTGCGTTTGTTGCGTACCCACACGAGTGGTGCAGCGAAATGCTTAGACAAGCGGCTCTTTTGACAGTCGAAATGGCAGAAAGGCTGCTCGAATATGGTCTTGGCTTAAAAGACGCAACGCCATTTAATATACTCTATGAAAACAACAAACCTGTTTTTGTAGATGTGCTGTCTATCGAAGAACGCGACTTAAATAGCCCTACATGGATGGCTTTCGGTCAGTTTTGCAAAACTTTCGTCAATACACTTCTACTATCCAACCAATTTGGAATTTCCTTTGAAAAAAGCTTAGCAAGTAACAGGGATGGGCTTCCCAGCGAGACTGTCTATTCTTTGCTTAGTTTAAGACAAAAATTATCGCCTACTTTTTTTACTCGTGTCACGGTTCCTGTATTGCTCGCAAAGTTTCACAACCCCAATAAAACGGGAATTTATAAAAAACAATCTACATCGACGGAACTCGCAAAATTTACACTGCAGTATCTTTTTTCAAGCCTTCGAAAGACGCTGAATAAGCTAGACAAAACCTCTGCAAAAAACACCGCTAATCTGTACATGGAGCAACAACTTCCATACTCCAAAGATCAATTTGGCGAAAAAGAAACCGCAGTACAAAACATGCTGCGTCTAACGAAAGCCAAAAATGTTTTCGATGCCGGATGCAATACAGGACATTTTAGCCTTATGGCAGCTAAAAATGGCGCGCGTGTTGTGGCCGCGGACACAGACAAGCATGCTGTGAGTGCACTTTTTAAAACAGCGCAAGAGAGCAATCTTTCCATTCTACCCCTGCAAATGGATATCACGAGCCCCACACCAGCTACTGGGTGGGAAAACGAAGAAACATCTTCTTTTATGAACAGGGCGACCGGCTCCTTTGATGCGGTACTAATGCTTGCCCTCATTCATCATTTGCAAACAACACACTCCATTCCGCTTGTTGCAATCGCGAGCTTGGCTTCAAAACTGACGAATGAATGGCTGATTATCGAAAACATTTCTCCACAAGATCCTGTCTTTGTCGGGCTTGCGAGAGGAAGAGATTATTCTTATGTAACAGACGTGTATTTTGAAAAAATCTTTGGTACTCTATTCACAGTGGAACAAAAAATTGTACAAAAAGAATCCCTCAGAACCCTCTATCTGATGAAAAAAATCTCTGTCGATGCTTGATAATTTTTTAATCGCTGCCTCACTGGCCAATTTATTGCTGATGTGGGAGTGGTTTAACGCCCTTCACCCCGAGTTCCTCATTTTTAATATACACTCAGTATCTTTGAGCGGGATCGTTGCCTTTTTTCTTGTTTTCCTCAGCTATACGGGAATTATTTTTATTCTGCTGCGTCTGTGTGCTGCAAAAAGAAAAGTAGTTGCGAGTTTTTTCACAATGCTATTACTAGCCTTGTTTATTTTACCATGGCTTCATGCGAGAAATTTTTATCATCTAGGAGAAGCGTATCCCTTTTTCTTTTCACCAGCTCATTTTTTGGGAAATTGGGGGAGGCTTAATCAAGCCAAGTATTTTTTATTGCTCGTTGCCTTCATTACGTTTAGTTCGCGCTATTGCAGAAAGATTAATCTCGTTCTCAGAGGCATTTTACTCATTCTTGTGCCCTTTTGCTTATTAACTTTCGGCCAGCTGATTTGGAGACACGTTACCATTCCAAGCGAAGAGAAAGAGCCAACAAACATCGTTGCTGGCAACCAGCTAAAAACTAAAACTTTATGGATTGTATTTGATGCTTTTGACTACAATTACACTTTTAATTTGCGAGACAAAGAGACTAAAAAAGCCTTTCCAGAAATAGACAGGTTCAAAGCTGGATCTTTTTCCTTCTCACACGCTATCGCTCCAACACCCATGACGACTTATTCGATGTCCAGCTATTTTTTGGGCAAGACTGTTGTCGAATTTGATTTATTTCCTTACGAAACCGCTACAGCAACCGTTTACGAAACCAAAGAAACGCTGAAAATTAAAGAACAGGAAACTCTCTTAAGTTCTGCAAAAAAACTGGGTGCCACTGTTGGAGTTATTGGCTGGCACATTCCTTACTGTATTTTATATAAAAAAGATGTCGATTATTGCGTCTGGTTTTCTCCCACTCAATGGCCGTACCAATCTGACATTTTAAGAAATTATCTCTCTGTTATCAGACACACTTTTTTAAAACGTGACAGTCTAAAAAGAGTCCGCCGGCAAATTTATGATCTTACGCTTGAGAAAAGCCTGCGACTTGTAAACCAGGGATTACCCAATTTAACTTTGTTTCACTTTTCAGTACCGCACTTTCCGGGCATTAATAATCTGGGTCAAGACTCCGTCCTTCCACCAGATCAACAGGAAATCAGCGACTACTACAGTAATTTAGAGTTAGCAGATCAGGCATTGGGACAAATCCGCTCCATTTTAGAAAAGAAAAATGAGTGGGATAATACTAACGTAATCATCACGTCCGATCATTGGCTAAGATATGCACCAGACTCCTATATGAATAAATACGGGAAGAAGATGTTTGAAATTCCGTTGATGGTAAAACTTGCAAAAAATGCGGAACCTACAAACTACGACAAACCCGTTCCGACATTACATATCGCTAATTTACTACTTGGTACTTTGAATGGAAAAATTTCTACTACACAAGATGTGAAACGTTGGGCGGAAGAAAATACCGTCGCAAATTATGATGATTTAATTAATAAGACGTCTGTCATTCAAGAAAAAGTCTATTACCACGACAACGATTAGACTGTTGTTCTCGTTCTGGAAACAGCACCCAACATTTTAGTTTTTCCGTCGAAAAGCGCACCTTCTTCAATTTGAAGAATTGCGGTTTGAATGGTCCCTTTTACAACTGCAGGTGCTTGCAACTCCACACGGTGGGTCGCAAAAACTTCGCCAGTGAATTTTCCTGAAATGACGACGACATCAGCTTCGATTTGACCCTGTACATCGGCTTCATCCCCGATGATCAAGATATCAGGCGTAAAAATTTCCCCTTTGAAGTGGCCATCGATACGAGCAGTCCCTTCAAATTGCAATCGGCCCTCTAGCTGACAGCCTTTTTGGAGAACTACAGTGACTTCATGACTCACCGTAGGAAGATCAAATGGATCAGATTTTTTTAAAAGCACTTCTTACCTTTGTTAATACATCAGAAAGGGGAAACGAATTAACCCTTCAGTTTATCGGCTAGGCGCATTAAATCTTCTCGCGTCGCGTAAGTAAACTGAATAAATCCATGACTCTCCGTTCCAACAATTCGACATGGCGCTTCAAACTTGCGCTTCAAGTCTTCTTCCAAGGCTCTTAGATGAACCCCGGCATCTGCTTTTTCATCTTGGCCAGCTGCTGCTTTATTCTTGTTCTTAATGATCTCATTTACTTTTTTCTCAGTATCTCTGACTGAGAGTTTTTTCTTAATGATCATTTCGCGAACTGCCATTTGATCGTCAGAAGACTCCAAAGATAATAACGAACGGGCATGGCCCATTGTGATTTTTCCAGAAGTGATATCTTCGCGAATTGCAGAGGGCAGTTTTAATAGGCGAATCGTATTCGCAATAGTCGCTCTGTTTTTACCAACACGCGTTGCAATTTCTTCTTGAGAAAGTTGAAACTCATCCATCAGCTGCTGGTACGCAATCGCTTCTTCAATACAGTTTAGTTCTGCTCTTTGAACGTTTTCGATGATCGCCATTTCGAGCGAAGATTTGTCATCTTTTACTTCCATGAGTCTTACTGGAACTTGTTTGAGTCCAGCTTTTTGTGCAGCTCTCCACCGACGCTCACCGGCGATTAATTCGTATCTTCCGTCTTTGTGTCTTGCCACAAGAGGTTGAATTACGCCGTGTGTTTTTACGGACTCAACCAATTCATCCATTGCCGTTTTTTCAAAAATTTTTCGGGGTTGATAGGTGTTGGGTACAATTTTTTCAATGTCACAATAGAACATTTCTTTTTTGCTACCCGAAACATCTGGAACACCGATCGAGTCGGCACTGCTTCCTGCGTCAGGAATCAGTGATGCCAAACCACGGCCAAGGGGTTTTTTAATTTCTTTATCAAGCGTCGCCATGTTCAATTCCTCTTTCCATTTCGTTTGGTGTTTGTTGTTCAATCATTGCTTCTGCAGGGACAGAAATTTCTTCCGGAATTTCTTGCGCAATTTTTTCCGTTACTGTTGCTGTAGTAATTTTTGGCGCGTCAAGTCGCAAAAAGAGCTCTTGCGCTAAATTCAAATAACTTTGAGATCCGGCAGAATTAATATCATAGAGAAGCACGGGCTTCCCATGACTTGGACTTTCCGAAAGCTTAACGTTACGCGGTATAATAGTTTCAAATACCTGTCCTTTAAAGTGCCCCTTCACATCACCTACAACTTCTCGACACAGCTTGTTACGAGAGTCATACATTGTAAGAAGAATTCCAAGTTGCTTCAGATCTTTGTTCAAACCTTTTTTGATGAGCTCGGCAGTTCTTAAGAATTGTCCCAAACCTTCAATTGCATAATATTCACACTGAAGTGGAATCAAAAAATAATCTGCTGCGGTCAAAGAGTTCAAAGTCAAAAGACCCAACGAAGGAGGGCAATCGATAAAGACATAATCAAAATCCAACTCTCCACCAGAGAGCAAATTATCGAGTGCGTTTTTCAAACGCATTTCTCGAGCGATTGCTTGAACAAGTTCGATTTCCGCTCCACTCAAATTATTGTCGGCTGGACAGACTTTTAAAAATTTAAGGTCTGTCGGGTAGAGCGCTTCTTGAATAGGAAGCTCATCTATCAAAACGTGATAGATGTTTTGATCCCGATAGATCCCCTTATCCAAACCCAAACCACTGGAAGCATTTCCCTGTGGATCGAGGTCAATAAGAAGAACACGTTTTTCTGCAGCCGCAACAGAGGCTGCCAGATTCACGGCAGTAGTTGTTTTGCCTACGCCACCCTTTTGATTTGCAATTGCGATGATATGCGCCATAAGTATTTAAG
>CAYNEF010000036.1:0-2743 GCA_964396165.1 uncultured Pseudobdellovibrionaceae bacterium
CAACGATTATGGATCTTTTATCGGCACGAAAACCCAAAGCAGTTTTATTTTTGGGCAAATGTGGCGGCTTAAAAAAGAGTACTGAAATCGGCCATTTTATTTTGCCTATTGCTGCAATCAGAGGGGAGGGAACTTCAAACGATTATTTCCCGCCTGAAGTGCCTGCACTTCCATCTTTTAAAATGCACAAATTCGTTTCTGATAAATTGGTGGAACATAAATACGATTACAGAACTGGCGTTGTGTACACCACAAACCGCCGTGTGTGGGAATACGACGAAGATTTTAAAGCCCGGTTAAGAAACCTGACAGCTCTTGCAATCGACATGGAAACAGCAACGATCTTTATCGTGGGACATAAAAATGAAATCCCGAGAGGCGCTTTGCTTCTTGTGACAGACGTTCCGGTCACGCCAGAAGGGGTAAAAACAGAGGCCTCGGACAAAGCGGTAAATTCCAGTTGGTCGGATATCCACCTGGATATCGGCATCCAATCCCTAGTTGAAATCCAATCCCAAGGCGAAGAAATCAAACACTTCAAATACTAAAAGGTACGGCATTCCTTTTTGCAATTCACGCTCCCCGATCTTTTGGGAAGCACAGATTGAATAAAGGAATGCCGTACCTTAAATAATAAAAGTTATACGACACTCTAGGGGCGCTATTTTAATCGCGCTCGTCGAGCCAGTGCATTTGAATGGATTCAAGGATTTTTTCATTGGAGAGCTTTGGATCATCTTTAAAACCAGAAAGCTCAGTCACCCACTTATGCAAATCGGTAAAGCGGACAGCAAGGGGATCTTGATCAGGAAATTTTTCAAAAAGAGCAATGGCTATTTCTCGAGTGTCAGTCCATTTCATTTTATTTCATGTCCTTTTAGTGCGTTTTTAATGCTCTGATCCAGTAGCAACTGCGCCAGATTATTTGTAATGTGTCCCAACGACTCAATCTGCTTTTTGATCACACTATGTTCAGTCGCATTCAGGGAGTTTTCAAGCAGGCGGATGGATTCTTCAATTTGCTTGGCTTCTGTATCGGAAATCAAGGCCCGCCCCTTTGAAAGGGACTTCTGTGTGGCCCGAATCAAACTTTCTGCTTCGACACGAGCTTCCACTAAAAATCTTTCAGCGAAATCTTTTTCTGCGTTATCAAAAGAATCCATCAGCATCTGTTCCACAGCTTCATCTGTAAGGCCGTAAGTGGGATTTACTTTGATTTGTGCAGTCGTTCCTGTGCGAAGCTCCATCGCACGGACGTTTAAAATACCATTGGCATCGATGATAAATTCCACTTCAATTTTAGGTACTCCGGCGGGAAGGGGAGGAATCCCTTTTAACTGAAAACGCGCCATCGACCGGTTGTCTTTGACCATCTCGCGCTCTCCCTGCACGATATGGATATCTACACTGGTTTGCCCATCTACATAGGTCGTAAAATTTTCGCTGGCAGAGATAGGAATAGTAGAGTTTCGGTGGATGATTTTACCGACAACACCACCCATGGTCTCAATTCCCAAGGACAAGGGAATCACATCTAAAAGCAGCATGTCGCCAGTTTGGCCGGAAAGAATATTTGCCTGTACCGCCGCTCCGATTGCTACCACTTCATCCGGATCTAATGTGCAAATAGGTTCTCTACCAAAAATGCGTTTTACAAAGTCTTTTACAAAAGGAATGCGGGTACTCCCACCCACAAGCACGATATCGGTGATCGATTTATGATCCAAATTGGAATCTTCCAGACATTGTTTACATGGTGCTTCTGCAGTTCTTAAGATGGGCAGAATAGCTTCTTCAAATTCACTTCGTGTCACTGTCTTAGAAAAGTGTTTGCCCTCGAATTCCAATGTGAAATTCGCTGTAGTCTCATCCGAAAGCTGGCGTTTTACATTTTCTGCAGTGACAAGAAGATTGGCCTTTAAGTTTGTCGATTCAAGTTCTTCTTCCGAAAATACTTTTAAGAGATCGGGTAAAAGGCTTGAAAGAAGCGCGATATCGAAATCATCTCCACCAAGGGATGTGTCGCCATTGGTAGCGAGCACTTCAAAAACGCCCTCATGCACTTTTAAAATGGATATATCAAATGTACCCCCGCCCAAATCGAATACGGCGATGTTACCTTTTGTTTTCTTATCCAGTCCATAAGCCAAACAGGCTGCTGTGGGTTCATTTACGATGCGGACAACTTCGAGACCCGCCATTTCACCTGCCAGTTTGGTGGCCTGTCTTTGTGCATCGTTAAAATACGCAGGAACGGTTACAACAGCTTTCTCAATTTTTTCGTTTAGGTTGTCTTCAGCAATCGCTTTTAATTCTTTTAAAACAAGGGAGCTGATTTCAATGGGATTAAAAGATTTGTTCCCTACTTTGAATTTTACAATTTGGGCAGTGCTTTCAGTAAAATCAAAAGGGAGAACCTTCGTCCACTCTTTTACGTCTTCTTTTCCGCGTCCAATAAACCGCTTGGCGCTATAAAGAGTCTGGCTGGCATGTGTAGCTTTGCGTTCTTTGGCGGGATTGCCTACGACGAATGTAGAGTCGTCATTAAAGGAAACGACGGAAGGAATCAAGCATTTGCCCGTCTTGTCTTTGAAAAGCCGAGGACCTTTTTTTTCAATAATTCCGATCAAACTATTGGTTGTTCCCAAATCAATTCCTACGATTGGCACGCTTAAATCTCCCCTAACTTCTTTGAAACATCTTCTAGCATGGAATCTAAGTAATGCTCAAAATTTAATTGATC
>CAYNEF010000036.1:2843-37465 GCA_964396165.1 uncultured Pseudobdellovibrionaceae bacterium
AAGTACGAAACATTTTCACCCATGGGATCAAGTGTACTTAACGAATCACACTGATTGCACAGGGGAGAAAGTTTAACGGATGAAGATCCGCATTGCCCGCATAAGGCCGACTTAGACTGAGAAGGATGTACCACAACCACAACTTTTAGTAGCATTGGGATTTTTAAAACTAAATCCCGTTCCGTTTAAACCGCCTTGATAGTCCAAGGTAAGTCCTTTTACATATAAGAAACTTTTTGGATCAATGAAAACCTTGATGCCGTCTTGTTCGTATACTTTATCGGTAGGTTGCGCTTCGTTTGCAAACTCAAGCTTGTAAGATAATCCGCTACAACCGCCGCCGACAACAGCAACGCGCAAGCCGCCTTCGGGTTTGTTTTCATCTTCTTTGATGCGTCTAATTTGTTTTACAGCACTTTCAGATAGTGAAATCATAAGTCTGTTCCTTTATTTGGTTTCGCCAGAGCCTTCGCCTTGCTTCTTTTTATAATCTGCAATGGCCGAACGGATAGCGTCTTCCGCCAAAACCGAGCAATGGATTTTTACAGGCGGTAAAGAAAGTTCTTTTACGATGTCTGTATTTTTAATTTCCAAAACCTGATCCAGTGTTTTTCCTTTTACCCATTCGGTAGCAAGGCTTGAGCTTGCAATAGCGCTTCCGCAACCAAAGGTTTTAAAACGCGCGTCTTCCACGACGTTGTCTTTGATTTTTAATTGCAGCTTCATCACGTCGCCACATTCTGGGGCGCCGACAATGCCTGTCCCAACTTGAGTATCCGTTTTGTCAAAGGATCCCACGTTTCTGGGGTTGTTGAAATGATCTATTACTTTTGGTCCGTATGCCATAATTCCTCCTCTAATTAGTGTGCTGTCCATTGGACAGATTTTAAATCAATTCCTTCTTTGGCCATTTCGTAAAGCGGAGACATCTCTCTCAGTTTATTTACAATGGCCACTACTTTTTCAATTACAAAATCAATTTCTTCTTCAGTGTTAAATCGTCCGAGACCGAATCTTAAAGACGTATGCGCGAGATCTTCTCCCACTCCCATTGCCTTTAAAACATAGGACGGTTCGAGCGAAGCCGACGTACAGGCAGAGCCCGAAGAGATAGCCATCTCTTTTAGCCCCATCATGAGCGATTCGCCTTCTACATAAGCAAAACTGATATTTAAATTGCCGGGCAATCTGTCAGTCGGATGCCCATTTAAATAAATTTCATCTAAACGTTTAAAAAGCCCTTCTTGCAAGCGGTTACGCAAAGCCAAAACGCGCTCTGTTTCTTCATTCATGGTGTTTAGAGAAATCTCTGCAGCTTTTCCAAAACCAACAATGCCTGGAACGTTCAGTGTTCCTGATCTGAAACCTCTTTCGTGTCCGCCACCATGGATCACTGGCGACAATCTCACACGCGGATTAGCACGTCTGACATACAATCCGCCCACACCTTTAGGGCCGTACATTTTATGTGCGGAAAGAGAAATAATATCGATGTTCATTTTTTCCACATCGACCGGAATCTTGCCAGCACTTTGTGCCGCATCGACATGCAAGAGAATGCCTTTTTCTTTGGTGATTTTTCCAATTTCGGCAATCGGGTGAATTGTTCCGATTTCATTATTGGCGTGCATGATAGAAACTAAAATTGTTTGCGGTGTGATCGCATTTTTCAAATCATCCAAAGAGATGGAACCGTATTTATCAACAGGAAGATACGTGACTGTCCCACCTTTTTTCTCAATGTATTTTGCACAGTCTAAAGTCGCTTTGTGTTCTGTTACGACTGTAATCATGTGGTTGCCTTTTTCCGCGTACATTTCAAAGGCACCTTTGATGGCGATGTTCGTACTTTCAGTTGCACCGCTTGTAAAAACAATTTCTTTTGGATTTGCGTTGATGAGACTTGCCACTTGGGCACGTGCTTTTTCTACAGCTTCTTCTGCAGTCCAACCGTACGCATGGCTTTTACTGGCAGCATTGCCAAAGTCATTCGTAAAATAAGGCATCATGGCTTCTAAAACTTTTGGATCCACAGGAGTCGTGGAATGATTGTCTAAATACAACGGGAACTTCATAACGCTTTCCTCTCTCTCAGAGCTTCAACGGACGTGTTTTCAAAAAGTTGGATGATTTTACTGTTCAGTACATTCATGGGGGCAACAATGGAACAGTTCACTCTTACCGGGCAATCGTCGCTTCCAGGTTTGATACATTCAGCTACTTCTATGGGGCCAGCGAGTGTGGTTGTTAAATCCAGCAAACTGATGTGGGCTAATTCTTTTGTCAGTTTGTAACCGCCATGGTTTCCATAGACGGCGCTGACCATGCCCACATTTTTTAAAGACTGCATGATTTTGGAGAGAAGTGTCTCAGGTACTTTTGCAGTCGCAGACATTTCGCGCACACTTGCGGTCTTGTCTTCTTTCGCTGCCAAATAAAGAAGAGCGATAATTCCGTACTCAATCTTTTTGTTGACTCTGAGCATTTGTGTACTACCTTACCTCTGCCTAGAGGAGGTGCTGTTTTGACCTCCCAACCTAAGCTGACTAAACAAAGTTTATAAGACCAAATAAGTCCTATAACCATCAAGTCTGATTATCGGAATTTGATGGCGTTAAGTCAAGGAAATAAGACTAGATTAATCCTATAATATAAGATATTGAATTTATAAGTAAAAATTGGAGAATTACTCATGGCAAAAGTGACCAAAAAGGCCTCTAAACCGGCAACCAGTAAAAAAGTGACTACCAAGGCCAAAACGCTTGAAGCTAAAGAGCTCAAACTCGATAAGGCAGTGGAAAAAGAAGTCGAACAAACACCTGTAGTCGAAAATTTTAATCAAGCGACTCAAGCACCGGCTGCTAAAGAAACCAGTAGCAATAATGACTGGTCTGATGATGAAGACATGGATTCTATCGGCAATAAAGTGGAAGGCGGGCCTAACGCTGGTGGCGTAGAAGTCACACTGCGTGCTCCTGTCACTCGCACGGGTGTTAACCCGGAACCTGGAGAAGAATATAGTTTGATGGTTCATTTCGACAAAGCAAATGGACAATATGTCGCAAGCATTCTTGAGTTTCCTGAAATTTCTGTTTCCGGCCCAAACAAAGGAAACGTGCTTCTTGAGCTTCAAGACAAATTAGAAACACAAATGATCGAAGTGAAACGCCAAGGGCAGAATTTGCCTGAACCGATTCAAGCAAAAAAATATCCTGAAGTACTCGAAGTGCCTGTTTCTCAAGCTCTCTTTAGAAAACTGGATATTTTATCCAGACAAGAAAAAGTAGCTCTGGAAAAGCTTGTTTCTGAAATGATTGCAGGAGCAGTAGAAAAAAGATTCGACGGGAGAAGACAGACAGAAAATCGTCCTCAACAGAATTTTTCGCAAAATAACAACCAGCCAAGACACAACAACCAGAACCGCGATCAAAGACACCACCACAACCGCGGTCAACACCACAATCAGAACAGAAGACCTCAGCAAGGGTATTCTCAGAACGCTGCTGGTGGACAGGACAACTTTATGGAGTATGTCCGTAACTTAGAAAAAGGCGGCGGCAGTAACTGGAAAAAACGCTAATACATTTAGCGAAACAAAAATTTAAAAGGGTGAGTGAAATAGTTTTTCACTCACCCTTTAGTTTTTTGTAAAAAAAATTACTGTAGATTTTCTAGGTACTCAAGATTGTACCCGCGAGCGTCCATCGCGCGGTAAAAGTCGTTACTGTCAACAGGCTGAATCGGTCTGTGTAAGTCGGGACGCACATTGGTCCACTCGTTTTGCTGGTCTGTGAACATTGCAGTCAGCCAATCGCCTAAATTTGCACCGTCGGAGTTAATGTTGCCAATCGATCTATGCACATAAGTATGATCCTGGCTGTTGACGTAAAACACTCTTGAAATAGAAGAATCTTTTAAATGTGTATCTGCTGCATGAATCAGTGTGTTTCTTACTGCGGTAAACGCACTTTGAGAGCCGACAGATAAGGCAAAGAATGTCATGACGTAGTCGGAATATGCCCCGATGAGTCCGAAGCGTGTGTCTGGAAGATATTCTCTGTTCATATCAAGAATAGTCCCGAAATTATTTTTTCGCAGTGACTCAAGCTTTCCGTAAGGGAAAGTATTATCCGCGCCCCAATTCTTCATGACCTCGATATATTTTTTTTCAGCGATATAGGGAGGTTCAAAAGGAACCCCGCAGTCATCTAGAACATATTTTTTTGCGCCCGGGAAAAACTGATCAATCGACTTTGCATGATAGAGTGTTCCCATGCCCCCCGCACTCTCACCGACTAAAGCCACTTTTTCAGGGAAGGGATAGAATTTTTGAACTTGCGCTAATGCAATCAACACGTTGGCAAATCCGTAATGCTGCATCACATAGGGATCGGAATCGGTGCCATAATTAATCGTGCGATTTCCTGTGAACACGTCTCCCGTGCAGTAAGGAATGGTCACAATATCGTATCCCTCGCGAAAGGGGTTTTTCGGTTCTTGTCTATTAAAGATCCCTTCGCCTGTATTCCAATCTGTGTTTGCTACAACTCGGGTAAGTGGCTGGGCCAGGCCTTTTTCACAGGAAGCCTTGTTCCAGCAGGCGCCTCCACCGTGTAAGTAAATCAGAACATTTCTGGCATTTTTGCGAGGTGTAATAGTGAAGTAAGATTGAGTGCCATCTGCGCACTTCATACCGGGAGCATCAAAAAAACATTCCTTATCGTACTCGCAACCGGCAGGTAAATTTCCCGCGAAACATGAAATGCTAAGAGCTAAGGTACAGATTAAGACTACTGCCTTCATTCATTCCCCCCCGGAAATTCTTTATAGCATGGTACGGTCGACGAGATGAGAGGTAATGGCAAGATGCATAGCGTTATGTTAACGGCATAAAAAAGCCCGAGGTTTAACCACGGGCTTTTTTAAATAATATTAAACGCTTTGGAAGTATTCTTTGGATTTGTTCGGATCTGGCTTCATGGTCTTTTTGCCAGTATTCCAGTTAGCGGGGCAAACTTCGCCAGTCTTAGCTACTTCTTGCAGTGCTTTTAAAACACGCAGTACTTCTTCTGTATTTCTGCCAATGCCTAAGTCATGTACCAATTGATACTGCACAACGCCTTGAGGATTGATCAAAAACAGACCGCGCAAAGTTACTCCGGCTTCTTCCAAAAGAACGCCGTAAGAAGCACCGATTTTTTTGGTCATGTCGGCAAGCAAGGGGAATTGCAATTTTCCAATTCCGCCATCTTTTCTAGCTGTGCGAGCCCAGGCCAAGTGCGAGAATTTGCTGTCGACGGAGCAACCGACGATTTCGCAATTTGCTTCTTTAAATTGTTTGTATGCTGTATCGAAAGCTACGATTTCAGTAGGGCAAACGAAAGTAAAATCGAGTGGGTAAAAAAACAAGCATACCCACTTTCCTTTGAAGTCTGCGAGTTGTACGGTTTTAAAATCTTCTCCGATTAAAGCATCGGCTTTAAAATCTGGAGCGGGTTTTTGTACTAGTGAGTTGTTCATAATTTCCTCTTCTTGTTATAAATTCAGGTGATGTAAATTACCCATGTGCCTTAAGTTGGTCAAGGCAGGGTGCGTGTTCAAGCGGGCGCATTAATTGTCACTGCTCACTATTTGCTGTTCATTGTGAAATACACTGAGATTTTGGTTAGTTAGAAAAAAACGTCTTAAAAAGACGCTCAAACTGCACTCTGCCGTCTGTATTCTTTAGGGATGCGATACGGTAAAACACGTGGCACCTCCCTTGCACAATTAGCAATCCGAAGTACTTGGTCCTATGGCCGGGTATGAGATTTAAAAATAGAATTTTGATAGGAGTAAGTCATGCATAAGTGGATCGTTGTGATGTTAGTAGTTGGATTTGTCGGTGTAGCAGCAAAAGCAGAAGATAAAGCTGCTTCTCATACTGCCGCTCCTTCTATTGAGAAAAAAGACGAAGTAAAGCAAGTAGAAGACAAGACAACCAAACTCTTCTCTTTAATCAGTGCTTGCATGGTAAACACACCTGCAGCAACTGCTGACGCAAACGTAGCAGTTAAGTAACTGATACTAAATAGAATTTAAGTTAAAAGGGTGCTTTATAGCACCCTTTTGTCTTGTTCGTGATTGACTCTTGCCAATGCGAGCCTAGATTATCTTGGATGCTCGACGAAAAAAACAAGAAGAACGTAGTAGATGCGGAACCGGAAGTTTTGCCGCTGAAAAAAACGGACAAGAAGAAAAAAACTGATCTTGCTAAAGTCTCAGATCTTTTGCCCACGAATATTCCCGTGATTCCCATTAGCCATTCCACTTTATTTCCTGGGATGGTGATTCCTTTGATTCTGCCCGAAGGAAAGCTTACGAAAACTGTTGAGTTCGTGATGAAGGGGCAGGGGGTACTTGGAATTGTACTACCCAAAGAACCGGAAAAAGAAGGCGCAATTCCTTTTCAAACCTACGGCGTTGCCGCAAAAATTTTAAAAAAAGTTAATCTTCCCGATAACCAAATCAGTATTCTCGTAACAGGCGTAGAGCGTTTTAAATTGAAGGCGATGATTTCTGAGAGTCCTTACCAGATTGCTCAAGTGGAATACCTCTACGAGGAAACTGAGAAAAATATCGAACTTGAAGCAATGATGCGTACGGCATTGCAACAGTTTAAAACGATTTCAAAAGATAATCCGCTTATCTCTGAAGAAGTTAAAGTTGCACTCGTGAATATCGATGGCCCGGGAAAACTGACAGACTTTATGGCGTCCGTACTAGTGCGTGAAACCAAAGACTATCAAGAGATGCTCTCGCAGCGAAAAGTAAAGCCGCGTTTGCAAACTCTGCTTTTGCTTTTGAAAAAAGAATTGGATGTGCAATCCGTCCAAAAAAAAATCAGTGAAGAGATTAATCAAAAGATTGGTTCTTCCCAGCGTGAGTATTACCTGCAGGAACAGCTGAAGGAAATCCAGAAAGAATTGGGTCGGGGCGAAACTCACCGCAAAAAAATCCAGGATAAATTCAAAGACAGGTTAAAAGATAAAAAACTTTCCAAAGCAGTAGAAGAACGGTTGGAAGAAGAGTTTGAAAAGGTTTCTAATCTCCACGAGCAGTCTGCAGAATATTCGGTGGCCATCAATTATCTGGATTGGGCATCTTCGCTTCCCTGGGGTGTGCGCACCAAAGACAATTTGAATCTGAAAACGGCAAAAGCCATTTTGGATAAGGATCATTACGGCCTTCGCGATGTAAAAGAACGCATTTTAGAATTTTTAGCAGTGCAAAAATTAAGAGCCCATAACCAGGGAACGATCTTGTGTCTTGTGGGCCCTCCAGGAACAGGAAAAACAAGTCTTGGAAAATCCATCGCAAAAACATTGGGCAGAAAATTTTTTAGATTCAGCGTCGGTGGTATGCGCGATGAAGCAGAGATCAAAGGCCATCGCAGAACGTATGTCGGCGCGATGCCTGGGAAGATAATTCAAGGGTTAAAACGCATCAGTGTTCAAAATCCTGTGTTTTTAATCGATGAAATAGACAAGATGTCCTCTAATACGCACCAAGGCGATCCGGCTTCTGCGATGCTGGAACTTCTCGATCCGGAACAGAATAAAGAATTTACAGATCATTATCTCGATTTGCCTTACGATTGTTCTGAGATCTTTTTTATTTCTACAGCAAACAGCTTGGATACTATTCCGCATGCACTGCTTGACCGCATGGAAGTGATTTTTCTTCACGGCTACACTGATCGTGAAAAAGTGGAAATAGCCAAACAGTATCTTATTCCAAAACAATTAAGAAAAGCCGCGATTGACAGGGACTATTTAAAAATTACCGATCGCGGGTTGAAACTTCTCATTGAATTGTACGCAAGAGAGTCGGGCGTGAGAAATCTGGAAAAGAAAATTGCGCGAATCTGCCGCAAAGTGGCTTTACGAGTTGCGCTTGGTAAAACGCAAAAAGTTGTCATTGAAGACGAAAAAACTCTGGAGAAATTTTTAGGAGTTCCTATTTACTCTCCCGAAACAGAACCTGATAGAACCTCTAGTGGAGTCGCCACAGGTCTTGCGTGGACCTCTTTCGGCGGCGAAGTACTTTATATCGAGTCGAGAAGTGTACTCGGGCGCGGAGGATTCACACTCACAGGGCAACTGGGCGAAGTCATGCAGGAGTCTGCAAATATTGCTTACACGTTTGTAAGAGATCTTGCGCAAAAGAAGTTAAAGCTCGAGAAAAACTATTTTGATAAGAGAAGTTTTCATCTGCACGTGCCCAGTGGCGCGACTCCTAAAGACGGACCTTCAGCGGGTGTGACGATGGCGGCAAGTTTGTATTCTCTGATTATGGATAAGCCGCTGGATCCCTTTGTCGCAATGACAGGAGAACTCAGTTTGACCGGCAATGTACTACCAGTGGGCGGCATTAAAGAAAAATTACTCGCTGCAAAACGAGCACGCATGAAAACAGTTCTCATTCCAAAGGCAAATGAAAAAAACTTGCGGGAAATTGAAGCGGAAGTAAAGAGAGGCATTAAAATTGTCAAGGTTTCGAAGTTTCAAGATTGCCTGCCTTATCTGTTGAAAAAATAAGCTTTTACTCGATTTTCTTCTCCCAAATGATTATGATATTGCCATGAAAAACGAAGTGAAATTAATCCCTGTTGCCTCATCAGAAACAGAAGCCTTAAAAGATTATATTCAAGAGCTCTACACTTTTGATTCTAAAAGTGAAGCGATGAAAAATATCGAAGAAGGTGTGCGCAGCCTGATGAAAAATGAGGCACTGGCAGCGCCTTTTTTCATTAAACACGGTGAGGAAAAAGTCGGGTACGTTATTTTGACTAAGTACCACTCTGTAGAAAAGGGTGGGCTTACGGTTTTCATCGATGAGCTTTATGTGGATGAAAAAGCCCGACGCCATGGGATTGGCAAAAAAGTAATGCCGCAAATTTTTGAGATTGCAAGAAACTGGGGCGCAAAAACTCTCTGGGCGCAAACCGAACATTACAATGAAGCGGCGCAAGCCTTCTTCCGCCACGAAGGGTTTGTGAGAAACCGTAACTACAACTACGAAAAACCGCTATAACTCGCCACGTTTGGTTTCTTACACCGGACTTGATAAAATAGGCTATGCCTACAAAGTACACGCTAGTGACCGATCGCGGTGGCCATTTACATAATGCGTTAATGCTTGTGAATCAATTGGGCTCTGAGCCTTCCGATATTGTGACTACGTTCGGCCCTGATATCGGTGAACTGTCTACACGCGGATCAAAAATCCACTCTATTCCGTATTTATTTACCTGGATTGGAAAACTCCGACTCTTTAATCCTTTTTCTCTTATTTACCATGTAATCATTAGCTTTCATTTGGCTTTGAAAATCCGCCCTGAAAAAGTCGTCTCGCTTGGTGCAAGCAATGTCGTTTTCTTCTGTTATTTTTCGCGAATGATGGGGGCTAAAATTTACCATGTCGAATGCATGAATCAGGTGAGAAATAAATCCATCACGGGAAGAATGTTGTATCCCATTTGTGATTTGCTTTTTGTGCAATGGAAAGAGTTACTGACTCAATACGGCCCCAAGGCACGCTACGAAGGGTGGGTACTATGATATTTGTGACTGTTTCAACGGGCCACTTTGATCCTCTGATAGAAGCATGCGACAAATTAAAAGATCAGTACGAATTTTTTGGCCAGATTGGGATGAGCTCTTACGTTCCAAAATTCATGCATGTGCGTACAGTCCCACCACAAGAGTTGGAAAAGTACATGCAGCAGGCGGAGCTTGTAATTTCGCATGCGGGTACAGGAATGCTTTCCAGACTGTATCAGCTAAAGAAAAAAGTAATCATTGTGCCCAAGCAAGCAAGATATGGTGAAGCCAATAATGGTCAAGTAGAGCTTGCACAGAAATGGGATGAGCTTGGGATGGGAATTCTCTGCATGGATGTAAAAGATCTCGCAAAGATGATCCAAAGAGCAAAAGAGTTTACTCCGCAGTTTCCCCATTTTTCTTCGATAGGAAGTTATTTATTACAAGAATGGGGCAATAAGCAATTTGCGACAAAAGCCGCCTGAGTGTGAGGTGTGAAATTGCATCCTTCCTGGTGTGTTCTCACAGAACACACACTATCTAAATTGTGTGCATGAAATGTACAGCGTGTAAGCGATTAGAGTGCCACATTTTGCCACCCTTGGTGTCTGATAACCTAATCTCGTGCGTGAGGTGCGTTGTTGAGCTGGCATTTAGTTTGTATTACTAACTGTGCGTATGAAGCACTTATACCGATTTTTGATTTTGGCTATTGTTAGTAACCTAAGTTTCGCTGCAGTGAAATCTAATTGCACGATCTCGATCAAATCGCACAAGAAAAACGGCGAAACGCTCACAATCGTTTTTCACACAAAACTGAAGAACCAGAGTGAATGCCGCACGCTTGCCACACTCCACCAGAAAAATTTTACGCCAGACACCGTCAGCTCAAAACAAGTCAGTTACGGCTGGAGTGGAAGTTCTGTTAAAACGAAACGTGTGGGAATGGTGGCGCGCACAGCCAGAAAAAGTTTGCGCCACAAAAACAACTTCTAACGAGATTTTGTCTGCATGTGTTTAGAGTATTCCTTTTTCAACGTCTTAAATTTATTTAACTGCGTTTCCCAAGGTTTTGACCAGGGCAATTTTTCCTGCATCAAAGCTTCACAGAGATTTACAAGACCTAACAAATCATAAGCGTGGATAAACTCGGGAGCAGGGCCATCTTTGCCTCTGGAATCAGGTCCCCCTTCCAAGGATTGATTGTGGTAATTCCCTAAGGGAACAGAAATTCCGATTGTCGGAAACCCGTGCGCCATTGCAACGGAAGCTTCGCAGGTTCCACCATCCATAATTCTTCTTTGGTATTTGCCTTTGAATTTTTTCTCAGCCATTTCCCAAAAGACTCTCACGGCACCCGCATCAAACGTCGTATTGCGATCGCCTAATCTGACGACCGGGCCTTTGCCGATTTCTGCTCCTGGAAGGGTACGGGAAGTCTCAAGACTGATGCAAAGGACATCGCGCTTGCGTTTTGAAAGCCAGCCTAAGTCAAAGTGGTGAATGGCGCCGATAAAACCGACTTCTTCCGCGCGTGTGAGAAGGCCCAAAAAAGGTTTGCCCTTCATTCTTTTTGCGACTGATACAATTGAAAATACTCCAGCTAAATCGTCTGCGGCTTTAGTGTAATAAATATTATCTTCTTTCCAGATAGCAGAACGAAACTTGAAAGCACCAAACAGATCATGCGCGCGTACCGTATCGCGGTTCGCCGTACCAACTACTTCGATCGTCAACTCTGCAATGGAATTTTGGGATTTTGTGAGCTTTACAGATTGAATCGTGCCCTCGTCATTGATCCCAAAGCCATTGGTGACATAGACTTTTGCGCCTTCCAGAAAGGCTTTTGGGGAACCACCGTACCACTTTGCACTCAGAGTTGTCTCTGTCTTCCATTTCACTCCATGAAAGCCAGGGTGATCCATGTGTGCGATAAAAAGTCTGACGGGTTCTTTTGAGCTTTTTTGAACCAGTTTCAAGTAATTTTCTTTTGAAGAAACACCAACGACAATATTGCCTGCGGGATCTTCGAAATGCGCTATCTTATCTTCAGTTAATTTACTTTTTAAAAAAAGCTTCACCCTGTCTTCTCGAAAGGGAGCTGTAGGAATAGATAATAAGGAATTCAGAAAAATTTCGTCTAGTGAGATCATTCTTTACCGGTGTTTTTGTTGGGAAGAAGCACTTTTGTGCCGATTTTGATTTTATTTTTCGTCGCAAAGTTGCCTTGATTGATCGCAATAGAAGCGTGATCAGTCGTATCAATATAAATCAGCGTATTTCCCACAGGCACATCTTCAAACGTTTTCACAAATTTCATGCTGAAATTTTTGTCTCCGATTTGGATAACTACGGTTTCGCCCAATGTGTAGCCCGCATTGAGTAGGCTTGTGACGGATAAATTGGTAATTAAATTGCCGAATACGCCATCGACTGCAAGTATTTCTCCTCGCACACCCTGTTTTCCGGCCTGACTTTTCTTGGTTTCCATGTGAACCCATGCTGGATAAAGCGGGCCTGCAGTTTTTATCGCATCGCCTTTAGCAAGGTGAGCTGCAACTTTAGAAAAAATATCGCGACCAGGGAAGATGGATTCCAAATCTTCTTTTTTTACCCAAGGGCTTTCGACAATTTCCCGGACTTCAGTAAAGCCTTCACGTTCTCCTACTTCTGTGATGAGCCCGTTGTCGGGAGCAAGAATGTACTGATTGCGTTTTGTCAGGGCCAAAAGTTTTTTGGAGCGTTTGCCACCAGAACGTTCAACAAGCGCCATGAATATGGTGCCTTCAGGATAAAAGGGAGTGGTTGCGGCTAAAAATCTGCCTGCATCTTTTACCGAGAATGCCGGAACTTGATGGGTGAGATCGATGATTCTGACTTCAGGTTCAAGACCTAAAATCGTGCCTTTGCAGACTGCAACACTTTCGTCGAGAAGCCCGTAGTCGCTGAGCATTACAATCACTGGAGTACTGGATGCGTATCCGACATAGCTTAAAAGCAACAGGATGAGGCAAATCACACGTTTCATGAGGCTAAAAACTTATTCGTTACAATAGGATGTGTCAAATAGAGTAATCTGTGCTTTAAGTATGCATCATGTCTGAAAATCAAAAAAAGTGGATAGGCCTCACAGGTGGGATTGGCTCGGGTAAATCGACCGTGAGTGCACACTTGCGTAAAAAGGGAATTGAAGTAATCGATCTGGATCAACTTGGACGCGAAATTTATACGCTCCATCCGGAACTTCCTGCAAAACTTGAAAAGGAATTGGGTGTCCCTTTAAGAAATGCAAAAGGTGTATTTGAAAAATACATGCTAAGAGATGTCATTTTTAATAATAAAGAATTAAGAGAAAAAGCAGAAAGCATCCTTCATCCTCTGATCAAAGCAGAATTTGAAAAACGCGCAGCACTCTCCAAATCAAAAATTGTTGTATGCGAAGCCGCACTTCTCATTGAAGCCGGTTATGATAAATGGCTAAAAGAATTGATTGTCGTTTTGGCTCCAGAAAAAGAACGTCTGGAACGCGTTAAAAAACGCGATGAGATGAGCGATGAACTTTTTCAGCAAATCATCCAGACTCAAGTGACAGACGAAGTCCGCAAACAAAAAGCGACTTACCTGATTCAAAACGAAGGCGACAGGGGAAGTTTGGAAAGACAAGTAGAACTACTTGTGCATAAACTCTGATTATTTCGGAGATTTAAAACTCGCAGCGAGCGTCAAATTTTTCATGAGCATTGCGATTGTCATGGGCCCGACACCACCTGGTACGGGAGAAATGGCTTTGCACTTCGGCGCCACACTTTCAAAATCCACATCACCGACAATTTTGTCATTGATTCTGTGAATGCCCACATCGACCACGACGGCACCGTCTTTGACCATGTTCGCCGTGATAAATTTTGGTTTGCCAAGAGCTGCAATGATAATGTCAGCTTCTCTTAGTTCTTTTTCGAGATCTTTTGTACGGGAGTGGCAAATAGTCACCGTTGCATCTTCTAAAAGCAGAAGTTGGGCCATCGGTTTTCCGACGATTTCGCTTCTGCCAACAATGACAGCTTTAGCGCCCTGAAGCGGGATCTGATAAAACTTTAAAATCTCTATTACTCCAGCTGGTGTGCAGGGAGAGAATCGCGGTTTTCCAATCGCAAGAAGTCCCTGGTTATAGGGGTGTAACCCATCCACGTCTTTATCGGGTGAAATGGCTTCTAAAACTTTATACTTGTTAATGTGTTTGGGAAGTGGGAGCTGCACGAGAATTCCGTTCACATCCGCGTTTTGATTTAATGCTTTGATTTGAACAAGAAGATCTTCTTCCGTTGTATTTTCAGGCAGAACGATTGTTTCGTGCCGTAAGCCCAGGGCTTCAGACTTTTTCCCCTTCATTTTCACATAGGTCTGGGAAGCGCCGTCCGTGCCGACTATGACAAACGTAATCTTAGGCACAAAGGAAAGCAGCGATATGTCGAGTAATGCTTTTGAATAGATGTGATCGGCAACTTTTTTACCGTCTAAAAGTATTGGTGTACTCATCTTTAGGGCAGAATGGCCCCTGCCATTCTATGTGTCAATGTTCTTCCCTTTTTGTGTTAGCAAGGTTAAAAGTGAATTTTAGGAGGCTCTATGTCAAACCCTATCCAGTACGCAGAATCCCACTTCAATGAGTTTGTAGAAAAGTTAAAAACCCTGGTGAGAATCCCTTCCGTTTCTTTCGACGGCTTTCCTCCAGAGGAAGTAAAAAAATCTGCGCACGCAGTCGCCGCACTTTTAAAAGAAGAAGGGCTTGAGAACGTAGAGATCTTGGAAATTCCCGGATGCCATCCATATGTTTACGGTGATTGGTTGCATGCTCCTGGAAAACCGACATTACTTTTGTACGCGCACCACGATGTTCAACCTCCTGGTAGAGAAGAAGTTTGGAAAAGTCCTCCTTTTGAACCGACTGAAAGAAATGGAAGATTGTACGGGCGTGGAACTGCTGACGATAAAGCAGGGGTCGTTGTCCATACGAGTGCGATCCATTCGTATTTGAAAACTGTTGGTAAGTTGCCGGTGAATGTAAAAGTATTGATTGAAGGAGAAGAAGAAGTAGGCTCTCTGCATTTGGAAAGTTTTTTAACGAAGTACAAACAAAAGCTGCAAGGTGATGTGATTATTCTTACCGATACAGGTAACTTTGATACCGGTATCCCTACCATTACGACTTCACTGCGTGGGATAGTTGCGATGGAAGTAGAAGTGAAAGTAATGGATCATCCGCTGCATTCTGGTAGCTGGGGCGGCCCTGGACCTGATCCTGTGATCGCACTTTCAAAAATGCTTGCAGAGCTTGTGGATGAGAAAGGCAATATCGCAATCCCGGGAATTTATGACGATGTTCTCCCGCTGACAAAAGCCGAAGACTTAAGCATTAAACAATTAAACTATACGGACAATGATTTTAGAAAACAGACAGAGCTTTGTCCTTCTGTGCAAATCATGGGTGGAAAAGAAAATGCGCTTGTGAAAATGTCGCGTATTCCTTCTATCAGCGTCAATGCAATCCAAGCCTCAAGCAGAAAAGGTGTAGCCAATATCATCAACGACTCTGCTTGGTGTAAAGTGGGCATCAGAACAGTTCCCAACATGGATGCATCCAAAACAGAAAAAATGTTGCAAGACTTCTTGAAGTCTAAAGCACCGTGGGGTGTGGAAGTAAAAATTACAGTAGAGCAATCTGCTCCTTGGTGGGTTACAAATCCCGAAGGCCCTGCCTTTAAAAAAGCGCACGATGCTTTAACAAAAGCTTTTGGCCAAGAATGTGTGTACTTAGGCCAAGGTGGGTCGATTCCGTTTGTGGGACCGTTTGCAGAAGTTCTTGGCGGAGCTCCTGCGCTATTAATCGGAGTAGAAGACCCTTACACAAACGCGCATTCGGAAAATGAGAGCGTACACCTGGGTGATTTAAAAAAGTCTATATTAGCAGCTATTTACCTGTACGAATCTTTCGGGGCGTAACCAAAAATTTTGACGGGTGCGCTGTATTATGCTATGCATAATACATGACTGGTACAGAACTCGGAAATGGCTGACCTTTAAAGAACTCTTCTTCTAAAAAAGAAGACGTATCTCTAAGCTTTGAATGAACTGAAATCTTTTATTTTGTAAAGCCCATGTAGGGCTTCGGCTGGGTGATCACTACAGACCGTATCCATAAACACATGCATGCCATCAGGAAACGATTTGTATAGAGCAACGATGTTTTGTGGCTCGTTTTCAAACGAGGCAATGAGTTTTCCCGTTTGTCTGATCTTTTCACTCGCTAATGCTTTGTGTTCTAAGTCTGTTTGCGTAGCGCTTTGTCGCATCAATAAAGAAGTGCGTCCTGTATCCCAGGGAAAACTATCTCGGATGAGATTTTTAATTGTCCCCTCAATCATCGGAGATTCTTCTCGGCCTGTTAAATAGACGATATACGCCCCAGCATCATGCGCTTTTTTCGCAAAGGCGTTGGCACCCGTGTACGCTTTGTCGTGGTGTAAATATTCATTTGTAAAAAACTTGGACCACCAAAAATCTTTTAATTCCGAAAAAGCTTCTTTATCCGACTTTTCATTCAGCACGAGTCCGATATTTTTAAAGGTATCTAAAAGCGAGTAACCGATTTCAGTCGTTTTTAATTTGCGAAGTTTGTCGAGTAATGTGTCAGACGCGACCTTAGTTTGATTCAGCCAAGTATTTATAATTGCATGAGTGCGCGGTGCGACTTCGTAGAGTGTGGAATCTAAATCCAAAAGCAAAACGGGATTTTTAGAAGAGTGGGTTGAAATTTGTTTGCTTACCTCGCTGAAAATTTGTTCTTCGCTGTGCGGGTGAAACGTACTTTTGTTTTTCCATTCATCTCTGATAAACATGGGCAGAATTTAGCTTCCGCGCTGCATTAATGCAAGATTCAAGTTGAGGATCGTCTAAAGTCAGTGTTATTTTGTCCCTACATGAGACCTTGGTTAATTCTTCTTGCAGTATGCGTGTACCCGTTTGTCCTCTTTTCCCAAGTCAATATTATCAATAGGGGAGAGGCTCTTGAATACGAATTCCAGATTGAAAATTTTAAAATAGAAGATGAAATTTTAGATAAAGAAAAATTTAAAAAAATTACGTTAGAGGGAGTGGATGGCTATGAAGGGGTTTATCAGAAAAAAGGAGAACCTGTTCTTCCAGTAATCCGTTTTTATGTAAACGGTCCTGGCGAAATCCAGATTTCAAAAACAGATGCTGCCGTCTCGACTGCGCCTGAAACTTTATTTAACCTGATTCGTGGGACAGATCCCGTGCCGAAAATAAGTGGTGCAACAAAACATAAAGCACTTTCTGTGGAATCCAGTCTTGATTGGGATTCAAATTTTGAAGTGCGCACTGTTGGAAAAACTCGTGGCATTATCAAGCGACTGGTTACACTTTTTCCTGTGCACTGGAATGCGACAACGGGAGAACTTCGTAAAACCACATCCTTTAAGGTCACGGTACCTGACGTCACAGAAAAACGGATTGAAGAGCCTCTGATGGTACTAGTGATTGCTGATCGCTTTTCTGAAAGTGATGCGATTGAGAAATTCATCAAACATAAAAATTCTTTAGGCATTCGCGTTGAAAAGCTCCAATTAACGACGGAAGAAAAAGATCCTGAGCTGATTCGATCTCAACTGATGAAGTTGTACGCGAAAAATCCGGATACGCTGAAGTATGTGCTTCTCATTGGGGGCGCTCGACTATTACCCGGATTTCATTCTGAGCGCGTAAAAGGGATTACTGATCATTATTACAGGTGTCTGGATGGCAAAGAATATGAATCGGACATTGGCACTCCCGATGTTCTTCTAGGAAGACTGAGTGTGAAATCCGAAGAAGAATTAGACGTGCAGGTACAAAAAATCCTAGATTATGAAAATCTTAAATTTGATAACTTGGATTGGTTAAAGCGCGCTTCTTTTATTGCAACAAACGACAAAGAACATTGGAAGGTGGCGGAAGAGAGCAGCCAATACACCATCACAAAATACACAGAAAGCCGCGGGTATTCGGGAAGTTTCCCGAGCGTTGCGAATCCCGGTGGAGATAAGTTGTATGCAGTTACCTACAAGGCCAGTGGCAAACATGTTTTAAATTCTATTTATGAGGGTAGGGGATACATTCAATACAGTGGCCATGGCTTTTCTGGTTCCTGGGATTACCCGCGACTGACCATTGAAGAAGTAGAGAGCATTGAAAACACGGATGCATTGCCTGTCGTGATTGCTAATGCGTGTGATACGGCAAAAATTACCGCGGTCGATTCCATCGCGGAAAGCTGGATGAGAAATAAATCAGGCGCAATCTTTTATTGGGGGGCAATGGATTCGGCCTATTGGGATGAAGACGTCGTATTGCAGAAAAAATTGTCAGACGAAATTTTTGGTGCGGGAAATCGAATGACGGGGGCGTTTACCTCTGCCGCCCTTTCTGATGTTTGGCGCTATTATGGCGGTCAGGGCGAGAGCAAATATTATTGGGAAGTGTATCTCTCACTAGGGGATCCGAGTCTTCAAATTAAGCTAAAGTAAGCTTGAAAGTTACTGGCTTAAGTGTTTGTAATTAAAGCGCTATTTAAAATGCACTTGAATTTGAGTGGGGAATAGTATTTTGTATCCCGCCAATGACCCCCTCTCACACGAAAACATCTCATGGAAATCTTTCCAAGTCCTCTTTGATTGTAGTTACGGGCGGCCCTGGAGCAGGAAAAACTTCGCTCATTGATGCCGCAAAAAAAGAATTTTGTTCTCATATTTCTCTCCTTCCTGAATCTGCCACGATTGTTTTTGGCGGTGGATTTTGGAGAAAAGATACCCAGTTTTCTCGTGAAGCAGCTCAGCGTGCGATTTACCATGTGCAAAGAGAAATGGAAAAAATGGCGCTCTATGATACGGAAGGGCACTACACACTTTGCGATAGGGGCACCATCGACGGTTTGGCGTATTGGCCCGGTGATAGAGAATCGTTTTTTTCGACGTTTGGAACAAATGAAGAAGCTGAGCTTTCTCGCTATGCTGCTGTCATTCATTTATCTGTGCCTGATGAAATGCACGGCTATAACACACTCACAAATCCTGTAAGAAACGAAACGGCGGCCCAGGCGATGGCGCTGGATTTTAAAATCAGAGATGCGTGGAAAAATCACCCTAATCTTATCGAAATAAATTCCCGTGCGAGCTTCCATGAAAAAATCGGAGAAGCTTTGGATGTCATCCGCAGACTGATTCCCAAATGTTGTGTGGTGGCTGATCCGGTAATTGTTCCCCATAGTTCTTTACAAATGGGCTCTACCTGCGCCACTATTTCCTAACCCTTTGGAGGGATCGGCAAATTGGTATGCTACCGCACTCGAAATGCGGCGTCCGAAAGGACATGAGAGTTCAAGTCTCTCTCCCTCCGCCAAAGTTTTCACTTTCGTGAAAACTTTCCTCTACTTACTACTTTCAACTTTCCAATTGCAATCAAATGCAATCAGTCTTTTGAATTTTTTGGATCGTTGCAATCACTTGCAATCAGTTTGAGACCTCCCTCGAACTTCTTCTCCCAGTGTTTTTCAGACACTAGAGTCAAAGCGGAAGCTTGTCTTTTTGCATAGACGAGAGTCGTCTTGAGATCGGAATTGCCAAGAAGCTGTTGAGCCAGAGAAAGATCCCCGTTCTCGTTATAGATCCTACGACAACCCCCGTGCCGCATGACATGAGTCCCACGGTACGGTAACCCCGCCCATTTAAAGGCACGATCAAATTGCGCTTGGATCACACGATAAGGAACTGGTTCACCTTCCATTTGAAAGATGAGCCCTTTCTTTCCTTCTTGATACATCGGTAAAAGCGCCTCGAAGGTTTCCGGAAACATCGGCTGTTCTTTAATACCAAGATTTGAAGTGGAATTTTTAAATCCCCCTCGAATCTCGGCTTTCATCCCACCCGTGTGCGGATACCAAACCGATCGCACAATACGTACTCTCGATTGTTTAGGATCTTGCCAGTTGAGTTGGACATCTTCCCAATAAAGCCCGGCTGCTTCAGAAATTCGAAGTGCCTGGTAATATTGGACTGTCGCCAACGTCGAAAGAAGCTCGCCATTCTTGAGCTTTAAAAGTTCCTCTTTGAATTTGAGGAACTCCGCTTCAATCAGATCCTTCTGTACTACGGACTTTGCTCCACCAAGTCGGCAAGCTTCCCAATGCCGTTTTTTAAGCGGCAATTGGAAGGTATTGTCGTCATAGTAGTTCTGGTAGTAGCGCAGGATCGTGGAAAGAAGTTCGAGCTCATGCCGGAAGTTCTTTCGCGTTGCCCGATTCTTCGAGGTGAGTATCCCAGCTTTCAATTCATCGATCCATAAGTCTAAGCGTTTTGGAGTAATGTCCGAAACGCGTAGCCCAAATAGACCGTTGAAATAAAGGCGCAGGATCTTTTCGTATAGAAGCCGAGTCCCTGGCGCAATATGAGGAAAGCGCCGCTTCTTCCACTCCTGAACGATATCCCCGAAAAGAGGGCTGTTACTTTCGCTTTCTCTAGCCTCTGGAATGTTCGAGTGCTTCGGCAAGGCCAAAAAGCCTGTTCCAGCTATCTGCCAGTTCTTTGCGTCCTCTAGGGCGTTGAAGAATTGGTAGATTCTTTTCTGTGATCCAGTATTCGAAACTTCGTAACGATAAGCATAGTACTGCTTTCCGCCTGAAGGTGTTCGATACTCTTTGGCCCCTTCATCCCAAACCCAAAGGCGGCTTACCCTTGGGGCATTGGGAATCTTGGCGTAGATCCTTTGTTTTCCTTGATAGGTTTTCAGATTTGTCATGGTTGACTCCTTTTTTGAAGCCACGCCGCAACTTCCGAAACCCGAAATCTCACAGCTCGGCCAATCTTGAAATGGGGAAGCCCATCCACCACCATCAACTTACTGAGATAGCTTTGGGACAACGCCAAGGAGACGGCCAGCTGTTTTTTGGTTACTAAGGTTTCCAAAAATGGTCGCCCACTTTTGGACTCTGTCAGATTGTCAAAGAACCGACCAACTGATTTCGGCATCGTATTCCCCCCTTTCGGAATTGGCAAACTGGGTTCGAACCGGGTATGGATTGGAATGATTTTCTCTTTGTCCATATGGGTTTTTCCTTTTCTTAACGGGTATTCATTTTAGTTTCCTCGTGTCTTTTTCTGTCTTTCCGTTGTGAATCCTTTTATCCTCATTCATTTTTATTTATTCATACTCTCTCTCCTTCCTTCTTCCTCCCGCCCCTTGCTTTGTTGTGTGGTGTAGGGCGTAGTAGCGCTGAGCACTTTCCATCGTAGAGGGGGAGTGCTCAGCGGTATGGAGCCCGGAACCACACTCTCTTAATATTTTGAGGGGCGGAATATTTTCATCGAGTTAGCAACTCCTATTCTTTGAAAAGCTCAAAACTGGGTCCAAAACTGGATTTTGGATCCGCTTTTGGCTCAAATGTCTTTTGCTTTAATTTGAATGACATTTCGCTTAAACCAAGATGCCACCACAAAGAAGTCGATAGCCGCAAGAAGCGCTAGCGGAATCGCTAGTGGCCAAAGGCTAAATCGAAAAAACGATTTAACTGTTTCGATAAGTCCAAGATGCATAATCGCACGTCCTTTTGCATTAATGAGCAAATGGAAATGAAGGATCTTCGCAAAATCAACCAGGCACCATGCCACGATCCAAGATGTAGGTCGGATGAACCAATAAAGAGCACTTAATCCAAGATTACGTGTTGCAAGTCTTCCTTTAAGGGTTGTCATGTTCTTTCTCCCGTTCTGGCCATTGGACCATTTGCAATAGTCACTGATAGTTCGCTTTCGCCATTCGAAATGGTGGCTGCAAGTGGATCCTTTAGTAGATCCAAAAGTGTTACAAAGTAGAATTTACCGGTCGAAGGATTGGAAAGACCTGGGATCTTCTTTTGGTTTGTGATTTGGTACTCTATCTTCTTCCGAATGACATTTCCTGAAACGACATACAACACCTTGGAAAAAAGGTTGTTGAGTCTGTACTGGAGGATGATGTCGCGATAAGTTTTTTTGGATTTAGCTGTTAACTCAAGCTCTATTGCAACACTGGGTTTGCCATCTTGCTGCAGAATGATGGCATCTGGGTTTCGTTTGCTAGCATGGTTGTACCCATTTTTCCAAAGGCGTTCGTTAATAACCCGACTATCGGGAAATCTCCTTTCTAAAGCCTGAAGAGCCTCATTTAAAACGAGATCATGTCGGATACTTTGGTTATTTAGTGGAATGAGTTTTTCTCGGATGACTTCATCCGGGAAGAGTTCACCTAAAGCTTTTAGACCAAACCGTGCTAACTGGTACACAACGCCAACTGGAGACTGGCCTGTTACCATAAGTGGCAATGCAAAGCGGGTTTTGATTAATAAACCGCTCTCCACTAGCTGCCCTAGTCGGTTTGAGACCGTTGCAATTGAAAGCCCCTTGAAATACCGCTCATGAATTTGAGAAAAACTCATGACAGTATTTCGGTAGCAACCTTCTAGGACTTGGATGTCACGTGTTGTTAGTTTTACCTGCTTACTCATCTTGGACCTCCCTTTGAAAGATCTCTTCGCCCACAAGCGCCTCAAATTGAATTTCCTCGCTGATATTTCCGAGTGGAGTGGGAAAATGGATAACACCTCTACCATTCATGAAGTTTTTAAGCAGATTGGGATGGATCTTATAGGCTTCGACCTCACGAATGGATAAGCGGCCGGTTTTTTCTTTTTTCGAGAAGTAGTGTCCTACATCCTCCGCTTGTTCCGTAAATTTTTCCTCTGTGCTAGTCCCAATATGGCGGGCGATGAAGTCCGCACTATTGGGATCGTTTAGTCCCAGGATGCACTTCACATTGCTGTTAGTGACGACAACTTCTGCGACCTCCTTGGATACGATCGCCAAGTCAGAAAGGGCTTGGTGCGATAAATGGAGTGCGACTTGACTACTTCTTGCCTTATTCAGGATATTTGTGAACCCTGGGTAAACAAACGCGGAGAATTCATCTAAGAAGACTGGCAAAAACTCTGCCGATTTCCCGCATCTGCTTGCTCGTTCTCCAATGGCCCAGCCAAGTTCTTGGAGAATGAGCTTTCCAAGTTGATGGCCGATTTGCTGGTATTTCAAAGTTGGGATAAGTACAGCGAGAACTCTCTGCGTCTCATCATTTTTCAGTACTATGTCTGAAATATTTCGGCACTCCCGTAAGTCGGTTTTCCCGTTTACAAGGGGAGCTACTTCTCCCGTTGCAAAGGGAGAAAGTTGACTCAAAAGGCCTGATAACTTTTCATCGCGGCCTTGTTTCGGGGCTGCTAGGATCTTCGCGACCTTTTGGTTGATCTCCTGACTTTTGCAGTTAGCAATTGCCTCGCTCAGAACCTCATCGTTTGTTAGAAGCTCGTAAAGTTTCTTAAATGTAACAACATCGTTGAGACTGTGGATAAGCTGTACGATACTGCCACATAGATCGTACTGAACGGATTTGTAATAGGGATCGTGAAACTCAAAGGCAGTAAAGATCCTGTCTGTGATCTGCTGAGGAGATCCATTTTGTAAGGGATTAATCGCGCAACCCAAGTCGGGATTCCCCAAATCAAAGACTTCGATTTCGCAGCTTATCCTTTGGTTTCCAGTTTGGAGAATTTTTTCAAGAATATCGGGATCGCCTTTGCCATCGATCAGAACCGCGTTGCGTCCCCGTAGGATATCTCTGCAAATCCAAGGAACGATGACACTCTCTGTTTTCCCTCTACCAGTTGACCCTAGTATTTGGACATGGCCACATCTGACTTTCTCAGACAGATTAAGGCCGACCCCATCTATGGTCTCTCCTACACGAATAGAGTCATCCGTTTTTTTTGCTTGAGAAAGAAGGGCTGCTCGATCAATGAGTTTCTTAGTGTGTTTAACGATCTGGTATATCGCAACGCCAGCGAGAAACGCGCAGGTTGAGTACCCGCCAAAGTAGATGATTTTATAGAACCGAAAGTAAAGAGCCTCGGCACTTGGGAGTTTTTGAGAGCCGATGACTGCTAATAGCCCAAGGAGAAGGGCAATGGCTCCTGGGGTTGAAATGTCTTCTTGTTTTTTGGGCGTGGAAGGGGGATCAGAATAAAAAATAGACATATGTCTATCCTTTCCGTTTACGTGAAAGAACGGTTGTCCTCATAGCCCAATGCCAGAGGTACACGCATTTCCTTCGAGTTATGAGTTACGGTTGTGATTGGTGCCTAGTACGGCAGTAATTGAATGGCGCAGCTTCTTTACGAAACTGGCAGTATTTGAATGTTTGAGAGGGCGCCTTTCAGCTTCCTCGAAGAAGCTAAGAAAGTCCTTCTCTCAACCACACTATCACCCAAATTACTCAAAGTGTCAAATATTTATACGCTGCGCGCTATAAATATCTAAGATGCAAAGAGTTTTTCCTGTAAGAAAGATAAGGAAGTTTAAGCCCTTTTATTAGAGGTAAGTTACATATTGCTCACTTTATAAAAAAGTGTAGTATTTGTAACATGAGCCCAAAAAGTAAGACTGAACTGAGAGATCTCCTAAACGCCAAGTCTTTTGTATTCTCTTCAGCTGAGCTAAGCAAAGCTTTGGGAAGTCGGACCGCCATCAAGCGGGCTGTGGACGCCGATAAACTCATCGCTCTAGGAGCAGGGTTCTATTCGACTCCGGACTTAGACCCATCCGTGGCCCAGGTGATAGTCGTAGCTCGATTCTTTCCAAAGGCGGTCATCTCAGGCGTTAGTGGTCTTGTCATCCATGATCTTTCAGACGAGAAACTACAAAAGGTTACGGTTGATGTGCCAAAGGATCGACCGCTTCGAAATGCACTCTTAAAGGCAAAACGGGTGACCAAAGATCGCTTCGTTGGAATTGAAAAGAGAAATTACCACGGCCACACGATCCGGATATACGATGTGGAGCGCCTACTCTGTGATGCTTATCGGATCGATCGCGGGGCACTTTTCTTTAAAGCCCTGAAGCGATACCTCAAATCCCAGAAACCCCAATTTGAAAAGCTTGCAAAATACGACAAGATCCTTGGAACAAAGGTGATCCGCGCCATTCAACAGGAACTTGCCGATGCCTGAAAAAAGCAAAACGAGTTTTAGATCTAGGGCTAAGGCTTGGGCCGCCAAGGAGAGCATCCACGGCCCGCAGGCCTTTTTTCGCTTTGTCATCTTCACCTATCTCGACTGCCTATCTAAGAGTAGCGATGAATTTGTTTTCAAAGGTGGGAATCTCCTTTGGCTCTACATCCGAACCCCAAGAGAAACAATCGATCTTGACCTGGTTACGCGTAAAGTAAGAGACACGTCTAAAATCAAAGACCTTTTAGAACGCGCTTCTCGAGGAGCAGAAGGCATTGAGTTTAAGGTTATCTCAATTAAAGAAGTAACTGCTGAAGGAGAAGCGGGTGCAGCAGTTACTATCGGCTATTCAACAGAAGACGGCGCTTCTAATAAGTTCGATCTTGATATCGTCTATGTTCTTCCCACGCGAAGTACAAAGATACAATCTCCTCTTCCAGGTCGAGAAGAACTCACTGCTGCGACGATCGAAAATATTGTTGGGGATAAAATTGCAACATGCCACCGCTTTGGTGGTGGAAACACTCGGATGAAGGACTACGATGACTTATGGCGGTTGGCTTCTGAAAATCGACAGATCAATTGGAAAGTCGTCGACGATATTCTCGCTGAGCGAGGCTTTCCTCGTAAGATCCTACTCGAATGGTTAAATGACGAAATGGAGGCCCAATGGAAGCGCCACTCTCGAAATTACAAAGATTTGCCGAATGATTTAGTTACAGTTATGAAGGCAATCAACGGTTGGCTTTATGACGGATAGGCAGCATAAAGGCCCATTTTTTACAGGACTTTAATCGCCATAACTAAACTTATAACTAATAAGCAGCGCGTCGTCGGTCTGTACGTGGCCTACCCATGCCGGTAGTAGGCTACATACGGAATGGCGCGACGTGTTATTTGGTGGGGGATTTCGTAATTCAGAAGGGTTTATGTCCAAAATATTTTTCTTAACACTTAGTTTACTTATCGTCCGTCCGTCCTTAGCTGCGGATCGTTTTTTGCCCAATGCGCGGGTTTTTTCTTCCGACTTTGGCAATAGTTCGTTACGGGTGATTCCTAAAGGGAAGGGCGCGAATGTTGAACTGTTTCATTATCAGCGTACCGGTTCTGGTTTCGAAGAAAAAGTTACCTGGCGCGGGACATTGCCCACTGTTCCGGTCTCCGTCTTTGTAACAAGTAATGCTTTTGTTACGGTCGATGACTGGTACGATGGCGAGGAAAACGTTTTAGGAATTTATCTGATAGACGACAGTAATTGGGGGACCGTCGAAGGCAGAATGGAGAGAAAGGGTATTCTAAAGTACTCAAGAACGTACTCCCTTACAGAGTTATTTTCGGAAAGTGAAATTAAACTGCTTGCCGATCGCATGAGCGGATGGTCCTATCACACAAAAATTTCTCGCGCGCTAAACGCGAATGGTGACGCTCTAGAGAAGCTTGAAATACTACTTCCCCCTCCACTAAAAAAGCGCATGCTAATTAACTATCTGACAGGCGAATTGAAATCCGAGTAGGGTTAGCAAACGCCCGCAATCTATAAAAGTTCCACCCCATGGTTTCAACTTGAAACCACAATGCCAAATATTAATGGAAATCAAGGAAACAGGTATGCTATACGCTGTGCCATGGATGTTGCTTCCACATTGAAGCGAGAGTTTGCGGACCGCTGTACGCGTAACCACCGTTACAGCCTAAGGGCCTTTTCCCGCTCACTAGGGATGAGCCATACTATCGTGTCGCTGGTCATGAGTGGTAAGCGGCCTGCGAGCGCCCGCTTTTTGAAGAAGGTAGAATCTCTTTTCCCCCCTCCCTACGAGCATGTTAAACGAAGTGAGCTTTCGGTCGATCAATTCCGTAAAATCGCTTCCTGGCTGCATTATGCTATTTTAAGCTACCTAGATATTCCCGACACCAAGCTCGAGGCCAGCGAAATTGCCATTAAATTACACGTTCCTATTTCACAGGCGAGGATCGCAATCCATGATTTAAAAACTTTTAGATTCATCTCTAAAAATAAAGACGGGCGCTGGAAACAGTCCGTCCCTCCGTTTGTTGTAAAAAACAAAAATGCAGACACCTCCTGCACAGATTTTTCCCGTCAATTTATTAAAAAGGCCGAACAGGCATTAGACCAAGTCAGCTTTGAAAGAAGGGATATCCGGACTTTGACTTTAGCCATGCGATCTTCCGATCTTGAGTATGCGCGGGATCGTTTGATGCAGTTTCGCAGAGAACTCTGTTTGGAACTGGAGCAAAGGGGGAAACCCGATGCAGTCTTTGTTTTGAATACGCAATTTTTTTCGTTAATGGAGTAACAAACTATGAAAACCAAAGTGCTTAAATTTATTTTTGCGGTCGCTATAGCCGCCTTTTTAGTCCCGGGCATATCTCGGGCCGGAAATGAGGGCGGGGCGGGCGGTAACGGCATGCTTATCGATGGGAAACCTTATTTGTTGGATCTTGTCGAATACGGGATCGAAAATAACCCCTATATTGAGCCCGGTTACGTCAAACACAAGCAATATGCTTCCGTAAAAAGCATTCTAGATAAGTTGGCTGACAGCAACGAAACAAATCCTTTTCAAGACTCAATACTGAGAGAGAATCTTACGCTAAAGATCCTAGAGATCGGAAGTGTACATAGCCAGCTTGCTCTCTCGGTTCTTTGGGCACTGCAAGCGCACAGTTGGTATATAGTAAATAAAGCCTTAATAGACGCTTGGGCTGGAACTTCTTCATTGATCGTTTCTGACCGCATTTCGCTCGCAGTGCGCAACTTCAAGGAAATCCGCATTAACCGTGCCTATTGGAATCAGCTCGACCCCATGAATAAAACGGCACTGATCCTACACGAGGCAATTTACAGCATTCTTTATCCGGATGGCGTTCGTATTCTGCCCAATGGAAATCTAACTAAGCGTGGGTGGCAGGATTCCAACAAGGTAAGACGTACTATTGGCACGATCTTCCAACGCAATTACTCTAAATCGCAAGGGGATACTTTATTAAAAGTGGTTTCGGATGAGACCGATCTTCCCATTGTAGGTCCGATCGCTTTTTACCAAGATGTAGCCTACGGGAGCCAGCGTTTGCAATCAGGTTCGAGGTACAGCGAGTCCTATTATTCTAAAGAAGATGCGATAAAAGTAGCCGAAAACTTTTGCGCGCGGATGGCTTTCCCGGCAAAAATTTATGTCACTCTCTCTCAGATCGAAAGTAATTTCTACAGTCCCTCGTTAGTAAAACCAGCGGGGTTCTATTTGGTTTCCAACAAAGGTCCCAAGGTTCGCGTTTCAGAAGTTACCGATGCCACCAATAAGAGCGATTGTATTTTGCTGGCAACGAACACATTCTCGGAATTGGTAGAGAAAGATCCCTATCTTTGGGCGGAGCATCCTTAATTGTCCCGATACAAATCCCCTGTTTCTACCCTGTGTGATAGCGTAGGGAATGGAGTTCTGGAATGTGCTGTATACGAATGGACTTAGCGGGTTGTACCGCGAAAATCGACATCGAGTGCGACTTTGCAAGTGCTAATCTTAATTCCGCAACTGCAGTTTAAGTCCATGGAGTCGATGACGGATAGGCAGCATAAAGGCCCATTTTTTACAGGACTTTAATCGCCATAACTAAACTTATAACTAATAAGCAGCGCGTCGTCGGTCTGTACGTGGCCTACCCATGCCGGTAGTAGGCTACATACGAAACCATTAGCGCATGGAATGGAAAATCATAAGGACCTGATCACGTGTCCTTTCGTCGCAGTTACTCCGTAACTCTGTTTAAAAGGTGTCAGTCTCCTTACAAGCTTGAAAGGTAGCGGTCACATTTTTTGGGTGAAAATTACTGTCGTAAAATGCAGTCCCTTACTTTTGGAAGCGAATAATCTGGTGGAATAACTTAGATGCGTTTCGCTCTTCTTAGAGACCAATAAACGGTAAAAAACCTCAAAGCGTGACATTTGGGCAACTTGTTGCAAAATTCGCACTACTTTATCAGGCATAATTCGTAAATTTTCTAGACTCTGTATTTAAAAATAAGCTAATAAGCAGGGAAATTTAAATCAGGAGAAAGTATTATGTCTCGCTCGTTTCAATTTTCCTTATTCACACTGTTCGCGATGAGCCTTATTTCTACTAGTATATACGCTAACTACAATGACTCTATTTCTTCAACTCTAAGTTTAGAGAGCAAAATGGAGACTGAAATAATCATGGATTCCCTTCAAACCATTATTGGGGAACTGGTCGAGAACAGAACGCCTGGGCCTATTTTTTTGGAGAAAAAGTACAACGAATTGTTCACTCATGCTATCGGGTTATCTAAAGTTGTGCATGAGCTGGAGGGCCAGAAGAATGAAAATGCATCGTTCTTTAGGCAGCAAATAAACCTAGTAAAGGAAAACTTAGGAAAATACATAGTGGCTTTAGAAACAGAAAAAAAAGCTGCAAAACCAGAGTTTCTGAAGTTAAGTAAACGCGCTTTCTTTATTTCTAATCTGGAATCGGGTATCGCCGCTGATCTCCTAAAGCTTAATCCTTAATCTTGTTTAAGAAAAAGTAGGTAACAATTGGACAAAAAGATGCATTTTATATATCTGGGAATCTTGTTTTATTGTCTTTCTGGTTGTTTAAAAGCAGAAAGCGTGAATGGAAGTTGGAGCGCAGTATACGAGGGTTCGCTAACGCTCAAAGCCGCATTGGAATTCTCGGATAATACATTGAGTGCGCAATATTTAGAGTTCTCCGACAATCAATTTTTCAAAGGCGACCAAATCACATTCGTATCTCATTTGGTTAATTCGAAAGAAACTGAAAAGAATATCATCTTTGAGATCGACTTAGAGCTTCGGTCTTTTGCTATTGCTCCGGGATACTGGAGATTAAGCCCACAGAGTTCTACCCTAGCGAATTATTACAATTTCTTCGGCTACTGCGGTTTTAAAGATTGGGTTGAATCTGTTTACAAGGATGTCACTGGTTTGCATTGCGGAGAGCCTGTCATGGGGGAGCATCCAGAGAGCTTCCCTAGCGCCGGAACAAAAATCTTTACGGCCTATCTTTTCGATAAAAGTAGCACGATACTCTATCGTGGGGTAAGCGACAAAGATAATGACGGCTCTACTCCCGCCAAGCGCCACAATAAATTTAATAATGTTCTAAGATTTTATCGGAAATAGAATGTTATACGAATAATAAAATTTAAAGGCCTTGTTGTATTTATTACAACGGGGCTTTTTTTCGCGCCTTGATTTATTCTGTTTCCTAAATCCAAACAGTACGTTTCTTTCGTATTCTAAAAGAATTTCTGTCCGCCATTTTTCTAAATGTAAAACGGAATGCTGTTTCAGGTAACCTGAATTCTGAGGTGCCTATGACAAAGCTTGTGTGCTTAATTTTTTTAAGTGTTTTCATTTTACCGTTAAAGCTGGCTTATGCCGAAAACCATAGTAGTTCATCAGAGTGGACGGTAGTTAAAAAGGGAGTCCCGCGACCCATGGCACCACCCTCTAAACCCATGGAGGTAATCCTCTGCCGTATAGGAATATGGAGTGATGGCACTAAGAACTGCGGATATGAACTTCATTATCCAGAAGATAAGCTGGAAGACTCAATAAAAGCAGCTATCCAACAGGGGAAAACATATGCCGGTGGACTTGAATACACCGCGTATTCAGAAGAAGAAATAACTTGTTATAGAGCTGTCTACAAAGACTTTGATAACTTCAGACGCTTAAGGGAAAAATGTAAGGATACTCCTGCTCCCAGTACTGTTGGGACAACTCAATTTGGCCCCTGGAATGTGACGTTTAAACCAGCGCCGAACCTACCCCCCACAAATTTCGCGCCTTCTCCATCATCAACTCAGCCATCTTCGGCGTCGCCTGTAACCACAGATTGTGGAGAAACGGGACTTTGTAGATGTGATGGAATTTGCGTTGTAAAGTCTGACCACTTTACATCCTCTAGTTTTATGACGGGTTTAGTTTCTTATGGAAAGTCGGCAGCGATGGATAGCTTAAATAAGGAGTGTAGCTTTGGATTTGGTAAACGAACATATTTTGTAAGAAATGTAACCTGCAACAGAAAAAATATCGGCGACCAGTAAAAAGGTGTCAGTCTCCTTACAAGCTTGAAAGGTAGCGATCACAATTTTTAAAAAAATAAAAAAGGGTTTTGAGAGTAGTCTCTCAAAACCCTTTTGAAAGTAATGCGAACTAGTTTTAGTTCTTTGTTACTGTGCAGCTCACAGGTGAGTAGAATTTCACTTCTCCCTTTGCAGCTACGTAACCTTTTGTAAAACCGGAGTTTCTGTAAAGAACGAGATCTACATAGAAAACGCCATCAGAGTCTCCGCTAATGGCAAGTTTTTCTTTCCCTACGCCGTAGCTTAGGTTTTGATTGAGATCGTAAATAGCAGAGCTAATAGGTGTTACTTTTACTTGATTATCATTTTCTTCGCCTGGGTAGTCTTCAAGTACGGCTTTTCCGTAAAGGTCTGTCATGATGAACTTGATCGTGACGTTCTTACCTTCTGCCTTTGTTTTACAGTTAAAATTGTAGGTAGATGCATTTGCGGATAACGCAAAAACAGCTAAAAATAACGCTGCTAATTTCATAAGGAACTCCTTTAAAAGTTTAATTGCGACGCGGTCTATAGCATTAATTTAGAGAGGGGATCAAGTGACAATTCCCGCACGATACTTACTTTTTTACAGGGAGGGAGTAGCGGGTGTGTTCAGGGAAGAGTTCGGAGACGCGTGCTTCTTTCGCCCAGTCGACAAGATCGAGTTTAAAGGCGTATATCGCTGCTTCGGACTCGTCTGGATATTTTCTGTACTCTACCAGTGTTTTTTTAAGGCGAGTGATGAGATTTCTTTTTGCGGTTTCTATTCTTTGTAGGGCTTCAGTTGATGGAGGTTGCCACTGGCCTGTTTCAAAGTTGTAGATTTTTAAAGCGGAGAAGTTTTCGGTTGCGAGATTGAATGGTAAGAAATGGAATTTTTGCGCCTCCTTTTCAGAGAATCCAATTTCCTTTAAAAAAGTATTTGTTTCTATGAATGGATTTTTTTGCTCTACCGCATGGAGCTTTGCTTTTTCCCACGGTCGATTTTGTATATCTTCAACGCTTGCATCTATATAACGATTTAATAGGTCCTTGTTACGAGTAGCATCGCGAAATTCGATTCCCACTCTTCTATGACCAGAAGTAATAGCTTCTCCATATCTGTAAGTACGAAGTCCCAGCCCCGTGAGTTTGTCATCTGCTGCAAGCCAGGTCTTCGCAAGGCTCAAGTCAGCGGAAGGTAGTCCTGTATATTTGTTAAAGTCAGAAACAAGACCTTCTTCCATTCCTTTATATTCCAAGTAATTTCCCAGTTGTGATTTCCAGAAAAGAAAAGAACTAAGATGGGAGTAGTCTTCTGGAAATTCGGAGACAATATGGACATGAGCGGAGTGGGTATTTTTTTTGATTTGAAAAAGCTCGTTAAGCTGTTCTTTTGCCTTAGTGGGATCAATTTCAAATAGCCTGTGTTTAACTTCCGCTATTTCGTCGTTTTCAAAAGTAAGGCGACCGAGCTCTCTTGGCTTTAACCCAGTAGGGACCACCCATTTCTCTGGTGGCACTGCGGAGGAATCATAGTATCTTCTCACTGCATCCGCTAGTTTGTCTTTTCGAACTGCATCAGGCAATGCCAGCCAGGCTTCGTCTGTAAATTCAGGCGTTTTGTACATCATCGTAAAGTCATGGCCCGAATCTTCTACATCATAGGCGAGGGTAATTATTCCCTCTTCTCCGTTTTTAACAGCACGAGCATTTTTAAAGTGGGGAGAAGTGGCTAGTAGTATTTTAAGAACCGCGTTAGCGTGATTACCAAAGTAGGGTAAATTTTCTATTGCATAAATGGCGTGCGTGGGGCTTTTTATCCACGCGGAGAGTTTATTACCCTGCTCTGTGTGGTGCTTCGAGCGGATGATGCTGTCCAGTTCACTCATCATTTGCTGGCGTTCTTCTCCAGTCAAAGCTGGATTTCCTTCTGGATGAAAGAGTGCCCACTCGGTTGAAGTATATATTTCCCCACGTTCTATGCGCGTTTCAACGTCTGGAAGGTCGGGGATGTTTCTCAGGGGTTCAGTCGCAACAGGCGTATTTCTGACAGCAGCTGTACGAGTAAGACCGACTAAACTTATTACGCGAGAAAATAGGCGTGCACACAAACCTTCAGCATTAACATTGGAAGTACAACAAAGAAAGGCGGTAAGAAGTAATACTTTTGCAGATAGTGGTTTCAATCCTTTGTTCATTTCTATTTTTTCACAGGCAGTGAGTAATAAAGGTGTTCTGGATACAGTTCTGAGACTTTTGCTTCCTTTGCCCACTCAATGAGATCGAGCTTTAGAGCAGCTATGACATCGTCTGGCGCGTAATTTTTTTCTCTTTGTTCTTTGAGAGTGTTTTGCAAATTCTTTTTCAGTTTTTCGGTGGCTGCATTGATTCGAGTGATAACGGCAGGATCGGGCTTTTTCCATGTTTGTGTTCTAAAATCGTAATGTTTTTGCTTGGAAAAATCGATGTCCACTAAGCTGAAAGGAACTGTACGATAGAGTTCCGCTTCACCAATATTGAACCCTTGGCTTCGTAAAAATTTTTCTGAGTCTGTATTGGAGTACGGATACTTTTTCACCTGGTCCGCAGACATTTTTTCCCAAGGGCGAGTTTGGAGATCGGAAATAGCTTCATCTATGTATTTATTTAAGAGATCCGGTTTTCTTGTACTGTCTCTAAACTCTAATCCAATGCGCACGTGCCCCGGGATCATAGCAGGTCCATACACATCCGTTCTTAATCCGATTCCTGTGAGTTTATCATTCGCATCTTCCCACTCTCCCGTTCTAAAGGCGTCTTTAGATTCTCTGGACCTACCTGTATAAGTTTTAGCGTCAGAAATAAGCCCTTCTTCCATCCCTTTATATTCTAAATAGTCAGAAAGCTGCATACGCCATAAGAGAAACGGTTTGATTTGTTTGTAGATAAGTGGAAACTCCGATACAAGGTGGATATGTGCCGAATGTGTGTTTTTTTTGATTTGGAATAATTCAGTCAGTTGATTTTTGATTGTGGCAGAGTTTATTTCGAATAAACGGTGTTTTACTTCAAAAATTCTTGAGCTTTCAAAAGTCATTCTGCCAAGATGACTAGGTTTTAATTCTGTAGGCTCAATCGGTTTATTACGTATATTTGCTTCATATAACTTTTCTTTTCTTTCTTTGTCTGGCAATTCAAGCCAAGCCCCATCCGTATAATCCTTAGTACGATACATCATCGTGAATCCCTCGCCCGGATCTTCGATATCATAAGCAAGAGTGATGAGTCCTTCTTCTCCCCCTTTTACAGGATGTACATCTTTAAAATATTTCGAAGAGGCCATTAGTTTTTTTAATAGAGGAGTTGGATTTGTGTTTAGCGTTCTTAAGTTTTGCATCACGAAAATCGCATGGGTAGGACTTGTGATCCATGCTGTTAATAAATTTGCTTGGATGTCGAGATCTTTTTCCAGCATTGCGGTTTCAAAATTTTTCAAAAGTTCTAATTGTTCTTCTTTAGTAAGAGGCTTTTTCCCTTCTGGGTGAAATAGAGCCCAGGGGGTTGTGTAGAAATATTTATTCCCATCTCGGATGTGAGCATCTGTCGGTATGAGTTCAGGGGCAAGCGGTGCAAGGGCGGGAGCAGGCCGTCTTAAACCGACGAAAGTTAAAATACGGGTAAAGATACGGGAGCAGAAATTTTCGGCATAAACCGGTTGTACCGATGCCAAGGCAAGAGCAAGGCATAGAATTTTACGGATAGGCAGCATAAAGGCCCATTTTTTACAGGACTTTAATCGCCATAACTAA
>CAYNEF010000037.1:0-37318 GCA_964396165.1 uncultured Pseudobdellovibrionaceae bacterium
TGACTCAATGTGTCGTGTTTTAGCTTTCTCATTGGGAAACCCATTGTTTTTTCGCCCTAAGCAGCCTATTTTGGACTGATGAGTCACAGCAAAAATTATTTTTTAACTGGGGACAAGGTTGGCTTGCGCCCGATGTCCAGAGAAGATCTTCCGCTTTGCCAAAACTGGTACAACAATCCAGATGTTACACGCTATTTAGAAATGGGTTGGAGACCATCGTCCCCAGCTGATCTTGAAGCGGTTTATAAAGAAGCGACTGAAGATAAAAATGCTGTTGTCGCTGTTGTCTGCGATAAAGAAACGGGAAAGGCAATCGGCACTGTCGGACTTTATTTGATTCTCTGGCCTGGCCGCCGCGCTCAGTTTCGCATTCTTCTTGGAGAACCTGAACTTTTTGGAAATGGTTTTGGTACAGAAGCCACAAAATTAATTGTGGATTACGGATTTAAAAGACTCAATCTTGCGACAATTTATCTGGGCGTAAATGCTGAAAACGCGGGTGCTGTAAAAGCATATAAAAAAGCCGGGTTTGTTGAAGAAGGACGCCAACGTCAGTTTATTTACAATAATGGCAGATTCTACGATTGCCTGATGATGAGCATCTTGCGCCAAGATTATTTAAAAGAGTCAGTCTAGGTTAATGATGAAATTTACCGCCGCTATTATAGGGTTGGGCCAGATAGGGAGCCAGTACGATCAAGGACAGAGCTCTGTGCCCAGAAGCCACTTAGCGGCACTTTTACAAAACCCCCACTTTCAAATTTCTGCCTTAGTCGATCTCAATGTTGAGGCGATTCAAAATACAAAAAAAAGCTGGCCACAAATTGCCGACACTCCAAGCTTTGGCACAATCAAAGAATGGAAAAAGGAAACGGTCGATGTGGTGGTAATCAGCACACCAGCGAGCCACCGCCTTGAAATTGTCGAAATGGCGCTAGAAAAAAAGATCAAGCTTCTGGTTGTCGAAAAACCCCTGGCTTTAAACACCACGGAAGGCCGCGCAATTTTAAAAGCCGCTAAAGATAAAAATGTATTGATAAGAGTCAATTTCCCCAGACGCTTTGATCCCGAGTACTTAAAAGTACGTGAAGAAATGGGCAGTGAGATTCCTGAGAAAATTGTCATGCGGTATGGAAAGGGATTATTCAACTACGCTTCCCACCATGTAGATTTATTGCAGGATTGGTTTGGCAAAATAGAAAGTGCAAAACTTGTCGGAGAGGCAAAGTCTCTTAACCCAAGCTTTATCTGCAAAATGCAAAGCGGATTTGAGGCTTTTATTCTAGGGTTAGATAATCTTGAGTACGATCAATTTGAAACCCAGATTTTTTTACAGAACCGCTACATCGAGCTGTTAAACGGAGGCTGCGAAAAAACTATTCGCAACGCTCAAATGGGAATTTATTATCCTGGCTATACCCAAATGGCGTCACCGAAATTTATCGGTTCTCCAGGGCCAGTAAATGGCATGGCAGGGTTTTACGCGGCAGTTGCAAACTGGTTTGAAAAAGGTGGCGCACTTGCAGGTTGTGACGGTGAGACGGCACTGAGTGGCCTAGAAATTTTAGAATCGATTGAAAGAGAGAGAACAAAATGACAAACGAACTTGCTCTATTAGGTGGAACTCCTATTCGTAAAGAACCGCTTCCGGCTTATAACATGATAGGAGACGAAGAAAAACGCGCCGTCATGAAGGTGCTAGAGAGTGGAGAGCTCTCTGGTTTTGTCGCAGGAAACATTCCGCAGTTTTGGGGTGGAAAAAACTGTAAAGCGCTCGAAGAAGCTTTCAAAGATCATTTCAATGTGAAGTACGCTATAGCAGTAAACTCTGCGACTTCAGGCTTGCATTGTGCGATTTCTGCAATGGGTGTTGGCCCCGGGGATGAAGTGATTACTTCTCCTTATACAATGGCGGCCACTGCCACAACGGTGTTGATGACCGGAGCTGTTCCTATTTTTGCGGATATTGATCCTGAATCCTTTTGCCTTGATCCAAAAGAAGTCGAAAAAGCAATTACCCCACAAACCAAAGGGATTATCGCTGTAAATATTTTTGGTCACCCTGCAGATCTCGGTCCGTTAAGAGAAATTGCCGATCGACACAAATTATTTTTGATTGAAGACAATGCACAAGCTCCAGATGCGACTTATCATGGCAAAAAAACAGGAACGCTTGGGGATGCAGGAGTTTTTAGTTTTAATCGACACAAAACAATGCAATCCGGAGAAGGTGGCGTTGTTATTACAAATGACGAAAAAATTGCATTCAAAGCAGCCTGCATGAGAAACCACGGCGAAGTCGCAGTGGGCTCCATGAATGTCACAGATATTGTGAACACAGTGGGCGTGAACTACCGAATTACGGAAATGGAAGCTGCAGTAGCACTTTGCCAGTTTAAAAAACTGCCAGAATTAAACCGTGAACGCATTCAACTTGCTAACCGCTTAACCAGTGGGCTTTCTAAAATCCCGGGCTTAAGACCGGCAAAAATAAGTGAAGGCTGCACGCATGCGTACTATTTTTATCCCATGCACTATGATGCTTCTGTAACGGGTATTCCACGCGACGTGTTTGCAAAAGCCGTGCAGGCAGAAGGTTTTACATTACGTTGTGGTTATGTCACACCTCTTTATCTAGAACCTGTTTATCAAAAGAAAATTTGTTTTGGGCCCAATGGTTTTCCATTCACGGCAAACCCACGCAATGAACAAATTTCTTACGCAAAAGGTCTGTGCCCGGTTACAGAAAGAATGCAGGATAAGGAATTGATGATTACCAATATCATTTATCCGCCTCTGACTGAAAGTGACATGGATGCCTTTGTCCGCGCTTGTGAAAAAGTGTTGGAACAAAAGCGCCCGCTTTTAGCAGCCTATGAAGCAGGAAAGCTCCGTTGAAAAAGAAAGAAGTACTGTTTGTTCTAAACGAGGCAGGTGCTGCTTCGTATATTGAGCCTTTGCTTCTGCAAGAATCTTTGCCCTGGAATTGGAGATTGCGTTTAAGCCCTGTTGCAAAAGAATATTTGCAAAAAGGGCCGCTTGCTCAATTACTTTCCGACCACACAGAGAGTGATGCGGACGAACGCCCATTTGATGTGCTGATTTCTTCAGCCTCTCCTTCTGCTTTGGAATGTACGGCACTATCTCGTGCTAAAAAAATGGGCGCAAAATCTGCCATTATCATTGATGCTCCATACAATTATGCAAGACGTTGGGAGGGGCTAAGCCCGAAGCCAGATAGTATTTTTGTCGTCGATGAAGATGCCTGTCATGATGCCCAACTCGATGGACTTCCGACAGATAATTTAAAAGTTATGGGCCATCCGCACTTTGAATCTTTAAGTGCGTTTACTCCACAACCCAAATCGCATGTATTGTTTGTCGATCAACCGATAGAACAAAATTACGGGATGACCCTCGGCTATACGGAATCTTCTGTGTGGCAAGTAGTACTAGAGGCACGAAAGCTCCGTCCTGATTTGTTTGAAAAACTTTATTTCGCCGCACACCCTGCGAATAAAAACCGGGCAATAGAAGATTTTAAAAACGTGGAATGCCTCACTTTCAGAGAAAATGCTTTGGAAAAAGCAGGTACCGTCATAGGCATGTTTTCAAGCGTGCTACTGGATGCTTGGTACGCAGGACGCACGGTGATTAGCCTTCAGCCCGATTTAAAAAAAGAAGATTTTTGTATTTTAAGCAGGTCTAAAAAAATACCAAAACTTTCAACTGCCCTAGATCTCATTCACTATTTGGAAAACACTTCTGAAATTACATCGCTCAGAACAAACCCCTTTGCCGGTAGCTGCAAAAGAATTGCCGAGTGGATCGGATGAATCGCGTAGTAGGAGTCATTCAGGCGCGTATGAATTCCACTCGTCTTCCGGGTAAAGTCATGCGCACGTTTATGGATAGACCTGTAGTAGGCCATATTGCCGATCGCTTGCTAGAAGTCCCGGGTATAGACGAGATAGTGATTGCAACTTCGTGTGACCCCAAAAACGATGTACTCGAAGCTTTCGCAGACAGAGAAAATTTTCTTACCTATAGAGAAAAAGGGGAAGACGATATCGCTGCCCGATTAGCAGGCGCATGTACTACTGCCAACGCAACTGCTATCTTAAAAGTAAATGCGGATTGTCCGATGGTTGATCCGTTGATTTTATCGGAACTCATGCGGTGTTATTTGCAAAATCCAGAGGCAGATTATATTTCAAATAAGTCTTTAGGTTTTTATCCGCTAGGAATGACAGGAGAAATTCTTTCTCAGCGTGCACTAAATTATTGCCATAAAAATTTGTCGGCAGAACTAGACCGCGAATATGTTTGTGACTGGATTTCAAAGCATCCAGATTTATTTAACGTGATTAAGCCAGAGTCTAAATACTCTAGCGAAAAACTGGGAACTTTAGATTGGACTTTAGATACACCAGCACAGTTTTCTACGATGGATCAGATTTTTAAAACGTTATACCCCAAAAACAGATTTTTCGGGATGCAGGACGTGCTTGAAATTTGGAGAGAAAATGAATCTTAAAATTGCTATTGGTGCAAAAGACAATCCGCATATCTCCTCAATCACAGAGCGAGCCCAGGCTTCAGGCATTACCCTTGAAACAGTCGATGTTTCCGAAGCGCAATTATTTTTACCAGCTCTTGTAGGGCAAGAAAAATCTATACTTGAGTGCTATTTAAAAGGGAGCAAAGTTCTCTCTTTCAAAGAACCTGTGATGAATGATTTACAGTGGAATGATTTTATGGACGGGTATGTGCGCAACCAAGAGACAGACTGGTACGCGCGCGTTTTTGCTTCTCCTGTTACTGTTTCTAACCCCGGTAATTTAAGCATGGATTTGGGTGTGACTATCAACCCCAGAGCTATCATTTTAAATGCGGGAGTAGAAAATAAAGGCGGCACTGTTCGCATTGGTAGAGCTACGCATTTAGGATCAGATTTATTACTTAACTTAGGTGGCGCAAACTTAAGTGTAGGCGCCTTTACGATGTTGTCTGCAAATGTGTCGGTACACGGGATGCGACACACGCTTAGCCATATTTCTAATTTTTGTATATTAAAGGGCCCCTTCTCTTTTTTTGGAAATGTTTCAGATGAAGTAAAAGATATTAAAATCGACAACGATGTTTGGATAGGCGAAGGGGTTACGTTACTTCCCGGCGTGCAAATAGGAGACGGGGCAGTAGTCGGAGCTGCTTCTGTGGTGACTAAAGACATCGAGCCGTATGCAATTTATGCAGGTAACCCGGCCAAATTAATCCGGTACCGCTTTGACCCTGATAAAATTGCTTTCTTAAGAGAAAGCCGCTGGTGGAATCTGCCTTTTAGCCGACTCAAAGAGATTCAAGCCCAGTTTAAAAAAGACATCCGCGACTTGCCCCTTTCCGAATTAAAGAAGTGCTTCTAATTTAACGCAACGCACTGCATTAATATTTGCGTATTGGAATTGGAAGGGTTATGTTCCGATTTAAATGAAACGTAAAATTTGCGTAGTCATAACAGCTCGACCGTCTTATGCACGGATCAAGACCGCCTTACAGGCAATTAAAGATCATCCAAAACTGGAGCTGCAACTTGTCGTAGCTGCTTCGGCACTTTTAGATCGCTTCGGTGCTACGATCAATGTCATCCGCAGTGAAGGTTTTGAGCCGGATGCCACGGTCTATATGGTTGTAGAAGGTGAAAATCTCATCACCAGTGCAAAATCCACAGGCCTTGGCATTGTGGAACTTGCTTCGACATTTGACAGACTAAAGCCCGACTGCGTTTTAACGATTGCCGATAGATACGAAACAATCGCAACAGCGATTACAGGTTGTTACATGAATATTCCTGTCGCGCATGTGCAAGGCGGAGAAGTTTCAGGTTCCATTGATGATAAAGTCAGGCACTCCGTTACAAAACTTTCTGATATTCACTTTGTGTCTAATCAAATCGCCGCTGACAGAGTTCGAAAAATGGGCGAGCAAACTGCGGCCATTCATATTACTGGTTGCCCTTCGATTGATTTGGCTTTGAATGTAAAAAATCAAGGCGTATCGCAAATGCCTGACATGAAAACTGTGGGCGCCTCATTCGATATTAATAAAGATTACATCATTGTCATGAACCATCCTGTGACTTATGAGCACGAAGATGCAGAGAAAAATACTGTGCAACTTCTTGAAGCCGTAAACAGTTTGGGAATGCAGGCATTGTGGTTCTGGCCGAATGTGGACGCTGGATCCGATAGTACCGCACGCGCTATCCGCAAATTCAGAGAAAAAAATTCTAAAAATTTACTCAGCTTCATGAAAAACCTTCCACCAGAAGCGTTTTTACATCTTTTGAATAACTCTAAATGCATTGTGGGCAATTCCAGCGTGGGTATTCGTGAGTCTGCATTTCTGGGGATTGGTACCGTCAATGTCGGGTCGAGACAACGAGATAGAGAACGCGCACCTAATGTGATTGATGTCGGGCACAATACGGTCGAAATCAAATCGGCTATTGAGCACCAGATTAAGCATGGCCGTTATGCCACAAGCACAATCTACGGGGATGGTTTTGCGGGACAAAGAATCGCTGACATTCTTGCAGAAGCGTCACTTACGACTGAAAAAAGACTCTCTTATTAATTTTTTTTCACCAGACGGATTCTATCCGAATCAGAACGATTGAAATAAATATTGTCTTCAGTCAGTTTGGACAATTCTGTTTGGTGCTTCTGGCTATAAAATCCGATGTATTCGTTATTAGTTTTAAACTTTAAGGGTTGTACAAGTTGGGGCGCTAATTCCAAATCTTCTTCTTTTAGGCAGTAAAACCCGTGTTTTTCAAAAATACTTTGGTAGAGATTTCCTACACAAGAATAATCCAGGTAAATAGCACCGTTTTGAATACTTTTTTGAACCGCAAAGTTTAATAGTGCCTTGGCATTTTCTTCGCTGCCATAGAGATCCACAATTTGGGTAGCATTAAAGCCCAGAGGTGCAAGCTGCACTTTTCTGGTAACTATATACGCATCCCAATGGTTTGATTCACGAGCTGGGATTCCCCATAATTCAAATTGTGGCTCTGGATAGCTCTGGTAGCGCCACTTTAAATACGAGCTAGAACGGACGGTTGTAAAAACAGTATTTAAATTAAAATCTAGAAAAAGAGGGTTTAAAGATATTTTTTTAATTTCCGTACCTAGCGGCATTTCAGGAGCTACAGAAAATTTACCGATCTTTTGGAGGAATCTCTCCTCGACATTCATAAATTTAGCTATTTCATAGACTTCTTTTTTAAGAGGCAGAAAATAATTGCGGGCTTTAAAAGGCAAAACGTTAAAACCAAGTGTGCGGTAGTGTGCTGCTGTATCCTCGCTAAATCCCATTACGGCAACTATAGGAGCTTGTTTAAGAAAAAGCTCTAGTAAGTCATTTCCGATTTTTCTTCCCCTGTACTCTTTCAATGTATAGGCATTCACTCCCCAACAGAGTGGCAGAGTAGATTCAAAAAGCTGCGCTTCAGTAGAGATTGTTCCATAATGGGCGACAACTTCATTTGCACTATTTAATGCGATAAGTGAATTTGCTTTATTTTGGGAAGAAAAAAACCAGCTTAGAAAGCCAGGCACTGTAAAAATAGAATCTGCGCCATAAGCTTTTTCAAAAAAAGCACAGAGGCGTGCCGTATCTTCAAGTGTGGCAACGCGTACTTCAATTTTGTCAGAACTTTTCAAAAGCTAAATTACTTATCAAAGTATTTAATAATAGAAGTCAGTATCATACGCCCATTCGGAGTGCCCAATTGCACAGGCTTGTGCCTATCGATTCCAGCGACACCGTGATACATGTCTCCGCGGTAAACAACCAAATCAGATTTTCTAATGTGTTGTTCAATATCAACTGCTTTCCCATCACGTTCTACGTATGCGCCGCCCGTTTCGAAATCTTCTCCCCGTGTAGTAAGAGCAAGATAAACAACATAGGCCTTGTCGCCTTCTTCTTCTCCATGGAACTCTCTATGGCGTGACATAAAACCACCCCCGATAGGGTATTGAAGCACAAAACTCATTCTAAAACGGCGCGGATTAGGATCAGCCGCAGATTGCGATCCAAAACTGCTATCTTTTTTAGAAAGAAGATTAAAAATATTTATCTGGTGCGAATTGATTTCAGAAAATACTTCGTCGTTATTCCATGGAAAAAACATGTAGTATCTAGCAAAACGAGTGGAAGCACCATATTCGCCCAAATCCAATCTTTGGAAGTCTGTGGAGCCTCTTTGATAGCTGCCAGAAATACGGATTTCTTGGTTTTTACTAAAAAGATTATTTACACGCGCTTTGTATTTCTCGACATCGTTTAAGGAAACAGCCCCGCGAATAATGGAAAAGCCCTGACTGTCTGTTTCACTTCGTACAGAGTCTATTATAGAGTAAACGGAATCCATGTTGTTTACTTCGAATATGTTTTTCATCGGTTATTCTCCCTCATGATAAGTACCACTGGCGAAAAGGTGCCGCATTCCAAAAACTTTCTTTATTGCCGTTCCATGATTTTCCGCCGGGAACATCATTGCAATCAAAACGGGAAAGATGCATCGGATTTTTCAGGTCTTTATTTACCGCGCGTTCACTTGTGAACGAAAAATCCATTCCAATTTTTTTTGCAAATTGTGCTGCATTTTCCGGGCATGCGGTCTTTGATCCAAAGGGATAACTTAACGTAGTCGGCTTGTGTCCCAGCCACGACGACAAGTGTTCAACCGAACAAAGAATATCTTTTTCCATTTCTTCTTGCTGCATGCTGCCTAAAGAAAAATGACTGTGCGTGTGTGTTCCTATCGTGTGATTACGGGCAATTTCTGTAAGCATTTGCTTATTCATGTATAAATTTTTTGCGATCTCGCGTTCCTGATCGGGAAAGGCTTCTTGAAAACAGGCTTCGCTCAAGGCCTCTTTGTCCTGGGGGCTGAGAGTAAAGTTTAAAAAATATTTCAAACGTGCCACTTCCGGAGAATCATAACGGTAGTGGGGAATTTTTGCCGTTGAATCGGAAAGTACAGATGTATTAATTTGTAATTTTTGTGCGACTTTCAGAATAATTTGCGAAAACCACAAATCTCCTTTAGTGGCACGAATCAAATGAATTTTGTGGACAGAAAGAACTTTGTCTTCTGCTATCGGACGAGTATTCGGGTAAAAAATTGCTGGCACTTTTAATTTGTCTAGTACGGGAAGAGCATACTCGAACTGTTCTTTTAATCCGTCGTCAAAAGTGATGACGAGCGCTTGATCTGGTAAAGGTGTATTGTTTGTGAGCGCTTCAGTAATCTCTTTGGCCCCAATGAATTCGCCGAGATTACTTAAGGTCTTTAGCTGGCTCTCAAATATATCCGGTGTAATACCGTGCACACCTTCGTACGGAAAATCAAATGTAGGACGGATATAATGAAAATTAATCGCTGCTAGCATTTTAGTTGTTCGGTAAGTGCATACCCCTGCTCTACCTTGGGCTCTGTTTTAGCAAAAGTAGACAGGTCGTTTTGAATTGTTTGGTAAATTCGATCGCAAACCTTACCATCGAAATGTGCCAGGTACTCTTCGATCATAGGCAGTGGTAGGGGACGAGTTTTTTCGCCACTTGCAAATTCTGTCATGATTTTTTCTTTAAGTTCCGCTTTCGAGCGTGCGACGGTGAATGAATCCAGGTATTTTACAAATAAGACAAATTCGTTTGTGTATTTTTCTACAGCTTCTGCAAGAAAGGGCATCACCACAGGACGGCCGAAGAGTTTTGCCTCTAATAGTGTCGTCGAGTTAAACCCGACAATCACTCGTGAATTTTCAATCAGGTGATAGGCAGATTTCTCGTTGCTAATTACTAGATTGGGAATTTGTGTCGCATCGAGATTCGATTCTCTTTTGATTGCGCTATGTATTTCATTTACCCACGGGCCCATCCACTTGGGTTTAATGATAAAATCGATATCAGGGTTTTCAACAGCAAGTTCGGCAATGGCAGAGTGAACGGTATCAAAACACTCTACATAGCCTTCGGTTCTCGATTTGCTAAAAATGGTATTGGGATCAGACAAAGGAACGCCACCTGATCTGTGGTGGAAAGAAAAAAGTACGATTTGCTTACGTGGAGTGGGCAAGGTAGCCGAAGTTGCTCGTTGATAGACCGTATCCATGCGAGGAGTTCCAACTACGATGATGTCTTCATCCTTGCAATTGGTTGTCTTCATCAAGACAACTTTCATAAATTCATTAGAGACAAATACCTTTGTGCCTTCAAAGTAAAAGCCCAAGTCTTTGTGTCGCTCTATCGGGTTCACATTGGGATCTTTCATGTTTTCTTTATGAAGAACATAAAAGGGAACTCCAGCTTTCGGTGCAGCTCTCTCCCAATCGCGATCTTGCAGGTAATAATAAGTGCAGGTCACTATCGCATCAATCTGACAAAGTTTAGACAACAAGCGGATAAAGGGGATGAGATAATGATAAAGTGCGCTTCTTACTTTTTGCACTTCTGGCAGTTGGTTTTGAATGTAAGCAAGCCTGTCTTTTTGTAAAATTGGATTAATCTCAGAAACCCACAAAGCATTTAAAGCAATCTGCAATGTGGAAGGTAGTGCTACTACTTCTATATTTGGGTGGCTCGCTAAGGCCTCAAGATCCGCATAAAACCGCTCTGAGTTTAGCGCCAAGACGCGCAGTTTTTTCTCTTTGCCTTTTACAGTACCAATGCGTTTAAGAGAACGGCTGAAAAATAAGGCGAGAACCGGGCTAGTCCATTTCTGCCGCAAAACTACTTTGGTGGCTTCCAAAGATTTTTGTATCAGAAGGGGTTTTTCGTCCCGACTGATAAACTGGGTCAACTTGTGGGCAATGTTAATCATGTCTGATACTGGTCAGTGCGGTACTGATGCAAATGTATTTTCAGCCATTCGATTGTTTCTACAAGACCTTGTTCGAGTGAGTACTTTGGTGCCCAATCCGTCATGCTTTTTAACAAATCTGCGTTACACAAAAGATGGTTTACTTCGCTGCGCTCTGGACGAACGCGTTCTTCGGCGCATTCAATAGTGACGTTGCTTCCCAAAAGCGATTGAATTTTTTTGACCAGATCTCCAATGCTGATGGATTCTCCACGGCCGATGTTTATAGATTTGCCGACACTCTCGGGTGCTGTCGCAACAGCAATCATGCCGTCTGCTGTATCTTTCACAAAAGTAAAATCTCTTAAGGGGACCAATGATCCCAACTGGATGCTTTTCACCCCAGAGAGAATTTGCGTAATCACTGTCGGTATTACGGCGCGTGCAGATTGACGTGGGCCAAACGTATTAAACGGTCGTGCGATAACAACGGGCAAATTAAAGGACCGGTAAAAACTTTCGGTCAAAGAGTCCGCTGCAATTTTTGTTGCGGAATAAGGCGACTGCGGTTGCATCGGGTGTTTTTCATCAATCGGTGTGTAAAGCGCACTTCCATACACTTCAGAAGTAGAAGTGACTAACGTCTTTTCCGTTCCTAAATGGCGTGCAGCCTGCAATACATTCAACGTGCCTTCGATATTTGTTTTTACATAGGCATCTGGAGATTCGTAAGAATACGGAATTCCAATCAGTGCCGCCAAATGAAAAACCAAATCGCGGCCTTTTAGGGCGGCATTCACCCGGTCAAAATCCCTGATATCGCCCGAGATGATTTCCACCTCTTTTTGTACTGTTTTAGGAAGGTCATTTAACCAACCAATACTTCCGGTGGAATTGTATTGAACAAACGCGCGTACCTTTGCGCCTCTTTCTATGAGGCGGTGTGTCAAATGGCTGCCAATAAAGCCGCAAGCCCCTGTGACGAGTACCGGTTTTCCGTTTATTTCCATCTTGTAGTCATAGACTTTCTCCTAAGTTGTGGTCAACTGCTTTGAAAAAACACCTTAAGTGGGATAGTTTCTTCCTTGGAAATAGGCATGTACGTAAAAGACTTAGAGAAAAATTTTCTTTTTCCCGAGGCTACTCTCAGGGATGCGGTGCAATTTTTGGATCAATGCGCGCACAAAATCGCACTGGTGGTGAACCACGAGAGAAAACTCCTGGGCACTGTAACAGATGGCGACTGCCGTAGAGCACTGCTTAAAAAAAATGCCTCTTTTGAAGTTCCCGTTACAGAAGTGATGAATACAAGTCCCCGTACTCTTTCGGGAAGCCCCACAAGAGAAAAAGTTTACCGAAAACTCATTGATGAGCGGATCTCCCAAATTCCCATTGTCGATGAAGAAGGACGTATTAAAGATCTCGCAACACGGGATCATCTGCTTTTAGGAAATGAAATTTCTAATCCGGTACTGATTATGGCTGGCGGCGCCGGTAAAAGACTTTATCCGCTCACCCGCGAAACACCCAAGCCGATGCTGACTTTGGGTGGGCAGCCGCTCCTTGGAATTTTAGTTAATTCACTTATCGCTCAAGGCTTTCGCAAATTTTATTTTTCCGTCAATTACCACTCGCAAGTGATTAAAAATTATTTTGGCGACGGCAGCCAGTTAAATGCGGACATCAGTTACATCGAAGAAGATAAACCATTAGGTACCGCAGGAGCGCTTAGCCTAATCAAAGAGATTCCTAAAGAACCTTTTTTTGTGATCAATGGCGATATTTTAACGGGCATGAAGTTCAAAGAAATGCTGCATTTTCATCAGGAGCATGGGGCGCATGCGACGATGGCAGTGTCTGATTATCAGGTGCAGGTGCCGTACGGCGTGATCGAACTCGAAGGCCATTCGATTGCGGAAATCGTCGAAAAACCGATTACAAAACATTTTGTAAATGCCGGAATTTATCTTTTAGATCCGGAACTTTTAAAACTGGTTCCCAGTGATCAGTCTTTTAATATGACAGAGTTATTTATTCAGGCGAAAAAACTGAATAAGAAAACTCTCGTATTTCCGATTCATGAATACTGGCGTGATATCGGCCGCAAAGAAGACTACGACGATGCGAATTTGGATATTGAAAAATTACTGCCGAAACTTTCAGAGAGTATTTCGGACAACCCTGCACGGGACGCCGTAAGCAAGCAAGTTATCACCGAGCGGCTTCACGACCACTGAGCCCGCACCTATAACGGTATTTTTACCAATTTTGATTCCTTGAATCACTGAAGAGCCTAAACCGATGAAAGAGTGGCTACCTACTTCGACGTCGCCGCCGAGTACAGCCCCTGGCCCAATCGTCGCAAAATCTAAAATGCGGCAGTCGTGATCGACTGAAGCACGGGTGTTGATTACGCAATGATTTCCTACGATCGTAAACGGATTAATTACGGCGCCCGCCATTACTACCGTGCCCTCACCCAATTCGACACCTTTTCCGAGTTGAGCCGAGGGATGCACGCTGCTTACAAATTTGAAATTGGGGTTGATGGCGAGAATTTTTTTCGCAATAGAAGCGCGTAGGGCATTGTCCCCTACTGCAATAATTCCCAGCTGCGTTTTAAACGTGGGAAAGGAAGCTTCGCTGTCCTTATCGAGAGAAGCTAAAACTTGATAGCGCCCCTCTTTTTCTACCAAATCAGACACTACTTTTGCGTGCCCACCATTACCAAAGAGGAGAATTTTTTCCATCGTGAAAACAGTTTAGAAATTCTGTCGAGGGGACGCAATGGCTATCTTTAATCTACCTTAATGACTTAACGCGTTATGTCGATGTTCTTGCCACTATTAAGTGAGCAGTGCATATCTGGGGGATGGCTTTAAACATACTTGCAGTGGTGCCCGTACGCGGGGGATCCAAAGGCTTAAAGGGGAAAAATATTTTGCCTCTTCACGGCCTTCCTCTCGTTACCTACTCCATCCGCGCTTTACTGGGAGCAAGGGAACAGTTTTATAAAATCATTGCGAGTACCGATGACGAAAAAATCGCAAAAGTGTGTGAGGCCGCAGGGTGCGAAGTTCCTTTTTTGCGCCCCAAAGAACTTGCAGAAGACACAACCCCTTCTGTGGACGTGATGAAACATGCTGTCACCGAAATAGAAAAAAAAGAAGGCGTGAAAATAGACTGGACCCTTCTTGTGCAAGCGACAAACCCGCTAGTCATCAGCGAAGACGTAAAAGCTGCCTTAAAATTAATTTCGCCAGAGTGCGATTCGATCGTCTCGGTTTATCAGGCAAATCATTACCACCCTCTCCGCATGATGAAAATTGAAGGGGGACGTCTCGTCCGCTTTTTATCTGAGGAAAAAGAGCCTACGCGCCGTCAAGATCTCCCCTCAGATGCATATCGTAGAAACGGCTCTCTCTACTTAACAAGAAGAGACGTCTTATTTGAGAAAAACAGTATGTTCGGCGACAAACTTGTTCCTTATGTGATGCCGCTAGAAAGATCTATCGATATTGATAACGAGCTAGATTTTCAAATTGCCGAATTAATGCTGGAAAGAAACGAGCGAAAGCGTCTTGCGACTTCCACAGGTTTTAATGTGGGTCTGCCGAGTTCTTTTAACGAGCCTGGCTGAATTTTCAGATGAATAAAATAAGGGCCATTTTTCTCTGTGGCTTCTAGTACGGTTTTTTCAAACGCAGACATATCGTCACACACGACAGATTTTTGATACCCACAGGCTTTTGCTATTTCTGAAAATTCAATCTGGCTAGAAACAGTTGCCTGCCCACCGGTAGAGTCGTGCGTTTGGTTGTCTAAAAGAATGTGAATCAAATTTTTTGGCTGAGCCGCACCAATGGTCGCCATGTTTCCCATTTTCATGAGTAAGGCGCCGTCGCCATCAAGTACTACAGTTTTATTTTTGGAATTAAGCGCTACGCCTAGTCCCATTGCACTGGCGCAACCCATGGAACCGACTTGGTATAACTGCTGTTTTCTGTCTTCGACTGTGAATAATTCTCTGCCGCACTTTCCGGTAGTTGCGATAATACCCACAGTTTCAGGTAAAAATTTAACTAATGCCTTTAAGGCTTCAATTCTTTTTGGACGAGTGCCGTGTGTCTCAAGGCTCACTCTTTCTCGTGGAGAATCTTTTTTCTCAAAGCCAGCATTTAAAGATTCGGGTGCAAGCATCCCTTGCTCCAAAATCAATGCGTAGGGAAGACTTTCTCTTTCCATAAAAGCATAGGCTTTATCCAGAGCTGCCGGAATTTCTGAAGCTTCTTTGGGAAACGCGCCCGATCCAATACCCATTGTGGAAAGAAGCGAATGCATGATCTGTCCCATCAACTCGTGTTGGGGCTCGTCTTTAATACCCGGTTGTCCGCGCCAGGTGACAATTAATAATACGGGAATGCGAAACGGATAATTTAAAGATGTTAGCGCATTGACCATATTGCCGAGGCCAGAATTTTGAATCATGACGACACTGGGTTTACCAGCTAGCCACGCACCCGATGCGATAGCCAATGCTTCGCCTTCTTGCGCTGCCATTACGTAATTTAGGGATTTGTCATTTAAGACGCCGTTAATAAGCGGCGTGAGAAAAGAACACGGAACACCCGTAAAGCATCGGGCTCCCCTCTCTCTTAATGCACCTAGAATTTCACTGCCAGTTACCATTTATCAATAATTAAAAATTTGCAGCTTGAAACAAATCTGCCATTTCGTTCACATCAAGCCAGTCACCAGCGACGTAAATAACCTGAATGGTGTGATTTGCTTTTTGCACTTTAGAAAGCACATCTGTAAACGAAGCTTTGTCTAGCGTTCCCTCAGCAGATAATTCCGACAACGCGGTTTTAATCCACTGAATTCCTTGAGGAGTTGCTTTCATTAGTCCCATCCACTTGCCGTTGATTTTATCCACATCAAGATGGGAAGAAGCCGATTCTAAATAAATTTTTTCGTCATCGGTATAAACACTTTCGTGCCCTTTGTTTACCGACACAAGATCTGTTTGGCTGTGAGACGATCTGAAATCTGGGCTTGCCCAGCGGGAATCCACTGCAAGAACCAAGTCCCCTTCTTTTTCCATCAATCTATCGAGGAAATATTTTTTAAAGAAGATATCGCCGAACATTAAAAAGGCGCCCTCTTCCACTTTTTCAATTCCACAGGCAAGAGATTTTGCTTCGCCGGTAGTATCGAATTTGGTGTTGAGAACTTTTTGAATGCCCGAAACTGTGACGGCTTCTTCTTTGTATCCGCAAACTACAGAAACTTTTGTCACAGAAGCTTTGGTCAGCGTTTGCACAATGTGCTGCAAAATGGGTTTACCGCGGACAGGAAGCATCGACTTTGGTTTGTCTTCGGTGATTTCTTTTAGTCCGTCCCCGCGAGAAGCTGCAAGAACGACTGCTTCCATTTTATTTTTTTCGAGGTATTTCTTTTCTGCATCCAAAAGTTCTGGAAAGCCTGTAAGCTCAAACACATCTTTCAGTGTCGCAATCGAATCTTCAATTGGCTTAACTGTTCTTTCTTTTTGAATTGTCTTACACACTTCGCGCATCGCCGTAATGGAAGCGCGCATATTGTGGTTACCCCAGATGATGGTACTGACACCGGCATCTTCAAATACTGAAGTAGGTGTGGAGTAATAAATCGTCGGTACGATGACAACCGGGCAACGGTTGTTCCATTCTTTTAAAAACGTCAAAATTTCGTTTGGTGTGCTTTTTTTGGAGTGGATCAAAATCGCATCAGCACCCGCTTCATGGTATTTTTCTACGCGTTTTAAAGCTTCTTCCATCGGCCAGCCTGCAATCAGTGCTTCGGTGCGTGCGACGATGCTAAAATCTTTGTCTGTTTGAGAATCTTTACCGGCTTTGATTTTGCCGCAAAATTCTTCGATTGTGGCAAGTGGGTGCGGGCCCGCGATAAAAGAATTGGTTTTTGGGAAAATTTTGTCTTCCAGACAAACACCTGCGATGTCTCTTTGGCAGAGTTTTTTTACAAGGCGCCTAAAGTGGTTGAAATTTCCGTACCCTGTGTCCCCATCAAGTAAAATCGGGATATTTGTCACATCGGCCATGCATTCGACCACTTCGAGCACTTGGGTGTAAGAAGCTTCGTTGTAATCACGCACACCCATCGCTGCGGAAATGGAAAGGCCTGATGCCCAGATCCCTTCAAAACCTGCTTCTTCTACAATTTTTGCGGATAATCCAGAATGTGCCTCCATCAAGAAAGCCATTTCTTTACGAGTCAGAAGCGAACGCAGTTTTGAAAATTTTGTCATGATTTTGAATAACTACCAGCTGCGACTTGGCATGTCTATACGTTAGGTAGGAGGAAATAAATGAAGCGTTGAGTCAATTACTTTGTGTTTATTTTTTCAGAGAGACAAGCCAGTAAGCGCCTGAAATTTCACTTAGTCGAATCAGGTTTTTCTCTCCCAAAATATCGGTCAACGGCAATCTGTGGAAGGGAATTGCCGCCCACTCGTGTGCATTGCCGGTAATCTGCAATTTGCATTCGGAAAATGCTGCAAATTTTTTCTGCATTTCGCTTCTTGTGTAGTGGCGCGAAATTGGAGCCCCTGGGCTGTCGCTTTGGTAAGCATCAGTCGCAGATTGAATGAGAGAGGTGATGTTCATCTTGTGCTTAATCAGTTCCCCCTTCAAAACCCCTCTTCTAAAAACTTTATGGTACCAGTACTTTGCGCCGCCTTTTCGATACAGCATCAGAAAGGCTTTGCCTTCGGGTTTTAAAACTCGGTGCAACTCGCGGTAACAGGCTTCATCGTTAGAAGCATGGTGGAGCACTCCCCAAGAGCAGACAAAATCAAATGTGTTATCGGCGAAAGGAATTTTTTCAGCAGAGGCTACTTGCACATTAAAGTTTGGGTTATCTGAGAAACGGTATTTGCTTAAGCGAACATGCTCGCGGCTGAGATCGATAGCTTCGACTTTTGCGCCTGCTTTTAAAAATTCATTGGAGAACCAGCCAACTCCGCAACCGATTTCCAACACTTTTTTATCTTTCATGGAAGCGTAGTCGATAAATCGGCTAAGCAAGGGGGCGTTTTTTTCCTGAAAGTGGCGGCCTTTATCGCGAAAAACTTCTTCTACACGGGTAAAAGTCTCTTCCGGCTTTTCGTTCAAATTGGACAGGCTTTTTTCCGTATAGAGCATGGGTCTATCGGACCAAAAGGTTTGTATATCGTGTTCTGTTGGCGTGTTCATAATTTCTGAGCCTACTGTTTTAGGAAGTTTTTGTAAAATGGAGTCGAAAAATCCGTCCCTTTTTGGGAAAGAAGCGAGAAAAGGATGCGCTCATAGCCGAATCCGACACAAAAAGACTCATAGTTTTGGGGTTCGCTAGGCTGAATCTGAAACCGGTCGTAAAAGACGTTGCCGTGCAGGTTAAAAGACGCAGTACTTATGGACTGAGATTTAAAGGGTAAAGGCATTTGTACTTCAAATTTGCTTTCGCTTAAAAGCTGGGCTTTTTTCTTGGTCTCACTTTCGTCACCGAAAAACGGGTCCGAAGCAGTGCAGACGGAATAAGACAAATCAAAAACCGTTTCAAAAATGCCGGTCACTCTTTTTTGGATTTCTTGCAGCATTTTCTTGCAGTACTCAGTAGAGCCCAAACCCACAAGCTCTCGCATCGTAAAATTTTGCAGTCTTCCCAAATCCCCGAGGCCGCTATTTTCCCTTCGACTGCATTTTCCAAGCGACGTTATTAACTGCGGAAGTTCTGCACGTTGTTTCGAAAGAGAAGCAAAATAATGGTAGCACACAGTCGGGCAAGCAAGCCCTTCTAAAACATTTGCGGCATTGCCCCCCAGTACCAAAGCCTGAGAGGAAAAAGAATTCAAATACTGGCTTCTTTCGGCATTTTCTTTCGATAAAAAAGAAGGCACCCAGATTTCTTCTGCATTTAAATCTGCCGCCAATTGCGAAAAGAGGTTTTCAATTTTATTGAGTAACGGAACCAAGGGCCCACGAAAAACATACAGGCCCGGGCCGACTGAACTTAACCAACCCTTTTCCAAAAGAAAGGGCATGGGATTGGGGCAGTCCACCGTTTGTCCGGTATAAGTCTTTACGACTCTTTCCTGGATGCGATCCAAGAGACGGCTCATTGGGTGATCACTTCCGCAAGATCGCGCATGGTCGAGATTTTAAAAATTTGTTCTGGGGCGAATTCTTTTTTGAAGGTCTCTTCAACCTGTACCAGAAGGGTCAATTGCTTCATGGAATCCCATTGTTTGAGATTGCGCAATTCCGTTTCGGGTGCAATCGCATCGGTAATGAAAAAAGGCTCTTTTTTCAATAAGCTAACCAATTCGGCATGTACTTGATCTAAGGTCTGCGACATTTTAAAGAAGTCCTCTTAAATTGATAAATCACAGTCCAGTCATCCCCGTCAACGCTTGTAACTTTTGTAATAATTGCTGTTTTTGGCATCCGTAAAATAGACTTGGCAGACTTTTGCGTATTCCTTTAAAGGAAGAACAAAAAACGGTTCTACGAACTGGGGCCCAGATTTACCGGGCAATAGGCGAGAATTCCACGCATTCAGCCCCAAGCTAAAGTTCGCCCAGTCCCGTTTTTTCATTTGAGATGCGTAGAAGCGGATAAAAAAGGCCTTTCTGTCTTTTACAGAAGTGATGTCCACTGCAATATTGGGAATCACGGCGCCATAAACCTGATACGCCCAGACTTCGACCGGGTTTAAAAGGCTTTCTTTGCTCATCTCATATACGAGTTCGCTTGCCCGTCTGTGATCATCGTGATCATCAAGTAAAAAGGGAAGAAAAAGCAGGTCTGGCTTAAACGCATTTAAGCTAGAGGCAACACGCTTTAAAGCTTCTTTATCGAGAGGAATTTTCCCCAATGGAAAGTCAAAAAATTCTCGTTCAAATCCCATTTCGTTTGCAAGATTTGCTGATTCATTTTCGAGCGTTTTCGGATCCGTTCCTTCTGTCAGATAAAAGACTTTTACTGTACTTTTACTAGCGAGCGACAAAAGAAGTGTTCCCCCGGGGCCGATGATTTCATCGTCTTGGTGTGGCGCAATCACTGCAATTCTTCGGTGCGCGGGTGCTTCCGTCTCCAAAGGCTCTAGAGTCACAAGCTGTCTCATGGTGGCAAGTACTTGCCCAGCGCTTTGCAAATCCGTCAGATGAAACCAATCCCGAATCAAAAAGCGGTAAGACTTTTTTGACCACAGAAGTTTTAAGAGGCGGTTAAAAGCGCTTTTAATGAAGTGCATTTTGCTCCTTCGCATATTTTAAAACAGTTTCACTGTAGAGAGAACAGACGGCAGTCGCAGGCAATTGGTCTGAAAGAGCCGAAATAGGCCGGTAAAATGTCTCTCGTTTTAATTCGGATTTAAGTCGCGTTGCCACATTTGATGCAAATCTCTTGTCGACAATAAGGGCAATGGTTTTTAAATGCAGTGCTAAAAAGAGGTTGATTCTAAAAAGATTTTTTTGAAATAACTCGTAATCATCGCAGTACACTAACTTTGCGCCCTGGCCGCGGCTTAAGGGTTTTTTTTGAAAAATCGCTTTTACGCCGTTTTCAAAAGACAAAATAGTGCAACCCAACTTCAGGTGATCTTGAAAAAGATTCGATTCAGTGGAGTCAGAAGCAAGATCGCTTGCGTGAAGCATTTTAATATTGCTTCCCGTTTTAAAAAGACCTGAAAGAAAATTAGCAGGAAGATAAAATACATCTTCTCCCGCGTCCAGATGCTTGAACCCGAATTTTTTTAAAAGAATGAGGATTTCTTTGATGGGAGTAAAATCGGTAATTACCACATCTTCTTCTTTTAAAAGAACTTTCAGTAAGTCGAGACTCTGGGGGCGGTATTCTGACTCCACTGCCCAGCAGGTCATATTGCCGAATAAGACCTCTTTATCTGCTATTTTTCTTTTTGCGTAGATACAGCCCATGTGTCCAACAATGCGGCCTTTGTCTTCGAGAACATACCCGAAACGGTTTGTTTTTTTCGACCAGTCGCTGTCAAAGCGAAGGTGTGTTTTGACATTACCGCCAGGAAAAAATTTATCGACGAAAGCAATGACAACGTCTCTGTCTTTTAGGGTGATAGGGCGGATTTCAGCCATGAGTTTTCACGGGCACGCTGCTCGGTAGACATACCAGTCTATCGTAGATCGATTTTGCCACTTCCCCTTTGTCCGCGAAAAAAGATTGGTAGGGCGTTTGTTCAGGCAGTAGTCCCCAACCGGTACGGACTTTCACACCTTGCTTGTGCGCATATTCTACAAACGTGTCGCGTTCTGTCTTATCTTTAAGCAAAAAAGCGTTTAGCCAGTAGTTGGAGTGGCTGTGCGCAGGCTCATCGATAAAAGGAATTCCCAAAGTTTTAAAAGATTTTGCATAGTGGGAAGCGACTTCCCGTTTTTTTTCTAAAAAGTAAGGTAGTTGCTCCAGCTGTGCACAAAGCAGTGCTGCGTTGATGTTGGGCATGCGGTAATTAAATCCTACCGCATCGTGCTCATACTTCCAGGCATGTGCAACTTTTGCCGTCGTAGAAAAGTGTTTTAATTTTTTTGCAAGTTCGTCTGATTGCGTGAGTAAAGCGCCACCGCCACCCGACGTGATAGTTTTATTGCCGTTAAAACTTAAGGCGCCTATCTGTCCGAAAGTACCCGCGTGCTGTTTTTTACCGTTTGATTGAAAGTAGGTACCGATTGCTTCTGCGGCGTCTTCCAGCATGGGGATTTGGTATTCATTGCAAAGTTCTAAAATCTTTTCGACTTCTACCATGTGTCCGTAAATATGTACGGGCACGCATGCCTTAATAGTGCGTCCTGTTTTTCGGTTGATGCATTTTCCGTTTTTTACTTCGGCGTATTCTGACAAAAAAGATTTCAGCGCTGAAACAGATAGACCCAACGTTTTTGGATCAATGTCTAAAAAGACAGGGTTTGCTCCTGCCTGACGGATGGCATTTGCCGTTCCGATAAAATTAAAAGATTGAGTGAGTACTTCATCCCCGTGCTCGACACCCAAAGCGAAAAGCCCCAGATGTAAGGCACACGTGCCATTGACTACACAGATAGCGTGTTTGGATCCTGTAAATTCTGCAAGTCTGTTTTCAAGCAAGGTGACAAACGCACCGACGCTAGAAACAAAGCCTGAGTCTATACATTCCGCTAAATACTTTTTCTCGTTACCGATGAATCTGGGTTCGTGCAGTTCGATGGTGCCGGGTCCGTAAATCTGGCGGATGACTTCTAAAATCTTGTCATACATAACTTCTCGCATGCTAGCGCCAACGACATTTAAAAGCACGGGAAAAAGTTAGGAATTGACGCTGTGAGTTGATGGTTCAGCCGCTCTAGATTTCAGAGGTAAAAGTGAAGGATTTTGTAGCTTTGTTAAGACGGTATCTACGATGAACTGGGCTCCGTTGCAATCTACCGTACGGTAAGGGGCATTTTTTGCGTGGAGTGTATTAAGCGAATCGGCCCACGCGCCAGAGAAAAAATCCGAATTGGATATTTCAAGAGAAGGAATGAAAGTCTCCACACCCTGTTTTAAAAGAGCGGTCTCTCTAAAGCCCAGTCTTTCGGGAAAGAGTAATTTTTTTTGCGCGGCAATCGATTCAGACACCAACCCGTAGCCCAGTTTACCTAAGACGATATCAGCTGATTGCAAAAGTTCCGTAAAGCGAAACTTTGGATCCAGGCGAACATTCGAAATCAGATTGTCTGCCTGAAACGGATACGCATCGGGAGAAACAAAGAGAAAATCTTGTGATTTTTTAAGTGTGTCTTTAAAAAGTTCTAAAGAAATAGATTCGCGCAGGGCGATTAATACAACGGGGCGTTTTTCTTCTTTTGAAATACCGATTTTTGCACGAGCGTCTTCTTTCGATAACTGCGAGATGCGAGTAAGAAGCGGTGTATCTACTACGCTATTAAAAAAAGGGGCTTCGTGACTGAAAGGCAATTTGAAATAAGTTTCAAATTGAGAATACCCTTCTCGCATCATCGAAAGTAATTTCTTTCCTGTGGGATGCGTAGCAAGTGCCGGTTCAAAAATCCAATCCCAAGTAAAATTACCAATCCCAAAAAGAGGGATTTGCGCTCTCTCAGCAACTTCTCCACATAAGAAGGGAATATCTGCAATGAGTAAATCTGCGCCAGATTGTTTTACAAAAGCGGTTTCTTGTTCCAAAAGCTTTTGTTTTTCATTAAAAAGTTGGTCTAGTCCCAAAATTGTTTTTTCGTAATCAAGATTGAGTGTGCATTCTGTTTCTTTAACTTCAAAATCAATGGGTGAGTGGCTGATACTTTTGGCTTGAGAAAAAAGAGTATGCATTACCGGATGTGCGTTACTGCAGCGTACTTGAGTGACAAGTCCGGGAATACGCTTGTGGAATGCGCGCATGACTTCCGATTGTCTGACTGCATGGCCAAATCCATGCCCACTGATGTAATAAAGAATATTCATTAATCCTTAAAGAGCGATACCAGCGCTGCCCCCCACATTGCAAACTATACTTAAAAAAGCTGTTTTAGTATTGAAACTCTCGTGCCTATTTCCTCATATTTGTTAAAAAAGGCTTCAATTGAGAAGCTAGAGCTCGCGTAAAAATCTCTGACCCTTTGCCATTTAAATGAGAAGAGTCTTTGAAATAAGTGGGCGAGTGAGAAAATTCTCTTAAAAAGTGTTGGCTAAGATCTAGAAAGGCTACGTCTGGGTAGACTTTCAAAAACTGTTTTGTTTCTGTGAGCCATTTGTCGTACATGGCATCACCTCCTTCGCTGAAAGAGGGGCTAATGAATAAGAATACCTTTGTCCCTTTTGATTGATACCACTTTATAGTCGAGGCAAAGAGATCGGTTTTTTCTTTCCAGGCTTCGGAGGGAAGAATTTCGGCAGCGGGGCTGGGTTTTTCAGTTTCTAAGAGCGAGGAGGGTAAAGCTTCGTATCCGTCGGTTACCGGCATGGGTTTAAAGTAATTTTTAATGATAGACAAAACTTTTCCGTTAAAGCGGTAGGAAGAAGAAAGAAGTTTTACGGTTTCGTAAGGGCCCCGCATTTTAAAAAATTTTGCAACTTGCTCGTTTTGATCCACATAGTAAGAAAGAACAGAAAGTCGTTCCATTTCCTGTTCTTTATACGAAAAAGCATTGGGATCGATATGGATTAAAATAACTTTGGGAGCAGGCTTTTCTTTTTTTAATTCCAAAAGCAAAAGTGCGTACAGCATATCCTGGCCATTTAGCCCTGCATTGTAAGCAGAAAATCCCAATTCTTCTTTTAATACGGCGGGCACCACATGGTGCTTGGCGCGGGACGATCCTAAAATAAGAATATCTGAATTTCTGTGTATCGCTTCGTTTAAAAGCCCGCCAGCTTCTCCGGACGTTGTTCGAGAATACATCCAGCCCAAGCCCGCGCCCAATAGCCGATCGAGAATAAAAAAGATCAAAACTAATAAAATTAGACTTCGAATTGCTTTCACTTTCTTAAAAATTCTCTTTTCTTAAAATTGGAAATAAATGAACTGGCTTCCTCTGTCCACTCCAAACAAAATGATAGTAAAAATCAGTAAAAAAACATAAGCGTACTTTGAGACTAGCGAATAAGAACGCGTGTGGCTCCAGTAGTCTGTCTTTCGGTGAAAAAGATCGAGAAGTACGAGCGCGATGAGACTCAGCACCGCAGGCACTAAAGCCACATCAAAGAAAAAGGGGCCCTTTGCGCTGGCAATTCTTTTAATGACATCCAGTGCCGTCGTTAAATCTTTTGCTCTAAAAAATATCCAGGCAAAGACAACCAAATGGAAAGTGATAAACCACCCGAGAACTACTCGCAGCTTTCCAAAATTATTTTTATGTAAGAATGGAAAAAGTTTTGTCTCGAGATTTGCAAAAAGCCCGTGCAGAGCTCCCCAGACGACATACGTCCAATTAGCGCCATGCCATAAACCACTTACAAGAAATACTGTAAAAATATTTCTTTGCCGTTTACTTTCCGAAACCCTGTTTCCACCGAGCGGAATGTATAAGTAATCGCGAAACCAACTAGAAAGAGAAATGTGCCAGCGGCTCCAGAATTCATTTATCGAAGTGCTGAAATAAGGCGTTTCAAAATTTTTCATGAGCTCTATCCCGTAAATGCGTGAAACACCGCGCGCGATATCGGAATAGCCAGAGAAATCGCTATAGATCTGAAAGGCAAAAAGGTAAGTCGCAACCAGTAAAGTAAGACTACTGTGGTGTGGCACAGAGTTATAAACAGCATCTACATAAAGAGCGAGTGAATCTGCCACGACCACTTTTTTAAATAAACCCCAAAGTGCCAGATGCAGGCCATCACCTACTCTTGCATTGTCGTACTGCTTTTTTTCATGAAACTGCTGCAGTAAATTTTGTGGCCGTTCAATCGGACCAGCGACTAACTGGGGAAAGTACATAACGTACAAGGCATAGATGCCAAAATGTCTCTCGGCTTTTTGCCTGCCATAATACACTTCAATGACATAACTAAGACTTTGAAACGTATGAAACGACAAACCAATGGGCAGAATCAGTTTCATCGCTTCGATAGGATAATTCCAATGCAGAAGTGAGGCGACTTGTGCCACATTCTCGTTGAAAAAATTAAAGTACTTAAAAACAAAAAGCGTAAGCACAACCGTGAGGATACTTGCGTAAAGAAGCACCAGTCGCTTTTTCGGGTTCACGGTATCTTCAAGCCAGATGCCAACAAAATAATCGACGAGAATAGTAAAAAAGAGAATCAATATGTAAATGGGCACAAAGCACATGTAAAAATAACAGCTGGCTATGAGTAAAAGCGCCCAACGAAAACGGTGCGGAAGTAAAAAGTAACTTGTAGAAACAACAATGAGAAAAAAGAGAAAGGAAAAGGAGTTAAAGAGCATGCCGGCTACTTAGCCTTCTACCCGAACATCTACGATATCGGCGCCCAGCATTTCTTTGGCCTGCATTACCATCGGGTGTTCAAGCGCGTTCTTTTTTAATACGGCAATGGCTTCTTCTTTGGATTGCACAATGCTTTTTTCCGTATTTACAAGAATATTGGAGATGACGAGATTTACATCAGGGCCGAAGAAAGCTTTTGAGAATTCCACGATCTCCTGCTGGTTTTTAGGATCTTTTGCCTGCTTTTCGTAAAAGCTGCCTTCGTTAAAAGCCATGACGACTTGCTTGCCCGTATCAGCCATTTCCATTTTGAAATTTGCATGCGAAAGAAGTGCACCCAAGATTGGACGCTTTTTCATCACCATATCGACAAAACCTCGCCACTGATCATTTTGCGGGTTTTGAGAGGAAGCGTAACGAGGAGCCTCTTCTTCAATCGGTGGTGGTTCTTCTTCTCGTGTGACAGATTCTTTTGCTGAAACAGGTGTGGGCGCAGGTTGTGCGCTACTAGCTACGGCTACAGGTTTACTTTTTTTTTCAAAAACGGGTGCTGGCGTTGTAGCCGGTGCTTGCTGCATCACAGGAGCGGCTGCTCTAATAGGCTCTGGGTTTTCCATTCGAGAAAGCGCATCGAGCTTTGTCATTCTGATAGATGCCATTTCAAGTGCGAAACGCGGTTCAGAGGCCCAAGAAAGTTGTTCAATCACTTTGGAAAGAATCTGCGCCATTCTCTCCAGCTGAATGACAGTGCTATTTTTTGCCAGTTCTAAAAGTTGTGAGTAACGCACGCCAGAGATATCCAAGGATTCGGCCGTGATTTCGTTCTTCTTGTCTTCTAAAGACAAAGTGACAAGGTAAAGCAATCGCAACTCTTCCAGACAACGTTCGGCAAAGTGTTTTAAGTCGACACCCGCCATAAAGTTATCGCCAATCACTTTTAATACCGTGATGACATCTTTTTGCGAAATGGCTTTCCAGTAATCAGTGACGGCACTTGATTCACTCACACCAAGGGCTTCGACCACTTCTTTTTCTGTGATCGCAACCTGGGCTGTTCCGTGACTGTAAAAAGACAAAACTTGATCGAGAAGCGACAGCGCGTCTCTTAAACTGCCATCCGCGTGGGCTGCAATCATCGTAAGGCCCGAAGGCTCAATCTGGATTTTTTCAGTCGTTAGAATGCGGTTTAAGCGCTCTACAACTTGCGACTGCTTTAATCTTTTAAATTCAAAGCGCTGGCAGCGAGACAGGATTGTCAGCGGAATTTTTTGCACTTCGGTTGTCGCAAACATGAAAATCACATGCTCTGGCGGCTCTTCCAGCGTTTTTAAAAGCGCGTTGAAGGCACTGATAGAAAGCATGTGTACTTCATCAATAATATAAATCTTGTATTTGCCGGTGGCTGCGCCAAAGGCGACGCTGTCTCTGATGCCGCGTACGGCTTCGACACCGTTATTGGAGGCTCCGTCAATTTCCATCACATCGATGGAACGGCTTTCGGAAATCGCAACGCACTCATCGCATTCGTTACAGGGGATGGCTTCTTTTACATTGGGGCAACGAAGAGCTTTTGCAAAAATGCGGGCGACAGAAGTCTTACCAATCCCGCGTGCGCCACTAAAAAGATAGGCGTGCGAAACTCTTTGGTATTCAATTGCGTTCCTTAAGGTTTGAACTACATGGCCTTGACCAACCAGATCTTCAAACTTGTGAGGACGCCATTTTCGTGCGATCGCAAGATAAGCCATATTACCGACCAAGTTTCAAAAAGTGGCTCGGGGATCCTACGGCACATAAACCGCTCACTACCGTTGCTTCCTTCCGGACCTGGCGGGGTTTGCAAGGATTGATTGCGTAGGGCCGAGCCACCAATAGTCTTAGTGCACTCGAGGCATGTGAGCAAGAAATTCATTGTTAATGCGCTACGTCATGTATAATACTTTTTAGATGCTTAAAAAATCCTTATTGGTGCTGCTAATACTTGTCGCTTCAAACAATGCTTTTGCAAAGCGCGGCCCGCTTTATCCGTTAAATTTTCTTTTAGGGGCGGTTCGCTACACACCCGAAACGGGGCCGAGCTCCCTGTTCGTACAAGTGGGCTGGACGCCACTTTTGGAAATCGGAAACTGGGGAGTGCGGGGAGAAATTGGTGTGAGCTCCTCCAGAAACCCGTGGGGGGGACGCTTTTTAGCAACTAACTATGAATTGTTCGGTATTGCTCCTTTAGGATCGATTTTCTTTTTCGAAGCCGGTGGGGGCTTAGAAACCTGGCACGGCTATGCGGGTACAAACCCGATAGCTTCATTAGGATTATCCGCCCGCATTGGCGAGTTCGTCGATCGCCTTTACTTAAACTTCTCCTATTATTTCTACGCTGAAAACGGCGCAAAAATCTGGCGCGCCGGCTACTGCTTCAACTTTTAAGTGCCCGAATCCCATTAAGTCTAAACGGTCGTCTTGGCATTTGGCCCGATTAACACTAATAATTAATATTCAAAGGGAGACTGACACGTGAAAAAATGGTGGGCGCTGCTGTTGATGTTTACTTACTGGGGAGTGATTTACTTTCTGGATGGTAAAGTTTCTAACGTTCTTATCTCTGAAAAAACGCAAGGGATTCGCACTGACATTATTATCATGGGACTTGTACCCACCCTTCTTTATTATGGCGGCAAACGCACGCGCCCCTTACTGCAATTTCTTCTCCCCCTTTTTCTGACGCTGATTGTGTACGACAGCCAACGCTATTATGCCGACTTGATCCGCGGCCCGATTCACGTCAAAGAACCCTACGATTTTGATAAATACTTTTTTGGAATTAAAACCGCTGCAGGAGTTTTGACACCAAACGAATGGTGGCAAATACACACAGTCGGCATTCTCGATTTCATTTGTGGAATTGCGTATATTATTTTTGTCCCTGTGTACGTTGCTGTGGCCGCTTATTTTCGTTTCTGGCTTCCGAAAAAAGGAACAAAAATTTGCCACCCCGAAAGTGTGGGATACCGCGCGCCGCAAATCATGTGGGCTTTCTTCTGGGTAAATGTGATCGGTTACTCGACGTATTACTGGTATGCCGCTTCTCCTCCTTGGTACACAGCACTTTACGGTTTTGGTCCTGCGCGACTGGATGTTGCGGCAAATTTGGCAGGGTGTGCGCGCTTTGATCAATTTGTTGGGATGCCTATTTTTGCAAACTGGTATGGAAGAAGTGCGGACGTGCACGGCGCGATTCCCTCGCTCCATATCGCGTATCCTTTGATCTCAGTTTACTGGGCGTTTCGCTTTGGATCGTTAAGAGTATTTACAACCGCGTACTACATTCTGATGTGTTTTTCTGCCGTGTACTTAAACCACCACTACGTACTCGATATTTTGTGGGGTTCGGCCTACGCGATTATCGTGGCAGTTTGTCTCGACGGGTACTGGAATGAAAAACTTAAAAAAGCGGGAGTTATTGTACCGGGTGCAGTTCCAGTTCCTTCTTCAAAGGCATAGTTTTTACAACTTGAGCGTTTGCCCAGGTTTTAATCGCATCAATCACGTAATCTTGTTCTGCCATTGTCATGACTGGATACACAGGAAGACTTAATACTTCTTCGCCTGCTTTTTCGGTGACTGGGTAATCGCCTTTTTCGTATCCCAAGTATGCAAGTGCTTTTTGCAGATGCGAAGGTATCGGGTAGTAAATGCACGAAGCAATATCTTTCGAAGTTAAATAATCTTTTAGAGAATCCCGCAAATTGTTTTTCACACGAATCGTATATTGGTGGTACGCGTGATTGGAGTTTGCAGAAATCGGTGGTGCAACAACCAGATCGCTGATTTCAGCAAAGGCAGTATTGTAACGTTCAGCCAAGCTTGCGCGGTTTGCAATCCAGCCATTTAAATGAGGAAGCAGTACGCGCAAGATTGCAGCTTGCATCGTATCGATTCTAAAATTACTGCCGATTAAATCGTGGTGGTATTGTTTGGAGCCACCGTGTACGCGAATCAATTTTGCTTTTTGGTAAAACGCTTCATCGTTCGTCGTTAAAATACCGGCGTCGCCCATTGCCCCTAGGTTTTTTGTGGGAAAAAGACTGAAGCATCCGTATGCGCCAAAACCACCGACTTGTTTGCCTTTGTACTTGGTACCGATGGCTTGCGCTGCATCTTCTACGATTTGCACATTGTATTTTTTTGCAATGGCTTCAAGCGGGCCCATGTCGGCTGCTTGCCCGTATAGATGGACTGGCAAAATCACTTTAATTTTTTTACTCGTGTCTTGCTTTAAAACTTCTTCAACTGCAGCGGGGTCGATATTGAAAGTATCTTCCAAAATATCTGCGAACACAGGTTCAGCGCCGCTATTGCAGATCGCGCTTGCTGTAGCAAAAAATGTAAAAGGAGTGGTTAAAACTCTATCGCCAGGCCCCACACCCAGGGCTTTTAGCGACATGAACAACGCATCGGTTCCGCTTGTGACCCCAAGTGCGTATTTAACGCCTAAGTAATTTGCGACTTCTTTTTCAAACGCTTCGATGTCTGGGCCCATGATGAAGTATCCGCTATCGACAACATTTTCGATGGCTTTCATGACTTGCGGCTTTAAGTCTTTGTACTGTTTTTTCAAATCCAGAAGCGGAATTTTCATATAACTCTATTTGAAATCGGGGTCACACATATTGTCAAGGAAATGGGATTTTAGCCTACCCGTAGCTTCAATTTAGGCTCAAGCCGCAGGCATAATGTAATTAATCTATCGGTGCTAAATTCATCGATTCTATGGCGCAATATTTTGCTCATCTTGGACTTATCCACACCGATAATTTCGGCCATTTGATCTTGGCTGAGATCATTTTCTCTTTTATGTTTTATAAATTTTTGGCAGAGGTCCCATCTGAACTTTTCCAGTGGTGTAGCATCTGGAGAAATCATTAAAGTACCCTCTACCTTATCCAGTAGAGCAGCCAATTTTTTAATTTTTCTACTTGAGGGAAATGCCATATTAATCTCTCCTATACGCGTTGATAATTCCTATGTAAGAGTCATTTTTTTCCATCAGCCAGACTAATTTGTACAACTTTTTGTTCAATCTCATCCGATCGTTTACAAAGTAAGAAAACTGGGAATCTTGGCTATCGGGCTCTGTTTCCCAGCCGTCCATCTGGTTAACTAATTTAAGAATCAGATCATCATCTATAGAGGCAGAATGTTTTGCTTCATAATGTGCATCTATTAGAACGGTATATATTTTTTTACCATTCACTGTAATGTCTGTCGCATACTTCCGACGGTCCATTCACTACTCCTGCATACTGCCATAAGTTGCCATATTTAGCAACTAACGGGACGTTCAGCTGTTCTTAGGTCACAAATAGTAGATTCGCAATGAGATGAGAGGCGCATGAAACCTCAGGATGAGTTAAAGACAGTGAATTAGGTAAGTTATTGAAATAAATATGTATTCTAGCTGTATTCTGAAAGTGTATAGAGTCTGGGCGCAATAACGGGTGTGAATTTAGCTAGTTGCTAAATTCAACTGCTTTTTAAAGTAAAAACACTAGTCAACTCAAAGTCCGGCTAAGCATGGCAATTGTGAAAATTATTGGCTTAAGTGTTGCTGATTATAAAGGCATGACCAATCTTTTTTTTATTGTGTTGTCCTTGTTTTCTGCGATTAACCTTCTTGCTCTCGATGAACCGGCGACTTTTTTAGAAGAAGCCATCGTGTATCAGCCTTTTAAGAACGAGCAGCCCAAGGTCTACCCGAATCCTACATTTGATCCCGTTACAGCGGGGACTGATGAGCAATTGGCTGCACAGATGAAAGCAGGTGGCGAAAAAGTAATGACTGATACTTATGCGAAGAAGAAAGAAGTTCAGGAAAAACTACAGAAACAAACAGACAAACTGGCTGAGCTCGAACAAGAGATTAAAAAGTTAGCAATAGATGTTGAAAACCCATTTCTAACTCCCGAAAAAAAGCAGGAAATTAGGGACGAGTTAAACAAGAAGACAATCGAGAAAAAGGATTTGAACGAGAGAATTGAAGGTTCCAAAAAAGTACTAACAGCATTGGACCAACGAGCAGCAATGGCAAAATATAAAATGGAGCAACAGGCTGAATCGTTAAAAAAATCGGTAACAAAAAATGAGACGGAAGGTGTAAAGGGAATGAGTGCTGGTAATGCAAAAAGTACTACTGCAACCGGATCTGAAGTTCCTGCTAGCGCGAATGCCGAAAAACCTCTTGTCGATTCTGCTGGAAACCCAGTTCGTAACGGTACGACTGAGCATCAGTTTTTTAATACTAATACTGGAGACGAATTGCACGCTCCTAGCGGGGACCCTTCTAAGGGCGTTTACTTAAAAGACGCGGAAGGGAATTTGAAAACATATGTGCCTGAAGGAGGCGGAGCACACCAAGAGTTTACTGGATATAGTAAACTTTCAAATGGCGAAACTATAGCTCACTATGGTTCGGAAGCAGTTCCTGTAGAATTAAGAGATGGAGAATATTATCTAAAAAACAATTCTTCTAGTCCGGTACCGAAAGAGGTGTTGAATGCACCCACCATTTCACGAGCGTCCATTCCCGAAAATCCGGGTTCATCGCCAAATCTGACCCGTCCTCCAAGGCAACAAAGGGCTGCAACTTTACCGTTCGAGCCTGTTGATCTCAATTCTGCTCCTCCGACTTCGAGTGCAACCTCTTCTGCAACAGCGAGGACTACGAATATACAGATGAGTCCTAATGCACTTCAGAATTTGCAAAATTCACTGAATCCCCCTCAGAATCGGCCAGGATATATCACGCTTACACCGTGGAACCCCGCTCCAGCGAGACCAGCAAATAATATTACAATCGTTCCGCCTAGTTTTCCGAATTTTATTGATCCGTAATAGAGATTAAGAATTTTAAACCCTAACCCCGTCGAAAACCTTTTCCATGATCTTCACGACTTCGTCGACGGTGCCCTTGTCGATTGTCATTGCGGGTTGCATGCGGAAGCTGGGGGCGTAAGACATCGTGAGCAGTCCGTGACGTAAGAAATCCATAAAGATTTTTTCGCATTCTGTTTTCGATAGCGGCTCTTTCGTTTTCTTATCCTTGACCATTTCAATCGCCATGAAAAGACCTGCGCCACGCACCTGACCTACAAACGCATATTTCTCTTCAAAGTGTTTTATCTTGTTCAAGAAATATTCGCCCACAACGCGGGAGTTTTCGACAAGCTTCTCATCATCGATAATCTTCAGCGCCGTCGCTGCTGCTTTAGACGCCAGCGGATTTCCGCCGTAGCTGGAAGAAGATCCCGATGCATTCGACCAAGGTTTGGATTCCACAATTTCTTTTTTCGAAAGAAGCGCCGCAATCGGATAACCTCCGCCAAATTGTTTTCCCAAAGTCACGATATCAGGTTGAACGCCCGAGTGCTCAGCACCCCAGTATTTTCCCGTTCTGCCAAAGCCCGTAATCATTTCATCCACAATCAAGAGCGCGCCATATTCTTTGGCGACTTCTTTAATAGCCGGCATGAATTCTTTGGGAGGAATAATATTTCCCGCAGTTCCTTGCATGGGTTCGGCAATAAACGCCGCCACTTCACCCGCTGTAGAAACTTTTAAATTTTGTCTGACAAAATCCACACACGCCATGCCGCAACTTGGGTATTCGAGTTTAAACGGACAGCGGTAGCAATTTGCGTACGGCACGATATGGCTTCCCGAAACCATGGGGCCTAACTTGTCTTTAAAATCAGAACCCATTAGGGAAAGCGTTCCCATTGTTTTGCCATGGAAACCACCCCAGAAACTGACAAACTCGTATTTGCCTGTGTAGCATTTGGAAAGTCTGAGAGCTGACTCAACAGCTTCAGAACCTCCGGAATAAAGCTGCGCGCGATCCACACCAGGTGCAGGCGGGTGTTGTCCGATGCGTTCAAATAAATCCACACGGGCTTCGCTTGTGAAACTGCCGACAGAAATTTTTTCGACCTGCTCTTTAATCGCGTTTACATAAGTCGGGTGGGAATGTCCCAAGCCGTTTACGCCAATTCCCCCGATGATATCGATGAACGTATTGCCATCGATGTCTGTCACGGTGCTGCCTTTTGCTTCTTTGGCGACGATCCCAGCTTTAAGGGCGAATCCCTGTAGGCCCGGTGCGAGATTTTTTTCTTCGCGCTGTCTCAATGCCTGGCTTTTTGGGCCAGGAATAGAGGTGACTAGGTTGGCTTTTTGGTTTTTTGGTTGCGATGCATTTATTTCCATATCGTGGGCGGTTATACCCTAGGATTTATAGGAATCAAATGCCTTCTCAGGCAAGAAAACGTGGGGTCTGGTCGGAAAAGTAATCTATTAGATTTTGAGGATTTATAGACGACCACGAAGCAGAAGCTGTTATATGCCACCAAAGTTTAGTTGGAGTTGCCATCTTCGTTTTTGAAAGCGATATAGTGGATTCTACAAGGCCTTCCCAAAAACGAACCCCACGTTTTCTTGACTGAGAAGGCATTTGATTTGCTTGTAATCTTAAGATTTTATATGCACAATCATCGTAATTATTCTTCAAGGAGAAAAAACATGTCAGAACACCACGCAAAAGTAACTTGGAAGAGAACGACTCCCGATTTCGCTTACGAGACTTACGATAGAACCCACACGGTGGTTTACGGTGGTGGAAGTCTGATCTCAGCCTCCGCTGCTCCTGAATTTGCCGGGAAAAAAGAACTGACAAACCCGGAAGAAATGCTGGCCGCTGCCCTATCCAGCTGCCACATGTTGACCTTTTTGGCCGTAGCTGCAAAAAGCCGCCTCACTGTCGATTCCTATATCGATAATGCCGTTGCAAAGCTGGATAAAAACGCCAATGGCAAAATGGCTGTGACACTCATCAAGTTAAACCCAAAAGTTACTTTCAGCGGCGAAGTTCCAAGCCCAGAAAAAATCAAAAGCTTGCATGAAAAAGCCCACGCCAATTGCTTCATTGCTAATTCGCTGGCTTGTGAAATGTCGATTGATCCGGCTTAAGACTGCTTTTTAGGAGAGAGGACGAGTTCTTCCTCGTCTGTCATCACGATCTCTGTTTCTAGGGCTTCTGCTGGCACTTGTGCAGATTCTGTAGCGCTTTCGTGGATTGCTTTTTCACGTTCGCGCATGGCACGTCCAATAGTCCACAATCTTTCGATTGCAGAAATATTGCTTAACACGGCTACAAAGAAAGTCGCAAAGAGCAGCGGGTAGCCCACGTTAAACGGAAAATTAAAAATCGCATCTAAAAAAGGCATCGGGATAGGCGAAAGCGCAGCACCCAAAATCAAATAGAAAGCACGCTCTGGTCTTCTCATGATTCCAGGAGGAGGCGGAATGTGCAACGCTTCTGCTTTTGCCGTGGAGTAACTCACCATGAAAGAACCAGCCAACGCAAACAGCGCAATAATTTGCAATGGCGCAATCTGGCGGTAATAAATTACGACACCGGCTAAAAAGAAAAACTCTACGTATCTATCAACTGCAGCATCCAGCACTTCACCAGCGTCGGAAGCAACATGTGTCAGACGAGCAACCATTCCATCCAGCGTATCGAGAAATGCCGAGTAAGTTGCAAAAAGCGCTGCGAATCCAAAATAACCGTAAGCAAGTGAAGTTCCGGCAAGTCCACCTAGAACAAGAGATGCCCAGGAAAGTTGGTTAGGAGTACATCCGATAAAAACTAAAAAGCGGGCAACTGGTTGCAAAGACCAGTAAGCCATTTCCATCAAGCCCTTGCCTAAAAGAACGCTGCCACCTTGTTTGTCCACGCGTGAGTACTGAGCTTTACCGCGCGTAAGAACGCGAAAAGTATAGGCAGTTGCTATGAGTAATAGAATGCTGACAAGAGCGATGGTGTTTACGATATCGTAAGCTAACATTTATAATTCCTACTTCTATTTATATGCGCAAATGGCTATTTCTGCAACCCGAATGATGCAGCACATAAAGAATACATAAGTTTTCTTAATTGCTAGGGATTTCCGAGCTTAAGGCGACTTCAACTGAGCGCTCAGCGGCCGATTTGTATGCAGCTTGAATCAGCTGAATACACAAGTAAGCTTCTTGAGCTTCCTTACCTACATAGTCGTTTGTGGCGACGGCTTTTTTGAAAAGATCAAACATGGAGTTAAACCAAGTCGTATGGCTTGCGTCCATCCAGTTAGAAGCAATCTGTCTTTTTTCGACATTCCAGGTGACTGCCCCTTGAGCGACGTCAGGACCGGATGTTTTTTGCATCATCGCAATTTGCATATCGTCATCATCCACAGTGATTGCACCCGCATCACCTTGGATTGTGTAAATGACTTTTCTGACTCCAGCCGTCCAGGTCAAACTTACATGCGCAAGACCAGTGGGGAATGTCAGAACTGCAGAGAAGTTGTCTTCAGTGTCCCATTTTTCGGGCTCGATGTTCGACATTTTTGCCGTAACACTTGTGGGATAACTTTTTAACCAATCAAAGGTTAAATAAAACGTGTGGCTTCCGTGATCCATCGCGATACCGCCACCGCTGTATTGTTTGCTGCGTCTCCAGTTGGTTTTCCATTCGGTGACGCCTTTAGCGTGGGTGTTTCTAAATGTATTTAAGGTAACCGATCGTACTTTTCCGATTTTTCCGCTGTCGATGACTTCTTTAATCGCTTTGACGACGGGAGCGTGCTTGTAGTTGTGGCACGGGAACAAAACTTTTTTGTGTTTTTTTGCCGCATTTAAAAGTGCGGTTGCTTCTTCAAGCGTAACTGTTAACGGCTTTTCACACAAAACATGCAGGCCTTTTTCAAACGCAAGTAATGCAATTTCTGCGTGGAAAGCAGGAGGAGTCGAGATGTCCACAAAATCGAGGTTCTCTGCTTCTTGCTCGAGCAGAATTTCATAGTCTGTATAAACACGGACACCGGGATGTTTTTGCATTGCTAAATCGCGGCGTGCTTCGCAAACGTCTGCGATGGCGACAATTTCCACATCTTTTTGTGTTTTGTTTCTGGCTTCGTAAGCTGCTACGTGACCAAGAGAAGAGATAAATCCGTAACCGATTACTGCCCCTCTTAAAGGACGATTTGTACCCGACATTTAAGTCTCCTTTTAAGAGCGATGTATTATCACAAATTGTCTTCTTCGTCCCCGCATTTTTCGGGGTTTTCCAAGAGGGATTTTAGGTAGACGGGAAGTTCTGAACTCAGCGAATTCTTAAAGCTTTCCCATTCGCTAGGCTGAGCCTTAAGAAGCGTCTGTGCTCCGCAAAGTGCGCTCGATCGGGCCTTTGTGCCAGAGGGAAATTCGATAACGCGTTTTAAAGCTGGTAGCGATTCTTTATCGCTTGCAGAAACAACGGCTTCCACCCCTTGAGTTAAGACATCAGAAAGTTCGCTGGTCATGAGTATGGTTCTAAAAAACTGCAACCATTCGGATTGAGGTATCACTTCAGCGCCTACTTCTGCTTTTGCTTTAAACTGTTCGTTTAACCGCATCATCGCAAT
>CAYNEF010000038.1:0-36483 GCA_964396165.1 uncultured Pseudobdellovibrionaceae bacterium
TGATGATCGACGACAGGCAAATGATTGGCCTCATGAATGAAGTAAAAAAATGGGGTGGACTTGTGACAGTCCATGCCGAAAACGGAGATTTAGCAGATTCACTTATCCAGGAAAACCGCGCGAAAGGAAATTTTGCGCCCGGCTTCCACGCGCTTTCCCGTCCAGAAATAGTCGAAAGTGAAGCCACAGGAAGAGCAATCGATATTGCTTATTCCGGCAATCACCCGCTGTATGTTGTCCACATGACTTGTGAAGGCGCTTTAAACCGCGTGCGAGAAGCCACAAAACGCAATCAAACAGTGCTTGTCGAAACGTGTACGCAGTATTTGCTTCTCGATGATTCTTTGTATTTTCAAGAAGGTTTCGAAGGTTCCAAGTATGTGATGAGTCCTCCTTTGCGAAAGAAAAAAGATCAGGATGCGCTTTGGAAAGGCATTGAGCAGGGGCTTATCCACACTGTAGCAACGGATCATTGTCCTTTCTGCATGGATCAAAAGAAAATGGGCGAGAAAGACTTTTCTAAAATTCCTAACGGCGCACCTGGAATTGAAAACAGACTGGAGCTACTTTTTTCTGAAGGTGTTTTAAAAAACAGGATCACTTTGAACAAATTTGTCGAAGTCACCGCCACACAACCTGCTAAAATTTTCGGGCTTTCTCCAAAAAAGGGAACAATTGCTGTCGGGGGAGATGCCGATATCGTCGTTTTTGATCCAAAAGAAACGCATACGCTTTCTGTAAAGAACCAGCATATGCGCTGCGACTACTCCGCCTATGAAGGTTGGAAAGTAACAGGAAAAGTGAAAACGGTGCTGTTAAGAGGAACAATAGCGATTGAAAACGGCAAAGCTCAGGTTGGTAAGGGATTTGGTCGTTATTTACCAAGAGCTAAACATAGCTAAGATATCATCAGGTTGACGTCGAATCAGACTTGCGTCGGATTATCGAGTATTGACATTAACTCGTATAAAGCGCCTAGTGCAAGTGTGCTTCCAACTGACAATTTAAAATTACCCGAAATTCTAGTGATAGATGATGATCCGGCGATGGTGGCGTTACTATCGGCTACACTGCAAAACGCAAACTATACTGTGACAAAGACTAATAGCTTGGATGCCGCTCGTTCTGAAATGGAGAAGCGTTTTTATCCAATCGTCCTATGCGATATTAATTTGGGTAAGAACAACGGGCTAGATTTGCTCAAAATTCCACGCGAAAACACGGATAAACAATTTTATATTTTTATTACGGGCGATGCCAACGTTAATACGGCGATGACTGCGATTAAAAATGGCGCATTTGAGTATTTATCCAAGCCGAGTAACCTAGAGGAACTCGAGAGAGAATTACTTTCCACGATAAAACGCGCAACGGAAAGGCTACACGGCACAGATTCTGTAACAGTGCCTATAGAAACTCAGTCGAATGAACCTCCACTCAAAAGAATCGTAGGCAAATCCCTTCCCATGCTCAATGTTTATCGAGCAATTGCAAACTCCGCTCTTCATCGCGGGAATGTACTCATTTTAGGAGAAACAGGCACCGGCAAAGAACAAATCGCAAGAACAATACATAGTAATAGCGAGTGGGCTAGTAAGCCGTTTGTTGCTGTGAACTGTGGTGCCTTAACTGACACTTTGCTTGAGTCAGAACTTTTTGGACACGTAAAAGGCTCTTTTACCGGAGCCACATGTAACAAGCGCGGTCTATTTGAAGAAGCAACTGATGGTACGATTTTCCTGGATGAAATAGGAGATATTTCTCTCTCGTTACAAGTAAAATTACTTCGTGCGATTCAGGAGAAAGAAATCAAGCCTGTTGGCTCCAGTGAAACAAAGCATATTAACGTTCGAATTATTGCTGCAACAAACAGGAACCTGGAACAGGACATTAAAGAATTAAAGTTCAGGGAAGACTTATACTTTCGCTTGAAGGGTTTTCTTGTGCACGTGCCTCCTTTAAGAGAGCGATTGGATGATCTGTATGAACTGGTGGAATACTTTGTAAAAGATGCCTCATACAAAATGGCAAAGCCAATTACAGGAATTGCTGACGGTGTTCTTCCCCAACTGATGCAATATAAATGGCCGGGAAATATCAGAGAACTAGAAAATGCTGTATCAAGAGCTGTTGTTTCTGCGAGATCCAGTATTCTCTTTATGGAAGACTTTCCAAAAGAAATAACACAGAAAGAAAAAGTGGTTTCAGACGTTTTATCCGCTGAACCTTCTACTTTAGATGAGTTCGAAAAAGAACATATCTTGGCAACTTTGCGCATGGTGAATTACAAAAAATCCAAGGCGGCAGAAATTTTAGGTATTAACCGGGTGACTCTGTATCGAAAACTTTCCCGGTATGGGATTCCTGTCGAAAATAACGATCAGACTTCAAATTAGTCATGAAAAATAAAAAAATATTAATTGTTGAAGATGAGAATATTTCTGCAATGAGTTTGCAGAGAAAAATTGAAAAAATTGGCTTTCAAGTTTGCGGCATCACTCCCTCGGCAGAGTCCGCAGTGATAGTAGCACAGGAAAAAAGACCGGATCTTGTGCTAATGGATATCAATCTCAAGGGGAAAATGGATGGTATAGAAGCTGCTGAAATCATCCAGCGGCTTGAAATTCCGGTAGTGTTTTTAAGCGCGTTAAGCGATATAGCCACCATTGAAAGAGTAAAGAAAATCGATGCATTTGGTTATCTGGTAAAACCTATCGACGAAAAGTCGCTGCAAATTAGTATCGAACTGGCACTTTTTAAATACAAAGTTCAAAAAGAATTAAATCAAGAAATTGCAGCAAGAAAAATAGCAGAAGCTGAATTGCAAAAAAATTCTGTATTACTCAGACAATCAAATGAAGAGCTCGAACAGTTTGCTTCCATCGCGTCGCATGATTTGAGAGAGCCACTGCGTACAGTCAATTGTTATTTGGGATTGATAGAACGCGAATTACAATCTCAAATTACTCCGAAACTTAAAGAATATTTCGATTTCGTGCGAGTCGCCGCACCTCGGATGCAGAAACTGGTAGACGATTTACTCGAGTTTTCCCGCGTGGGAAAACAAGTGAAGTATCTCCACTATTTGGATACGAATAAAATCATCGCCAATGAAGTAGCTAACTTAAACGGCATTCTCTCTGATGAAAAAGCTGAAATTTGCACTGAAGTTTTACCTAAAATATTAGGGGATGAGAGAGAAATTGGTCAGCTATTTCAAAATTTAATCAGCAACGCTATTAAATACCATGGCGAACAACATCCGGTAGTGCATATCAGGTGCACACTCGACAACGGTGTTGCCCTCTATTCTGTGAGCGATAATGGGATCGGTATTGAGGCTAAAGAATTAAAAAATATATTTGTCGTATTTAAGCGGCTGCATACACGCCAGGAGTACGAAGGCAGTGGAATCGGTCTAGCTACCTGCAAAAAAATTGTGGAAAGCTACGGCGGCAAAATCTGGGTAGAGTCGAAGCTCGGTGAAGGTTCTACTTTTTATTTCACTCTCCCAGAGTCAAGTAAGGTAAATTCATGACGATTGAGCCAGAAAAATATACTGAATATATACAAAGAGAAGGAATCAATTATTTTGTAAATTTGGTGAATAGCTTGAATATCCCCATGATTCTCTTGGACAGGGAATTTAAAATTCAAAATTTTACAGCACAAGCGGAAAAAATTCTTAATTTAGTGCCTTCAGATATCGGTAAACTCATTTCAAACACCAATCGTGATATATCCATTCCAAATCTTGTTAGTGCAATGTTAAATGTGATGCAAACAAGAATTCCACAAGAGTTTGAAATCAAAAATAAGCAGGGGCATTGGTATAGTCTGCGCATTTATCCTTATAAAAGAGTGGATCAGGTTATCGAAGGGACTATCCTACTGCTCGTTGATATCCATGGGAATAAATTGGCGCGTGATATGGCAGAAGCCATTGTACAGACAGTGCGAGAGCCACTATTAGCGTTAAACCAAGAACTTCGCGTGATGACGGCTAATCGATCCTTTTATGAAACTTATAAAGTTTCCAAAGAAGCTACTGAAGATCAATTAATCTATGACTTGGGAAACAAGCAGTGGGATATTCCAAAACTACGCGAAATGCTTGTGGAAATTCTTAATAAAAGTTCTGTAATGAATGATTTTGAAGTGGAACACGAGTTTCAAAAAATTGGCAAACGCACCATGCTCTTAAATGCCCGTAAAATCGATCTGGAAAGTGAAGGGACAAAGTCCATGATCTTACTTGCAATCGAAGATATTACGGAAAGAAGGCACAGTGAGAATCTTATCCGTGATTCCTTGCGTGAAAAAGAAGTGCTTCTTAAAGAAATCCACCACCGTGTTAAAAACAACTTGAACATTGTATCTAGCCTGCTCGAGCTTCAGGCAGATGTGATTCAAGATGAGAGTGCTTTAAAAGCATTTAAAGAAAGCCAGAATAGAATCAGATCTATCGCTCTTATTCACGAGAAACTTTATCAATCTGCTGATTTGTCCAGAATCGATTTTGGCGAGTATGTGAATGAGCTGACTACAAAAATATTATCGTCTTTCGGTTTTGATTCTGATCTTTGTCAGATGGACATAAAGATTTCAGATATACGACTCAGTGTAGATATGGCTATTCCCTGTAGCTTGATTATCAATGAACTTGTATCTAATTGTTTGAAACATGCGTTTCCAGATAAATCAGGAAAAATTCTCATTTCATTAAGTTTAATCAATGAAACGAATTTTGAACTGTATGTAACGGATAATGGCGTTGGATTTCCTTCAAGACTCAATTTCAAAACAACGAAGTCTTTAGGGCTGCAGCTTGTCAATACGCTAGTTAATCAAATCGACGGTATTATTGAAATGAATGCCAGTAACGGCACATCCTTTAAAATTGTCTTCCCAGTGAAGTAAAATGATGTAACTTTTTGTTACATTGATGCAGCTATATGCATCCAGATTGCGGATTCATCAGCACAAAATTACGGCATGCTGATTGCAACCTCACTTATCACACAACAAGTGAGGTTCATTATGGAAAAATTCGATAAAGTAGTAGCAGAAATAAAAAAACAAGCTGAGACAGATCTCTCTGCAGGTGCTGTCACATACTCCTATAAAGGTGACAGACAACAAGTCATTGAAATATTAAACCAAGCACTCGCAACTGAAATGGTCTGCGTCATGCGTTATAAGGCGCACTATGAAGCTGCAAAGGGCATTCACTCAGCTGCAATTGTAAATGAGTTTAAAGAGCATGCAGAATCGGAACAAGAGCATGCAGACCTCATTGCCAATAGAATTTCGCAATTAGGTGGAACGCCAAATTATGACCCGACTGGAATGGCTGAGCGTTCGCACACAGTCTATTCTGTAGGGGAAACTTTACAGGAAATGTTGAAAGAAGATCTCATTGCAGAAAGAATTGTGATCGGGATTTATCAAGAGTTTATCAGAATGATTCAATACGATGATTCGACGACAAGAATCATGCTGGAAGGCATTTTAAAAGATGAAGAAGATCATGCTGATGAAATTGCCTCATTTCTTTACGGAATGAGCCATGCAGAAGAACATGCGGATACACCGTACCAACGGAAAAGATCCACCCCACAATTACATGTTCAATAACAATCATTGAAAGGGAAAATCATGCCAACATTAAAACAATACGGCAGTTATGGATTTTTATGCTCCATTATCGCAATGCAATTATCTATGTCGGCCATTGCCGGAGACACAATGGGAGATAAGGCGCGCAGAACTGGTCTGGATATCAAAAAGTCAGCTCGTTCTGCAAAGCGAGATGTGAAAAAAACTGGAAGAAAAATTACGGGCCAAGATAGCGCGTGGGATGATGCAAAAGATTCAGTGAAAGACGCTGGAAAAAATATCAAAGACGAAGCCAAATACCATACCGAAAAAGCAAAGCGCCACGCTGAGTAAATAGTTACAAGCTGGCCCGACTATTGCTGAGTAATAACATTGTAGGAGGTAATTTATGATGCTGAAGAGTAAAAAATGGTTACCAATACTAATGACAATCTCAGCACTAGGAGCTGCCAGCGTAACGACGGTAGCTGTGAATGTCGAAAGACACCCAGAGCGTAATTTTACAAAGACAGCCCCAGCAGCAGTGAATTCCGCTCAATTAAATTTCATTATTAATAGTGATGAGTCCGAATTGAACGAGCTTTACAAAGCTGCTGCAAAGCTTGAAGTAAAAAAAGAAAAGTTGCCAAAAGATAGTTCTGACTACGTGGACTTGGATAAGAATTTAGCTGATATTTATGCACGCATGCATTTGGCTGAAAAATATCTGAACAAGGTGAAATCAAGTTCGAATGAAAATTTTGAAAAAGTTCAAAGCGATTTCGAATTTCTTTTGACCGACGTACGCGAAATCATCAACTGGAATGCGCAGCCAAGCGAATAACAAATATAAAGGAGATTTTTATGAGAACAGGTGCAATACAATCAAATGCTTTTCCGACAAATGAAAAGGAAAATTTGTCTAGTCAAAATGCAGGAGCGATTCCGGAAGAAGCTATCCGGATTAGCGAACAGGCCAGAAACCCACTGATTACGGACGGTAATGGCAAAATAGTACATGCTAAAGCCTTGTTTAGAAAAAGTGGTGATCCCTATTCAGAGGATCGTGTATCGGTGGAAAAATCAGATTCCACACGTACTGAAACAATACCCGATGAAAACGTAATGCCGGGCTAATTTTTAACAACAAACAATACTAAGGGAGTATTCAAATGAAAAAAACAATCATGATAGGCACGCTACTATTTTTTGCAGGGTGCGCTTCAGAAAAACAAATCAGTGCTGTCGACTCTGTCCAAGGACAACAAGACAGTGTGGATAAAACAAACGACTACGTCGCTAAAGCTGAAAAATCGATAGACGAATTTCAGAAAAATATCCATGAGCTGATGAAAGAAGCAGCCGCATCGGATAAAATGCGTGGTAAAGGAAAATACAATGAAGCATTAAGTTCATTGGATAGACGAGTTGCTATTTCCAAACGAAATCTTAACCATTTGCGCGGAAGTAATAATGAATCTTGGGAAGCATACAAAGCTCGTTTGGATTCAGCAAAAGAAGATATGAGTGATTCGCTGGATGAAAAATCTGAATAAATAATGAAGCACTTTAAAAGGGAGTCAGGTCAACTGACTCCCTTTTTTTATTTTTGTGTTACAGTGCGAAAATGGCGCCCATTTGGGGAAGAAATACGGTGGAAGTTCCTATTACCCCAATTCGCGGTTCCAGATTTAAAACTGCGCGTTTTCCTAACTCTACGTTGACACCCGGACGAAAAATTAATCCAAAGCGTGCTGTCGATACATCTCCACCAGTGCTGCATAGCATTCCTTGTGCCACCTATGTCTCGGCATAGCTCATGCAGTATTCTTTTGTAAGGAGAGTTTATGAAGAAAAAATCAAAGCAATTAATTAATAAGGCATTTGCCAAAAAACAAAGCGAACCAAAAGAAAACTGGTTACCAGATAATAAACCAGAGACAGTACGTAAGTTAAAAAAGGGAGAAGAGCCTGGTTCAGAATTGAATAAAGATGTATAAAAAAAAGGAGACCTTTACAGGTCTCCTTTTTCATTATGTATTATATTTAAGCTCCGAAGTTAATTCCGAGCAAGAACTGAACGCCTCTTGATTTCCAGTTGGACCCTTCGCTATCCGTATCGACTAAGCCCATGGAGTATCTAAGATTCGTGAATAACGAACCGAAAGACAAGCCTACTCCGAAAGTTCCAGCTAAATCCGTCGTTTTTGGATTGTAGCTATATGCTCCAGAGTTGCCGCCGATTTCAGTTTCCAGTCGATTGGAAATGTTGAAAATCGGGACCGGTCCTAGAAAAATATACGGAGCCACTTTTTCTCCGAAAGTAGCGCGCACTAGAAGCGGAACTTCAATGGAGTCCTGTTTAAAGCTCGCTTTGACACCGGCTGTATTAACCAAGTCAGATCCCCGTTGAACATACAACAGTTCAGGTTGCAGAGATAAAATATGGTTGAGACCAATATTTAAGTTTATGCCTCCCATAAATCCAGTTCTGGTAGTACTGGAGATGTCAGAGGGAGTTTCTGCATTGGCAAAGCTAACTCCGCCTTGCAAGCCTAAGGAAACATGTCCCAGACTTGACCCAGGAGAAGCCGAAACTCCCTGAGTAACCACTGACAATAAAGTGATACATATTAATTTTGATACATTTTTCATTTTTTACTTCCTATTCTATTTGATAAGTCGACGTCCCTGAATCACTTGAATCAGAACGACGACAATTGCGAGCACTAATAAAAAGTGGATATACCCGCCGAGTGTGTAAGAGGATACAATCCCCAATAACCACATCACTGTAAGCACCACAAATATTGTCCATAACATATAGAAACCTCATTTCTTTCATTATTACTTCTGCCAGTGGATCATTGCAGTGTTTGTGCCATGCAGTTTCATCCTAACTGAACTATAGGCATGGGTTGAGACGCATGCGTTTTATAGTAGTTTTGCAACAGAAACGTTACATATTGCTACATATTCCCTTTTAGAGTCTTAAACTTAAGCTTGGAACAAGTTGGATCACTCATTGCAGTACAAATAGAAAGAGAAACGCGTAACCATAAGGAGAATTAACATGGCAAATCTAACAACGCTAACTAAAGATGAATCAGATAAAATGGGAATCAAATCCAAACTCAACGATTTTACCGATACCCTTCAGGATGCAGAAAAAAATGTTGCGGGCTGGATGGAAGCAGAAGGCGCTAAATTAAAAGGCGTATATGATCAAGCCGAAAAAGGTGTGAGTAAAGCTGTAAAAAGTTTGAATTCTACCGTGAAGCAATATCCTGTAAGTTCCGTATTAGCTGGATTCGGAGTGGGATGTTTGGCAGGTTATTTTCTAAGAGCCTATTCCAAATCTGAATAAAAGTTGAAAAAATTATGTCATCTCCTCTTTCTGTTGAAAATGAAAATTTGGTAACCCTTGCTCGCGACGTAGCGACAAGCTCATTTACTTTTCTGGAAAAGGAGATGACGATTTTACGAACCGAAATTCAAGGTGAGTGGAAAAAAACGCTTGGTGTATTGCCACCGTTGATAGCGGCTACTGTAATTGCAATTAGCGTAACTCTGCTGAGTGCTTTTGTTTTAGCAGAATCTATTAGACTGTATTTTGTTTTTTCCCTTTGGCTTGCATACGGGTTAGTAATTATTGCTGGGTTAATTGTTTCGTTATCGCTTTTCCAAGTTTGTTTGATCCGTTTACGTAGAATTAATCTCGAACCTAAACATACAATGGATAGTTTCAAGGAGAATATAGAATGTCTGAACAAATAAAAAATTTAAAACAGGATGCGAAACAGGCAGCTGAAACCCTTTCGGAAAACGTAAAAAGATTCGAAATTGGATTGAAACAACAGGTTAATTCAACAAAAAAAGTGGCGGAAGATTTGTTTTCCAACGGGATTCCTTCTCCAAAAGCAGTTGCTGCGGTAGTCAGGTATCAGGTACGAGAACACCCTCTGGCAACTATTGGAGCTGTTACCTTGTTCGGCTTCGCAAGCTCCTATTGGTTTACGAAGACCTGGAAACCCGCAATCACGTTTCTCGTAAAGGAAATCGATCCAGACTTTAAACACTTAAGATCTGCCGCTTTGATGCTTGCTACATCGGTAGCTACAAATCAGGTAAAAGATAAATATCCAGTATTAGTGGATAAATTAACAGGTATGCTCAGCGAGAAAATACAAGCTTAAACGGTTTTTCTATCAGTATTGTTTTATCGCCGTGGCATGGAAATTACCCAGAAGAAAACACACTTTCGCTTACAAGATGCCGTTAGCTGGTATGAGAAAATAGAGCCTGTAGCGCAAAAACGATCCGAGTAAAAAATTAAATCGAACTTGGCGGCATTTCGTTCATATCTTCAGGTGAACCGCCCGTCACTTCGCTTTTCGCCACATGAGTGCCTAGATAATTTTTTGGATATTCCGTCGTCTTTGCGTGTTTTTCATTCCAATATTGCTTAATCGATTGAATTAAATTTTTGATATTCCATTTCATATCTAAAAAAGAATGCAGGAACCGTACCTGTTTACAACTAGTGCGGCTGAGGACGGTTTGGTTGTGGCCGAGGAGGTTCCGGCCGATGAGGCTCTGCATGCGGACGTGGCATTGGCATAGGCCCTGGAGGATGTGGTGGACCTGGAGGCTGCATCGGCCCCGGGTGCGGCACAGGTCCTGGAGGAGGCGGTTGTGGTTTTGGTTGCTCAGGCATTGTGCAAGACTGCCACTGAATTTGGTAAGTGAGACCCGCAGCTAAGTCCAAACTGTCGACAGCTGCAAGAGTTTGTTCCCCTTTAGTGTTTGTAGTGGCGCTTAGCATCGAAACGATATTTAAATTTAGATCTTTTCCGCAAGGGGACCAGACCACAACTGTTTTATCGATTTTGTTAGCTAAACAAAAATTGCCTTTTGCTTTTGGCTTAAACCAACCGTGGTGTCTCGGGCCGTTGTTTCTCACTCCCGCAAAAAAAGTATCTACATCTAAATCTGCAGAAGCACCCTCTGGGACACTGCTAAACCCACGGTAATCCATTTCTATAATGGAAATGCTATAACCAGTCGGAACGTGAATTGGTACAGCCATGTTGCAAAATTTGCGATCTGTTCTCGTGGTAGAGTTAGCTTCAACAGTGTATGCGTCGAATAGAACACTGAGTTGTGAGGAGTCAGGACTTAATACCATTCCTACAGAACCAGTAGGACATCCTGTCCCTCCGTACCTGGGAAGCCCTAGTGAAATACTATCTGCAATCAGTAACTTGGACATTAGAAGTGCTGCGGCAAAAAAACTCACTTTGAACATAAAACCCCTCCCCGATTTCCCCAACATTTACAAATTGCAAATTAACGGCCACAGCAATCAGGCTGCACTACCTCTATTATTTTGAAAAAAAGAATTCCATCGGGCTCCAATTGACACCGCCAATTTTGTAACTTCTTTAGCGGTACGTTACTTGCTTCTTTAAGAAATGATGTTTGAAAATAAGAGGAGGATATATGTACAAATCTATTAAAATACTTTCCAGTTTCATAGCAGTTTCCTTACTGGCAACCCCGGCCATTTTCGGAGTCGACGGTATCTTTGATAAACATGTAGAAAGATCTACTCAGTCAGTTAATGTGACGAGTGATGTCGATCAATATTTACAAGAAATCAAAAAACTCGAAGCGGGAATTGAAAGACTAAAACGCGAACGTGATTTGGAAAGCCAGGATGTGAATCGGTTCAGCGATATGAATTTCCGGGTCAGTTTTCTCGAAATGAAAATTGATCGTGCAAGAAACGGAATTGTTGAATTGAGAAGTGCGCGTACAGCCAAAGAAGTGGATGCAGCCAAGAAAAAAATAGAAGTTCAACTGGCTGATGTTCAGGCAAATATATACGGCACAAAAGCAGAGTAGATGGATACACTGCTATAACGCTTTGCAGCGGCGGCGATTATTTTTTTTCTTAGCACAACGAGGCAATTTGTGATTACCATAGACCCTTTAGCAATTAGGGAAGGGGTTACTATGGCAAGAAATGTAAAAATAGGTCTAATCCAATTAGGCAACAAAGTTGCGACTGACAAAAGTTGCGAGGAACACAGAAAAGGAATGCTCGAAGCGCATCTTCCTTATATTCATGAAGCGGGGAAAAAAGGCGTCAACATTCTTTGCATGCAGGAAGTGTTTACGGGACCTTACTTCTGTCCCTCACAAGATTCCAAGTGGTACGGACTTGCCGAGCAAATTCCCGATGGTCCAACGACCAAAATGATGCAAGAAATTGCAAAACAATACAACATGGTGATTGTTGTTCCCATCTATGAAGAAGAAATGACGGGCGTCTATTACAACACGGCAGCTGTCATCGATGCCGATGGAAAATATTTAGGCAAGTACAGAAAAAATCATATTCCTCAAGTCAAAGGCTTCTGGGAAAAGTTTTTCTTTAAACCTGGCAATATGGGTTACCCCGTTTTCAATACGAAGTATGGAAAAGTCGGCGTGTACATTTGCTACGACAGACATTTTCCCGATGGCGCTCGCTGCTTAGGTTTAAATGGAGCCGAAATTGTATTTAATCCTTCTGCAACTGTTGCAGGTCTTTCGGAATATCTTTGGAAAATCGAACAGCCTGCTCATGCAGTAGCGAACGGCTATTTTATCTGCGCCATTAACCGTGTCGGTACCGAAGCACCGTGGGGCATTGGGGAATTTTACGGACAATCTTACGTGTGTAATCCCAAAGGCCAGATCTTAAAGTGCGCTTCTCGGGACAAAGACGAGCTTCTTGTCACCGACATTAATCTAGATGAAGTGAAAGAAGTGCGGGATCTTTGGCAGTTTTTCAGAGACAGACGTCCTGAAACCTACAAACAACTGACGGAGTTGTAAGATGACAAACGAAGAAATCGTTTCTTTAAGAAAAAAACATTTTATTGGCGCTGTTGTTCACTACTACAAAAAACCTTTGCAGCTTGTAAAAGGGAAGGGCCAGTATGTATTTGATGAACAGGGTAATCAATACCTCGACGCCTTGGGTGGGATTGTCACTATCTCTGCAGGCCACAATCATCCTAAAATCAAAGCGGCGTTAAAAAGTTTGATAGATGAAGATGAGATCCAACACACGACAGTCTTGTATTTGAGTCGTCATGCGATGGCGCTAGCAAAGGAACTCACGTCTCATGCTCCTAAGGGAGTAGAGCGGGTGTTTTTCACCAACTCCGGTTCAGAGGCAAACGAAACAGCGTTTTTAGCAGCCCGCCAATCTACGGGTGAAAACATGATTGTGCATTTAAGACACAGTTACCACGGTTGCACTTCGGGAGCCTTATCTGTTTGTGGACATTCTACGTGGAGATTTCGCTCACAACCGGTTGCGGCTGTGACTTCTGCCGTAGAACCTTATTGCTACCGTTGTCCATTCGGTAAAAAGCCGGATTCTTGTGCACTTGAATGTGCAAAGAATGTGGAATCGACCATTCAGACAACTACACATGGAAAAATTGCGGGAATGATTGCTGAGCCCATCATGGGAGTCGGCGGTTTTATTACGCCTCCGAAAGAATACTTCCAGGAAGTGGTCAAAATCGTGCACAAGTACGGTGGTAAATACATCAGTGATGAAGTGCAAACCGGAGTGGGTAGAACAGGAACAGAAATGTTCTACACAAAAGAATTAGGAATTGATGCCGACATGATCACCATGGCAAAAGGGCTTGGCAATGGTGCTCCTATCGGTGCTGTTTTGATGAAAACAGAAGTTTCCGACACTTTGGCGGGAAAGCAATTCTTTAACACTTTCGGAAGCGATCCCTACCAAACGACGCAAGCCAGAGTGACAATCGAAATTATCAAAGAAGAAAAATTGATTGAAAATGCAAAGAATCAAGGCGCGTATCTAGTCGATGGTTTAAAACAGCTGATGAAAAAACACCCGCTAATCGGCGATGTGCGTGGACGTGGATTAATGCTTGGGATCGAACTTGTGAAAAATCAGGATTCCAAAGAACATGCGCCACAAGAGACCGCCGAGCTCATGGAGCTGTGTCGGGAAAAAGGATTACTCGTCGGTAAAGGCGGGCTCTTTGGGAATGTGATTCGTCTTTCGCCTCCTCTTACCATTACAAAAGAAAACTGCGATACTATCTTAAGAGTTTTCGATGAGTCGCTAAAAGAAATCGAAACAAAAGGAGTGCGTGCATGAGTTTAAAAACGGAATTCCTCGGTTTTGAAATGGAAAATCCCTGGTGTGTTGCTTCTGCGCCGCCCACTGCTACTGGAAAATTGATGGCAGAAGCTTTTGAAGCTGGTTGGGGTGCCGCCATTATGAAAACTGTGGGGCCCGTTGAAGAACCCATCATCAACGTTACTCCTCGTATCGGAACGTATAAAAAGTGGAACCGCGAAATCGCGATGCAAAATATTGAACTCATCACCGACAGAAAACTTTCTGTCTGGCTTGAGGAAATGAAAACGCTTCGCAAAATGTTTCCGAAAAAAATGCTCATTGGCTCAATCATGGCACCTGGTCATGATATGGATGCATGGGCGAAACTCATCGAAGAGATGAATCGCATTGGTTGCGATGCTGTTGAGTTAAATTTGGGGTGTCCACACGGCATGCCGGAACGAGATATGGGAGCCATCTGTTCTCAAGATCCAGAGATTACATATAATATTGTATCGACGTGTAAAGCCGTCTCTAAAGTTCCCATTCTGACTAAATTGACGCCGAATGTGACGAACATCAAACTGATGGCTTCTGCTGCAAAACGCGGCGGCTCAGATGCGATCACTGTTATTAATACTGTGAACGGCATTATCGGAATTGATATTTACAAAAAAGAACCGCACTTATCGGTCAATGGTTACACGGCAGTGGGCGGAATTTCAGGCAATGCCGTAAAACCGATTGGATTAAAGTGCGTTGCTGAATGTAAGCAAGCGACAGAACTTCCTATTTCAGCGACGGGGGGAATTTCCACCTGGTCGGATGGCGTGGAGTATTTGCTCATGGGAGCAGGCCAACTACAAGTTTGCACAGAGATCATGATCCGCGGTTTTAAAATCGTAAATGCAATGAACCAGGGGCTTGAAAAATACATGGCTGAAATGGGAGTCAGTAAAGTAAATGAGCTGGTGGGCGATCTCTATAAACGCGTGACAAGTTTCTCTCATCTTTTAAGTATCTCCAGTTCCAACAAAGTAAAAGTGAATGAAGAAACCTGCACAGGTTGCAAAATTTGTGTCACTGCGTGTGACGACGCTGCTTACAAAGCACTGAAGATGGAAGCAATTCCCGATGCGAAAAGAAGCACAGGGTCCCGACAAGTAGCTAAAGTAATCGTTGATAACTGCACTGGCTGTAATTTGTGCGTTGCGGTTTGCCCTGTCCCTGATTGCATGACGCTTTACGATTCCAAAAAACCTTTCCCCTACAATCTAGAAGAAAACTACGCAGGAGTTACTGTACCGTGAGTTATACAAATGAGGATTTAAGAATCACCACCCAAGCCGAACGTACCTGGGGAGTGTGGAACTACGCCGCGCTTTGGATCAGCATGAGTCTTTGTATTCCGACATACATGCTTGCAAGTTCTCTTATCGAAGGGGGAATGAACTGGTGGCAAGCAGTGCTTACCGTTTTTTTGGGAAATACTATTGTCTTGATTCCCATGGTGTTAAACGGCCATGCGGGTGCCGAATATGGAATTCCGTTTCCTGTTTTTGCGCGCAGTAGTTTTGGAATTCGCGGCGCAAATATTCCAGCGGTATTAAGAGCTGTAGTTGCGTGCGGTTGGTTTGGTATTCAGACGTGGATTGGCGGGTATTCTTTATTCCAACTGATTAAAGTATGGTTTCCGGCAATTGGATTTTTGCCTCAGGTATTTCCTGAAAGCATGCATCTGGAAACAGGGCCTGCGCTTACGTTTTTCGCTTTTTGGTGTTTGAATATGTATGTCATTTATAAAGGCATCGATAGCATCAAAAAACTTTTATTATTTAAAGCCGTTTTTTTACCGGTAGCAGCTCTACTTTTACTTCTTTGGGCAATCACAGTTGCCAATGGCGTTGGCCCGCTACTCGCCCAACCGTCGAAATTTCATACGAGTGATGAGTTTTGGACTTTCTTTTTTCCAGCGCTCACGGGAATGGTGGGTTTCTGGGCGACATTATCCTTAAATATTCCGGATTTCACACGCTATGCAGTTTCGCAACGCGCGCAAGTTTTAGGGCAGGTAATAGGTCTTCCACCTTCGATGACTGCGTTTGCATTTATCGGAATTTTCGTAACGAGTGCGACAGCGATTGTATATGGAACAGCGATTTGGGATCCGGTGCAACTTGCAAGCAAGTTTGATTCTCCCATTCTGGTGAGTTTTGCGATGCTTGCTGTAGTCATTTCCACATTGGCCACAAATATTGCTGCTAATATCGTCAGCCCTGCAAATGATTTTTCTAATCTTGCTCCGGCAAAGATCGATTTTAAAATGGGTGGCTATATTACGGGAATGATCGGTCTTGTGATTCAACCCTGGAAGCTGATTGCCGATCCTAACGGGTATATTTTTACCTGGCTCATCGCGTACTCAAGTCTCTTAGGGCCTATAGGCGGAATCATGATCAGTGATTACTTCTTTTTAAGAAGTAAAATCTTGCATGTGAAAGAACTTTATTCAGAAGAAGGCAGATATTGGTATAAAAATGGTTTTAATTATTACGCCATCATCGCCATGCTTCTTGGAATTTTACCGAATGTTCCAGGGTTTTTGACGACTATCGGAGTGCTTCCTAAAGGTGTCGTACCAGATTTTATCAACGGCATGTATCATTACGCATGGTTCGTAGGATTTTTTATTTCAGGCGTCAGTTATTACCTTATGACGCAAACAACGCTAAAAAAAGTTTAAAAATATTTTTTTAAATTTTGATCAATACATGGTTCAAACTTTTTGCGTTAACACATGTTACGAGAAATATTTTTCAAAAAAAAATTTAAAGCACCAAGATCATAAGATAAATCCGCCTCAACAAGAAAAAAATTTAATTTTGTTTGTCTTCCAGCGCGCATTATCCCTATAAAAATAGGATACGGGGTTGATCGAGAGTTTCATGGTGTTAAGATGCAATCCTTCCCCAAAGCGAACGAATAAAAAAGGAGAGCAGTCTAATGATGCGTTTGAGAGTTGCCGCAGTACTTTTTCTATTTACCGGGTTAAGCGTTATAGCCGCTCCTTTGAGTCCTTCTGATATTGTTCGCCTAGGAGAACAGACGATGCGTGGAGAGAGCACGCAAGTATTAATGACGATGCACATCACCCATTCTGATTATAAAAGAGAACTTAAATTGCGCTCTTGGACAAAAGGCACGGATAAATCTTTAGTAGAAATCATCAAGCCCTTTAAGGAAGAAGGTGTCATTTCCTTAAGACTTACTACAGATATGTGGAATTACCTGCCTAAAACAGATCAAGTTATTCGAGTTCCCAGTTCGATGATGTTGCAATCCTGGATGGGGAGTGATTTTACCAATGATGATTTGATGAAAATGAGTTCGTTGAATGAAGATTATACGCATGAACTCAAAGGAAAAGAAAAAATAAACGGCGAAGAAACATACTTGATTCATTGCACCCCGAAAAAAGATGCGCCCGTAGTCTGGGGAAAACTTCATTATTGGGCTCGAGTCAGTGATAACTTGCCTGTGAAAGAAGAATTTTACGATGATAAAGGCGTTAAAGTGAGAACGATGACACTGTCGTCTTTTAAGAAAATGGACGATCGCACGATTCCAACAGTAATGAAAATAGAACGAGCCGAGAATCCTAACGAAAGCACAACAGTGACTTATGAAAAAATACTCTACAATCGTGATGTGAAAAATTCTCTTTTTGAAAAAGACACGATCAGAAGAACCTCCCAGATGGGTAAAAATACCAAGCAAGGCTGGGAAGAAGATGCACTTACTAAAAGTGTGAACTAAAAATGACTTTATATTTTATTAAATTGTGCTGGAAGAATATCTGGCGGAATCGTAGACGCACGCTCATCACCATTTCCGCAATTGGATTTGGGGTGATGTCGCTTGTTTCTTTAAGAAATTATTACGATTCTTTTCACGAGCAGATTGTACAAAATGTAATCCGTTATACCAGCGGACATTTGGTGGTGTCGGTGCCTGGGTACCAGGAAAACCGCGCGACTTCATTAAATATTGCTAACCCAGATCCTGTTTCCACATGGCTTTCAAAAAATCCCGAAGTAAAAGCATTCAGCGGAAGAGTCACGGTAAACGGCCTTTTATCCTCAGCTCGAGGATCTGCAAATATCATCTTTGCTGGTATCGAGCCTGAAAAGGAAAAGGAAGTCACCCGCTTTTCTACCAATATCATTCAAGGAACATATTTTGAGAAGGACGAAAAAAAACAGATAGTCATCGGAAAAAAACTTTCCAATCTCTTGCAAGCGGAAATTGGTACTAAAGTCGTCGCACTCACGCAAGGGGTGGATGGTTCAATCGGTAATGAACTTTTTTACGTTTCTGGAATTTTTGATACGCAATCAGATGCTGATAAAAATATCGCCTTTGTCCGGGTGAAAGAGGCGCGAAGTCTTGCAAGTTTGCCTGCCACAGCTGTTAATGAAGTTGCCATTGTTTTACAGGAACAAACAAAAATTGAACCCGTAAAGCAAGAATTCTTGAGCGCTTTTTCTGCAGAAATAAATCAACAGAAACTGCAAATTCTGCCCTGGATGGAAATCCAGCGCCATGTGCGCGCAATGATTGAACTGGATAAAGCCGTCAATCAGTTGCTGCTCTATATCGTTCTTTGTGTAGTGACGCTTGGGATAGGTAACTCCATTTTGATGAGTATCATGGAGCGCACGCGTGAATTTGGCGTGATGATGGCGATTGGTACGAAAAAGAAAGAAATTATCTCGATGGTAATTGTAGAGACATTTCTTTTAAGCCTTGTGGGAGTGCTACTCGGCAATGTTCTTGCCATTACGCTAATAAGTTATTTTGGAAAGGTGGGGTTTGATTTAAGATGGTTGACCGCACAAAAGCTTGTGATTGACGGTACCATCATCCAGACAGTCAGTTACCCCACAGTGAAGTGGATGAACAGTCTTTCGGTTACTTTGGTAATTCTTTTACTGACGATAATTGTGGCTATTTTGCCCTCACGTCATATTTCAAAATTGAATCCAGTTCAGGCACTCAGAGCCAATTAAGCTCTTAAGCCAAGGAGGAAAAGTGAAAGTTCTCGAATTCATCAAGGTAGATAAGGATTATTCTGTAGAATCTTCCGGGCTGAAGAATGTCAGTTTTGAAATCCGTACAGGGGAATTTACAGCGCTTGCTGGTCCATCCGGTTCTGGTAAAACAACAATTTTAAATTTGGCCGCAGGGCTCGATTTTGCTTCTTCCGGTAAAGTAGTTCTTTTGGGACAAGAACTAGTTCCTCAAAAAAGAAATGAACTGGATATTTTAAGAAGAGATAATTTGGGCTTTATTTTTCAAGCCTATAATTTATTTCCTGTTTTGACAGCACTAGAAAATGTGGAATACCCTCTGGCATTACAAAGAGTGTCTGCGAGTGAGCGAAAATTAAGAGCTATGTGCGCGTTAAACGAAGTAGGCTTGTCCAATTACGCAAATCGTTTTCCTAACCAACTGTCTGGAGGACAACAACAGCGTGTGGCGATTGCGCGCGCTATGGTAACAGATCCGAAAATCGTCTTTGCGGATGAGCCCACTGCTAATCTAGACTCGAAATCGGCTGAAAAACTTTTGGATCTATTCTCTAAATTAAACGAAACAACGAACACGACATTTTTATTTTCCTCACACGATGCTAGAGTATTGAACAACGCGAAAAGAGTGATAACGTTGACCGACGGAACGGTAGTAAGTGATGACATCAAGAAAAATGACAAGAAATCGGCTGATATTTCTTACCTGGATCCTGTTTGGGTTCCCCCAGCACTGGATTCTAGCTCAAGACGAAGCCCTCATCGAGACCTCCTTTAGGGGGCAATTAAAACCTATTGCAGGCGTTCAATTTCTGCGTCAGGAAAATCTCTATTCTCAATCCACCGTTTTTTACAATGAAGATCGCTTAAGACTATCCGGTACAGTTTCAAAAAAATGGTTTTACGCAGAAGCAGCTAACGAGACAAGATTTTTCTCGCAAAGCAACAATCCAGCGTACTTTCCCACTCCTTCATTCTCACAATCTGCATTTTGGGATGCACGGTGGAAACTACAGGAAGAAAACAATTCCAGTGTCTATACACGAATGGATCGCGCGTTTGTGCAGGCAAGTACAGATTTGTTTGAATTGCGTCTCGGAAAGCAAGTTGTCCCAATTGGGGTAGGGCATCTATTTTCTGCTATCTCGCAAACACCACGTTATTCTTTTGTTGAAGTGGATTCTGAATACGACAAAACGGAAGATGCCGCCACTGTCATCTTAAAGCAAGGGATAAGACTCGAAGCGCGCTACCTACCCAAAAATCCAGGACAAGAAAAAGATAATTTTCATTTGCGCTGGCTCTTTGATTTAAAAGGAGCGGATACGGCACTGATCGCAGGACAAACAGATGATAAGTATTTTACCGGCATTGAATCCACTAGAAATATCGGAGATGGAGTATTACGGGCGGAAGTAGTCGTTTATGAAAAAAATAATGTGTATCACGCGCAGACTTTGGTTGGCTGGGACAAAGTTTGGAACCCTAAATGGAGTTCAAAACACGAATTCTTTTTAAATGGTTTTGGCAAAGACGAAGGGTATCTTCTTGAGCCATTTCCACACAGATCATCCAACTACCGAGGCAGATACTACTTTGGAAATTTAGTAACCTACGAATGGAACGCGAAACTAAAATTCAATGTACTCGCAATAGCAAATCTCTTGGACCCCTCATTCTTATTCCACTTCTACTTGAACTACTCACTGGCAGATGATTTGGACTTGATTGTGGGCCACTACCAAAACCTAAAAACAAAAGAAAACTCCGAATTCGGCGGCAAGCAAGAACTCCCCGGCGCTCCGTCAATCAAAGCCGGCCTCCCCGACATTTCCTACCTCCTCCTAAAATGGACCTTCTAACTCTCGCCCCTCACTCCCACGCGTACTCACTGCCGCTCTACTAAAATTCTCTTGCTTTCTCTTAAATATTTTTCGATAGCCCCATAGCGTCACCTGTGTACAACTTGTATACACCCCTTAATGCACCTTACTTTCAGACTTTCTTTTATATTTTCAACGCATTTCCCCTTTGGCATTTCTTCTGCACAAGCAGAGTTCACATACAAAACTAAAAGGAAAGTGAATATGAAAAAAATACGTGTGTCCAACGTGTACTCTTTAATCGTTCTCGGCTTGCTCTTATTATTTGCAGCCACGACAGAAGCAAAACCCGAGTTTCCATCCAATGCCTATCAACGTCTGGAGCGATCAGCCTTGAGTAACGGCTATGGCGACGTGGCTAGTTCCATGGCGCTCTTATTCCGATACCGTGAAACGCTCGATCGCTGTGATAATCCCGAGAATCAAATAAGCGCGTATGCGTTTGCGGAATTTCTGGATTCATTTATCACGACGGTAAACCAGTACATGAACATGTCTGGTATCTGGCGCCCGGCTGTGAGACAAAACGCAGAAAACTATGTAGCGAATGCGTCGGTATTGATTCAGGTGTACTTAGAGAAAAAAATCGCCAAGTTTGGCGAGGATTCTCTGGATAAGGAAATGCTTGAGATGCTACCCAAAATGCACATGCGTCTTGCAAAACTATTAATGGTGGGCGGCACATCCGAAACTTCTTTAAAAAATAAATGGCGGACTACCCAGTTTGATAAATTTCTTGCTGATCGCAATTGGGGAAAGATCGCAAGAAGCATGGGACTACTGGATAGGGAAACCAGTCCAGTATGTCCCAAACCTTAAAAAGTGGAACGAGCAAACGGGTCTTTCCCCATCGTTTTCGGGGAGAGGCCCGTGATATTTAGCCTTCTAAAAGTGTATACAATTAAAGCAATCCAGCTTTGATGCATTTGATAACTCATTGAGTTTTCAAATAAGTTTTTAAACGCCTTCTGAATACTAGCTTGAAATTTCAGATGTCAGAATTTCACACACATGAAGTTTCAATGGAATTAGTCACTTAATCAGATTTAAAAAGGGGAGTCTTGAGTTTAGTCACAAGTGTATTCTTCTTAGTCTACACTTTTTCGTGCCTGTGAAGGTGTATTCTGCTTGTTTTAAGAACTGGCAAGTCCTGTGCAATTGTAACTAACATAAGGATTCTCAATTAGGGGTATATGGCAACACGATTTCACATCATGATCAAGAAGGGCATTTTCATCGTGCTCACTCTTGTTTTCTTCCCCGCTCTTGGTTTTTCCGAGGGCGTTCTAGAAGGTGTGGCTTCTGTCATCGGAGCAAGTACTCCTATCTTTATAGCAGCATCTGCCGCAAACAGCGCCAAATTCGCAGCTGAAAATGCAGCCGCAAGTAATTTATACCAAACACAAACAGCCGCAGATGTCGCCAGATACCAGGCTGACAATATCCGCGATACGACGTTATTTCAGACATTTGTCTCAGCCCAGGTAGCAGAGTCGAACAATAAATATGCGACTCAAAGACTACAGATGCAACTGAACGAAATGCACGATAGTTTTCAGCAAAATCTTAATATGAGCCGCGATCAATTCAGAACAGAAATGAATTATAAGTACCAAAAGCTCGCTTTAGATGCGAAACAAGCAGATCTTCAGCTGGAGCTAGAGCGCATGAAGGCAAAAAGCGCTAGAGTGGAAGCAGGTATTTCGAGTGGTTTTAACGACGTAGGACAAAAAGTTGCAACCAACGGCAGCGTCACTGGTGCAACTGGCGCTGGTACAACGGAAATCGGCCGCGCAATGAAAGATCCAGCTCTTAGACTCTTAAATAAGGCTGGAAAAGTAAGTAACGATAACGCACTTAAAACAGGCTTTTTAGCGAGAAACATTGCCTCTGGATCTACCAGAGTAAGACGTAATATGGTCAGTGATTTAAGTGCGTTTAAAAGCACACTTGGCACAGGCAGAAGTTTTGCGGGCGATGCAGAACTTATCCAGCACTCTAAACGCGAAGCTTCTTCCACTATTCCTTTCCGCGTACACGGCCAGGGCAGCCGCTAGTTCAATAGAATACAGTGAGTAAATTCAAGGGTTTTTCAGAATACACTTTGAGTGTCAAAAAAGAAGACAGTTTTAATGTTGCAAATTCAGCTACTTAAAAATTGTGTGATCGAAAGGTGTACAAGATCTGCAATTGATAAAACTGAATACACTGTGAATTCAATAAGAATTCAATGGGTTAGTAAATACCGAAGTTGGCAGAGGGCGTGCAATATAAACAGATATAGAACTTTGTACGTGTAAGTAAGGCAATTAATAAAGGCAGTAATTAAAGAGCGACTTTGATGACACAACCGAAACACATTTTAAGCAGAGTTTCCAAAGTGAAGAAGGCATTCTCTTCGCTTACTCTCGTTGCCTTCCTACTTACTACTTTAGCTCCATCAACAATTTTTGCTAAAAAATCCACCTCACAGATTCTGAGTAACCCAGCCATGATAGGAATGATGGTAGCGGTTGCAAATTTGAATCACAGTATGCGTGTTGCGGCAGAAAATCCGCAAGACAAATGGAGAGTACAAAACGTACGACATGCAATGGGAATGATACCCGTCGCGATGATGGGATTAGCAGCGACATTCAATGATGCAAAACTTGTAGATAGTGATCTTCCTGTAGTGATGGGGATGCTAGGTGGTTTTGTAGATAAAAATGCCGCAGACGGGTACAAAAAGTTTTTACAAAATCCAAGTGCATCCGCAATTCCAAAGCTAGGTGCTGATTTTCCACAATCTTATATTGCAAAGGCAGAAGCCGAATCGAATCAAAGCATCGTAGGCGATGAAAATGCAGCTGGTAAAGCAGCTGATCAAGGCAGCAAGATGTCTGATGCTTCGAACGCATCTTCCGATTTAAAACAATTTAAAAATGACGACTTACTGGATTTAGGCAGCTTTGTGGCACAACAGAAAATGAATTCAGACAAGCCTGAAGCAAATGCCTCTATCACGGGTAATGAATCTGCACCTAAGAATAATTTAAGTGACAAGCAATTGGTTGACGCACTTGACGCTCCAGACGCAAGTCGCGGTATTGCTTCTACAGCGGAAGTAAAATCTGATTTTGCTCCAGCTTTACTTACTCCCAGAGATTTAGATTCTGATACCGCGGATGGAAAAGCATTAGAAAAGTCTTCGGATAAGAAAGAAGATGATAACTTCTTTAAAAATGTCGGCGTTTCTAAAGAAAAGAAAGTCAAAGCTGCTAAGAAACGTAAAAAATTGCGTGAAGGCATTAGTTTTCTTCCAAGCGTAGGAAAATTCTTCCCCGTGTTTGCTATTGTGAATGAATTAATTTTAAATAACGCATTTGCCGCAGCACAAGATGAAGAAGGTCAATCAGGAGTAGGAAGCGGACAGATTTTACAAGGTTTAGCAGCAATCATTGCTGCAACAGCACCAATCGTAGCAGTCGCTATCCAGGCAGATGCCGATAAACAAATTGCGCAGATTACAGCTCAATCTCAGCAACAAATGACAAAGATTGCAGCAGACAATGCAAAATATTTAAGTGATCAGCAAAAAGAAATCACCATGTTCCAAACCAAAGTTGCAGTGGAAGTTGCCGACAAGAACAACCAATTCGCAACGGACAGACTGGAAAGACAACTTGCTGAGCTGCGCACACAGCGCGATCAAAACTACCAGCTTGAAAAAGAAAAACGCGCTCTGGAAACAGATTACAACAACAAGCGCATCGACCTTGCAAACAAACAAGCAGATCAGCAATTGCAACTAAATAAAGAATCTCTTCAGGCTGAAATTGCCAAAGCCGGTTTAAGCCAAGGTTTTGGTAGCAAGAACAATATTCCTGGTAGCCAAAAATTGACTTTAACAAGTGCTACATCCAGCGCTGGCCAAGTGTACAGCGCAGGTTCCCGTGCTACTGGAACAAACGGTGCTGCAGCAGCCACAAAAGGAACTTTTAGCGGTCCACAGCTTGCGAACAACTTAGCAGGAGCAAGTACGAGTGCAGCAGGTGGTTCACTTCCTTCTTCCACAGGTTTTGCAAAATCGACTGGAAGAGGCATTGCTTCTTCTGGCAGCGCTCAATCACATCTCGTTTCTCAATCCGGTATTCCTTCTTTAAAAGGTGGAACAGCATTAGGTGGCACAGCACAGTCTATCACTGCAATGAACGGTGCAGTTCAAACAGTGAATGCAAGAGGAATGACATTGTATAGAAAAGTTTTAGGCAAACGCGGCATTAGCGGTACATCCAAATTGGATATCGCACAATCAAAACAAGGCGGCAGCACGAAACAAATCATCGCTGCAAATTCATCCCTTGTTTACAACCCGGCGCCTAGAGGATTTTTAGGAACTGGCCGCGCATTAGCACAGCCAAGCAGTATCAGAGGCATCTCTCGACCCATCCGCCATATCAATCCGTATGACGGATCGGTAGAGCAGGGGGATGACGGCGGTGAACTCGTCGGACACAGTTCTGAAGTAAGTTTTTCATTTTCGCAATAGAGGATACGGTCTTTAATCGGGGAGTGTTCACTTGACCGTGAACACCGCAAAGTCAGGGGAGAAGCCGGGGGGCTTCTCCCCATTTTTTTTCCACTCACCAATATTTCTCAAGGAAGATTCTCGGCAGGCTACTTAAGGCAAGATTTTTAAATGGATGGGACGTTAAACTATCATTCACAAATGCAGAGGATTTAGAACCTTGTTCGGGGGTCTAGTAGTATTTAGTTGGTAACGCGACTTGGTGTTGAGCGCTTACCGACTAAATACTACTAGACCCCCGAACAATGCTACTTCTACTTCATGAGCTGTTTAGCTTGGCGGTCTGAGAGTACCACTCCATTTTCCACGAAGTAGTCATATTCAAAATCAGCTAATCTAGCATCAAACGCTTTCACTGTTTCATCAGCAGCGCCATATCGGAATGCAAATGAAGGAATCGATACATCGTTAAGAGCTTTATCGACGTTCGTCACATTCTTCACTTTATCATCCACAAAGAGAACTCTTTCAGGATGAAAATCCACTTTGTTCATGAGCTCTACAAGAATAGTGCCTTTGTTGTTTCCACCGACACTCATCAAACCTTCTTTGAATGTGGCAACATCTTTGGCTTTAATTGTAATCACTTCTTCGCTGATGGTGTTTTTATAAAGTGGAACATTTAATTGTCTCAGTTGTTTTAAACTTTGATTCATAAAGGTAGCAGGACGTGCAGTTAAGCCCATTGTGACAATTCCATCGTCTTGCAATGATCGCACAATCGAAGGCGTAGTTTTTTCTACAAGGCTGACAGTGCCTTTGTAGTTGATGGCTTCCCATTCTTTCACAGCTGTTTTTACAGCTTCTTCAACCGCAATCCCTTTTGCTTTTTGTTGTTCGATTCTGTGATCAAACCATTGATCGCTTCCCAATGTTTGGCCGGCCTGCATAATCGTATTATCCAAATCAAATACGACCAGCGAATCAGGTGTGACATCTTTTAGGATTTCAGACATTTTTTTAGACTCAATAATTTTCGCAAAAAGCGAGTTAGAGACTAAAAGGACTAGGACTAGACTTTTAATTAGTGTGTTCATGGTACTCTCATTGTTTGCCGGGGATTTATTTCCCTCGGGCTTGAAAAGCACCATACTGATCTGTAACATATAAATAAAATAGATAGTATTTATAATGAGTATATCAAAAGCAAATATATTAACTAAGAATCTGAATTTACTGGTTATTTTTAACGCTCTTTTCGAGACTGGAAGCGTTACAGAAGCCTCAAAACGCTTAAGAATGTCGCAGCCCAATCTGTCTCGTTCTCTTAAAATCCTGCGCGATGAATTTCAAGATGAGCTCTTTGTCCGCAGTACGAGAGGAATTACGCCCACGAAAAAGGCCATTGAACTTTCCTATACTGTACGTGAAGCAATCAAATCGATTGAAAAAGTTTATGCACCACTTGATTTTGATATCAAAAAGATAAAAGCAAAAATCACGATTGCGACAACAGATTACATCGAATTTTTGCTGGCCCCCCAGCTTGCAGAAATTGTGAATCGGGAAGCACCGGGAGTGACTCTCGATTTTCGACCTTCAGGTGGGCATTTGCAAAAAACGCAAATGGAAAAAGGCGACTGTGATTTAACTGTGCTAGTCGTAAGAGAAAATATTCCTTCTAATTTTATCAAACAGGATTTGTTCGATGATCCTTATGTATGTGCTGTGAGAAAAAAACACCCGATCCTGCAAGGAAAAATAACTCTCGATCGCTTTTTAGAATATGGGCACGCAATGATTTCCCCCCAAGGTTTACTTTGGGCGATTACAGATGACAGGCTTGCAAAGCTCGGAAAATCGCGCAGGCTTGTGTTGGGCACACCCAACGCGCTTACGAATGCCCTTTCTATTGTAAAAACGGATTTGATTTTAACAGCTACAAAGAGATTTGTAGAAGGCACAATGGAATTTTGGCCGATTGAAACTTTTAAATGCCCTTTTGAAATTGAGCCAATTCACATTGCTCAAATCTGGCACGAAAGAAGCCACGAAGATCCACTGCATGTCTGGATACGACAAAAAATTAAATCCTTACTTTAAAAATCAATGAAACTGAAGAGCCAACTTGCAAACTGCAGGACGCCAGTCAGGTTGAAAGAATTAAATAGGGGAGCGGTCTTTATATCTTTTAAGGAGTAAGTTTTTGTTTTGGGGTTAAACGCGCGGAATAGGCGGAAGGCGATATTTAACCATTCCCAGGTGTTTAACCGCACACCATTCACCGATTTCACGGCCAGAAAGATACTGCGGCTTTCGTAAGGCGTGAAACGCATGCGAAATGTCTGCAGCCCCGACCAGCCCAATGTTTTGTCCAGCATCGGTACAATTGCATTCAGAAAAAAGCGTACTGGTGCGGGAAAACTTACCTTGTCTTTTTTTATCTGAGGAGAGCCCAGTACGATTCCTAAACTCACCTGATTCATACCGACGGTTTCCAAATCAGAAATCGCGCTACAGCAGAGTAATTCAGATACGCCATTGATGGCATTCTCAGCCAAAATAATATCTTCAAAAAAAATACTTTTTTCTGCTGGGATGGGGCTAGCGACTAGATACCCTTCGATTTCCTCATTTTTGTTTATCGCGATATAGTAATTTCTCTCTGCCGCATAAGCAGAAGGCTTCACCGCATTTAAAAAGCTATTTAAAATAAACCAGTGTTTTTTTAAAAATCGAGAAGCGAGTGTTTCTAAATAGGAGATCTGTTCTCTGTTTAACGAAGCTCCTTCCCATTTCACAACGCGCACAGATTTTTTAGTTGCTTGATTGCGGCCCGCGCGTACTCCCTTTGCAGAGTTGCCTCGCGGAGACCATCCTGAAACTTTGAGCCAGATATCTTTTCCAATATCCAGGCGTGCGTAACCAGTTTGTATCAAATGTTTTGAGAGTTCTTCGTACACACAGACAAAAACACTATATTTTGCGCCCAGTGCTTTACATAAAACAAGCGCGCTATCTTCCATACCTTTAAAACCGTTGTTTTCAGATTCAGGGGGAAGGGGATCGAGCACAATCAATAGGACATTGCCTTGTTTTTTTACCGCGAAAAGCCAGTTCTCTACTTCAAAAAAATCTACTCCAGCTAAAAACCACACAAAGTGGTTGGAGTGATAACCTTGCTTTGAAAAACGGCCAAAGGCCTCAAATGTAGTGAGTTTTTTCACAAGGAGTTTCGTGTATTCATATATGTTACCTTTTTAAGTTTTTTATGTCGAGTTGCACTAACTATACGGGCTGTTATAGTGCGACCTATGGAACGAAGTGCTGCTAGCGCAAAAATAGTGGAAATCTGCAAAAGGCTGCATCAAAGAAATCTGCTTGCCGCCTGCGACGGAAATGTCAGTGTGCGTCTTTCTGATAACACGATATTAATTACGCCTACAGCAATGAATAAAGGGTTTATTTCGGAAAAAGACCTGGCGCTTATCACGTTGGATAACAAAGTTCTTGAAGGCAATCCAAGTGGAGAGAGGTTGATGCACCTTGAAGTATTTAAGCGCTGTGAAAAAGCGGTTGCTGTTGTGCACGCTCACCCGCCGACTGCAATCGCATGGACGGTGGCAAAGCCAGAATTAAAACAATTACCCAATGCGTGTTTGTCTGAAATTATTTTGGCAGTGGGAACGATTCCCATTGCACCGTATGCACGCCCCGGTACATTAAACATGGGAGAAGTCTTACATCCTTACTTGCCTAGTTCTCGTGTGATGCTTCTTTCTCGTCACGGTGCTTTGAGTTGGGGAGAATCGATTGAAGAAGCGTACGACGGGATGGAACGACTAGAACATTCCGCGCAAATTTTAAAATCTGCAGTCGAACTGGGTGGGCTGACCAATCTTCCCGCTGAAGAAATAAATGTACTTTTAGAGATGCGAAAACGTGGCGGCGAACAATCCCGTTAGGATTTGATAAGAATTTTCTGTAAAAGTTTTTTTTGCAAATCTGTCAGAGTTTTAAATTTAATTCCAAACGTACCCATTTCACCCGGTTTTGCCCACTTGACTTCGGATGAAGCGTCTTCATCAATAATATATTCCACTTCATCTAATTGAGTGACTTGGCCTGCGATAAGCTTCCACCCATCTTGATCTAGTTCGATAAAAACTTCCTGACCTACTTGAATAACAGGTTTTAAACACTGAATGCGTGCTCCTCCGAGAGAGATATCGAGAATTTCAATCGAGAAACTTTGTAGAGCGTTGGGCTGTAACTTGATACGAGCCGGCACTTTTACACTAAAGCGCGTATTGGATCTGCGATCGTCGTAGCTCATATGTAGTTAATTTACCTGAAATGGGAAAAAGTGACTACTTTTTCAATTCTTTGCCGACGGCTTGAGAGAGGCGCGCAATAGACATGTTAGCCGCATACACTGTTTCGATATAGTTTTTGCGGGACATCCCATCACCTTCTAACGCTTCCATCAAATCTTTTGCTGCGGTGATTCCGATAGACCAACCCATTCCACTTTGGACAAACCATTTTTTGGAAGTGGCCTTTCGCGTTTCAGCGATAGCAAGTCCGTCCAGCGCTTGCTCCAGTTCCCAGTAAGCCTTTTTTACTTGCAACTCGATACCGGGAGCAGCGTATGTTTCCAATGCTTTTAACTTGGAGGCTTCTGCCGCTTGCTCCTGTGCTTCTGCCGAGTGGCGCATGAATTCCAAATCAAATTTCACGCCGAGACCGACGCCACCTGTAAGTCCGTTAAACGGATCATTGGCAAAAACTGTGGGTTGCTTGGTTCTGACTGGGCTCCATCCGGCTTGACCAAAGGCGCCGACAAAAACAATCGGATAACTTTGCGCTTGCTTCGCATCTCTCAAAGCCATACGGGCTTCTTGTCCAGCAGAGAGGGCTTTAAATTCTGGCCGGTTCGCCTTTGCTAGCTTGATATATTCTTCCAGACTCTGTTTTTCAAAAACAGGAGCTTTCAGCCTTGCCACTTCTAAATTTTTAAACGGCAGTCCGGAAAGCCATGCGATAGCGCGTTCCGCAGTTTTTTTCGCGGCAGTGGCGTACAATTTTTTTTGCTGCAAATCGTTTAGGGCGGTTTTCAGTCTAAAGACATCATGTGGTTTTACCGTCGATTTCTTTTTTTCTTTTGCCGCTTCTTCTGCCGTTTTTACTGCTTCTTCCAGAAAGGAACCCAAATCATCGACTAATTTTTCCAGGTCCGTCGCCATCTGGTAGCCAAAGTACATTTCTTTGGTCTGCATGATGACATCATTCTTTTTTGCATTGGCGAGCCCCGTTTTCGCTTCGATTTGGCCTTCAGCAGCTTTGCGGTAACTCGAGATCATGCCGAATGTGTAAAGAGGCTGAACAATTTGCACTCCCCCAGTCACAAACGGTCCCCACTTGCTCCAGTTCGATTGGGAGCTTAACGCGTTTCCGGTTTCTTCAAAAATGGGTGCGGCAAGTACCATCGCACTTGCTTTGGGATAAAGCGCTGCTTTGGCTTGTTCCAGCTGGGCTCTTGCGACATCCACATCTGCATTGGATTCTTGGATCATGCCGTTGTTTTGAATGGTCGCTTTTAAAATATCTTCCAACGACACATTCGACGGAGTTTCTACCGCCGTGGGAGCGGCCTTAACAGCTCCGTTAAAAACTAGGAGGATGCCGAGTACTTGATATAAAATAACAGGGGATCTTTTAAATATATTTCGCATCATGTTACCTCGCACACATCTTCTTCGTATTCAACGCGCCCTGTATGACAGATTACGTTCGCATGCCCGAGGTCTTCTCGGGGGGCTATCTCCCGAAATGAAAAAGTACTTTCAGGAGTACCAACGCGACTTTCAAGATTATCAGGAGCTTTCGACCAAGCGCGAACTCCTTTTAGACATCCTAAATAGTCAAATTGTCTTCTTTGGAGATTATCACACCCTTTCACAGGCACAAAGAACAGTCGTAAGGCTTTTAAGAGACTCGGTTAAGTTATTAAAAAGAAAGCAAAGACGCATCCTTTTGGCCCTGGAGATGTTGCAGAATAAAGACGGGGCGGTGATAAAGCGATTTTTGAGCGGTAAATTGAGCGAAGAAGACTTCTTAAAGAAAATTCGGTTTCACAAAAACTGGGGCTTTTCCTGGGGAAATTACCGCGAGCTTTTTCTCTTCGCCAAAGAGAACAACATCGAGATTATCGGCATTAGTCCCGAGGCACGTGATAAAAAATATTCTTTAGAAGAAAGAGACAAGTACGCATCCTCTATCCTGTGTGAATTAACCGAAAAGGATCCGGATGCCCTGGTTGTCGTCTTGATTGGGGATTTGCATTGTGCGGAAAAACATCTTCCAAAAAACGTAAAGACAGGGCTTGCCAAAAAAAGTTTAGAAAGAAAATCTCTCATCATTCATCAAAATAGCGAAAAATTTTATTGGAAATTGGTCGAGCAAGGCGTGGAGCAACTCGTCGATGTCGTGCGGGTAAAAAAAGGCGTGTACTGTGTCATGAACACGCCTCCGTGGGTAAAGTTGCAAAGCCATGTGAAATGGGTGGAACTTTTATCCGAATCGCAGGAGCGAGAACTTCTCGACCCCACCGATGCAGTCCATAAGCTTGAGCATACCCACGAAATTGAAGATTTGATAAAACACCTGGGAGAATTTCTCGAGGTAAATACCGACGGCTTTGATGATTTTCAAATCAAAGGGCCCTTTGATTTAAGTTTTCTCTCAAGTCTTTCGAAAAAATACACCAAGCGCGAATTAAATCTTCTAGTCTATTACTTCACGCAGTTTAAAAGCCTGTATATTCCCGAAGGCAATTTGCTGTTTTTAACTTCGCTGAATTTAAACCACTCGGCATCTCTGACTGCCCAGTACCTGCATGCAAAACTCAGCGGGTTTGACAGACTGTTTACCCGTCCAAGGCAGGATTTTTATACTTTTATCTGGATGGAAGCACTCGGCTTTATCGGTTCGAAAATTGTGAACCACAACAGAAAGTGTAACGGGCCTAGTGATTTGAGAAAAATGCAAAAGGGCAAGTCTACGGATCAGATGCTAGTTGCAAAAACAGCGCTTGAGCACTTGGAGCGGGAGCGGAATTTCTTTAAGGGTGGAAAAAAATTCGCTGGGATTGAAATTTCGAATAAAGCAAAATCCAATCAGGAAATAGCATTTTACTTTAAAGTTTCTAAAGCGCTTGGGCAAATTTTTGGAGAAGCGTTGTATCGTGCTGTTTTTGAGAACAAGATCTCGCGGAGCGAGCTAAAAAAGATATTTTTTACAAGCTTCACCGTTAAAGACCGGCCTCGCCACGCCTATCTTAAATGGGCCAAAAAGTTGGATAAATACGACTACCGCGAAATAGAAAAAAGTAAGAAACTTTAAGCCATAGCGAAACAAAAAAAGTGGGTTTAGTAGGGTAGCTAGGGAAGTGCTCCAACCCCAAAGTCGCATTCCCTAACTACCCTACTAAACCCACTTTTTTTGTTTTAATCTGTAGTAACGCCATCGAAACGGATTCAAAATACTTACTTAAGGGGACAAAACTAAAGGAATAACATTAATAGCCCGGACGTTGACGGGTTCTGGAACATTGCCTAGATTCAGTGGTTTCAAAGGAGTAATGAGATGGCAAGCCAGTTACCGGAAAGCGCACGTGTAGTCGTTATTGGGGGCGGAGTCATAGGCACATCTGTCGCCTACCATTTGGCGCACATGGGCTGGAAAGACGTCGTATTGCTCGAACGCGATAAGCTGACCTCCGGCACGACCTGGCACTCTGCTGGTCTCATGGTGACCTTTGGTTCCACATCCGAAACTTCCACAGAATTAAGAAAATATACGCGCGATTTGTACGCCCGTCTTGAAGCAGAGACAGGTCAGGACACAGGTTTTAAACCTTGTGGATTTATCGAAGTCGCTTGCGATAAAGACAGGCTCGAAGAATACCGCCGCGTTTCTGCCTTTAACCGTTTGTGTGGAGTAGACGTACACGAAATTTCTCCAAACCAGGTTAAAGATCTTTTTCCTCTCGCAAAGACAGACGACATACTTGCAGGTTTCTATGTGAAAGAAGATGGGCGTGTAAACCCTGTCGACGTTACGATGGCGCTCGGAAAAGGCGCTCGCATGCAGGGCGCTAAAATTATCGAAGATGTCACAGTCACTGGAATTTTACAGAAAAACGGACAAGTCACCGGTGTCAAAACTTTGCAAGGTGACATCAAGTGCGAATACGTCGTCAACTGTGCCGGTATGTGGGCGCGCCAATTGGGCGAACTTTGCGGCGTGAATATCCCTAACCAAGCTGCTGAACATTATTATTTAATTACCGAACATATTCCCGATTTGCCTAAAAATTTGCCTGTTCTCGAAGATCCTTCTTCCTACGGGTATTTTAGAGAAGAAGTGGGCGGCTTGATGATTGGTTTATTTGAACCACTCTGTGCCCCCTGGAAAGTAGAAGGCATTCCGCAAGATTTTTCATTCGCTGAAATTCCGCCCGACTGGGATCGCATGGCGCCTTATTTAGAAAAAGCCATGTCTCGTGTGCCGCTTTCCATGAAAATTGGGATTCAAAAATTCTTCTGTGGTCCTGAAAGTTTTACTCCTGACTTGCGCCCAGTGATGGGAGAGTCGCCTGAAGTAAAAAATTATTTCGTTGCAGCGGGGCTTAACTCAATCGGTATTTTGACCGGTGGGGGAATTGGCCGCATGATGGCGCATTGGATCATCAACGGGACGTCCGATATGGATGTTACGGGAATGAATATCGACAGACTTCTTCCTTACCAAAACAATATTGAATACCGTCGTGAAAGAACGGCAGAGTCTTTGGGGCTTGTGTACCGATGTCATTATCCAACGATGTCGATGCAAACCGCGCGAGGAGCAAAAAAATCTCCGTTTCATGACAGGCTTGCAGCGGCAGGTGCGTATTTTAAAGATGTCAGCGGCTGGGAATCTCCAGATTGGTACGCGCCTCCTGGCGTAAAACCCGAAGTAGAAAAATTATCCTGGGGCAAGATGAACTGGTTTCCGTATTGGGAAGCAGAACACCACGCAGCTCGAGAGGGCGTGATCTTGATGGACATGTCTTTCATGTGCAAATTTATGGTGCAGGGAAGAGATGCCGGAAAAGCCTTGAATTATATTTCAGGAAATAATGTCGACGGTAAAACCGGCATGATTACCTACACCCAGTGGATGAATAAAACGGGCAAACTCGAAGCCGATCTTACGGTGACCAAACTGAGTGACGAAAAGTATTTTGTCGTTGTGACAGATACCCAGCTACGCCACGCAGAGACCTGGATGAAGAGAAATATTCCTGAGAATGCCCATGCCTTTGTGACAGATGTCACTTCCGGTTACGGCCAGTTGAATATTCAGGGTCCGAAATCGCGTGCGTTATTGCAAAGTCTGACAACGGCAGATCTTTCCAACGAAGCTTTCCCGTTTAGAACAGCTCGCGAAATTGATATTGGTTATGCGCGCGTACTTCTTGTGCGTATCACTTACTTAGGTGAGCTGGGTTATGAACTTTATATTCCAGCAGAACAAGCCGTGCATGTGTACGATCGCTTGGTGGAAGCCGGAAAAAATTTCGGGTTGAAGCATGCGGGATTAAAAGCGCTTGCCAGTTTACGAATGGAAAAAGGCTACCGCGATTACGGCCACGATATAGACAATACTGATAACGCGTTTGAAACAGGTTTGGCTTTTGCGCTTGATTTCAATAAACCCGATGGCTTTATCGGCAAAGAGCCGCTTCTGAAATTAAAAGGTGCTCCGATGAACCGCCGAATGGTTCAGGTTCTTGTAAAAGATAAAGAAGCGATGATGTACCACGCAGAAATCGTGCACCGTAACGGAAAACCTGTAGGCTACATTCGTGCAGCATCCTATGGACATACCCTCGGTGGTGCAGTCGGGCTTGCCATGATTGAAGCAGGGGAACCTGTCACGCCAGACTATATCAACAATGCGAAGTGGGAAGTGGATATTGCAGGCAAAATGTATCCGGCAATGGCCTCACTTAGACCTTTATTCGATCCTGAAATGAAGAAGATTAAGGCGTAGTTACCAAGAGGGTTGCTGTATAGGCAGTCGTGCGTTATATCTCTGTCCAGATAGAAAACATGAAGATATCAAAGCTCTTTTTAATCCTTGCCCTTGTTTCGCAGTTCGCGCGTGCGAACACGATTTCTTTTACCCAAATGGCAAACGAGTCTGTGGAAGTCGTGTGGGCAGAACTAAAAAATTATGGCATTGAACGTTGGGATGCTTATCATCCACTGCTTCCGCGCCCTCAAGTGCCTGCAAAATTTGCGGTCGTAAATAGCCAAAGACGCGTGCTCGCGTATTTTGATGAAGAATTCAATGTAGGTGGCAGCAGTTACGTTTTTAAAGCGACCAATGGCGGCATGAGACATACGGTATCTTTTAACTGGAACGAAATTCAGTTTGTTACTCCGTATATGGGCAACGTTGCTCACGCGAACCAGTTTATGACAGCGAATGGTCCAGGCTACAATTATTTGTGCCGCAGCCAGTATGTGAATTTTCTCGGATTTAAATCTTGCGTAACCTACAACTGGATAAATGTAATTGTAAGACAACTCATTCGCTACAACTGAGCACGCTACAATCTGACTGAAGGAATTTATGAATTGGTATCGTCCTGCTGTTATGGCGGGGAAATTTTATCCCAAAGAAAAAGACGTACTGCTTAAAAAACTGACGAAGTACTACGATCCGTCAGAAGAAAAAAAGCATGCGATGGCAATTTTTGTTCCGCATGCTGGCTATATGTACTCTGGCAAAATTGCCGGGGCTGTTTATAAAAAAATTGTAGTACCGGATACGGTCATTATTTTAAGCCCCAATCACACGGGCCGTGGGCCGTTTCTATCTTTTTGGGACGAAGGCAGTTGGGATACTCCACTTGGTAAAGTGCACGTTGACAGTGTGGTGGCCGAAAAATTTCGTCTCGCGTGTAAAGAAATCAATTCAGACATGATGGCGCATTTATCCGAGCACGCGATTGAAGTACAGCTTCCGTTCTTGCAATACCAAAACCCCAAAGTAAAAATTGTGCCGCTGGTACTCGGCCCCTTGCGGTTTGATGCCTGCAAAAAAGTCGGAGAAGCACTTGCGAAAACCATTGGCGATCGCAAAGACATATTGATTATCGTAAGTACCGACATGACCCATTAT